>NZ_CP075371.1:2617608-3272010 GCF_018459925.1 Nocardioides aquaticus
GGGCGTCCAGGCCCAGGCGCTCCTTGCAGAACACCGGGTCCTCCCACGCCTTGAGGGTCGAGAGCACCTGGGAGGCGAACGCCTCGTGGATCTCGTAGAAGTCGAAGTCCTGCAGCGCGTGCCCCTCGCGCTCGAGCATGCGCGCCATCGCGTAGGCCGGGGCCATCAGCAGGCCCTCCCCGCCGTGCACGTAGTCCACGGCCGCGGTCTCGTAGGCCGTCAGGTAGGCCAGCACGGGCAGACCGCGCTGCTCGGCCCACTCCTCCGAGGCCAGCAGCACCACGGAGGCACCGTCGGTCAACGGGGTCGAGTTGGCCGCCGTCATCGTGGCCGCCGCGCCCTTGCCGAAGACCGGCTTGAGGGTCGAGAGCTTCTCCACCGAGGAGTCGGGACGCAGGTTCTGGTCGCGCTCCAGGCCACGGAACGGCGTGACCTGGTCGTCGAGGAAGCCGGACTCGTACGCCGCGGCGAGGTGCTGGTGGGAGGCGACCGTCAGCTCGTCCTGGGCCTCGCGGGTGATCTGCCACTCCAGGGCGGTCAGCGCCTGGTGCTCCCCCATCGACATCCCGGTCCGCGGCTCCCCGTTCTGCGGGATGCTCGGAACGAGGTCGCCGGGGCGGATCTTCGCCAGCGCGGCCACCCGGCCCTGCAGGCTCTTGGCCCGGTTGGCCTCGAGCAGGACCTTGCGCAGGCCCTCGCCCACGGCGATCGGCGCGTCGGAGGTGGTGTCGGAACCGCCGGCCAGGCCGACCTCGATCTGGCCGAGGGCGATCTTGTTGGCGACCTGGATCGCGGCCTGCAGGCCGGTGCCGCAGGCCTGCTGGATGTCGGTGGCGGGCGTCTCGGCCGACAGCTTCGAGCCCAGGACGGCCTCACGGGTGAGGTTGAAGTCACGCGCGTGCTTGAGCACCGCACCGGCCACGACCTCACCCAGACGCTCGCCCTCGAGCCCGAACCGGGTGACCGCGCCGTCGATGGCCGCGGTCAGCATGTCCTGGTTCGAGGCGGTGGCGTAGACGGTGTTGGAGCGGGCGAAGGGGAGGCGGTTGCCACCGATGACGGCGACGCGACGGGTGCTGGAGATCATGGGCTCATCCTTGTCGGAGCCTGCCCACGAGGGGAAGGCGGTGAGGGGGAGGTCACGCAATGTGGACTCCGAGTTACACATAGAGTTACATGATCGATCCGACCTTGCACGCACCGACCGGAGGACCGCACGCATGAGCGACCGCTACCAGGGCTTCACCAGCACGCCGATCGGGAGGCTGCTGGTCAAGAACCTCGGCCTGCCCGCCCCGATGCGGCTCGACCGCTACACCGAGGGCGACCCGCTGGTCCACGGCACGGTGCTGGTCGGCGGGCGGGGCCGGCTGGCCGAGTCGCTGCCGGGGCTGCTGGCCGAGCTCGACGTCACCACGGCGACGGCCGCGGCCGAGGGTGCCCGGTTCAAGGGCCTGGTCTTCGACGCCACCGGCCTGACCGGCAGCGAGCAGCTGCACGCGCTGCGCGACTTCGTCACCCCGGTGATGCGCAGCCTGGAGTCCTGCCCCCGCATCGTCGTCGTCGGCACCCCGCCCGAGCAGGTCTCCGGTGCCGAGCGCGTCGCGCAGCGGGCCCTCGAGGGGTTCACCCGCTCCCTCGGCAAGGAGGTCGGCCGGGGCGGCACGGTCCAGCTGGTCTACGTCGCCGAGGGCGCCGAGGCCGCGACCCTGAGCACGCTCGGCTTCCTGCTCTCCCCCAAGTCCGCCTACGTCTCGGGCCAGGTCGTCCGGATCGGCGCCCACGGCGCCACCGACGCCGCCCCGGTCGCGGACTGGACCCGCCCGCTCGTCGGTCGGGTCGCCCTGGTCACCGGTGCCAGCCGCGGGATCGGCGAGCAGATCGCCCGGGTGCTGCACCGCGACGGCGCCACGGTCGTCGGCGTGGACGTGCCCCAGGCCGCCGACGGGCTCGTCCGGCTGATGGACGAGCTCGACGGCGACTGGCTGACCCTCGACATCACCGCCAAGGACGCGCCGCAGCGCATCGCCCAGCACCTGGCGGACAAGCACGGCGGGGTCGACGTGGTCGTGCACAACGCCGGCATCACCCGCGACAAGAAGCTGGCCAACATGGACGAGTCGCGCTGGGACTCGGTGATCGCGGTCAACCTCACCGCGCCGGAGCGGATCACCCGCGAGCTGCTCGACCAGGGGGTCCTCCACGACAACGGCTCCGTCGTGGGCGTGGCCTCGATCGCGGGCATCGCCGGCAACGTGGGCCAGACCAACTACGCCGCCTCCAAGGCCGGCGTGATCGGGCTGGTCGACTCCCTGGCCGACGACCTCGAGCGCGGGATCACGATCAACGCCGTCGCCCCGGGCTTCATCATCACCCAGATGACCGCCGCGGTGCCGTTCGCGACCCGCGAGGTCGGCCAGCGCCTGAACGCGATGTCGCAGGGCGGGCTGCCGGTCGACGTGGCCGAGACGATCTCCTGGTACGCCAGTCCCGGCTCGACCGCGGTCAACGGCAACGTCGTCCGCGTCTGCGGCCAGATGATGCTGGGGGCCTGAGGTGGCCACGACCACCGTGGACGGCTCGGCCGGCCTCACCACCCTGCTGCGCGCCGCGCTCCCCTCGCTGCCCGTCGTGGGCGGCCTGCCCGGCGTCCGCAAGGCCTCCGCGGCCGGGTTCGAGGGCCTGTCCTACGACCGGCCGCCGGTCACCGTGCGGCGCGAGGACGTCGACACGTACGCCCGGGTGTGCGGCTTCCCGGTCAAGGACACCGTCCCGCTGACCTACCCGCACCTGCTGGCCTTCGGACTGCACATGGCGATCATGACCGACCCCGCCTTCCCGGCCCCCGCGGTCGGGATGGTGCACGTCGAGAACGCCGTCACCCGGCACCGGCAGCTCTCGGTCGGCGACCGGCTCGAGGTCGGCACCCGGGTCGGCCCTCCCGGGGCGCACCCCAAGGGCACGACCTACGCCTTCACCACCGAGGTCCGCGACGCCGACGGCCTGGCCTGGGAGAGCACGTCGACCTACCTGCGCCGTGGCCGCGGCGACGACACCGCGCCGGCCGGGACGACGTTCCCCGACGCGCCCCCGACCGGGACGGTCTGGCGCCTGCCGGCCGACCTCGGCCGGACCTACGCCGCCGTGTCGGGTGACCACAACCCGATCCACCTCTACCCGCTGACGGCCAGGGCGCTCGGGTTCCCCCGCCAGATCGCGCACGGGATGTGGACCAAGGCCCGCTGCGTCGCGGCGCTGGAGAACCGCCTGCCCGACGCCGTCCGGGTCGAGGTGGCCTTCAAGAAGCCGGTCCTGCTGCCCGGCAGGATCGCGTTCGGCTCGGCCAGGCTGGAGGGCGGGTACGCCTTCTCACTCACCAGCCCGAGCAGCGGTGCACCCCACCTGGCCGGCCGCACCACCGCGCTGTGACACCGACCCTCACCCTCACCCTCAGCCCGAGGTTGAGGGTACGGGTCGGGCCGGGGTGTGGCGGCGACCGAACGACGCGATCGTCGCCGCGCCCAGCAGCGTCAGCCCGGCCGAGGCCACGATGGCGGCGTCGAAGCCGACCCTGACGTCCTCGGGCAGCTGCGCGACGGTGGCGAAGAGCGTGATCCCGCACGCCGCGCCGAGGTAGCGCGCGGTGTTGTTGGCGCCCGAGCCCATCGCGGCCCGGGCCGGCGGGACGCTGGCGACCGCCTCGCGGCCGAGGGTGGCGTTGAGCGCCCCGGTGGCGACGCCGGCCACCACCATCGCACCCGTCAGCTGCCACAGCGCCGAGTCGGCGCTGACGCCCAGGCAGAGCAGCTGCCCGACGGCAACGCCGACCAGCAGCACCGCGATCGCCCGGGGGCCGCTCGGCGCCACCCTCAGCCGCGGCAGCAGCACCGAGGCGGCGACGCTGGTGAGGGACCAGCCCAGGACGGGCACCGTGGCCACCGCGAGCCCGCGGTCGAGGCCGGCGTCGACCAGGGTCGGGAGGTAGGACGTGGTCCCGATGATGCCGAGGCCCAGCACCAGCGACCCCGTGGTCGCGGCCCGGAACCGCGGGTCGCGCAGCAGCGCCGGGTCGAGCAGCGGCGCCGGCACCCGCCGCTCGACGGCCAGGAACCCCAGCAGCGCGGCCACCGCGACGACGCCGAGCAGCACGGTGAGCAGGTCGACCCCACCGCGGCCCTGGGTCAGCGCCGCGACCAGCGCGGTCGCGGCCAGGCTGAGCAGCGCGAGGCCGGGGAGGTCCACCCGCCCGGGCACGCCCGGGGGTGCCGGCACCCCGCGTCGCGTGGGCACGACCGTGGCCAGCACCAGCACGGCGGTCACGGCGTACGTCTCCCGCCACCCGCTGGCCCACGCGGCGTCCAGGTCGAGCGCGAGCGCCAGCAGCGAACCGGCGGTGATGCCGACGCCGACCGAGGCGCCCCACACCGCGGTGGCCCGGGTCCGGGCCGGGCCGGGCTCGGTGGAGCCGGCCAGCAGCGCCAGGCCGCAGGCCAGGACGGCGGCGCCACCGACGCCCTGCACCACGCGAGCACCGACGAGCAGCCAGGGTTCCCAGGCCAGGGCGCAGACCGCGGCCCCGCCGCCCATCAGCACGAGGCCGCCGAGGTAGACCCGGCGGCGGCCGCGGGTGTCGCCGGCCACCCCGGCGGCGAGCAGCGCCGCGGCGAGGCCGACGCTCATCGAGCTCAGGATCCAGGCCCGCGCCGCCGGCCCGGCCCCGAGGTCCGGTGCGCTGCGCGCCAGGGTCGCGATCGGGGTCACGTAGGTGACCAGGACCAGTGCGGTGCCGACGGCGACCCAGGTCAGGGTGCGGTCGCGGCCGACGGCCCGAGTTGGTTTGACTTCCGAACTCACTCGGGTGACGCTAGCAGGCGTGAGCGCCCCGAGCACCCCTCGCCAGGTCCCGCTGGCCGACCTCCCCGGCCGCCCCTGCCCCGCGGCCGCGGCGCTCGAGCTGGTCGGCGAGCGCTGGTCGCTGCTGGTGGTCCGCGAGCTGCTGCTGGGCTCGCGCCGCTTCACCGACGTCCTGCGTGGCACCGGCGCCCCGCGCGACCGCGTCACCGCCCGGCTCCGGTCGCTGGAACAGGCCGGGCTGGTCCTGCGGCGCCGCTACCAGGAGTCGCCGCCGCGCGAGGAGTACCTGCTGACCGAGGCCGGGCTGAGGCTGGCGCCCGTCGTGGACGCGCTGACCACGTGGGGCCGGACGTACGCCGTCGCCCCCGACGACCCCCTGCGCGACGGCTACCGCCGGGTCGGGCTCAGCGGTCCCGACGCGGACGGATGATGCCCTCCTGGGCGACCGTGGCCACCAGGACGCCGTCCGGGGTGAAGACGCGGCCGATCGAGAGGCCGCGACCGCCCTGCGCCGAGGGCGACCACTGGTCGTAGAGCCACCACTCGTCGACCTTGAAGGGCCGGTGGAACCAGATCGTGTGGTCCAGCGAGGCCATCATCACCTGGGTCGGCAGCACGGGGTGCGCGGCCAGGGAGGCGCCGAGCAGGCTGACGTCGCTGGCGAAGGTGAACATCGCCAGGTGCACCGTCGGGTCGGCCGGCAGCTCACCGCGCACCCGCATCCACATCCGGGACTGCGCCGGGTGGGCCGGGTCGCGCTCGAGACCGTGCTCGGAGCTGCCCAGGAAACGCATCTCCATCGCGCCCCACTCGTTGTCGAGCGAGTCGACCTCGGTGTTCCCGGCCCGGCGCATCAGGTCCATCATGTCGACGCCGGCCTCGGGTCCGGGCGTGGTCGGCATCTGGTCCTGGTGGTCGAAGCCCTCCTCGTGCCGGTGGAAGCTGACGGTCTGGTAGTAGATGACCCGGCCGTGCTGGCGGGCCTCCACCCGTCGGGTGAGGAAGGACCGCCCGTCGCGGATCCGCTCGACGGCGTAGATGATCGGCACGCCGTAGTCGCCGGCGAGCAGGAAGTAGGAGTGCAGCGAGTGCACCTGGTAGCCCTCGTCGACCGAGCGCATGGCCGCGATCAGCGCCTGGGCCGCGACCTGCCCGCCGTAGACGCGCTTGCGGCGGGTGACCGGTTGGCTGCCGCGGTGCAGGTCGACGTCGAGGGTCTCGATGTCGAGCAGGCGGACCAGCTCGGCGGTGCGCTCGACTCCGTCGGTGGTCTCGCTCACTGCTCGCCCTCCGGGTTCTCCAGGCCGGCCAGGAACCGTTCGAACTCCTGGCCGATCTCCTCGCCGGTGGGCAGCGGACGGTCGGAGGCCAGCAGGTTCGAGCCGCTCTCCTCGGCCCGCTCGAAGGCGTCGTACTGCCGCTCGAGGGCGGCGACCACCTCGCCGACCTCCTCGTTCTGGGCCAGGTAGTGGTCGATCTCGGTCTCGCGCTGCTCGGCCTGCGAGCGGAGCGCGTCGAGGGTGATGGTCAGCCGCCCGAGCTTCTCGACCTGCTCCAGCAACGTCACCGCGGCCTGCGGGTAGTCGAGCTGGGCCAGGTAGTGCGGGACGTGCGCGACGAAGCCGAGGGCGTCGTGGCCCCACTCCCCCAGGCGCACCTCGAGCAGCGCCTGGGCGCTGCCGGGGATCCGCAGCTCGCCGCGCCACGGGCTGGTGCCGGTCACCAGCTCGGGGCGGTTGGCGTGGTGGGTGACGGTGATCGGGCGGGTGTGCGGCACCGCCATCGGCACCGAGCCCATCCCGACGACGCGCGTGACGCCGAACCGCTCGACGACCTCGCGCACCGCCCGCGCGAACGCCTCCCAGCGGGTGTCGGGCTCGGCGCCGTGCAGGAGCAGGTACGGGGTGCCGCCGCTGTCGTGCAGCAGCCGGACGAGCAGCCGCGGCGCCTCGTAGCCGGCGTAGTGGTCCTGGACGAACGACATCGGGGGCCGGCGGGCGCGGTAGTCGTGCAGCTCGTCGACGTCGAAGGTGGCCACGACCGGGCCGACCGCCGGGTCGGCGCCCGCGGCGCCGGGGCCGTCGAGCGGGCCGGTGTCGCTCGTGCCGGAGGTGTCGGCGCTGGTCTCGGCGACCGGCATCGACGTCACGCCGGCCTCGTCGACCGCGACGAGGTGCCGCGCGGCGAGGGCGGCGGCGTTGCCGGCGTCCAGGAAGCCGTCGAGCACCAGCACCATCGTCAGGTCCGTGACGCCCTCGAGCGCGGGGACGTCGTCGACGATGTGGACCAGGCGTGGGGATGTCACCTCCCCACGATAGTTGCCGGGGCGGGTCAGCCCGCGTCCGCCTCCGCCGTGCGCCGTCCGAGCCGGCTGTGCCTGCGCCCGTAGACGAAGTAGACGACCACGCCGAGGGCCATCCAGAGGCCGAAGCGCTCCCAGGTCTCCCCGGTGAGGTTGAGCATCAGGTACAGGCACATCAGCACCGACAGCGTCGCCACGACGGGCGCGAGAGGCGTCCGGAACGAGCGCGGGAGGTCGGGACGGGTCCGGCGCAGCACGACGACGCCGATGCTGACCAGCACGAACGCGAAGAGCGTGCCGATGTTGACCAGGTCGGCCAGGGTGCTGAGCGGGACGAAGCCGGCGATGACGGCGACCACGACCCCGGTGGTCAGGGTGATCCGCGAGGGGGTGCCGTACCTCGGGTGGACCTTGGCGATGCTGCGCGGCAGCAGGCCGTCGCGGGCCATCGCGAAGGCGACCCGGCTCTGGCCCAGCATGAGGATCATCGCCACCACGACCAGGCCGATGCAGGCCGCGACGGAGATGACGTCGCCGACCCAGCTGACCCCGGCCGCCGAGAACGCGGTCGCCAGCGGCGCAGCGTCGTCGGGGTCGATGTCGCGGTAGTCCTGCACCCCGGTGACCACCAGGCTGACGGCGATGTAGAGGACCGTGACGATGGCCAGCGAGCCGAGGATGCCGATCGGCACGTCGCGCTGGGGGTTCTTGGCCTCTTCGGCGGTGGTGGCCACGACGTCGAAGCCGATGAAGGCGAAGAAGACGATCGCGGCGCCCGCGATCACGCCGCCGAGGCCGAACACGGCCGGCTCGACGCCGAGCAGGGAGGTGATCAGCGGCAGGTCGCGGAACCCGCCGCCGGACTCGGCGACCGGCTGGGACTCGGGGATGAACGGGACCCAGTTGGACGGGTCGACCAGCGAGATGCCGATGACGATCACCGCGGCGACGGCGGCCAGCTTGATGGCCACCACCACCTGGTTGAACCGGCTGGAGAACTTGGTGCCGCGCACCAGCAGGCCTGCCACCACCAGGGCGATCACGACGGCCGGCAGGTTGAGCAGGCCGTCCTCGGCGCTGGCGAGCGCCGTCGGCACCTCGAACGGGGTGCCGGCCAGCAGCTGCTGGAGGTAGCCCGAGAAGCTCGTGGACAGCGCGGCGGCGCCGATCGTGAACTCCAGGACGAGGTCCCAGCCGATGATCCAGGCGACCAGCTCGCCGAGGGTGGCGTAGCTGAAGGTGTAGGCCGACCCGGCGACCGGGACCGTCGAGGCGAACTCGGCGTAGCAGAGCGCGGCGAGCCCGCAGGCGACGGCGGCGATCGCGAAGGACAGCGCCAGCGCCGGGCCGGAGTTGGTGGCGGCGACCGTGCCGGTCAGCACGAAGATGCCCGCGCCGATGACGACGCCGACCCCGAAGACCGTGAGGTCGAGCGCCCCGAGGTCCTTGCGCAGCCTGGTCTCGGGGTCGTCGGTGTCGGCGATGGACTGCTCGACGCTCTTGGTCCGGAACAACCCGGTGTCTCTGCTCACCGGGAGACGGTAGGACACCGGGGCGGCGTCCGGGACGAGGCGCCCGGGGGGCGGGACGTCCCGGGTCAGGCGTCCCGGGTCAGGCGTCCGGGGTCAGGCGGTGGGCTCGACCCGGTCCCGCTCGGCGGTCTCGCCGTCCAGCGCCGAGATGCTCTCCACGATCCCGAGGGCCAGCGCCTGCGGCGTCAGCCCGAGCCGCTCCAGGATCACGCCGCGCTTGGCGTGGCCCAGGAACTCCTGCTCGATGCCGTGCAGCCGGACCGGGGTGGTGACCCCGGCGGCGTTCAGCGTCTGCAGCAGCACCGCGCCGCAGCCGCCGACGACCCCGTTGTCCTCGATGCTGACCACCAGGCGGTGCTCGCGGGCCAGCTCGACGATCGCGGGGTCGACCGGCTTGACCCAGCGCGGGTCCACGACGGTCGCGCCGATGCCCTGGTCGACCAGGCGCTGCGCGACACCGACCGCGGTGGTCGCCATCGAGCCCACCCCGACGAGGAGCACGTCCCGCGCCCCCTCGCGGACGAGGACGTCGGCGCCGCCGGCCTTGCCGACGGCCTCGAGGTCCTCCGGCGGCGGACCCTTGGGGTAGCGCACCACGGTGGGGGCGTCGTCGACCTCGACGGCCTCGTCGAGCAGCTCGCGGAGCCGGGTGGCGTCCCGGGGAGCGGCCAGCCGCAGGCCCGGGACCACCTGCAGGACCGACATGTCCCACATCCCGTTGTGGCTGGCACCGTCGTCGCCGGTGACGCCGGAGCGGTCGAGCACGAAGGTGACGCCGCAGCGGTGCAGCGCGACGTCCATCAGGATCTGGTCGAAGGCCCGGTTCAAGAAGGTGGCGTAGACCGCGAAGACCGGGTGCATCCCGCCCATCGCCAGCCCCGCGGCCGACGTGGCGGCGTGCTGCTCGGCGATGCCGACGTCGAAGGTCCGCTCGGGAAACCGGGCTTGGAACTTGTCCAGGCCGACCGGGTGCACCATCGCGGCCGTCATCGCGACCACGTCGGGGCGGCGGCGGCCGACCTCGACCATGGCGTCGGCGAAGTGGTCGGTCCAGATCCGGCCCTTGGGCGACTCCTGGCCGGTGTCGACGTCGAAGGGTCCCGGGGAGTGGAACTGGTCGGCCTCGTGCCGCTCGGCGGCGTCGTAGCCGAAGCCCTTGCGGGTCAGGGCGTGCACGATCACCGGGCCGTTGAAGCGCTTGGCCTTCGCCAGCGCCTGCTCCATCGCGGCGCGGTCGTGGCCGTCGACCGGGCCGACGTACTTCAGGCCGAGGTCCTCGAAGAGCCCCTGCGGCGCGATCGCGTCCTTGAGGCCCTTCTTCATCGCGTGCAGCGCGTCGTAGGCCGCGGCGCCGACGCCGGGCACGGCGGTCAGGCGCTTCTTGACCTGGTCGAGCAGCTGCTCGTAGCGCGGGTCGGTGCGCAGCGAGGTGAGCGCGGTGGCCAGGCCACCGACGGTCGGGGTGTAGGAGCGGCCGTTGTCGTTGACCACCATCACCAGGCGGCTGTCGCCGGCGACCGCGATGTTGTTCAACGCCTCCCAGGCCATCCCGCCGGTCAGCGCGCCGTCCCCGATCACGGCCACGACGTGACGGTCCTCGCCACGGATCGCGTACGCCTTGGCCAGGCCGTCGGCGTACGACAGCGCGGTGGAGGCGTGGGAGTTCTCGACGATGTCGTGCGGGGACTCCGACTGGCTGGGGTAGCCCGACAGGCCGCCCTCCTGGCGCAGCCCGGCGAAGTCGCCCGCCCGACCGGTGAGCATCTTGTGCACGTACGCCTGGTGGCCGGTGTCGAAGACGACGCGGTCGCGCGGGGAGTCGAAGACCCGGTGCACCGCGATCGTCAGCTCGACCACGCCGAGGTTGGGGCCGAGGTGCCCCCCGCCGCGCGCGCAGGTGCCGATCAGCAGGTCCCGGATCTCGCTGGCCAGCCCGGTCAACTGGTCGTCGGAGAGCTCCCGCAGGTCGCGCGGGCTCTGGATCGACTGGAGGAGGGACATGCCGGCGAGTTTACGGCCCGGAGACACCCCCGACCGGTTCCCGGGCCCCGGGTACGGCCCCCGCGGCGGCCTCGTGTTGCCTGGACCACGTGGACGACCCCCTCGAGAGCTGGCTGCTGACCGGTGCGGAGCGGGGCAACCGGCACACCCGGTTGGTCGACCGCGTCCCGGGGAACGCCTGCACGCCCCTGGTCCACGGGGCGACCTACTTCGCCCGCCTGCTCGCGTGCGTCGAGCAGCTGACCGACGGCGACCGCCTGTTCTTCACCGACTGGCGCGGCGACCCCGACGAGCGCCTCACCGACGCCGGGCCGACCGTCGTGGAGATGATCGGGGACGCGGCCCGGCGGGGCGTCGAGGTGCGCGGCCTGGTCTGGCGCTCGCACGGCGAGAAGATCAAGATGAACCAGGAGAGCAACGAGGCCCTGGACGTCGCCCTCGAGGACGCCGGCGGCCGGGTGGTCCTGGACCAGCGGGTGCACCGGTTCGGCAGCCACCACCAGAAGCTCGTGGTGCTGCGCTCGCCGACCTCGCCGGAGCGCGACGTGGCGTTCGTGGGCGGCATCGACCTGTGCCACAGCCGGCGCGACGACGCGCGGCACCTCGGCGACCCCCAGCCCCTGGCGATGGCCGACGAGTACGGACCGACGCCCCCGTGGCACGACGTGCAGCTCGAGGTCCGCGGACCAGCGGTGGGCGCCTTCGAGACCGTGTTCCGGGAGCGCTGGGAGGACCCCGCCAGCCCCGTCACCGGCAACCCGCTCGCCCGGGTCCGCGACGAGCTCCGCGGCGCCCGCCTGCGTACGGCCCCGCTGCCTGCGGAGCTGCCGGACCCCGCGCCCGCCGGGACGCACACCGTCCAGGTGCTCCGGACCTACCCGGCGGCCCGGAGCGTCTACGACTTCGCACCCCGGGGCGAGCGGTCCATCGCCCGCGGCTACTCCAAGGCGCTGCTCCGGGCGACGCGCCTGGTCTACGTCGAGGACCAGTACCTCTGGTCCGCCGACATCGCCGAGCTGCTCGCCCGGGCGCTGACGGCCAGCCCGCAGCTGCACCTGGTCGCGGTCGTGCCGAAGGTGCCGGACCACGAGGGCGCCCTGGCGGTGCTCCCGAACCGCGTCGGCCAGCTGCAGGCGCTGCAGGTCTGCCGGGCCGTCGCGGCCGACCGCGTCCACGTCTACGACCTCGAGAACGAGCAGGGCACGCCGATCTACGTCCACGCCAAGGCCTGCGTCGTCGACGACGCCTGGGTCAGCGTGGGCAGCGACAACATGAACCGTCGTTCCTGGACCCACGACAGCGAGCTGAGCGCTGCCGTGGTCGACGCCGAGCACGACGGCCGCGCGCCCGCCGATCCGCGCGGGGACGGCACCGGCGCACGTCGCTTCGCCCGCGACCTCCGGCTGCTGCTCGCCGCCGAGCACCTCGGGCTGGATCCCGACCGGCCCGACCAGGTCGCTCCTCTCCTCGAGCCGCAGTCGTTCGTCGACGCCATGGCCGCCTCGGCGGACCGGCTCGACGAATGGCACCGGGGCGGCCGGGTCGGCCCCCGCCCACCCGGCCGCCTGCGCCGGCACGCGCCGCCACCGGTGCCGCGGTCGACCAGGCTCTGGGCGACGCCGGTCTACCGCCTGCTCCACGACCCGGACGGCCGACCGTTCCGGATGCGACGGGCAGGGGAGTTCTGACCCTCCCCGCACCCGCGACGGGCGACGCCGCCTCCCCCGGTCCGCGGCGGGTGGGAGCATGCCGCGTGAGCACCTCGACCCGCCCGGCCCGTACGAACCGCGCGCACCGCATCGTCGGCGGCACCCTGGCACTGCTGCTCGGCCTCGCCGGCCCAGCAGCGGCCTCGGCGGCACCGGCGCCGGCCGAGGAGGCTGGGGCGTCGCCGCTCGCGGTGACCGGCTACGTCATCCAGTGGGCCCGCCCCGCGGTCGTCCGGCGCGACGCGGACGCCCTGACCACGGCGACGGTGGCCGGGGTCGAGATCGCCCGCGACGGGGCCTCGGTCGGCACCTCCACGCGGGCCGCCCGCCGGCTGCTGCGCACCGCACGCGGGTCCGGACTGCGCGCGGAGCTGATCCTGAGCAACTACTCCGAGCGCGTCGGCGGCTTCGACACCCGCGCCGCCGACCGCCTGCTGCGCAGCGCGGAGAACCGTGACCGCGTCGTTGACTCCGTGGTCGACCAGGTGGTGGGCCAGGGGTGGGACGGGGTGAACGTCGACCTGGAGGCGCTGCGGGCCCGGGACGCCCACGGCCTGGTCGCGCTGCTGCGCGCGCTGGACGACCGGCTGCCCGCGGACCGGGAGGTCTCGATCGACGTCTCCGCACGCACCAGCGAGCAGTCCTACCGCGACGCGGGCTACCGCCTGTCCGCGATCGGCGAGGCCGTCGACGTCTTCCAGCTGATGGCCTACGACCTGCACGGCCCGACCTGGTCGCGGCCCGGCCCGATCGGGCCGCTGGACTGGCAGCGGCGGGCCGCCGAGGTCGTCCTGGGCTCCGTGCCGGCCGGGAAGCTCGACCTCGGCGTCGCCGGGTACGGCTACCGGTGGACCGGCCGGCTCACCGGTCGCAGCCTCACCGTGAGCCAGGCACGAGCCGCCGTCGAGCGGGCCGGCGTCGAGGCGCGGTACGACGGGGAGGCCGGCGAGTGGACGGCCACGCTGCCGGGCGGCGACGTCCTGTGGTGGTCCGACGCGCGGTCGTACGAGCTCCGCCGGGAGCTGGCCACGGCGCTGGGGCTGCACGGGGTCGCGTTGTGGCGGCTCGGGTCGGCCGACCGGCTGGTGGCCTGAGGATCCCGCTGGTTCAGCCGAGCCCGCGCGCCTCGGCGACCAGGGCGGCGTACGCCGGGTCGGCCAGCAGCAGCGGCAGCGCCTGCCGCGCCAGCGCCGACAGCGGCAGGTCGCCCAGCGTGCCCGGGTCGACGAAGACGATCCGTCGGCCCTCCCGGCAGTCGACGTCCGCGTCGGTGGCGGTCGTCGCGGCGAGGTGGACGTGGACCGGGTCGGTGCTGGCGTACCCCTCGTGAGAGACGGCCAGCTCCCGCCACGCCCGCAGCGCCCCCGGCGCCGGCCTCAGGCCCGTCTCCTCCTCCAGCTCGCGGTACGCCGCCTCCAGCACGTCCTCCCCCTCCTCGACGTGGCCGCCCGGCAGGCTCCACCGCTCCGGGTCGATCACCGGGTGCTCGTCACGCTCCTGGAGCAGCAGCCAGCCGCGCGCGTCGACGAGCAGGGCACTGGCGAAGCGGCGCACGGGATCTCCTCCTGGTCGAGTGCGACGAGCCTAGGCCCGGCGAGCCCGGTCCCCGCGCACTCGTGTCATGAGACGCAGGCGATCCAGCCCCCAGGACCTGCTTCTCGTGACACGTGTGGCGGGATCAGAGGCGGGCGGCGAAGCGGCGCCCGCGCAGCGCCTCCTCGACCAGGCCCACCGCGCGGCGCAGCCCCTGCAGCCGCGCCTCCTCGTGCAGCCAGGTCTGGACCGCACCCTCGACCGCCGAGGCGTCGACGACCTTCGGCAGGTCGGCGCGCGCCTCGCTGAGCGCCCGGTGGACGGCGTCCCGGCTGGCCTCGACGTGGTGGACGGTGAACCGGGCCAGCACGACCGGCTGGTCGCGCACGGCGCGGTGGCCGCGGTACTCCGGCGGGCACTGGTCGAGCAGCCACGCCGTCGCGGAGCCCACCCAGCCGGGAGCGTCCGGCGGGCGCACCTCGACGGGCCAGCCGGGCGGTGCGACGGAGGAGCTCACGGGTCCGAGCCTACGTCGAACAGGTGTTCGAGCGCCAGCTCGGAAACCCCGGCTCTCAGCCGGCCAGGAAGCTGAACCGGACCTCGCGCTCGGGGTTGTCGACGTTGAGGTCGACCAGGCACACGCTCTGCCAGGTGCCGAGCGCCATCCGGCCGCCCAGCACGGGCAGGGAGGCGTACGGCGGGACCAGCGCCGGCATCACGTGGGAGCGGCCGTGCCCCGGGCTGCCGTGACGGTGGCGCCAGCGGTCGTCGGCGGGCAGCAGGTCCGCCAGCGCGGCGAGGAGGTCGTCGTCACTGCCGGCGCCGGTCTCGAGCACGGCGAGCCCGGCCGTCGCGTGCGGGACGAAGAGGTGCAGCAGCCCGTCTCCCCCGTCGGCTGCGTCGCCGAGGAAGTCCGCGCAGTCGCGGGTCAGGTCGAGGACGACCTCGCGGTCGCCGGTGCGGTAGGTCCTGGTCTCCGACTTCACGTCCCCGATGGTGCCAGCGGCACCCCGGCCCCGCCGCCCCGGGGGCTCACCGCTCCATCGCCCGCTCGAGCCGTTCGACCTTGGCGGTGAGCTGGCCGTCCCAGCCCGGCCGCACGTCGGCCTTGAGGACGAGCGAGACCCGCGGGGAGACCGCCGCGACGGCGTCCACGGCCGCCTTGACCACGGCCATCACCTCGTCCCACTCCCCTCGATGTTGGTGAACATCGCGTTGGTCTCGTGCGGCAGGCCGGAGTCGCGGACGACCCGGACGGCGGCGGCCACGGCCTCGGCCACGCCCCCGCTCTCGTCGGCGGTGGCCGGGCTGATGCTGAAGGCGGCGATCATGTGGTCACGGTAGCCGGGCGGGGCGGGCCTCGGTGATCGTCCCGATGCTCCGCCGGCACCTCCAACCCGGGCAGGTCGCGTCGCAGCCGGGCCAGGGCGTCCCGGGCCTGGGACTTCACGGTGCCGACGGCGATCCCGAGCGCGGCCGCCGTCTCGCGCTCGGTCAGGTCGTCGAAGTAGCGCAGGACCAGCACCGCCCGCTGACGTGGCGCGAGCCGCCCGAGCGCGAGCCGCAGGTCGAGCGCTGCGTCCCGCTCCGGGCCCGCGGCGGCGCGCTCCGGAAGCTCGGAGCGGGACTCCTCCCGCCACCGGCGTCGTCGCCACCTCGAGACGCACTCACGGGCCACGATGCGACGCACGTACGGCTCGGGGTCACCGACCAGCCGTGACCAGTGCGGCACGGCCTTCACCAGCGCCACCTGCACGACCTCCTCGGCGTCGTGGTGGTCGCCGGTGATCAGGGTGGCCGTGCGGACCAGCGCGGGCATCCGGGCCGCGACGAACGCCTCGAACGACGCCCTGCCGTCGGTGCTCAGCTCACGGTCGGACACGTCGCCTCCACAGCACCAGACCAACCAGGCCACCGAGCGTGGCGGCCGCGACGGCACCAGCGAGCAGGCGCGGGTCCGGGTGAGATGCGGCGTCCGGCGCCCGGTAGGTCGGAGCGGCGAGCGCGTCCCGGGCAAGGACCAGGGAGTAGTACGACGGATCGTGCTGCTCGGTCAGCCCGGCGGGGAAGCCGGTGCTCACGTCCAGCGACGCGAACGCCGTGGTCTGCTGGTCGCCCTCACCTGCCCGCGGCCCCATCGTCCGCGAGACCACGACGTGGTTGTCGTCGCGCCACCCGGCCACACCGGCCCAGCTCCCGTCGCCGACCTCCCGCAGACGCACCGTGCTGCCGGGTGGACCCAGCGCCCCGACCAGCACCGTGGCGGGTTCCCCGGTGGACAGGTTGGCGCGACCGTCCGGGTCCTCCAGCACCGCGATCCGGGTGCCGTCCGGAGAGACGTGCACCGGGCCGGAGGTCAACCGGGACAGCCGCCACGCCCCGTCCGGAACAGCACCACCGGTCGGACCCAGGACGTCGAAGCGCCCATCACCCAGGACCAGGCCGCCGTCCGCCCCGGTGGCCCCTCCGATGCCGTTGAGCCGAGGGAACGCGCGCTCCTCCCCGGTCGACGGGGTCCAGGCGACGGATCCGCCGCTCGTGGCGGAGTTGCCGCGCGGCGTCCTGACGGCGTACCAGGACAGCCACAGCCGGTCACCCGACCACACCAGGTCCGCGCCGTTCACACCGTGGTCGGTCGGCACCGGACGTCGGACCACCTCGCCGGTGACGGTGTCGTACACCGCGACACCCGCCAGCACCGGCCCGCGTCGCACCGGCTCCTCCCGGGTCTCCCCGACGTACCAGTAGGCGACCCGGCGCCCGTCGTCGGACAGCGCCGGCACGGTGGAGTCGTCGAGAGAGGAGGAGGTGACCGCCGGGAGGTCGGGGAGGTCGAGGAACGCGTACTCCCCGTGGCGCCGGACACGCCCACGACGCCCGCTCGGTCCCCGCCCCAGAACGCCCCGTCCTGGGTCGGGACGACGGCGACGAGCGGGCCGGGCGGGTCGTCGGCCGTCGGCAGCCACCGGCTGGGCCGGTGGAACGCGTCCGGCAGCCGCAGCGCGGTCTGCGCGTCGGCTGTCGGCAGGTCGGCCGGGTCGGGGACCCGCAGCCATCCGCTGCCCAGCACCGCCAGCACGACGGCGGTGGCGACCACGCCGATCAGCACGGACCCCGCCCGCCGCCGGCGGCCGTACCGCCGTCCGCGTTCCCACAACCCCGTCGGAGGGGTGGTCACGGGCGCGCCCGACACGAGCTTCTCGAGCTGGTCCTGCAACGTGGGCACGGGTCCTCCTGGGGCTCGATCGGGCGCTCTCACCCCTCTATACGCACCCACCGGGACTGGAGGAGGGGTCCGCGCGCCGATCTTCTCGACTCAGGTGGTCAGCAGCACGACGCTGCGCACCAGCAGCACCAGCGCGGAGGCCGCGCAGACGGCGAGGACGGCGGGTCGGACCCGGGCGAGCGGGATCCGTCGGCGCAGCCGGCTGCCGGCGAGGGTGCCGACGAAGAGCATCGGCAGGACGGCCAGCGAGACCCAGAAGTGCGACAGCGACAGCTGGCCGCCGAGGCCCAGCCCGAGCAGGCTGATCGCCGAGCCGGTGGTGAAGTAGACGGCCAGCGTCGTGCGCATCCGCTGGGGCGGGCTGTGCTGGTAGAGGATCGCCAGGGGCGGTCCGCCGACCGAGCTGGCCGTGCCGGCGAACCCGCCGAGCAGCCCGGCGCCGAGCAGCGTCCCCCGGTTGAGGGGGACCGTCACCGCCCGCCAGGTCAGCACGACCGCGGCGAGGACGACCAGCCCGATCAGCACCCCCAGCGCGGCGGGCGAGATGGCGGCCACGGCCGCGACAGCCGCGACCGTGCCGACCAGGCGGGTCGGGAAGGTCCAGCCGAGGCCGCGCCAGTCGATGTCGTCGTGGTCGCGCCACAACGTCACCAGCGGCAGCGCGGTGGCCAGCCAGAGCAGCACGTCGGGCATCAGCTCGGGCGCGACCAGGGTGATCACCGGGGCGGCGACCAGCCCGAGCCCCAGCCCGACGAGGTTCTGCACGACGGCCCCGACGAGGACCGCGCACAGCACGACGGCCAGGACGGTCAGCGGCTCCCCGAGGAGCGTGACCGTCCCGGCCGTGGGCGTGGTGGTGCTCAGCTGTTGCGGAGGTTGCGGAGCACAAACTGCATGATCCCGCCGTTGCGGTAGTAGTTCGCCTCGCCGGGGGTGTCGATGCGCACGACCGCATCGAACTCCACGGTCTCGCCGCCGTCCTTCGCCGCGGTGACCTTGACCGTCTTGGGCGTCCGGCCCTCGTTCAGCTCCGTGACACCGGTGACCGAGAAGGTCTCCTCACCGGTCAGGCCGAGCGAGTCGGCCGACTGGCCCTCGGGGTACTGCAGCGGCAGCACGCCCATGCCGATCAGGTTCGAGCGGTGGATGCGCTCGTACGACTCGGCCACCACGGCCTTGACCCCGAGCAGAGCGGTGCCCTTGGCGGCCCAGTCGCGCGAGGACCCGGAGCCGTACTCCTTGCCGGACAGCACGACCAGCGGGGTGCCGGCCTCGGCGTAGCTCTCGGAGGCCTCGTAGACCGAGGTCACGTCGCCGCCCTTGGCGAAGTCGCGGGTGAACCCGCCCTCGGTGCCGGGCGCGAGCTGGTTGCGCAGGCGGATGTTGGCGAAGGTGCCGCGGATCATGACCTCGTGGTTCCCGCGGCGCGAGCCGTAGGAGTTGAAGTCACGCTGGCCCACGCCGTGGTCGGCGAGGTACGTGCCGGCCGGGCTGTCCTTCTTGATCGCGCCCGCGGGCGAGATGTGGTCGGTCGTGACCGAGTCGCCGAGCTTGAGCAGCACCCGGGCGCCCTCGATGTCGGTGACCGGCTCCGGCTCGGCCGGCATCCCGTCGAAGTACGGAGGACGCCGCACGTAGGTCGAGTCCTCGTCCCACGCGAAGGTGTCGCCCTCCGGCGTCGGGAGCGACTGCCAGCGCTCGTCGCCGGCGAAGACGTCGGCGTAGTCGGAGGTGAACATGTCCGAGGTGATCGCGGAGGCGATGACCTCCTCGACCTCGGTCGCCGAGGGCCAGATGTCCTTCATGAACACGTCGTTGCCGTCGTGGTCCTGGCCGAGGGGCTCGGCGAACAGGTCGACGTCCATCGACCCGGCCAGCGCGTAGGCGACCACCAGCGGCGGCGAGGCCAGGTAGTTCATCTTCACGTCCGGGTTGATCCGGCCCTCGAAGTTGCGGTTGCCCGAGAGCACCGAGACGACGGCGAGGTCGGCGTCCTGGACGGCCTGGCTGACCTCGGGGATGAGCGGGCCGGAGTTGCCGATGCAGGTGGTGCAGCCGTACCCGACGAGGTTGAAGCCGAGCTTGTCGAGGTACGGCGTCAGGCCGGCCTTCTCGTAGTAGTCGCTGACCACCTTGGAGCCGGGCGCCAGCGACGTCTTGACCCACGGCTTGCGGTCGAGACCCTTCTCGACGGCGTTCTTGGCCAGCAGGGCGGCACCGATCATCACCGACGGGTTCGAGGTGTTGGTGCACGACGTGATCGCCGCGATCGTCACGGCGCCGTGGTCGAGGTCGAACTCGGTGCCGTCCTCGAGACGCACGGGCACGGACTTGCTGGGGCGTCCGCCGTCCTTGGGGGCGGCGGAGTGGCGCGGCTTGCCGCTGCCGTTGCCCGAGCTGCTCGACGGGGCGTCGCTGGCCGGGAAGGTCTCCTCGAGCGACTCGTCGACCCCGCTGTCGGAGGTCTCCTCGTCGTGCTCGACGTAGTCGGTGAGCGCGCCGCGGAAGGACATCTTGGCGTCGGAGAGCGCGACGCGGTCCTGGGGCCGCTTCGGGCCGGCCAGGGACGGCACGACGGTGGAGACGTCCAGCTCGAGGCGCTCGGAGAAGCGTGGCTCGGCCGACGGGTCGTGCCAGAGGCCCTGCTCCTTGGCGTAGGCCTCGACCAGCGCGACCTCCTCGGGCGTGCGCCCGGTGAGCTCGAGGTACTTCGTGGTCTCCTCGTCGAGCGGGAAGACCGCGATCGTCGAGCCGAACTCCGGGCTCATGTTGCCGATCGTGGCGCGGTTGGCCAGCGGCAGCGCCGAGACGCCGGGGCCGTAGAACTCCACGAACTTCCCGACGACGCCGTGCTCGCGCAGCATCTCGGTGATGGTCAGCACCAGGTCGGTGGCCGTGGTGCCCTCGGGCAGGTCGCCGTTGAGCTTGAAGCCGACCACGCGCGGGATGAGCATGGAGACGGGCTGGCCGAGCATGGCCGCCTCGGCCTCGATGCCGCCGACGCCCCAGCCGACCACGCCGATGCCGTTGACCATCGTGGTGTGGGAGTCGGTGCCGACGCAGGTGTCGGGGTAGGCCAGCGTGGTGCCGTCGGCGTCCTCACGCGCGAACACGACGCGGGCGAGGTGCTCGATGTTGACCTGGTGCACGATGCCGGTGCCCGGGGGGACGACCTTGAAGTCGTCGAAGGCGCCCTGGCCCCACCGCAGGAACTGGTAGCGCTCGCGGTTGCGCTCGTACTCGATCTCGACGTTGCGCTCGAAGGCCTCCGGGGTGCCGAAGACGTCGGCGATCACGGAGTGGTCGATGACCATCTCGGCCGGCGCCAGCGGGTTGATCCGCGACGCGTCGCCGCCGAGCTCGGTCATCGCCTCGCGCATCGTGGCGAGGTCGACCACGCACGGCACGCCGGTGAAGTCCTGCATGATCACGCGGGCCGGGGTGAACTGGATCTCCTGGCTCGGGTCGGCGTCGGCGTCCCAGCCGGCGACCGCCTTGATGTCGTCGGCGGTGATGTTCTCGCCGTCCTCGGTGCGCAGGAGGTTCTCCAGCAGCACCTTGAGGCTGAAGGGGAGCGTGTCGACGTCGAGGCCGTCACCCTCCACGGCGTCGAGGCGGAAGATCTCGTAGGACTTCCCGTCCACGTCGAGGGAGCTCTTCGCCCCGAAGCTGTCCTTGCTGGCCATGCCCGTCATCTCCTCTGTCACGTCAACCTGCGTCGCGGGACCCGCGCGCCCATCCTGCCGCCGCCGCCCGGGTCGACGGTAGGAAGGTTGCCCTTACCGCGGATCACCCGGGGACCACGAAGTCTCTTGACATCAAGATACATCATCCCTGGGCCAGCTCGGCCACGTCCTGCCACTGCTCCCAGGTGGCGAGACGCCCCTCGTAGTCGGCCCTGGCGATCCCGAGCGGCGCGACGCCCAGGAAGCAGCGCAGCGGCGGCTCGTCGGCGTCGACCAGCCGCAGCACGGCCGCGGCGGACGCGACCGGGTCCCCGGGTCCCGACGTCGAGCGCGCCTTGCGGTCCTCCTCGACCCTGGCCCGGAAGGCGTCGTACGCCGGCAGCGCCTCGCTGTGCCGGGCAGAGGACCCGGACCAGTCCGTGGCGAACCCGCCGGGCTCGATGATCGTGACGTGGATGCCGAAGTCGGCGACCTCCTGGGCCAGCGACTGGCTGAACCCCTCCAGCGCCCACTTCGAGGCGTGATACGCCCCGATCCCCGCGAACGCCGAGATGCCGCCGATGGACGACACCTGCAGGAGGTGGCCGCTGCCCTGCTCACGCAGGAACGGCAGCGCGGCCTGCGTCACCCACATCGCGCCGAAGACGTTGGTCTCCATCTGGTCGCGGAAGTCGGTCTCGCTCAGCTCCTCGGTGAAGCCGAAGTGGCCGTACCCGGCGTTGTTGACGACCACGTCGAGGCGACCGAACGCCTCGTGCGCCCGCGCCACGGCGGCGAAGTCGGCGTCCCGGTCGGTGACGTCGAGCTGCAGCGGCAGGACGGCGTCGCCGTAGCGCTCGACCAGGTCGTCGAGAGTGGACGTGTCGCGGGCGGTGGCGGCGACGCGGTCGCCGCGCTCGAGGGCGGCGATGCTCCACTCGCGGCCGAAGCCGCGGGAGGCGCCGGTGATGAACCAGGTCTTGCTGTCAGCAGAAGTCTCAGCCATGTCGACGACGCTAGTCCGACGGCATTGACCCGCGGATCATCCGGCGCGGACCTGGCCGTGCAGTCGGTCGACGACGGCCCGGTGACGTTGCTGCTGGGGCGCCGAGGGGCGGGAGCGACGAAAGAACGTACAGTGCCCGCTTCCGGTCACCACCCAGTGGACATCGCGCCAGGTCAGACGCCTGTCGCGCTGGCCGACGAGGGCCAGATCGGGCTTGTGTACGTTCTTTCGTCGCCTGGACCCGGTGGCCCGGGGCGGAGCGGTCAGTGGTGGTTCGGCCCGTCGTCGGACCCGTGACGGTGGTGGTTCGGCCCGTCGTCGGACCCGTGCCGGTGGTGGTTCGGCCCGTCGTCGGACCCGTGACGGTGGTGGTTCGGCCCGTCGTCGGACCCGTGGTGGCCGTGGTGGCCGTGGTGGCCGTGGTGGCCGTGGTGGGGGCCGTCGTCGGCACCGTGGCTGGCGAAGGCGGCGGCCGGGGCGAGGGCGATCAGGACAGCGGCGCTGCCGGCGGCGAGGGTGCGACGGATGTTCATGGGGTACCTCCAGGAGACGGGTGGTGCGGACGTGTCGAGCGTCGCCCAGCGGGGGTACCAGCCGACAGCGGACCTTGGGGCTGGTACCTGGGCCTGGCCTCTGGCCATACCTCGGCGGGATCGATCTCGCCAGGGTTGTCGATCTGGGTGGATGCTGTTCGTCGTCTCGGGTGTCAGAGCAGTTCGACCGACCGGGGCGACCCCGGTCGCCACATCCCGAAGGAGACACCCTCATGGCCCAGTACCTCGTCCTGATCTACGAGTCCGAGAACGACTACGCCAACGCCGCACCCGAGGTCTACGGCGAGGTGATCGCAGCGCACAACCGGTTCAGCGAGCGGTGGGGCGACGCCATCCTCGGCGGCAACGCCCTGCAGGGCAGCGACACCGCGACCACCATCCGTGGCGACGTGGTCACCGACGGCCCCTTCATCGAGAGCAAGGAGATGCTCGGTGGCTACTACCTGGTCGAGGCGGCCGACCTCGACCAGGCTCTCGAGATCGGGAGGTCGTGCCCGGCCGGCTTCGGCGGGGTCGAGGTCCGCCCGGTGATGGTCTTCGGCTGAACCGGCAGGACGGGCCGGTGGACCACGGGCAGGAGCAGGAGACCGTGCCGGACGTGGTCCGCCGGGCGCTGGACGACGCGCACCGTCGCGAGTGGGCCTTCGTGCTCTCCGCGACGGTGCGGGTCGCCGGCAGCCTCGACCTCGCGGAGGAGTGCACCCAGGACGCCTACGTCCGGGCGCTCGAGGTGTGGACCCGGGACGGTCTCCCCCGCAACCCCGGCGCGTGGCTCACCACCACGGCGCGCAACCTCGCCACGGACCGGCACCGGCGAGCCGCCGTCCTGCGCACCAAGCTGCCCCTGCTCGCGGGGGACGCCCGGTCCGCTCCCCCGGCCGACATCGACGAGACCACGGCCGACGCCCTCGAGGAGGAGATCCCCGACGACCGGCTCCGGCTCGTGTTCACCTGCTGCCACCCGGCCCTGGCCCGTGAGGCGCAGGTGGCACTCACCCTCCGCCTGGTGTGCGGGCTGACCACGAACGAGATCGCGCACGCCTTCCTCGTGAGCGAGTCGACCATGGCGGCCCGGGTCACCAGGGCGAAGAAGAAGATCGCCGCGGCGCGGATCCCCTACCGGGTGCCGGCGGGCCACGAGCTGGCCGAACGCCTCGATGCCGTGCTGACGGTGCTGCACCTCGTGCTCGCGACCGGGCACACCGCCCCCACCGGCGACCTCCTCCAGCGCGTGGACCTCGTCGACCGTGCGGTCGACCTCACCCGGGCGCTGCTCGGGCTGATGCCCGACGAGCGCGAGCTCCGCGCCCTGCTGGGGCTCGCACTGCTCGGTCGGGCCCGCGCGGTCACCCGGGTCGACGCCACCGGGGCCTTCGTCCCCCTCGAGGAACAGGACCGGCGCCGCTGGGACGGCGCCCTGGTCGCCGAGGGTGAGCGGCTGGTGCGGGACTCGCTGCGCGGTGGCCGACCGGGCCGGTTCGCGCTCCAGGCCGCGATCGCGGCCCTGCACACCGCCGCGCCGAGCGTGGACGACACCGACTGGGACGAGGTGGTCACGGTGTACGACCTGCTGCTGCGGGTCTGGCCGTCACCGGTGGTCGAGCTCAACCGCGCGATCGCGGTCGCCTTCCGCGACGGCCCGGAGGCCGGCCTCGCCGAGCTCGACGCGCTCGAGGACGCACACGGCACGACCCTGGACCGCTACCACTACCTGCCCGCGACCCGGGCCGACCTGCTGCGGCGACTCGGACGGACCGCCGACGCGAGGGCGGCGTACGAGCAGGCTCTGGCCCGGTGCGACAGCGAGCCCGAGCGCGTCTACCTGCGCCGACGCCTCACCGAGCTGGGCCTCAGCCAGGGCAGGCCCTGAGCTAGCCGGACCTCTCCAGCAGCGCCACGCACTCGACGTGGTGCGTCATCGGGAACAGGTCGAGGGCGCGGAGGCTGCGCAGCTCGTACCCGAGCCCGGCGAAGGTGGCGACGTCGCGGGCCAGGGCGGCCGGGTCGCAGGCCACGTACGCCACCGCGCGGGGGCCGCGGGCGACCACCTGCTCCACCACCACCCGGCGGGCACCGGTGCGCGGCGGGTCCAGGACGACCAGGTCGACCTCCGGCGCCGCACCCGTCGCCAGCACCTGCTCGACCGGCCCGGCGTGCACCTCGGCGCCGGGGACGTTCTCCGAGGACAACCGTGCCGCCTCGGCGTCGGCCTCGACCAGGCTCACCAGCTCGGTGTCGCCGACCGCGTCGGCCAGGAACCGGCCGAAGAGGCCGACCCCGGCGTACAGGTCGAGCGCGCGCTCGCCCGACCGCGGCGCCAGCGCGGCCAGCACGGACTCCACGAGCACCCCGGGCGCCCCGGGGTGGACCTGCCAGAAGCCGCCGTCGGCGACGGCGAAGGTGTGCGGTCCGACGTCGTACGACGGGGGCCGGTGCGCGTCGAGCAGGCAGTCCTCCACCTCGACGACCTCGTGGGAGCGGTGCACGCGCATCCCCCGGCGTCCCCCGGGCAGGTCGACGTAGTGGTGCCGGGTGCGCCAGCGCAGGCCCTCGTCGTCCCCGGGCACCGCCTCGACGGTGACGTCCACGTCGAGGCCGGCCAGGCGCGCCAGCTGCTCGCGGACCACGGCCGCCTTCAGGTCGCGCTGCGCCGGGAGCGCCACGTGCTGGAGGTCGCACCCGCCGCAGAGACCGGGCCCGGCGTACGGGCAGGGCGCCTCGACCCGGTCGGCGGACGGCGTGCGGACCTCGACGGCGTCGCCGCGCCAGAACCGGTCGCCGTCGGAGCCCTCGGTGACCACCAGCACCACCTGCTCGCCGGGCAGGGCGTGCCGCACGAAGACCACGCGGCCGGCGTCCTCGCCGGCGCGCGCGTCGAGCCGGGCCACGCAGTGCCCGCCGTGGGCGACGGGGCCGACCTCGGCCTCGAACCGCTCCCCCACCCGGACCCGGCCCTTCGGCGTGCGGGCGCGCGCGGGTCGGGCCCCCGTACGCGTCCCGGGGCGACGTCCGCGGCGGCGGTCGGGCGCGCTCATCGGCGCGACGGCTCGTCGGCTCGACCGCGACGCAGGTCGCCGGGCTGGACGCGCTTGCCCTCGCGCATGACCTTCTCCTTCGCGATCCGCGACGAGCGCAGCTGGTAGGGCACCGAGATGACCATGACGCCGGGCGCGAAGAGCAGCCGGCCCTTGAGGCGCAGCGCGGTCTGGTTGTGCAGCAGCTGCTCCCACCAGCGGCCCACGACGTACTCCGGGATGTAGACCGCGACGACCCCGCGCGGGTTGGCGCGGCGGATCTCCGTGGCGTACTCGACGATCGGCTTGACCAGCTCGCGGTACGGCGAGTGCAGCACCTTGAGCGGGACCCCGAAGTTGCGCTGCTCCCACGCCGCCAGCAGCGCCGCGGTCTCCCGGGCGTCGCTGGAGACGTAGACGCCCTCCAGCACGTTCGGCCGGGTGGCCTTGGCGAAGGCCAGGGCGCGCAGCGTGGGCTTGTGCAGCTTGGAGACCAGGACGATCGCGTGCACCCGGGTCGGCAGGATCTTGTCGGTCTCCTCGGCGGCGAGCTCCTCGGCGACGCTGTCGTAGTGCCGGCGGATCTTGCGCATCAGCGCGAAGAAGAAGCCCATCGCCAGGATGGTGATCCAGGCGCCCTCGAGGAACTTGGTGACCAGGATGATCACCAGCACCACCGCGGTGAGGCTGAGCCCGACGGTGTTGATCGCCCGCGAGCGCAGCATCCGGCGGCGGGCGGCGGGGTCGCGCTCGGAGCGCAGCAGCCGCGTCCAGTGCCGGATCATCCCGAGCTGGCTGAGATTGAACGAGACGAAGACGCCCACGATGTAGAGCTGGATCAACCGGGTCGGCTGGGCGTCGAAGGCGAGGATGAGCACGATCGCCATCGCGGCCAGGAAGACGATGCCGTTGGAGAACGCCAGCCGGTCGCCGCGCGAGCCGAGCGCGCGGGGGGCGAACCCGTCCTGGGCCAGGATCGAGCCGAGCACCGGGAAGCCGTTGAAGGCGGTGTTGGCCGCCAGGACCAGGATCAGCCCGGTCATCACCACCACGAAGTAGAAGCCCGGCGGGAAGTCGCGGAAGATGCCCTCGGCGATCTGGGCCATCAGCGCGTCCTGCCGGAAGCCCTCGGGCACCGGGGTCCCGTCGGCCTGGATGAGCCGGTCGATCTCGGTCGGGTCGACGTAGCGCACGCCCATCTGCTGGGCCAGCACGATCACGCTCATCATCATCGAGATCGCGATCAGGCCGAGGAGCAGCAGCGTGGTGGCGGCGTTGCGGCTCTTGGGCTTGCGGAAGGCCGGTACGCCGTTGCTGATCGCCTCGACCCCGGTCAGGGCCGCACAGCCCGACGAGAACGCGCGGGCCAGCAGGATCAGCAGCCCCATCGTGGTCAGCGCACCGTCGAAGCCGGGGTCCGGCAGGATCGTGAGGTCGGCGCTGGCGACCCGTGGCAGGTTGCCGGTGAGCAGCTGGAGCAGGCCGATCCCGCACATGCCGAGCACCGCGACCATGAACAGGTAGGTCGGCACCGCGAAGAAGGTGCCGGACTCCCGGATCCCCCGCAGGTTCAGCGACATCAGGATGATCACCATCGCGCTGGCCGCCAGCGGCTCGTGGCCGGACAGGAACGGCAGCGCCGCGGCGGCGTACTGGGCCCCCGAGGAGATCGAGACCGCGACCGTCAGCACGTAGTCGACCAGCAGCGCGGAGGCCACGGTCGTGCCGGCCGTCCGGCCCAGGTTGACGCTGGCGACCTCGTAGTCGCCGCCGCCGCTGGGGTAGGCGTGCACGGTCTGGCGGTAGGAGGCGACGACCGCGGTCATGATGATCGCGACCGCGATGCCGACCTTCCAGGACCACGTGTAGGCCGAGACGCCGGCCAGGGACAGCATGATGAAGATCTCGTCGGGGGCGTAGGCCACCGATGACAGGGCGTCGCTGGCGAAGACCGGCAGCGCGATCTTCTTCGGCAGCAGCGTCTCCCCCAGCTGCGAGCTGCGCAGCTTGCGTCCGAGGAGGATGCGCTTAGACACGTCGCGGACACCCACGGTCGGGAGAGTACGGCACCCGGCGCCGCCCCGACGCCGCGCGGGATACGGTGCTCCGGTGCATGTCGTGATCATGGGTTGCGGCCGGGTCGGCTCGACCTTGGCGCGCAGCCTCGAGGACCGGAACCACACCGTCGCTGTCATCGACAGCGAGCCGGACGCGTTCCGACGCCTCGGCCCGGGGTTCAACGGCGACAAGGTGGCCGGGGTGGGCTTCGACCAGGAGGTCCTGGAGAAGGCCGGCATCCGTCGCGCCGACGCGTTCGCGGCCGTCAGCAGCGGCGACAACTCCAACATCATCGCCGCCCGGGTCGCCCGCGAGACGTTCGGCATCGAGCAGGTCGTGGCCCGGATCTACGACCCGGGCCGCGCCGAGGTCTACCAGCGACTGGGCATCACCACGGTCGCCACGGTGAAGTGGACCGCCGACCAGGTGCTGCGCCGGCTGGTGCCGGCCGGCGCCGAGCCGGACTTCCGCGACCCCTCGGGCACGATCCGGGTCGACCAGGTCCCGGTCCCCCTGTCGTGGGTCGGCACGCGCACCCGCGACCTGGAGGAGCAGTCCCGCTCCCGGATCGCGTGGCTGGACCGGCTGGGCGAGGGCGTCCTGCCCTCCTCGGAGTCGGTGGTCCAGGAGGGCGACCTGCTCCACCTCGTCATCCGCGAGGAGAACGCCCAGCACGCCTACCGCGTCATCGAGCGCGGACCCGAGCAGGAGTGAGGAACCAGCCATGAGGGTCGCCATCGCCGGAGCGGGCGCCGTCGGGCGCTCGATCGCCCGGGAGCTGATCGGCAACGGCCACGAGGTCCTGCTGATCGACAAGTACGCCTCCGCGATCCGCCCCGAGCGGGTGCCCGACGCGGAGTGGCTGCTCGCGGACTGCTGCGAGCTGTCGTCGCTGGAGGAGGCGCGCCTGGACCGCTGCGACGTCGTCATCGCCGCCACCGGCGACGACAAGGCCAACCTGGTGACCTCGCTGCTGGCCAAGACCGAGTTCGGGGTGCCGCGCACCGTCGGGCGGGTCAACCACCCCAACAACGAGTGGCTCTTCAGCGAGGCCTGGGGCGTCGACGTCAACGTCTCGACCCCGCGGATCATGTCCGCGCTGGTCGAGGAGGCCGTCACCGTCGGCGACCTGGTCCGGCTGTTCACCTTCCGCCAGGGCAACGCCAACCTGGTCGAGATGACCCTGCCGCCGGAGTCGCCCTACGTCGGCAAGCAGGTCGGCCTGATCCCGTTGCCGGACAACTGCGCCCTGGTGACCATCCTGCGCGACGGCCAGGTGTACGTGCCCGACGCCGAGCAGCCGGTCGAGGCCGGGGACGAGCTGCTGTTCGTGGTGCCCGACGTCGGCGAGGACGAGCTGGAGCGGCTGCTGGCCCCGGCCAACCACCCGGCCGGTGGCGCCCAGCGGCCGGCGGGCCAGGCCTAGGCCCGCCTCAGGACCGGTCAGCCACGGGACCCGTCAGCTCGCCGGGGAACCGGTGGCCTGCTCGATCGGGGTGCGGTCGCGGGTCAGCACCCAGATCATCGCGCTCCAGGACGCGATCCGCAGCGGCCAGCCCAGGCCCAGGCGCAGCACTCCCAGGACCAGCACGGCCAGGTCGATGTCGATCACGCCGGACCAGCCGGCCAGCCAGACGGGGCCCTGCAGCCCGGCACCGATCGCGCCCGGGAGCAGGAAGATCCAGGTGAGCCGGCTGCACAGGCCGACGACCTGGCGGTCGGCGTGCCAGGCGGTCGGGTCCCCCGTGACGCTGCCCAGCAGGAAGCCGACGAACGGCCAGCCGACCAGGCAGGAGCCCGCCATCACCACCGTGTAGCCGGTGGAGACCAGGATGCCGGGCAGGAAGAAGGCCAGCGCCTGCTCGGACTCGCTCCCGCCGGAGGCGGCTGCGAGCCGGACGAAGAGGTAGCCGATCCCGATGGCGAACAGCGCGTTCAGGACGAACTGCACGGTCGAGCGCTGCACCAGCCGGACCACCAGCATCACCACGGTGACGGCGAGGCTGGCGACCAGCGCGACCGGGAGCTCCTTGGTGGCCAGCCAGATCACCGTGAACAGCGCGCCGGGCACGCCGGCCTCGACCATCCCGCGGCGGCCGCCGAGCGCCCGGGCCATCTGCGCGCGGACCAGCGCCTCGACGGAGTCGATCCCCGCGACGCCCGGGGCGTCGGGCGGGCCGGGCGTGCCCGGCGGGGTGCCGCCGACCGGGCCGCTCACGGCAGCAGCTCGTAGCGGGGGTTGTACATCGTCCGCACGCCGCCGTGCCGCCCGACCCGGCCCTGCACGCGCAGGGAGCGGCCGGCGTGGACGCCGGTGATGTGTCGGCGACCGAGCCAGACCACGGTGATCGACCCGGAGCCGTCGGCCAGCTCGGCCTCCAGGGCCGGCACGCCGCCGCGCGGGCGCAGCGTGATCATTCGCAGGTTGCCCTCCAGCCGCACCGGGACCCGGTCGGGGGCGTCGCCGATCCGCTGGACCGGCACATCGACCTCGGGTGTCGCCTCACCGGGCTCGCGCTCGGCGTCGTCACCCCCACGACGCCCGGGACGCTCGGCGTCACGCGAGCGGCGCAGCGACCTCACGGCCGGGGGTCCCCGTCGGGGCCGGTCCCACCCGCGGCCTGCTCTGGCTGCTGCTGGTCGGGCTGCTCGGGCTGCTGCTGGACGGGCTGCTCGGGCTGCTCGGGCTGCTGCTGGGCGCCCTGCTGCTGGGCGCCTTGCTGCTGGGCCAGCGCCTGCTTGGGGTCGGCCGCGGGCCGCTCCACGCGGCGGGCGTTCTCCGGCAGCTTGATCGGCAGCGGCTCGCCGGGCGGGACGGGGTTCTGCCCGCGCCGGACCACGACGCGCTCCAGGATCTCCTCCCAGGCCACGGCGGCCTCGGCGTCGACGGCCGGTCGTCCGATGAAGGTCGCGCGCAGCATCCAGCGCGGGCCGTTGATCCCGACCACGCGGGACTGCTGCACCCCGACGGCGCCGTCGGGGGTCCGTACGCGCACCTCGCAGGCCAGCTCGGGGCCGAAGCGGCCCTCCTGCTCGGTGGCGGTGCCGCCGCGCCGGGCCATGTCGGCCGCGATCCGCGGACGCACCTCGGACCACAGGTCGCCGTTGCGGGAGGCGGCGAACGCGCGGACGTCGAGCGCCCCGTCGCGGCCGGCCAGCACGACCGACTGGACGTCGCCCGAGGCCTCGTCGACCTGCAGCCGCAGGTCGCGGCCGGGCTCGCCCTGGAGGAGCAGCGAACCGAGGTCGACGCGCTCGGTGCCGTCGTCCCCGAGCTCGTCGACGTCCCAGGGCCCCGGGTCGGGCTCGGTCGGCGGTGCGACGTCGACGCCTTGGTCACCGTCGTCGGTGGTGGACTTGCGGCGGAACCTCACTGCTCTTCTCCTCCTCGCGACGCGGGGTCGTGGCCCCCGGTAGAACCGTAGCCTCCGCTGCCGCGCTCGGACTCCGGCAGGCGGTCGACCTCGACGAACCGCGCCCGCTCGTGGCGCTGCACCACCAGCTGGGCGATCCGGTCGCCCCGGCGCAGCCGCAGCGAGGTGACGGGGTCGTGGTTGACCAGCAAAACCCGGATCTCACCCCGGTACCCCGCGTCGATCGTCCCGGGCGTGTTCAGCACCGAGAGCCCGTGGCGCGCGGCCAGGCCCGAGCGCGGGTGGACCAGCCCGACGTACCCGGGCGGGAGCGCCAGGGCGACCCCGGTCGGGACGAGGGCCCGCTCGTGCGGGCCGAGCTCGACGTCGACGGTGGTGCGCAGGTCGGCGCCGGCGTCGCCCGGGAGAGCGTACGACGGCAGCGGCAGGTCGGGGTCGAGGCGGACGAGGGCGATCTCCAGCTCGGGGCCGGGCGTGCGGGACGGCTCGGCCGTCGGGTCGCCCGCAGAGCCGGTGTGGTGGTCGTCGCTCACGGCGGGAGGCTAGCCGGGGGGCCGCGTGCCGTGCCTGGCCCGGGGTGGGACCCTGGGAGGGTGACCGCGCCCTCGACCACGCCGACCCAGCGCCCCGACGGCGCCGCGGGCCACGACGAGCGCCTCGGCGTGCCGCTGCGCTGGTGGGTCCAGGGCACCATGCTCGTCGCGTCCCTGTGGCTGGCCCTGGTCGTGGCCACGCCCGCCGTGGTGGCGTTCGGGGTGGCCGGCCTCTGCCTGGCCCTGCTGGCGGGCCTGCTCATGGCCTACGGCTCCGCGGTCGTGCGGGTCGACGAGTCCACCTTCCGGGCCGGGCGCGCCTCGATCGCCGGCCGCCACCTCGGTCGGGTCGACGAGCTGGACGCCGAGGCGACGCGGCTGCTGGCCGGCCGGGACGCCGACGCCCGCGCCTACCTGCTGCTGCGCCCGTACCGCAAGCGTGCCGTGCACGTCGAGGTGCTCGACCCGCGTGACCCCACGCCGTACTGGCTGGTCAGCACCCGCCACCCCGAGCGGCTCGCGGCGGCGCTGCGCGCGTTGGTGGCTCGCAGCGCCGGCGGCTGAGCCGCCCGTCCCGTCCTGCCTGCCCCAGCCCCTCCGGCCCGTCCGTGCCGCCCCGCGGGGGGTGCCTGCGCCCCGGGCGGGCTCGATAGCCTGGGTCCATGGCATCGGAGAGCTCCAAGATCTGGTCCGTCTTCTCCCTGGCAGCGGCGCTCGGCGCCGCCACCGTGGCGAAGAAGGGCCTCAACACGACCTGGCAGAAGGCGACCGGCAAGCAGCCGCCCGCCAACCCCGCCGACCCGGACGTCGACATCTGGGAGGCGGTGGCCTGGGCCGCGCTCAGCGGCACGCTGATCCAGATCGCGCGGATGCTCGCGACCCGCAAGGCCGCGAACTACTACGCCCGCTCGACCGGTCACATGCCCCCGGGCCTGGGTGCGGACCGGTTCGACCCGGACGCCCCCGAGCCGGCCGCCTGAGCCCTGCCGGACGGCCCCGCACGCACGACGGCCCCGGTCCCCCTGGAGGGGGCCGGGGCCGTTCGCGTGCGTGCGCCGCTGGTCAGGCGCAGTCGCGGCAGATCATCTTCTTCTCGTCCGCCAGCTGGCTGCGGTGGTGCACCAGGAAGCAGCTCATGCAGGTGAACTCGTCGTCCTGCTTGGGCTTGACCTCGACGGCCAGCTCCTCGTGCGAGAGGTCCGCGCCAGGCAGCTCGAAGGACTCGGCGGCCTCCGCCTCGTCCTCGTCGACCTTGCCCGAGTTCTTGTCGTGCCGTCGCGCCTTGAGCTCTTCGATGCTCTCCTCGGACTGGTCTTCCTCGTTCTTGCGCGGTGCGTCGTAGTCGGTCGCCATGTGCCCTCACTCACTCCCTTCGAGATGTCTGCTCGCCCCCTCCGGCGGGGCAGATTGTGCACCATCGCCCCGCCCCGAGGTCCAGGGGGTCAGCAGGTGGTCACCGCGAGGGTGACTCGACACACGCGCCGCGGGCGGCAGTGAGCGGTCAACGCCCCCCGGCCCGAGGCTATTCCCCCGCCGACGGGGTGCCCGAGGGGCCCAGGGCGGGGGCCGCGACGGTGGCGGCGAAGCCCGACTCGTGGACCGCGACCCACAGGTCCTCGAACCCGTCCTCGGGCCCGCACACCACGAGCTCGCGACCACCGACACCGGTCGTGACCTCGAACCTGGCGCCCGCGGCCCGGGCCACCAGCCCGGCGGCGGCGTGGTCCCAGAGCCGGGTGCCCTCCTCGAGGTAGCCGTCGAGGCTGCCGCGGGCCACCAGGCACAGGTCCAGCGCGCACGACCCCAGCCGCCGCACGTCGCGCACCCGCGGCAGCAGGGCGGCCAGGGCGGCGCCCTGGCGGGCGCGGAGGGCGGCGTCGTAGGAGAACCCGGTGCCGATCAGGCGCTGCGCCAGCGGGGCGCGGGCGCGGACGAGCAGCGGGCGGCCGTCGCGGGTGGCGCGGACGACGCCGTCGGCGTCGGGGCGCGCGACGTACTCGGTGCCCGTGGGCACCTCGAGGACCACCCCGGCCACCACCGTCGCGGTGCCCGCGTCGTCGGTCACCTCGGCGGCGATGCTCACCGCGTGCTGCGGGAGGCCGTAGAGGAAGTTCACGGTGCCGTCGATGGGGTCGACGATCCACCGCACGCCACTGGTGCCGGCGAGGTCGTCGCCCTCCTCGCCGAGCACCGCGTCGTCGGGGCGCGCGTGGGCGAGCCGACGCCGGACGAGCTCCTCACAGGCCCGGTCGACCTCGGTCACGGGGTCGACGTCGCTGCTCTTGGTGGCGGCCACGGTGACGCCCTCGGACCGGTCGCGGACCAGCGCGGCCGCCTCCCGGGCGACGTCGAGGGCCAGGTCGGCCAGCGCGCCGACCTCGGCGGGGCTCACGCGTCGCGTCCGCAGAGCGCCGGTCGCGGGCCCTTCCCGTTCGCACAGCACTGCGCGGGGCAGACGTCCCACATCGGGCCGGTCTCCCCCACCGAGGACCGGGCGACGTCCTCGCCCCGCTCCACCGCGGCCCGCTCGGTGAGCAGGTCGCGCACGACGGCCACGAACCGGGGGTCGGTGCCGGCGGTGCCAGCCCGGCGCATCGGCAGGCCCAGCTCGTCGGCGGTCTCGAGGGCCTCGGTGTCGAGGTCGTAGATGACCTCCATGTGGTCGGAGACGAAGCCGACCGGCACGAGGACCACGGCCGGCGTCGCACCCTCCTCGACCAGCTCACGCATCCGGTCGTTGACGTCCGGCTCGAGCCACGGCATCTGCGGCGGCCCGGAGCGCGAGCAGAAGACCAGCTCGTGCGCCCGCTCGACGCCGGTCACCTCGGCCACCCGGCCGGCGACCACGCCGGCGACGTCGAGGTGCTGGGCGACGTAGGCCCCACCGCCCTGCTCGGGCGGGCCGGAGGCGTCGTTCATCGAGTCGGGGATCGAGTGGGTCACGAACAGGATCCGGGCACCGGCGCGGGCGTCCTCCGGCAGGTCGGCCAGTGCGGCCAGGGTGGCGTCGACGACGGGGTCGACGAACCCGGGGTGGTTGAAGTAGTGGCGCAGCTTGTCCAGGCGGGGCGCATCGGGGCCCTCCCGCCCGGCGACGTCCTCCACCGCGTCGTACAGGTTCTCGCGGTACTGCCGGCAGCCCGACCACGACGAGTAGGCGCTGGTGACGAAGCAGGCCGCCCGGGTCACGCCGTCGGCGGCCATCTGCGCCAGGGCGTCGGTCAGGTACGGGTCCCAGTTGCGGTTGCCCCAGTAGAGGGGCAGCGCGATCCCGGCCTCGTCGAGGTCGACGCGCAGCGCGTCGAGGAAGGCCCGGTTCTGGTCGTTGATGGGCGAGCGGCCGCCGAAGGCGTAGTAGTGCTCGCCCACCTCGACCAGGCGCTCCCGCGGGATGCCGCGCCCGCGCGTCACGTTCTCCAGGAACGGGAGCACGTCGTCGGGCCCCTCGGGGCCACCGAAGGAGACCAGCAGCAGCGCGTCGTACGGCGCGACGTCCGCCACCTGCCGATCGGCCGGGGCTGGTGCGGGCGTGGTGGTGTCGTGGCTGGTCACGTCCTCGATCCTAGGAGGGGCCCGGACAGCCCCTCTGTCACCCGTCCGGTGACGTCGCGCAGGCAACGCCGCCGCGCTGGCGTAGGCTCGCCGCACCGTGGGACGACGACGAGCAGGCGCCGGGCACCACGCCCGGCAGGGGAGGTGGGACGCGTGCCGCAGCTGACCCTGGTCGGCGTGAGCGACGACCGGACCCGTCTGCTGCTCGTCGACGACGCCGGGGACGAGTTCACCCTCGCTCTCGACGGACGCCTGCGAGCCGCCCTGCGCGGAGAGACCTCACGCCTCGGCCAGTTGGAGATCACCATGGAGTCAACCCTGCGTCCCCGCGACATCCAGGCCCGGATCCGGGCCGGGGAGTCACCCGAGGCGGTGGCCGAGGCCGCCCAGACCACGGTCGACAAGATCATGGCCTTCGCCGGCCCGGTCATGGCCGAGCGCCAGCACGTCGCCGACCGCGCCCAGAAGTCGTCGCTGCGCCGCGGCGGCGAGTCCTCCGGCGGCGCGCGCACCCTGGGCGAGGCGGTCGCCACCCACCTGCGCACCCAGCAGGTCGACCCGTCCTCCGTGGAGTGGGACGCCTGGCGGCGCGAGGACGGCCGGTGGACGCTGACCGGCACCTACCGCACCACCCGGCGCGAGGGCGTCGCCTCCTTCACCTTCGACGCCCCGGGCTCCTACGTCACCCTCGACGACGACGACGCCCGCTGGCTGGTGGGCGAGCAGGTCACGGCCGCCGCCGCGGCCTCCCCCGCCACCACCGGTCCGCGCAACCCCGGTGACGACCTCAGCGCCGCGCGTGCCCGGCGGCGTGCCACCGGACCGGTCGAGGACGAGCTGCCCCTCGGCGACGACGCGATCGAGCTCGTGTCCGGTCCTGCGCCGGCGATGCCGGTCCTCGGCGACGACGACGACACCGCGACCACCCCGGCGGTCCCCGCCGACGACTCCCCGGTGCCGACCACGGGTGCCGACGCCGACGAGGTGCCGCTGGCCGAGCCGGCCGCCCGGGTCGAGGCCCCCGCCGCGACGCTGCCGCCCGCACCATCCGAGCCGGCCGCAGCCGACGGGCCGGCTGCGGGCGGGCCGGCCGCGGGCGACCAGACGGCCGACCAGACGGCCGACCAGGGGGGCGAGCCCGACGAGGAGGACCCGCCCCGCCGACCGGTGACCAAGAAACGCGGCCGCGCCTCCGTGCCGAGCTGGGACGAGATCATGTTCGGCGGACGCGACCAGTAGCCCGTGACCCGCTAGCCTCCGCCCATGTCGTACTTCGTGACCGGCGCCACGGGATTCATCGGTCGTCACCTCGTCACCGAGCTGCTCGCGAACCGCGAGGGCGACGTCTTCGTCCTGGTGCGTGAGGGCTCCCGGGACCGCCTGGACACGCTGCGACGCGGGTGGGACAGCGACCGGGTCGTGCCGGTCCTCGGCGACCTCGGCCGGGAGGGCCTCGGCGTCGACCCGGCCTGGGTGGCCGAGCACGCCGGGGAGGTCGACCACGTCTTCCACCTCGCCGCGATCTACGACATGACGGCGGACGCGGCGACCAACGAGGCGCTCAACGTCGACGGGACCCGGCACGCCCTCGACCTGGCCGAGGCGCTGGACGCGGGCTGCTTCCACCAGGTGTCGTCGGTGGCCGTCGCCGGCGACTTCCAGGGCCGCTTCGACGAGACGATGTTCGCCGAGGGCCAGCACCTGCCCTCGCCGTACCACCGCACCAAGTATGAGTCCGAGCGGATCGTGCGCGAGGAGTCCTCGGTGCCGTGGCGGGTTTACCGTCCGGCGATCGTGGTCGGCCACTCCGAGACCGGCGTCATGGACAAGGTCGACGGGCCGTACTACTTCTTCCCGGCGCTCAAGGCCCTCCGCGGCGCGCTGCCGTCCTGGGTGCCGCTGGCCGGGATGGACCTGGGCCGCACCAACCTGGTGCCGGTCGACTACGTCGCTGCCGCGATGGACCACCTCGCGCACCTGCCCGGTCACGACGGCGAGGCCTTCCACCTCGTCGACCCCGACCCGCAGCCGGTGGTCGAGGCGTTCAACGCCTTCGGCACCGCGGCCGGTGCGCCCACGTTCCGCACCCCGGTGGAGTCCGGGCTGGCCAAGGTCTCCTCCCGCCCCCTGCTCCCCCGGGCGCTGCGCCCGGCCTCCCTGCTCAACGCGGTCGTCCGCACCGCGCCCGCGCAGGTCCTGCTCGACCAGACGGTTGGCCGCCTCGGCCTGCCGGCCGAGGTGCTCGCGCACACCTCGTTCACCGCCGTCTTCGCCTCCCGACGCACCGAGGAGCTGCTCGCCGGTTCCGGGATCGCGGTGCCCGACCTCGACTCGTACGCCGCCCTGCTGTGGAGCTACTGGGAGGAGCACCTCGACACCGCGACCGCCCGCGACCCGAAGGCGCGCGCGGCGCTCGAGGGCAGGCACGTGCTGATCACCGGCGCCTCCTCCGGGATCGGCCAGGTCGTCGCGCTCAAGGTCGCCCAGGCCGGCGGCATCCCGGTCCTGGTGGCGCGCGGGAAGGACAAGCTGGAGGAGACCCGGGCCGCGATCGAGCTGCGTGGCGGCACCGCCCACGTCTACCCGTGCGACCTCTCGGACCTCGAGGCGATCGACACCCTCTGCGCGCAGCTCGCCGAGGACCTCCCCACGATCGACGTGGTCGTCAACAACGCGGGCCGCTCGATCCGGCGCTCGCTGCGCCTCTCGGAGGACCGCTTCCACGACTTCGAACGCACCATGCAGCTGAACTACTTCGGCGCGATCCGGCTGGTGATGGGCCTGCTGCCCCTGATGCGCGAGCAGCGGTCGGGCCACGTGGTCAACATCAGCTCGATCGGGGTCCAGACCTCACCGCCGCGCTTCTCGGCCTACGTCGCCTCCAAGGCCGCGCTCGACGCCTGGAGCAACGTGGTCGCCTCCGAGCTGGTCGGCGACGGCGTCACCTTCACCGGCATCCACATGCCGCTGGTGCGGACGCCGATGATCGCGCCGACCAAGCTCTACGACAAGTTCCCCACGATCTCCCCCGCCCAGGCCGCCGACCTGGTGATCCGGGCGGTCGTCGACCGGCCGCACGAGATCAACACGCTGCTCGGCAACGCCGGCGCCGTCGTGCACACCGTGGCCCCGAAGGCCGCCTTCCGGGTGCTCAACATGGCCTACCACGTCTTCCCGGACTCGGCCGCCGCCAAGGGGGCCGTGCCCGAGGGCGGCGTCCGCGAGACCGAGCAGATCGTGCTCGCCCGGGTTCTCCGCGGCGTGCACTGGTAGCCGACCGACCGACCGACCGGCCGGGCGGTCGTCAGTCGTCGCGCGCGACCGGGCGGGCGGGGTCGCTGACCCAGTCGCTCCAGCTGCCGGCGTACAACGCGCCGGGGACGCCGGCGACCTCCAGGGCCAGCAGGTCGTGGCAGGCGGTGATGCCCGAGCCGCAGTACGCCACCACGGGTGCGCCCGCCAGGGCGCCGGCCCGGGCGTAGGTCTCCTGCAGCTGCGCCGCCGGCAGGAACCGGCCCTCGTCGTCGAGGTTGGCACCCGTCGGCACGTTCACCGCCCCGGGCACGTGGCCGGCCACGGCGTCGACCGGTTCGTGCCGGCCCGCGTAGCGGGGCTCGTCCCGGGCGTCGACGAGCACGGCGTCCCCGCGCGCGACCTCCGCCGCGTCGGCCACCGGCATCGCCCCCGGGCGGGGGGTGAAGCTCCCGCCGCGCGAGGGACGTTCGGCGGTGGCCGTCCGCTCGACCTCTCCCCCGGCGGCGACCCACGCCGACCAGCCCCCGTCCAGCACGCGCACGTCGCCGTGGCCCAGCCAGCGCAGCAACCACCACGCCCGGGCGGCGGCGCGCCCGGCCCAGTCGTCGTAGACCACGACCGGGCGGCCGTCCTCGACGCCGACCCGACGCAGCGCCTCGGCCAGCCGGTCGGGGTCCGGCAGGGGGTGCCGGCCGCCCCGGCCGTCGGGCGCGACCGGCCCGGCCAGGTCGGTCGGGAGGTCGACGTACGCCGCCCCGGGCACGTGACCGTCGGCGTAGGCGGCGGCCCCGTGCGCGTCCCCGAGCCGCCAGCGGACGTCGAGCACGATGGGGCTGCGCGGTCCTCGGCGGCGGGGGTCGTCGCGGGCGAGCAGCGCCCGCAGCGCGGGGACGTCCAGCAACGGGGTCGGGGGCACCGGCCCCATCCTGCCCGAGTCGGCCCGCGCGGGAGGTCCGTGGGACGATCCCGCCCGTGGCCGAACTGCACTTCTTCACCGGGACGATGGACTCGGGCAAGAGCACGCTCGCACTGCAGACGAACCACAACCACGCCGCCCGGGGTCGCGCCGGGCGGATCTTCACCGCCCACGACCGGGCCGGCGAGGCGACCCTGTCCAGCCGGCTGGGCCTCACGCACGAGGCGATCGAGGTGCAGGCCGACTTCGACTTCTGGCGCTACGTGGTGGACTCGCTGACCCGCGGCGGCCGGATCGACTACCTCGTCTGCGACGAGGCCCAGTTCTACACCGCCCTGCAGGTCGAGCAGCTGGCCAAGGTCGTCGACGAGCTGCAGGTCGACGTCTTCGCCTTCGGCATCCTCACCGACTTCCGCACCTCGCTGTTCCCCGGCAGCGCCCGGCTCGTGGAGCTGGCCGACCGCACCCACGTGCTCCAGGTCGAGGCGCTGTGCTGGTGCGGCAAGCGGGCCACCCACAACGCCCGCACCGAGGACGGCGTGATGGTCCTCGAGGGCGACGTCGTGGTGGTCGGCGACGTCGAGGGCGACGTCGTGGTGGCCCCCGGCCCGGGCGCGCCCGGCGAGCCCGAGGTGGCGTACGAGGTCCTCTGCCGCCAGCACCACCGGCGGCGGCTGACCGCGGCGCGGGCCCGCGCGGTCAGCCTCGGCGTCGACCCGCTGCCGTTCGGCTGAGCCCGGCCAGGCGGACCGGCCCTCAGGCCAGCGCCCGGGGCGGCGCCAGCGGGACCTCCCACCGCACCTCCGTGCCCTGGCCGACGCCGCCGCCGAGGGTGAGCCGGCCGCCGTGGCGCAGGGCGCGGTGGCGCATGTTGCCCAGTCCGCTGTCGCGCTCGGGGTCACCGATGCCCCGGCCGTCGTCGCGCACCACCAGGACGACGGCGTCGTCGCGCACCGTCACCTCGACCCGCAGCGTCGTGGCCTGGGCGTGCCGACCGGCGTTGCTGATCGCCTCGGTCAGCACGGCGAGCAGGTCCGGCACGACCGCGTCGGGGATGCCGGTGCGCACCGGCCCGGTGAAGCGCAGGTAGGGCCGGAAGCCCAGCACCGGCTCCGACCACGCGACCACGTCGCAGACCTGCTCGTGCACGTCGCGCGTCTGACCGGCACGGCGGAGCTGGTGGATCGCCGTGCGCAGGTCGCGGATCGTCTCGTCGATCTGCTCCACGGCGTCGTCGAGGCGCTGCGCGTGCTGCTCGGGAGGCAGCCGTCCGATGGACTCCAGGCCGAGGCCGACCGCGAAGAGGCGCTGGATGACCACGTCGTGCAGGTCGCGGCCGATCCGGTCCCGGTCGCGGAGGACGGCCAGCTGGCGCTGGTCGGCCTGCGCCTGGGAGACCTTGAGCGCCAGCGACGCCTGCTGGGCGAACCCGGCCGGCAGCGCCGACTCGAGCCGGTCGAACCGGTCCCGGTCCACCGGCTCCCAGCCCAGCCCCAGCGCGCCGCGCGCGCCGTCGGCCTGCAACGGGACCACGATGCCCGGTCCGAGCCGCGGCCAGCCGGGGATCAGCCCGTGCCGGGAGACCCGCTGGTCGCGCGAGAGGTCGTCGAGGCGCAGCGGCTCACCCGAGCTCAGCACGCTCCGGGCCATCGACTGGTCCAGGGGCAGGGTCCGCATGTACTCGATGTCGATGTCGGCCCCGGACACCACGCGCAGCTCGAGCCCGTCCTCGTCGGCACCGGAGATCACCCAGGAGACCGTGGCGCCCGCGAGCTCCCGGGCGCGGTCGGCGACCAGCTGCAGCGCGTCGATCTCGGTGGTCTGCTCCAGCAGGCGTGCGGTGATCTCGGCGGTCGCGGCGAGCCACCGCTCGCGGCGCCGTGCCTCGGAGTGCAGGCGCGCGTTCTCGATGGTGACGCCGGCCGCCGCCGCGAGCGCGACGACGATCTCCTCGTCCTCCTCGTCGAACGTCGTCGAGGCCACCAGGCGCAGGTGCCCGAAGACCTGGTCGCCCACGCGGACCGGGACCTCCATCCACGCCCCCGGCACCAGGAGGTCCTCCCCCGGCGGCGGCGCGGTGCCGTGCTCCATGAAGAGCCGTGACGGCTCGACCGAGTCCGGTCCGACGACGCTGAGCACGACGTACCGGGCCCGGACGAGGGACGCCCCGAGGTGCACCAGGCGGGCCAGCAGGTCGTCGACCTGCCCGGTGCGCGCGAGGCCGATGACGGCCTCGAGCAGCAGGCTCCACCGGTGCGTACGGCCCTCTGTCACCGGCTCCCGGTCCGGTCCCTGCTCCACCCGTCGCCCGCGCTGCTCAGGACCGGTCGGGCAGGTTCTTGGTGGCGAAGATGGCGGCCTGGGTGCGGCTGTCGAGCCCCAGCTTGGCCAGCAGCGAGGAGACGTAGTTCTTGACCGTCTTCTCGGCCAGGAAGATCGTCGAGGCGATCTGGCGGTTCGTCATCCCCTCACCGATCAGGGCCAGGATCTTCTGCTCCTGGCCGGTGAGCTGGTCGATCGCCGAGGCCTGCTGGGCGCCGGTGCGCAGCCGCTCGAGGACGGCGGTGGTCACCGCCGGGTCCAGCGTCGACTGCCCGGCCGCGACCCGGCGCACGGTGTCGATCAGCTCGTTGCCGCGCACCTGCTTGAGGACGTAGCCGGCCGCGCCGGCCATGATCGCGGAGAACAGTGCCTCGTCGTCGTCGAAGGAGGTCAGGATCAGGGCGGCGATGTCGGGGTTGGCCGAGCGCACGTCGCGGCACACGTCCACGCCGGACCCGTCGGGCAGGCGACCGTCGAGGACGGCGACGTCGGGTGCCAGGGCCAGGATCTGCTCGACCGCCTCGACCGCCGAGCCGGACTCCCCCACGACCTCGATGCCGGGCTCGGAGGAGAGCAGGTCGCGGATGCCGCGGCGGACGATCTCGTGGTCGTCGAGGAGGAAGACCCGGACGGGTCGCTGCGACCCTGGCTCCGGTCCGGTCACGTCGGGTTCGGCCACGTCGTCACGATAGCCCCACCTGCCCCCCTGACGCGGGAGAACTACTCCCAGAAGACCCGCTCGACCACGGTCCGCACCCGGCGGGCGCTGCGCAGGTAGTCGTTGACCATCGCGTCCGTCGAGGCCGGCGGGTAGCCGAGGACCGCAGCCACGGCCGCCCGTTCGCGCACGTCGCGCGGCAGCTCGTCGCCACCCTTGGCCCGCACCAGCGTCACCGCGTTGCGGGTCCTGCTGGCCAGACGCCAGCCGTCCGCCAGCACCGCGGCGTCGTCGGGGTCCACCAGACCGGCCTCGCTCGCGGCCTCGAGCGCGGCCAGCGTCTGCGGCGTGCGGAGCGCCTGGACGCGTCCGGCGTGGCGCATCTGCAGCAGCTGCACGCTCCACTCGATGTCGGCCAGCCCTCCCCGGCCGAGCTTGAGGTGCAGCCGGGGGTCCGCGCCGCGGGGCAGGCGCTCCTGGTCGATGCGCGCCTTCAGCCGACGGACCTCGAGGACCCCGTCGTCGCTGATCCCGTCCGCGGGGTAGCGAACCGGGTCGATCAGGGCGTGGAACCGGTCGCGCAGCCCCCGGTCGCCGACGACCGCGTCGGCGCGCAGCAGCGCCTGCGCCTCCCACGTCTGCGACCACCGGGCGTAGTAGGCGGCGTAGGACTCGATCGTGCGCACCAGGGCGCCCTGCCGGCCCTCCGGCCGCAGGTCGGCGTCGACCACGAGGGGCAGGTCGGCCCCCGGCTGGGCGAGCAGCCGTCGTACGTCGTTGGCGACCGCCTGGGCGAACCCGGCCGCGGCGGCGGGGTCGGCGCCGGGCACCGGCTCCTGGACGAACAGGACGTCGGCGTCGCTGCCGTAGGACAGCTCGAACCCGCCGTAGCGTCCCATCGCCACCACGGCCAGGCGGGCGGGCTGCTCGTCGAGGCCGCGCTGCGCGGCGACCCCGCGGGCCACGACGTCCAGCGTGGCCTGCAGGGTGGCGTCGGTGAGCCGGGAGAGCCCGCGCCCCACGTCGGCGACGTCGGTGAGGCCGAGCAGGTCGCCGACCGCGATCCGGAACAGCTCACGGCGACGCACCACACGGATCGCGCGCACCGCCTTCTCGCTGCCGTCCTGGCGGGACGCGGTGGCCGCCATCTCGTCGCCGACGTCCTCCGCGGAGCGCGGGGCGAGGTCCTCGAGCAGCATCCGGACACCGCGGGGCTCCCGCTCGAGCAGGTCGGTGGCGTAGCGCGACGTCGAGAGCACGTGCGCCAGCCGCTCGGCGACCTCGCCCTCGTCGCGCAGGGTGGTGAGGTACCACGGGGACTCGCGCAGGGCCTCGCTGATCCGACGGAAGCGGAACAGCCCGGCGTCGGGGTCGGGGCCCTCGGCGAACCAGTGCAGCATCACCGGCAGCAGGGTCCGGCGGATCGAGGCCGTGCGCGAGACGCCGTCGGTGAGCGCCTCGAGGTGGCGCAGCGCGGCCTCGGGGTCGTCGTAGCCGAGCGCGGTCATCCGGGTGCGTGCCGCGGCCGAGGAGAGCCGGACCTCGGTGCCGGGCACCTGCGCCACGGCGGTCAGCAGCGGGCGGTAGAAGAGCTTCTCGTGCAGCCGGCGCACCTCGCGCCGGTGCCCCTGCCAGGCCTTGACCAGGCTCGCCGACGGGTCGTTGAAGTAGCCCATGCTGCGCGCGAGGCGCCGCAGCGCGACCTCCTCGTCCGGCACCACGTGGGTGCGGCGCAGCTGGTGGAGCTGGATGCGGTGCTCGAGGGTGCGCAGGAACGCGTACGCCCGGTGCAGCTGCTCGCCGTCCTCCCGCCCGACGTAGCCGCCCCGGGTCAGGTCGGCAAGGGCGCTGAGCGTGGTGGGGGCGCGGATCGTCTCGTCGGCCCGACCGTGCACGAGCTGGAGGAGCTGGACGGCGAACTCGACGTCGCGCAGGCCGCCCGAGCCGAGCTTGAGCTGGCGCTCGGCGTCCCGGGCCGGGATGTGCTCGACGACCCGGCGGCGCATGGCCCGGGCCTCCTCGACGAACCCGTCCTGGTCGGCCGCGGTCCACACGAACGGCGTGACCACGTCCAGATAGTCCTGGCCGAGCGACCGGTCGCCGGCCACCGGGCGGGCCTTGAGCAGCGCCTGGAACTCCCACGCCTTCGCCCACCGCGCGTAGTAGCCCTCGTGGCTGGCCAGGGTCCGGGTCAGTGGACCAGCCGAGCCCTCCGGGCGCAGGTTGGCGTCGACCGGCCAGATCGTGCCCTCGCCGGTCTGCTCGGAGCAGATCCGCATCGTCTGCGACGCCACCTGGGTGGCGGCGCGGGTGGCGGCGTCGGGAGAGGCGCCCTCGACCGGCTCGTGGACGAAGACGACGTCGACGTCGGAGACGTAGTTGAGCTCGTGGCCGCCGCACTTGCCCATCGCGACCACGGCCAGCCGCGCCAGGGCGTGCTGCTCGCCGACGCGGACGCGGGCCACGGCCAGCGCGGCCTCGAGCGTCCCGGCGGCGAGGTCGGCCAGCTCGGCGGCGGCGTCGTCGACGGCGACGTCGTGGGTCAGGTCGCGGGCGGCCAGGCGCAGCAGCAGCCGGCGGTACTCCACCCGCAGCGCGTCCACGGCCTCGGCGTCCGGTGAGGTCGAGACCGGGAGGTCGTCGCCCGGGTCGGCGCCCACCGACCGCAGGAGGTCCGCGCGCAGCGCCCAGGCCGGCGGCCGGGTCGAGCCCAGGGTCGGGTCGGTGAGCTCCAGGGCGTGCTCGGGATGGCGCACGAGGTGCTCGGCCAGGGCCTCGCTGGCGCCCAGCACGCCGAGCAGCCGCATCGCGAACCCCTCGTCGTCGACGAGCTCGCCGTGCAGCACCCGCCCCCCGCCCTCACGGGCCTCCTCGGCCGCCTCGAGCAGCCGCACCAGCGCGGCGGTCGCGGCGTCGGGGTCGGCGGTGCGTCCCAGGATGGCCAGCAGCGCGTCGGGCGGCGGGGGGCCGTACCGCTCCAGGGCCGCCAGGTCCCGGCGTCCGGCCTCGAGGTCGCTGAAACCGAGGCGTGCCAGCGACCCGCGCCCGCCCGGCGTCCGAGCAGTGGAGGGGCTCATCGGGGCCGGGCTCAGATGACCGGCAGCATCGTGTCGCGCTCGTAGGCGGAGACCTGCCCGCGGTAGTCGGCCCACTCCGCCCGCTTGTTGCGCAGCACGAAGTCGAAGACGTGCTCGCCGAGGGCGTCGGCGAGGAGCTCGGAGTCCTCGGCGATCAGGATCGCCTCCTTGAGGCTCTCCGGCAGCGGGTCGATGCCCAGGCTCTGGCGCTCGCGGTCGGTCAGCGTCCAGACGTCGTCCTCGGCCTCGCGGGGGAGCTCGTAGTCCTCCTTGATGCCCTTGAGCCCGGCCGCGAGCACCACGCTGTAGGCCAGGTAGGGGTTGCACGCGGGGTCCAGGGTGCGCAGCTCGACGCGGGTGGACTGGCCCTTGAGCGGCTTGTACATCGGCACCCGGACCATCGCGGAGCGGTTGTTGTGGCCCCAGCAGATGTAGGACGGCGCCTCGGTGCCGAACATCATCCGCTTGTAGCTGTTGACCCACTGGTTGGTGATCAGGCTCAGCTCGGGGGCGTGCTTGAGGATGCCGGCGATGAACTGACGCCCGGTGCGCGAGAGCTGGTACTCCGCCCCGGCCTCGTAGAAGGCGTTCTGGTCGCCCTCGAAGAGCGACAGGTGCGTGTGCATGCCCGACCCGGGGTGGGTGGTGAAGGGCTTGGGCATGAACGAGGCCCAGATGCCCTGGCTCAGCGCGACCTCGCGGACCACGGTGCGAAAGGTCATGATGTTGTCGGCCGTGCTCATCGCGTCGGCGTAGCGCAGGTCGATCTCCTGCTGGCCGGGGCCGTGCTCGTGGTGGCTGAACTCCACCGAGATGCCCATCGCCTCGAGCATCGTGATCGCCTCGCGGCGGAAGTCGGCGCCCATCGACTGCGCGGTGTGGTCGAAGTAGCCGCTGCGGTCGACCGGGATCGGGTCGACGCCGGGCTCCGGGGCGTTCTTGAAGAGGTAGAACTCGATCTCGGGGTGCGTGTAGAAGCTGAACCCCAGCTCGGAGGCCCGTGCCAGGTTCCGCTTCAGCACGTTGCGCGGGTCGGCGTAGGACGGCGACCCGTCCGGCATCACGACGTCGCAGAACATCCGCGCGGTCGAGGGGCCCTCGTCACGCCACGGCAGGATCTGGAAGCTGGTCGGGTCCGGCTTGGCCAGCATGTCGGCCTCGTAGACCCGGGCGAAGCCCTCGATCGCCGACCCGTCGAAGCCGATCCCCTCCTCGAAGGCCGACTCCAGCTCGGCCGGCGCGACGGCCACCGACTTCAACGACCCCAGCACGTCCGAGAACCACAACCGTACGAACCGCACGTCGCGCTCCTCGAGCGCCCGCAGCACGAACTCCTCTTGCTTGCCCATGGCCGCGAGCCTAGGGCACCCCGCCTCCGCCGAGATGACGCCCGCGGACAGCCGAGATGACGCTCGCGGCGCGTCGAGGTGACGGTTCCGGACAGGGACGGGCCCCGATGGTCGAGGACGAGCGCGCCCGGTGGTCGAGGAGCGAGCGCAGCGCCCGGTGGTCGAGGACCGAGCGTCTCGAGACCAACCTCCGCAGGTCGATGGGTGATCCCCGTGCACCTGGTGAGTGCAGATCACCCATCGACCGAGCTGGGTCGGCCTTAGTCCTCCGGTGGAAGGTGACCTCGTTGTCGGCGTGGACCTTCATGTCGTAGGCGGGGTCGTGGGCTCTGGCGTGGTGGTGGGGGCAGAGCAGGCGTCCGTCCTCGATGTCCGTCTTGCCGCCTTGGGAGAACTTCTTGTCGTGGTGGGCGTGACACAGACCCGGTGGCCAGTCGCACCCTTTGGCGGTGCACGACTTGTCGCGGGCGTGCAGGGCGTAGGTCTGGGCGGCGGTGAACCGGCGTCGGGCCCGGCCCTGGTGCAGGACCTCGCCGTTGCCGCCCAGGACGACGGGGATGATCCGCGCCTCGCAGGCCAGGCGCATGGCCTGGGCGGCGGTCATCGGGGTGCCGTCGTCCAGGGTCGCGGTCCCGAGTGCGGTGGTGAGGAGGTCGAAGGTGGTGGTCGTGATGAACGTGCCGTCGGTGCGCCCCAGCTTCGGGGCGTTTGTGCGGGGGTAGTTCTCGATCAGCTCGCAGAACGCCTCACCCAGCTTCTGGGGTGACGGGCGGCCCTTGACCCACTCCCGCTTCTCCCCTGACTCATCGGGGGTGCAGTTGACGTGGCCGGGGGCAGCGAACCCGTGGAGGAGCTTCTGCAGCATCTTGGCCTGGGCCTCGGGGATGGTGAACCGGCCATGCGCGGTGCCGTGGCCGTCGAACGACAGGCTGAACCGCCGCTTCTGCGCCGCCCTCGCCTCGGCTGCCTCCAGCCTCTTGCGGTCGATCTCCTCCCCGACCTGGGGTGCGATCAGGGTCAGGATGTGGGTCCCGAGCTGCCTCAGCTCGGTGGGGTCGAACTCGACGGCGACCCGACCAGGGCCTCCGCGGCTTGTGTCACCAACCCCGCGTCGAGGTCGTCGGGGAGGTCCTCCAACGCGTTGACCACGACCCGGACCTGCTCCGCGTTCATGGACCCGGCCGCCAGGGCGTCGCGGACCTTCGTCCACCGGGTCTCCAACGCGGTCGCGAGCCTGACCTGGGCCGCGGACACGTTCTTCTGCGACCGGGTCGCGTTCGCGGCCCACACCCCGGTCGAGGTGCACCCGGTCTCGGCGCCGACCTGGACCTCCTCGGCGTGGGCCAGGGCAGCGAGCCTGAAGGAGGCGACCTTCGCTTCCAGCACCGCCAGCGACTGGATGGTGTCCCTGGTGGTGGCGGCGTCCAACGCGAACAGGGGCCGCTCCGCCAACGCCGACACCGAGGCCGACAGGGCGCGGACACCGCACGGCACGGGGTGCCCGGTAGTGGTGTCCTTGTCGGTGGCCATGCATCAATCCAAGCACCCGCCACCGACAGCCCTGGGGTGTTTCCACAGGTCAGAGGCGGCTGTCCCCACCCAGGACGAACACATTCGATCAAGCGTTCAGTAACAGTCGCCGGTGCTGGTCTCGAGACGCTCGCTCCTCGACCACCGGGGCTTCGCTCGCTCCTCGACCACCGGGGCGGTCGGCTCAGGGCGCCGCGGCCTCGGCGACGGCGGCCTCGACGTCGGCGAACGCCTGCTCGAGGTCGCGGCGCGTGTGGCGGCCCCGGGGGATGCCCACCGGGGGCGGCAGGCGGTCGGGGGCGGGCGGCGCCGGCTCCCGGAGCAGCCGGAACCAGGAGCGGACGACCGCGGACGGCTCGGTGGCGTACGCCTCCTGAACCGACCGCACCGCCTCGGCCCGGGTCGCGGGCGTACGAGACAGCCGCCAGCGCTCGACTGCGACCTCGGCGCTCTCGCGCTCGTCGGCAGCCGCACCGCGGACGAGCCGGTCGAGTCCGTCGAGGACCAGCTGCCGGTTCGGGGCCCCGGAACGAGCCGGGTCGCGCGCGTCGGCCAGCAGCCGCGCGAGAGTCGTCCGGCGGCGGACGTCGGCGGGGTTGCGCCCCGGATCGGCGCCGTCGGCCTCCCGCGCCGCGTGCCGGGCGGCGTCGTACCGGCCCGACCGCGCGAGCACGACCGCGAGCTCGGCCCACTCGGCAGCGGCTTCGAGCCACCGCCCCAGCCGCAGGTCGACCTCGACGAGGCGGCGCCACAGGCCGGCATCGGCGGCGAGCGACGGCGTGGCGCCCAGCCACGTCTGGAGAGCGTCGGCGGCCTCCGACAGGTCACCCAGCTCGAGGCTGCGCTGCACCGACGCCGACGCGCACGCGGTGGCGTAGGGGTCGCCGAGAGCCACGCGCAGCTGGCCCTCGTTGTTGAGGCTGAACGGGAGGTGGCGCCGGTAGCCGATCGTGTCGGCGCTCCCCCGCGCCTGCGTCATCAGCTCCACGCACTCCTGGTGCCTGCCCTGCAGGTACTCGCACCCGGCGAGGTCGCTCAGCACGTGCACCTGCCGGACCACGTCGCGCGCCGTGGTGGCCGCGACCAGCGCGGCCCGGTAGCGCTCGGCCGCGGCCCCCGGCTGCCCGGACAGCACCAGGGCCACGGCGAGCGCCGCCGAGGCGCTCGCCCGGGCGGCGGGGTCCGCGCCGTCCTCGGCCCGGGCGGTGAGCGCACGGCCGGCCACCAGCGCGGCCTCCAGGTCGCCCTGGTGGCATCGCGCCAGCACGAGCAGCTCGCCGGCCCGCTGGTAGCGCGCCTCGTCGGTGCCGTCGACCAGCCGCATCAGCTCGGCTGCGACCTGCTCCGTACGGTGCAGCTGCCCGCACGCGTACGAGGCCTCGGCGAGCACGAGGAGCCGCCGCCCGACCGGGCCACGGTCACCCGTCCCCGGGGCCACCGCGCCGGCCCCGGCACCCGCCGCACCCTTGTCGTCGACGGGGAGGTCGAACCGCTCCAGGACCTCGTTCGCCCGGCCGGCCACCAGGAGCACCTCCAGCACCTCCAGCTCGACCCGGTCGAGCGCGGGGCCGTGCACCAGCGGCCTGAGCCGCTCGAGCCACCGGAGCGCGCCGGTCGGGTCCCAGCCGTCTCGTGCGGCGCGCGCGGCGAGCGGGTACCACCGCCTGCCCAGCACCGGGTCGGCCAGCGGCTCGACGTGCTCGGCGACCTCGACCGGGTCCGCGTCCGCGGCGACGAGCCGGTCCACCAACGCACGATGCAGACGCTCGCGCTCGGCATGGCTCGTCGCGTCGTGGACCACGCGCCGCACCAGGTCGTGACCGATCCGGTACGTCTCGTCGGGGCCGTCGGCGCTGGTCACCAGCCGGTCGGCGCTCAGCCGGGTCGCCAGGAGGCGTACGTCCGCCACGTCACGAGCCGCGGGGAGGAGGTCGGCCAGCAGCCGCAGACCGCAGGGACGCCCTGCCACGGCGAGGACCGTCAGCAGCTCGTGAGCGTGCACCGGCAACCGGTCGACCTGGGACGCGACGACTCCCGCGACCGGGCCGGCGAGCACCACGGACGCGGGCGGCGGCTCCCCCGGCCGCCACCGGCCGAGCAGCGCGTGCACGGACGCCTGGGCGACCAGGGGGTTGCCCCCGGCGTGCGGGACCACGATCCCGGCCAGCCAGGCCGGCGGCGTGCCCCCGCCGGCCCGGCGCCACGCCTCCTCCGCCAGCAGGCCGGTCTCGTCGGGGTCGAGCGGGGCGAGGGTGACCACGTCGGTCGGTGCCGCCGAGGGGACCGGGCCCTCCTCCGAGCCCCACGTGACCACGAGCGCCGCCGCGCACCGGCCCGCCGAGGCACCCAGCTCGTGCAGGAGCCCGACCGACACCTCGTCGAGCCGGTCGGCGTGCTCCACGACCACGACCACGGGGCGGCGTCGGGAGCGGCGGACCAGCACACGGCCGACGGCGGTCTGCGCCAGCTCCGGCGCCAGCTGCCCGGCCTCGGGGTCGAGGGGCCGGGGTGTCGCGCCGGCGCCCAGCCCGAGGACGGGCCCGAGGACCGCGGCGTGGTCCGGCAGGTCGGGCAGCGCGCGGGCGAGCGCCTCGATCCAGACCGACCGCGCCGACCCGCCACGGATGCCCAGCAACCCGCCCAGGAGGTCCCGCCAGACGCCGGCAGCACGTCCCCGCGGATGGTCCGCCACATCCACGTGCACCGGGACGAAGCCGCGCGTCCGGGCGCGGTCGAGGGCCTCCCGGGCGACCCGGGACGTCCCGATGCCGGCCGGGCCCTGCAGCGTGAGCACGCCTCCCCGTCCCCCGCGGCACCGTCCAGCAGCTGCTCGACGCGCGCGACCTCCGACCGCCGCCCCACCAGGAGCGGCAGCGGCTCCGCCGCGGGGTGGGACCGGGCACGTCGCCGACCCGCGACCGGGTGGACCAGCACCGGGGCGTCGCAGCCCTTGACCGCGAGCCGCCGGGGCCGCCCCTGGGCCCGCAGGCGTGGCGCCGCCACCTCCCAGGTCCGGTCGTCGGCCAGGATCCGCCCGGCCTCGGCGTGCTGGGCCAGTCGAGCGGCGACGTTGACGACGAGGCCGGTGTGCGTCGGGAACACCCGGGTGGTGGAGCCGAGGACCGCGGCGAACACCGGACCCGTGGCGATCCCGACGGCGACCTGGGGCTCGTGGCGCCGCAGCTCGACCATCGCGTGCGCCGCGCGGGCCGGGTCGTCCGAGTGCGCGACCGGTGCTCCCAGCACGACCATGGCCAGCACCCCCTTGTCGCCGCCCGAGACCTGGACGACCTCGCCACCGCTGGCGAGGACGAGGTCGACGAGCGTGGCCACGCGGTCGAGGAACGGACGCAGCCCGCCGGGGTCGACGGGTGGGTACCGGACGAACGCCACGGTGACCGTCCGGTGGCTGCCCTCCAGCGCCCGCCCCCGGTGCAGCCGCTCGAGCAGGGCCGCCGGGAGCAGGGCGTCGACGGCCGGACGCGTCCCCGACGGCCGGGCCCCGGTCAGCCGGGTCCCGGTCAGCCTCGGACCCACCCGGGTCGGCCCGGTCGCTGCGGCCCCGGACCGCCACGGACCAGCGGAGCCGTCGACCGCGACCGACCCGGTCGCTGCGGCCTCCTGGGCGGCGTGGGCCAGGTCCAGCCCCGGCCCCACGTGCACCGGGAGCAGCCGACCGCCCGACCGCGCGACGGCGGTGGCCACCGCGCCGCGCGCCACCCCCAGGCGTACCTGGAGGCTGAGCGAGCCCCCGGGTACGGCGACGGCCTCGGTCGCGGCGGTGAGCTGCTGGACCCGCTGGGCTGCGTCCAGCGCGGCCCGCACCGTGGTCCGGGGCGGCCCGTCGAACAGGATCGACAGGCTGTCGCCGCCGAAGGCGACCACGTCGCCGCCGGCCTCGACGACGAGGTCGGTGACGCCCTCGAAGTAGCCGCGCAGGACCTGGCTGAGCCGTTCGGTGCCGTGGCTGCCCCAGACCGACAGACGCTCGGTCAGCGAGGTGAACCCGGCCAGGTCCACGGCCATCGTGGTCGTGTCCTGCACCAGGGTGGTGCCCTCGACGAAGAGGTCGTGGGCGAAGCACCGCGCCGGTGCCAGCGCTGTCACGTCCACGCCTGCTCCTCGCCGCCTCTCGACCGGCGGTGCCGGACCCCCCGGGTCAGCCCGAGCACCCCGCGGTGACGATCGGGCTCCGCGCCGAGATGCGCTCGCGGTCACCGGCACGACCGGTGACCACGACGCCGCGGTCGACGCACTGGATGTCGGTGTCGCCCTGGGCGAAGAGGTAGACCCGGTCCGCGCGCCCGTCCCGGTCATGATCGCGGGGGGCGCGGACGGCGACCGGGGCGGCCTCACCGAGACGGACCCGCTCGAGCTGCCGGACCTGGAGGCGCGGGCTGCCGAAGATGCGGACCGGCAGCAGGTCCGCCGCCACGTGGGGCTGGACGACGTTCTCGGTCGAGCCCGGCAGCAGGTCGACCCGGGCGCCGCGGACCGGCAGCCCGCAGTCGACCGCGCGGAGCTCGACGAAGATCCCGCCGCCCGACCCCCGCGGGGCGAGCCCGAGCAGGTCACCGGTGCGGACGCCGGTCAGGGCGACCGAGAAGGGCGCCGTGGTGAACACGTAGTTGTCGCTGCGGCCGGGGTCGCCCCCCGCCGGTCTGGGCGTCTCCACGGCGCTCCGGGCGGGGGTCGTCGCGGACCCCGCGAGCCTGGCCGGGTGGGCAACCCCCTCGGCGTCGGTGAAGACCACACCGCCGGTGTCCTGGTCCAGGGACGCGGAGTCGAAGCCGTCGAACCCGGCCGGGGCCTCCCAGACCTGGTACCTCACCGGGGAGAACGCGTCGGGCGGCACCGGCACCGTCGCGGGGTCCTGGCCGCCCCCGACGTCGACGAAGGTGGCCCACCCGGCGACCGCACGCAGCCGCCCCCGGCACGTGTCCGCGCGGGTGGCGCCGTCCGGCGCGACGACGACCTCGCCCACGGCCGAGTCGTGGAAGCTCCACCGGGCCTCGGCGGGCGGGACCGGGACGGCTGCGGCGACAGCGGCGAGTGCGGTGGAGGCGACGCCGGCGGCGACGGTTCTGCGGAGCTTCATGGCTCTTCTCCCGGGGGTCGGGCACGGGGACCACCCCTCGGGACGACGGTAGGCCGCTCGGGAGGGGAGGTCAACGCACCTCGGTGGCGGGCGTGCGGACCGGGACGGACCGGTCGGCACGCCCCGGTGCTCCGACGCTGCCACCGGGGTCTCCCACGCTCTGTCGCCCGGCCGACACCCCGGACGTCGGCCTGCCGACAGCACGTCGCGTCCTAGTCGTCGAGGCCCGCCCGGCGGGCCAGCACCGCACGGTCGAGCACGGCCAGCTGGCCCCGTCCCCGCGAGACCGCACCCTGGTCGGCCAGCCTCCCCAGGACCTCGTTGACGGTCGCCCGCGACCCACCGGCGAGCTCGGCGATCTCGCGCTGCGCGAGGGGGATGCGTACCGGCCCGCCGGCGCCGTCGTCGTAGACCTTCGCCAGGTCCAGGAGCCGCCGCGCCACCCGGCGGTCCACGCCGACGTACAGCGCCTCCAGCAGCCGGTGGCTGAGCCGGTCGACGTGCTCGGCCAGCAGCTGGGTGAGCATCCGGTCCACCGACGGGTCGGCACGGCGGAGCGCGTCGAAGCTCGTGTACGGCAGTGCCCGCGTCTCGGTCGCCTCGAGGGCCACGGCGGTCGCGGTCCGGGTGCGGTGGGTGACGAGCAGCCCGAGCTCGCCGAAGACCCGGCCCGGCCCCATCACGTCCAGCATGCACAGGTCGCCGGCTGCGGTGGTGACCCGGACGGCCACGGCGCCGCTGCTGACCTGGTGGAGGGAGTCGGCGGCGTCTCCCTCGTGGAACAGCACCTCGCCGCGGGCGAACGTACGCCGGCGGCTGGCCTGGGCGAGGCCCTGTCGCTGGGCCTCGGGGAGCCCGTCGAACAGCGGCCAGTCCACCTCGTCAGTCAACCACCGCTCGGGCTGCCGTCAAGGGCCGCGCGGCACGGCCGTCGCGGTGTCGGGCACCCGACGTCCGTGCTGTCGGCGGGCGGACACCGCCGGCGTCCGCGCGGTCGCAGCATCGACGTAGCGCCCCACCACCACCCGGCGCCACCCGATCCGGACACGAACGGAGCTGAGACAGATGGACACCCTGACCCGCGACCTCCCCCCGCTGGTGCGCCGGCACCTGCGCACCGAGCTGCTCCGCCTCGCCCGGGCCGAGGAGGACGCCGCCGCCGAGGTCGCGGCCACGGTCCGCTACTGGGAGACCTGCCCCGCGACCGTCTCGGGCCACCGCGAGTGCGCCGCCGTCCTCCGGGTCGCGGCCGACGCCGTCGGCACCGGCCCATCTTCCCCGGCCGCGACCGGACCGGGTCCGGGCCGTGCGTAGCGGACCTGCCGGACAGGGCCGCGACCCTCCGCCGACCCGGCCCCAACCCGACCCCCAGCGACACCCCGCACGACCCGCACCACCACCCGCACCACCCGTTCCGCCGCACCCGCGGCGACCACACCAACAGGAGAACGCCATGAACCGCACCACCTTCCGTGCCCTGACCGCTCCGGTCCTCGCCGCCGGCCTGCTGACCGGGCTGGCCACGGTGCCGGCCCACGCCGCCGAGCCGCGCAACGACCTGTTCAGCCGGGCCGACAACCTCACCCCCGAGCGCTGCAACGCCGTCCAGGAGGGCGACAACTTCGAGGCCACCGGACAGACCGGCGAGCCGACCCACTTCGGCGCCGCGTCGCTGCCGGTGCAGTCGGCCTGGTCGAAGTGGGAGGCCCCGAGGAGCCGGACCGTCGTGATGAACACCAACGGCAGCGACTTCGACACCATCCTCGCGGTCTACCGCGGCAACCGCCTGCAGCAGCTGAGCCCCGTCGCGGTGGACGACGACGGCGGCAACGGCAACAACAGCCGGGTCAGCTTCGACGCCTCGCGGGGCGTCACGTACCGGATCGCTGTGGAGTCCTACGGGGCCGCGCAGGGCAACTACGTGCTGAAGGTCATCTGCTGACCTGTCCCGCACGACCGCCGTGACACCACGGCACCCCGTCCCGCAGCCGGGCCGCCCCGCGGTCCGGCTGCGGGCACGTCCGGGTCCCCCGGCGAATCAGCGGCGAATCAGCGGCGAACCGGCGACGGTTCAGCGACGGTCGCCTGCGAGCCGGACCAGCGCCGCCGCGAGCGGCCGCCAGGAGGCGTGCAGCTCGTCGCGGGCGGCAGCGATCCCGGCCAGGGCCTCGTCGACCGGACCGTCCCCGTGGACCGCGCGGGAGAAGGGCGCCCAGGAGGCGACGACCTCCTCGTCGACCTCCGGGTGCGGCTGCACCCCCCACACCGACGGGGCCAGGCGTACGGCCTGCACCTCGCCGCCCGGCGCGCGGGCCAGCACCCGGGCGCCGTCGGGCACCTCGGTGACGACGTCGCTGTTCCAGTGCACGGCGAGGGCGGCGTCGGCGACCGCGCCGAGCAGCGGGTCGGCGGAGGCGTCCTCGGCCCACCCGACGTCGAGCACCCCCATCTGCTGGCCGCGCGGGTTGCGGACCACCGCGCCGCCGAGCGCGACCGTGCACAGCTGGTGGCCCAGGCAGATGCCCAGCGTCGGGACGCCGTCGGCCGCCGCCCGGGCGATCAGCTCCTTGGTCGGCACGATCCACGGGACGTCGTCGTCGGTGGCGCCCATCTCGCCGCCGAGCACGAGCAGCGCGTCGTGGTCGGCCAGGTCCACCGGCAGCGCCTGGCCCAGGTAGGGCCGTCGTACGTCGAGCTCGGCGCCGGCGTCGACCAGCCACCGCCCGACCCAGGCCGCGGGGGCGTCGTCCTCGTGCTCGACGACCAGCACCCGCACGGCCGCACCGGCGCTCACCGCTCGTCCCCGGAGGGCACGCGCGCCTCGATCTCGGCCAGCCAGGCGGCCGGGCCGACGTCGGAGGGCATCCGCCAGTCCCCGCGCGGCGACATGGTGCCGCCGGCGCTCACCTTGGGCCCGTTCGGCAGCGCCGAGCGCTTGAACTGGCTGGCGAAGAACCGCCGGCAGAACACCTGGAGCCAGGCCCGCACCGTCGCGAGGTCGTAGGCCGTGCGCCGTTCCTCGGGGAAGCCCGGGGGCCACTCCCCCGCGGTCTCGTCGTGCCAGGCGTGCCAGGCCAGGAAGGCGATCTTGCTGGGCCGGTAGCCGCGCCGCAGCACGTGGTAGAGCGTGAAGTCCTGGAGCGCGTACGGCCCGACCGTGGCCTCGGTCGACTGGGGCTGCTCGCCCTCGGCGTGCGGCACCAGCTCGGGGGTGATCTCCTGCGACAGCACCTCGCGCAGCACCGCCCCGGTCTCGTCGTCGAACTGCGACGAGTCCGCCACCCAGCGGATCAGGTGCTGGATCAGCGTCTTGGGGACGCCTGCGTTGACGTTGTAGTGCGACATCTGGTCGCCCACGCCGTAGGTGCACCAGCCCAGCGCCAGCTCCGACAGGTCACCGGTGCCCACCACGATCCCGCCGCGGTGGTTGGCCAGCCGGAACAGGTAGTCGTAGCGCAGCCCGGCCTGGACGTTCTCGAAGGTCACGTCGTAGACCGGCTCGCCCCCGGCGAACGGGTGGTCGAGGTCGGACAGCATCTGCCGCGCGGCGGGCACGATGTCGAGCTCCTCGAAGTGCACGCCCAGCGACGTGGCGAGGCGGGTCGCGTACGACTTGCTGGTCCCGCCCGTGGCGAACCCCGGCATCGTGATCGCGTGGATGTCGGTGCGCGGGCGACCGAGGCGGTCCATCGCGCGGGCGGCGACGATCAGCGCGTGCGTGGAGTCGAGGCCGCCGCTGACGCCGATCACGACCTTCGGCTGCCCGATCGCCCGCAGCCGCTGCTCCAGGCCGGCGACCTGGATGCTGTAGGCCTCGAAGCAGTCCAGCGCGAGCCGCTCCGCGTCGTCGGGCACGAACGGGAAGCGGTGGACCGTGCGTCGCAGGCCGACGTCGCCGGTCGGCGGCCCCAGCTCGAAGGGCACCGTGCGCAGGCCGGCCACGCGCTCGGCGTGGGTGCGCCGGTTGTCGTCGAAGGTGCCCTGGCGCAGCCGCTCCTGGCGCAGCCGGTCGAGGTCGACGTCGGCCACGCTGCGCCGCGGGCCCTCGGGGAACCGCTCGGACTCCGCCAGCAGGTCGCCGACCTCGTAGACCATGGTCTGGCCGTCCCACGACAGGTCGGTCGTCGACTCGCCCTGGCCGGCGGCGGCGAAGACGTACGCCGCGGCGCACCGGTGGCTGGCGCCGCGCACCAGCAACCGGCGGTCCTCGGCGCGGGCCACCGTGATCGGGCTGCCCGACAGGTTCGCGAGCACGGTCGCCCCGGCCAGCGCGGCCTCGGCCGACGGCGGCACCGGCACCCACATGTCCTCGCACACCTCGACGTGCAGGACCAGGCCGGTCACGTCCGTGGCGGCGAAGAGCAGGTCGGGCCCGAGCGGGACGTCCTGACCGGCCAGGCGGGTCGTCGCCCCGCGGCGGTCGTCGGCCGGGGCGAACCAGCGGCGCTCGTAGAACTCGCGGTAGGTCGGCAGGTAGGACTTCGCCGCCACCCCCAGCACCCGTCCGCGATGGATCACCACGGCGGCGTTGAGCAGCCGGTGGCCGTCGCGCAGCGGCGCTCCGACGACCAGGACGGGCAGCAGGTCGCGGCTGGCCTCGACCAGGTCGTCGACCGCGTCGGTGACGGCCTCCAGCAGCGTGTCCTGGAGGAAGAGGTCGTCGACGGAGTAGCCGGTCAGGCACAGCTCGGGGAAGACGGCGACGGCGACGCCCTCGGCGTCGCACTCCCGCGCCTGCGCGAGCACCCGTCGGGCGTTCTCCGCGGGGTCGGCCAGCGCCACCGGCAACGTGCAGGCCGCGACCCGGGCGAAGCCGTGGGCGTAGGCGGAGAAGAAGTCCACGCGCTCACTCTAGGGACCGGTACGGGTCGTGCGCCGATGAGTCCGGCGGCCCCGCACGGTCGGTCCTGCCATGACGCGCATCGACACGCCCCTGAGCACCTGCCTGTGGTTCGACGACCGGCTCGAGGAGGCCGTCGCCCACTACACGTCGATCTTCCCGCGGTCCTCGGCCGGGGCGATGGCCCGCAACCCCGACGGCACCGTGCTCGGCGCCGAGTGGGTGCTCGACGGGATGCCGTTCCGCGGCATCAACGGCGGGCCGGTGCACGCGCACTTCAGCGAGGCCGTCTCGGTATCGGTGCAGTGCGCGGACCAGGCCGAGGTCGACCGCTACTGGGACGCCCTGGTCGACGGCGGGGAGGAGTCGCGGTGTGGCTGGCTCACGGACCGGTTCGGGCTGTCGTGGCAGATCGTCCCGCAGCGGCTCTACGACCTCCTCGGCGACCCGGACCCCGCCCGCGCGCAGGCCGCCCTGCGGGCGATGCTCACGATGTCGCGGATCGTGGTCGCCGACCTCGAGGCGGCGGCCGACGCCGCGGGCTGACCGACCACACGGGGGTGTCGGCCGCCCGGCCTACGATCGCGGCATGGTCGTGCGTGCGGGAGTGGTCGTCACCGGAACCGAGGTCCTCACCGGGCGGGTGGCCGACGCCAACGGTCCCTGGTTGGCGGAGCGGCTCCGGCTCCTCGGCGTCGACGTCGGCCGGATCGTGGTCGTCGGCGACCGTCGTGAGGACCTCGCCGGCGCGATCCGGTTCCTGGCCGCCGACCACGCGCTGGTCATCACCACCGGCGGGCTCGGTCCCACCGCCGACGACCTGACCGCCGAGGTCGTGGCCGAGGTCCAGGGCCGCAGCGCCCACCTCGACGCCGCGCTGGAGGAGCAGATCACCGAGGTCGTCGCCTCCCTGCACGCCCAGCGCGGCTGGGGCGAGCCCGGCCGGGCCGCCGCGGTCGGGGTGCGCAAGCAGGCGATGGTCCCCGAGGGCGCCCACGTCCTCGCCCCGGTCGGCACCGCCCCCGGGCTCGTGGTCCCGCCCGCGACCGGCGACGGCCCCCGGTCGTGGTGCTGCCCGGTCCCCCGGGCGAGCTGCGCCCCATGTGGGACGACGCGGTGACCGACGACCTGGTGCGGGCCGCGCTGGCCGGTGCCGCCGAGCTGCGCCAGGCCACCGTACGGCTGTGGGGACCGCCCGAGGCCGAGCTCGCCGAGGTGCTGCGCGCCCACGAGGACGGCCCGAGCGCCGACGGCTTCGCCGACCTCGAGGTCACCACCTGCCTGCGCGACGGCGAGCTGGAGGTGGTCACCAGGTACGCGCCCACGGCGCAGCCGGCCTACGACGCCCTGCTCGCGGCGCTGCACGCCCACTTCGGCGCCCAGGTCTTCTCCGACGACGACCGCACCGTCGACGAGGTGGTGGCCGACCTGCTGCGCGGGCGCGGGGCCACCGTCGCCACCGCCGAGTCCTGCACCGCGGGCCTGCTGGCCGGTCGGCTCGCGGACCGGGCGGGCTCCTCGGCCTACCTGCAGGGCGGGTTCGTGACCTACGCGAACGAGGTCAAGACCTCCCAGCTGGGCGTCGAGGAGGCCCTGCTCCAGCGCGTCGGCGCGGTCAGCGAGGAGGTCGCGGTCGCGATGGCGCGGGGGGCGCGGGAGCGGCTGGGCACCACGTACGGGATCAGCGTGACCGGTGTCGCCGGGCCCGACGGCGGCACCGCGGAGAAGCCGGTCGGTCTGGTCCACGTCTGCGTCAGCGGACCCGACGGGGACGAGCCCCGCGAGCTGCGGCTCGGGGGGTCCCGGGCGCACGTACGGGCCCGCACCGTCGTCAGCTGCCTGCACCTGCTGCGCGAGCTGCTGACGACGGCCGGACCCGTCTGAGCGTCCCTCGGGGGACCTGTCAGGCGACCATGCCGTGCGGGTCGATGACGTACTTCGTCGCGGCACCCGCGTCGAACTCCTGGTAGCCGCGGGGGGCGTCCTCGAGACCGATCGTCTTGGCGTTGACCGCCTTGGCGATGTCGGCCTTGCCGGCCAGGATCATGTTCATCAGCTGCCGGTTGTACTGCTTGACCGGGCACTGGCCGGTGGTGAAGGCGTGCGACTTGGCCCAGCCGAGCCCGAGCTTGACCCCGATCTGCCCCTCCTTGGCGGCGTCGTCGACGGCCCCCGGGTCGCCGGTGACGTAGAGGCCCGGGATGCCGAGCGAGGCACCGGCCCGCGAGACGGTCATGATGTCGTTGAGCACCGTGGCCGGGGCCTCGGCCGCGCCCTCGCCGTGGCCGCGGGCCTCGAAGCCCACCGCGTCGACCGCGGCGTCCACCTCGGGCTCGCCGAGCAGCTCGGCGATCTTGTCGGCCAGGCTGCCGTCCGTCGAGAGGTCGACGGTCTCGCAGCCGAACGTCTCGGCCTGGCGCAGGCGGTCGCCGATCATGTCGCCGACGATCACCCGGGACGCACCGAGAAGCTGCGCCGAGAAGGCCGCGGCCAGGCCGACCGGGCCGGCGCCGGCGACGTAGACCGTCGAGCCCGTGGTGACCCCGGCGGTGTAGGCGCCGTGGTAGCCGGTCGGGAAGATGTCGGAGAGCATCGTGAGGTCCAGGATCTTCTCCAGCGCGGCGTCCCGGTCGGGGAACTTCAGCAGGTTGAAGTCGGCGAACGGGATCATCACGTACTGCGCCTGGCCGCCGAGCCAGCCGCCCATGTCGACGTAGCCGTAGGCGGCGCCGGCGCGGGCCGGGTTGACGTTCAGGCAGATGCCCGTCTTGCCCTCGTTGCACATCCGGCAGCGCCCGCAGGCGATGTTGAAGGGCACCGAGCAGATGTCGCCCTCCTTGACGAAGAGCACGTCGTCGCCGACCTCGATCACCTCGCCGGTGATCTCGTGACCCAGGGTCTGGCCGATCGGGGCGGTGGTGCGGCCGCGGACCATGTGCTGGTCGCTGCCGCAGATGTTGGTGGTGACGAGCTTGAGGATCACCGCGTGCGGGGCGGCCTGCTTGACGCCCATCGCGTCCGCCACCTCCTTCGGGATCTCCAGCTTCGGGTAGTCGACGGTCTCGATGCTGACCTCGCCGGGGCCCTGATAGGTGACGATGCGGTTTCCGGACATGGTGGTCCTCCCTCTGCCCCGCGCACGGGGCCTGACGTGACGTACCTGGCGCCCCACCGTCCCACGCCGCGTGGTCCACGTCACACCCCAGATGGCCTACGTCCCACCTGGTGGCGCGGGGCCCGCCGCGCACTAGCCTGGGACGGTGACGACCAGCCCCCAGGAGACTCCCCCGTACGCCTCCGGCGCGCCCGCCGACGCACCTCACGACGGGCCCGCGCAGCCGGCCCGGCCGCGCCGGGTCCGGACCGCGCACCTGCGGGAGATGAAGGAGCGCGGCGAGCGGTTCTCGATGCTGACCGCCTACGACCAGTACGCCGCCGAGATCTTCGACGAGGCCGGCGTCGAGGTGCTCCTGGTCGGGGACAGCGCCAGCAACAACGTGCTCGGCCACGACACCTCGCTGCCGATCACGGTCGAGGAGCTGCTGCCCCTGACCGCCGCGGTCGCCCGATCGGCACGCCGCGCACTCGTGGTCGGCGACCTGCCGTTCGGGTCCTACCAGGCCTCGCCGGAGCAGGCGTACCTGACGGCGGCCCGTTTCATGAAGGAGGGCCGCGCCCAGGCCGTGAAGCTCGAGGGCGGCGTCGAGATGGTCGGGCAGATCGAGCGCCTCTCGCGCGGGGGCGTCCCGGTGATGGCCCACATCGGCTTCACCCCGCAGTCCGAGCACGCCCTCGGCGGCTACCGCGTCCAGGGCCGCGGCGACGCCGCGGAGCGGGTGCTGGCCGACGCCCGCGCGGTCGAGGCGGCCGGGGCGTTCGCGGTCGTGATGGAGATGGTGCCCGGCGACACCGCCGCCCGGGTCACCGCAGAGCTGACGATCCCCACGATCGGGATCGGCGCGGGCGCCGGCTGCGACGGCCAGGTGCTGGTCTGGCAGGACGCCTTCGGGCTGCGCACCGGGCGGCTCCCCCGCTTCGTCAAGCAGTACGCCGACGTGCGATCGGTGCTCCTCGAGGGTGCCCGCGCCTACGCCGACGAGGTCCGTACCGGCGCGTTCCCCGGGCCCGAGCACACGTTCTGAGACCAGGCCGGTCATTCCCTCCCGGGCGTCGGTCGCCGGGGTTAGCGTGAGCCCATGCGCACCCCCGTCGTCGCCTCGCTCGTCGCCTCGTCCCTGCTCGCGCTGACCGCCGCGCTGCTCCCGGCGACGGGAGCCGGCGCCGAGCCGGCGGTGCCGGTGGGCAGCGGGGCCTCGGCGGTCGGGCCGACGGCGCCGATGACGGCGTACCCGTCCCCGGTGACCGCCCGCGCGCCGCGCCCGTTCCCGGCCCTGCAGGTGACCACGCTCGCCGACGGGCTCGACCACGCCTGGGACGTCCAGGAGCTCCCTGGGGGCGGGCTGCTCGTCAGCGAGCGGGACCGGGCCCGGCTCAGCATCGTCGACGACGGGGGCACCCGCACCCTCGACTTCCCCTCCGACCGGGTGTGGGTCTCGGGAGAGACGGGCCTGATGGGCCTGGCCGTCGACCCGGGCTTCGAGGACAACCGCCGCTTCTACACCTGCCAGGGCAGCAACGCCGCCGGGGACCGGCACGACGTCCGGGTCGTGGCGTGGCGGCTTGGCCAGGACGGCACCACGGTCGGCGGGGCCGACGTGCTGCTGAAGGGCATCCAGGCCACGAGCGGCCGCCACGGCGGCTGCCGACTGCTGGTCACCGACCGAGGCGCCCTCCTGGTCGGCACCGGCGACGCCGCGGTCGGCGCCAACCCGCAGGACCGGACCTCCCTCAACGGCAAGGTGCTGCGGCTGGACCCGCGGACCGGCCGCCCGTCGGCGGCCAACCCGTGGGCCGGCTCGGAGAACCGCAAGAAGCGCTACGTGCTCACCTACGGCCACCGCAACGTGCAGGGCCTCGCCCAGCGGGCCGACGGCTCGCTGTGGTCGGTGGAGCACGGCTCCTACCGCGACGACGAGGTCAACCTGCTGCGCCGCGGCGCCAACTACGGCTGGGACCCGCGCCCCGGCTACGACGAGTCCGTGCCGATGACCGACTTCTCGCTGCCGGGCAAGCAGCGCGCCGCACGCTGGCGCTCGGGCAACCCGACCATCGCCCCGTCGGGGGCGACCTTCATCCGCGGCGCTGCATGGGGCCGCTACCGCGGACGCCTGGCCGTCGCCGTGCTCGGCGGGACGCGGATGATGTTCCAGGCCTACGACGGCAAGGGGCGGCTCACGGACGTACGGGTGCCCCCGGTGCTGCGCGAGCAGGGCCGGCTGCGCTCGGTCACCCAGCTGGCCGACGGCGCGCTGGTCGTCACCACCGACAACGGCGGGGGCGCCGACCGCGTCCTGCGGGTGGAGCCGGTGCGGGGCTGACCACCCCTCACCCCGACTCCCCCGCCGACGCCGCCGACGCCGCCGCTAGATCACCAGGCCCAGGGCGGCCGGGCCGATCGTGACGGTGAAGAGGGTGATCAGCACGGCGCCCATCACGTTGAGCACCGCCCCGCCACGGGCCATCTCGGTGATCTTGACCGTGCCGGTGCCGAAGACGATCGCGTTCGGCGGGGTGCCGACCGGCAGCATGAACGCGCACGTCGCGGCCAGCGCCGCCGGGATCAGCAGGGTCGTCGGGTCCACGCCGATGCCGACCGCCACCCCGCCCAGGATGGGGATGAACGTGGCCGCGGTCGCGGTGTTGCTGGTGACCTCGGTGAGCAGCAGGACCAGGGTGACCACCGCGAGCAGCAGCAGCACGATCGGCAGGACGCCCAGGCCGCCGACCTGGGAGCCGAACCACTGGTCGAGCCCGGAGCCGGCCACGGCGCCGGCCAGGCTGAGCCCGCCGCCGAACAGCAGCAGGACGCCCCAGGGCAGGCCCTTCTCGGCGTCGTGCCACTCCAGGGTCATCGTGCCGCGGTCGTCGGCGGGGATCAGGAAGAGCACGATGCCGGCCCCGACGGCGATCACGGTGTCGTCGAGCGACCCGAGCCACGGCGCGGCGTCGGCCACCGCGCCGACGCTGGAGAGCACCCCGGGGACGATCCACAGGAAGGCGGCGCCGGCGAAGACCGCGAGCACGATCTTCTCGCCGCGGCTCATCGGGCCGAGGTCGGCGATCTGGTCGTTGATCAGCTCCTCGCCGCCGGGCAGCTCGGCGAGGTCGAAGCGGAAGATCACCCGGGTGACCACGAGCCAGGCCAGCGCGAGGAAGACGACCACGATCGGGACGCCGAGCAGCATCCACTGCAGGAAGCCGATGTCGGTGCCGAGCTCGGTGCCGATGTAGCCGGCGACGATCGCGTTGGGCGGGCTGCCCAGCAGGGTCCCCAGCCCGCCGATCGAGGCCGCCCAGGCGATGGAGAGCAGGAGCGCGACCCCGAAGAGGCGGACGTCGCGGTCCTCGACCAGGTCGCTGACGGCGGTGCCGTCGTGCAGCGCCTCGGCGGTGGCGCCCTCCTCGGGCCCGGAGCCCTTCCGGCCGGTGTTCTCGACGACCAGCGACAGCACGCTGATCCCGATCGGGAGCATCATCAAGGTGGTGGCGGTGTTCGACACCCACATCGACAGGAACGCGGTCGCGATCATCATCCCGAGCACGATCCGTCGTGGCTGGGTGCCGACCCGGCGCAGGGTCAGCAGGGCGATCCGGCGGTGGAGGTCCCACTTCTGCATCGCGATCGCGATCAGGAACCCGCCGAGGAAGAGGAAGACGATCGGGTCGGCGTACGGCGCCGTGGCGTCGTCGATCCCCAGCCCGGTCAGGGGCGGGAACAGCACGATGGGCAGCAGGGCCGTGGCCGACAGCGACATCGCCTCGGTCATCCACCAGATCGCCATCAGGGTCCCGACGGCGGCGACCACCCGCCCGTCCGCCGAGAGGTCCGCCGACCCGAGGGCGACGTAGACGGCGCCGGCCAGCACCACCCCGAGCGCCCGGAAGGACCACTGCAGACCCGGGGAACGACCCGTCGCGCTGGCGTCGTCCCCTCCCGCCCCGGTCACCTCGTGCTGCTCGGTCCTGGCGCCGGTCCCGGTCGTGCTGCCGGTGCTGCCGGTGCTGCGGGCACGCTGATCCTGCTCGTCCTGGGCCACGGTGGGTCCTCACGGGTCGGGGTCTGTGACCCGGGTCACCCTAACCGGAGCGGTTCACCAGCCCCCGAGCACCGCGCCGACGAGCAGGACCACGAACCACACCCCCACCGAGACCACCGCCACCAGCGGCACCCGCCGCGGGTGGGGCGTCCACCAGCGCACGCACACCACGAAGGCCGCGACCCAAAGGACGAGGAGCAGCACGACGCCCCACCACGGCGCCACCAGCACGCTGGCGCCGTGCAGGAACAGCGAGGCCGCCATCAGGCCCATGCCCACGAACGGCCACGGCGACGGCGCGTCGGGGGGCCGGGGTGCCCGCCGGGCCGCGCGCCTGGCCTCGCGGGCCGCGTTGCGCCGGCGCGCCACCGGTGCGGTCAGTCCTCGTCGGGCTTCGGGACCTCGTCGTCGTTCCAGTCGGGGTCGCGGTCCCAGGCCTCGGTGCGCTCCGCGGCCTTCTCCAGGGCACGGGAGGCCTCGGCCTCGGAGTCGTACGGTCCGAGGCGGTCCTGGTTGCGGCACCCGTCGCGACCCTCGACCTTCTTGTGGTTCAAGCAGTACCAGAACTCGCTCATGGAGCGGAAACTACACCGCGGACCTCCCCTCCGCGCGGGGCGCAGGCCACCCCGGCCAGCACGACCGCGGCGACCGGCGGGGTCGAGCTGGGTCGTCCCGTCTGACGAGCCGCTAGGCTGCCTCACGGACGGGCTGGTCGGGCGACCGCGTGGACCGGGAGACCGGTCCCCGAGGAAGGTCCGGGCTCCACAGGGCGAGGTGGTGGGTAACACCCACCCGGGGCAACCTGCGGGACAGTGCCACAGAGAACAGACCGCCTCCCCGGCTCCGGCCGGGGCGGTAAGGGTGAAACGGTGGTGCAAGAGACCACCAGCGGTCCGGGCGACCGGATCGGCTCGGCAAACCCCACCTGGAGCAAGGTCAAGAAGCTGCTCTCCGGAGCAGTGCGTGCGCGTTCGAGGGCGGCCCGCCCGAGTGCACGGGTAGACCGCTGGAGGCTGTCGGCAACGGCAGCCGTAGATGGATGGTCGCCCCCGAGGCAGTGATGCCGAGGGACAGAACCCGGCCTACAGGCCAGCCCGTCCACCCCACCGCTCCTGACCTGCGAAAACGCAGTCACCCCACCTCGCCGGGCCGCACACGGGCCACAGGGGGCCCGGAACGGAGTCAATCGCCTGCCTCGTGCGGTCGTCTGAGTCCGGCCGCAGATAGCTGTCGGTGTCGAGCGTCTGGACCGCGGACGCGTTCAGTCGGCGACGGCGACGAGGTCGACCCAGACTTGCTTCAAGCCCCGTGATGCCTTGGCCCGTGGCCGGCCCCATGCGCCGGTAGCGCAGCGGGTGGCGGCGAACCGGGGAGCCGGCGCACGTCCCTGCAAGGACCCGTCTACGCCGTACCGTCGTCTCATGGAACGACCGCCAGGCATCGTGCCGGCTCTTCTGGCCGCGATGGTTCTGCTGGCTGCATGCGGCTCGGACGCCGCCTCCGTCAGCGACCCGGACAGTGCCGAGGCGACTCCGCCCAGCCTGGCCGCGGCCGTGGTCGCCCACTACGACGAGCCGCTGGTCGCTGCCTCCGCGCTGTTGCCCGACGAGTTCGAGGAGCTGCTCAGCGAGGACACGCTGGCCGTCGAGCTGGCCTTCGACCGCCCGGAGGGTGACAACACCCACGTCAGGGTGATCGTCTCGCCCGACGACCCCTTCGCGGGCGATGAGCACGAGTTCCCCGACTGCTCCGTCTTCGAGTGCGAGGACATCAGTACCGGCGAGGTCGAGGCTACGCTGCTTTACGAGAACGGTTCTCCCGAGGAGGACCCGGGCCTCGTGGCGGCCATCGCCGACCAGGGCGACCACGTCGTGTTCGTCCGCGCCTACGGCCCGTTCGTCCCCCTCGAGCGCGACGACCTCGAGCAGGACGCCGAGGTCATGGCACTCGGCGATGCGGTGGGCGACATTGCCACCGACCCTGCGGTCGGGTTCCGCACGAGCGCCGCGTACGCCTCCGGCGGCGAGGGGATCTGCGCCGGCGACGACTGGCTGGACTGGTTCGGCCAGGGCAACGGCTACCCGAGGCCGGACGACTACGTGGACTACTGCTGACGCGCCGGTCGCTCTAGCAGCAGGCCTTGGACTTTGCCGCGCAGGATCCGGTGGAGGTGGGCGACGTGCAGCTGGCGGCCGAACAGCACGTCAGACCTGACCCGGAGCACGTCCCGCGCGCCTCCGCGTAGCGGCCGTTCTGGAGCACTCGATCACCATGACGTGGGCCTGGGCGGAAAGTCCGGAACGGGTGTGTGTTGGCTGTCAGCGCCGAGGCAGCTATCGACTCTCGGGCAGGAACGCCGGCGCAGCGGACTCAACGGTCCCGCTCAGGCAATGGGCGCTCGTGCCCGGACGAAAGAAGCCAGGTCGCGCGTCCCATCCGCGATCGCAACTCGGAGGCCCTCCAGCGCCGCTCCTGTCGGCAGCTGACCCACACGCGCCGCCCGCTCGATGAGCGTGCACTGCTGCGCGAGCAAGGAGAGGCCCAGGCTGGCGGCGCTGCCGCTCAAGGCGTGCGCGTGCAGACCTACCGCAGCTGCGTCACTCTCACGCACGGCCCTGGTCAGCGCGGTGAAGAGATCGATGGCCATCGCCTCGAAACGCTCGGCCATCTGCGCGATGAGACTGAGCTCGATGCCGCCCTCCAGCAGTTCGGCGAGGCGGGTAGAGAGCAGGGATGCCGGTGCCGCCGAGCGAGGTGCTACCCAGCGGTCGAGGACCTCCCCCAGCAGCCGCACGTCGACGGGCTTAGCCAGGAAGTCGTCCATCCCGGCCTCCAGACAACCCTCCCGCTCACCCGACACCGCAGCCGCCGTCATCGCGATGATCGGGGTGCGCACGCCACCGTGCTGGATGGCACGCACCGCGCGGGTGGCGTCGAAACCATCCATCACCGGCATCTGGCAGTCCATCAGGATGGCCACGAACCCGTCCGGATGGTCGGCAACGGCGGCCACACCCGCAGCGCCGTCGTCGGCCATCTGCACCTGAAACCCCAGACGGCGTAGCACCCCCTCGGCGACCAGCTGATTGATCGCGTTGTCCTCGACGACCAGGATCCGCCCTCGGTCCGCAGCCGGCATCAGGTCGGCGCCGACCTCCTGATCAGCGGGGGGTTCCCAGTGGCCTCCCACCGTGGCCAACGTGTCGAGCAGGCGTGAGGCGAGCACAGGCTTGCTCAGGAAACCGTCGATCCCCGCCTTGTTCAGCCAACCCTCGGCCGGCTCCGTCGCCGACGACAGCAGCACGAGCCGGGTGACGTCGTGGCGCAGTTCCGCGCGTACGACGCGGGCCAGCTGCTCACCGTCGGTGCCCGGCATCATGTAGTCGAGGAGCACAACGTCGTAGGGCATGCCGCGGCGCACCGAGGTGTCCAGCTCGACCAGGGCCTCGTAGGCCGACTCGACGGCCGTCACGTCCACCGCCCAGCCGCAGAGTTGCTCGGTGAGGATGAAGCGGTTGGTGGCGTTGTCGTCGACGACCAGGACCCGGAGTCCGGCCACGACCTTCTCCCGCACCCCGTTCCGGCCCGTGGAGTGCTCCTCGGCGGCTGCGCCCAGGGCAGCCGTGAACCAGAACGTGCTCCCCTCGCCCGCCACGCTGCGCACCCCGATGTCGCCGCCCATGGCGCCGACGATCCGCTTGCTGATGGCCAGACCCAGGCCGGTGCCGCCGTACTCCCGGGTGGTCGAGCTGTCAGCCTGGGTGAACGCCTCGAAGAGTCCCTCCTGCGCGTCGGGCGGGATACCGACGCCGGTGTCGCGCACCGACACGCGTACCCGTGAGTCGTCGAGCTCGGCCCGGATCACGACCTCCCCGGTGGCGGTGAACTTCACCGCATTGGCGGCCAGGTTCGTGATGACCTGCCCGAAGCGGACCGGATCACCACGCACCAGCACCGGCATGTCGGCGGCGCTCGAGACCACCAGCTCGAGGCCCTTGCCGCGAGCGGCGTCGGCGACGAGCGCGGCGCTCTGCTCGACCACGGCGCGTGGGTCGAAGTCGACCTCCTCGAGGTCGAGGCGGCCGGCCTCGATCTTGGAGAGGTCCAGGATGTCGTTCACCAGCGCGAGCAGTGTCCGGCCCGCCTGGTCGACGCCTGCGGCGAGCCGTTGCTGGTGGGACGTCAGCTCGGTGCGGCGCAGCAGCTCGCTCAGCCCGATCACGCCGTTGAGCGGCGTGCGGATCTCGTGGCTCATGGTGGCCAGGAAGTCCGACTTGGCCCTCGAGGCGCTCAGCGCGGCGTCGCGAGCGGCAGCGAGCTCCTCGGCCGCCCACTCCCGCTCGGCGACGTTGGCAAGCATGGCCAGCATCTGCTCGAAGACCACCAGGTCGCCTGCCGGCGCCCGATGTCCGGCCTCGGTGTCGGTGACGACCACGCACGCCAACCGCTCTCCCACCTGGACCGGGCCGACCACCAGGACCGTTCCACCAGGTCCCAGACGCTGCACGGTTCCTCGCACCCCTACTGCCTCCCGCACGAGGTCACGGGCGAACTGCAGCATCTCCTCGTCGGCCGCGGCCCAAGCCAGGTCGATGTAGAAGAGGTCGGCTCCGGGGTCGGGCGACCGGGGGGCCGCGACCATGACAGCGGGCCACCGGGCGTAGGGCCGCACCAGCGGCTCCGAGTTGATCAGGACCTCTTGGAGAGTCGTCGCCTCGTTGGCAGCTCGACCCATGGTGCTGAGGAACTGCAACCCCTGCTCGTTGTTCTTGGCCTCGGTGACGTCCTGCAGCGTTCCGCTGATGCGGGCCACCTCCCCGGCGTCGTCACACACGACGCGCCCCCGGACACGAAGCCACTTCTCAGGGCCACCGGCGAGACGACACTCGACGTCCAGTGGCTCGCCTCCGTCGAGCATCTGCGCGTACCGGACCAGGACAAGGTCGAGGTCGCGGGGATCCAGGAGCGCGAGGAAGGAGTCCTCGGCGGGCTCGAAGGTCGCGGGGTCGACGCGACACATCCGGTAGGCCTGCACCGACCAGGACACCACCCCGGTGGCCACGTCGCGCTCCCAGCTGCCGACACCCGCGACGGCCTGGGCCTCGGCGAGCTGGTGCTCGCGGCGTCCCAGCTCGTCGAGCAGGGCGCGCTGCTCGGAGTGGTCCTTCACCCGGTACAGCCAGGCCTGCCGCTCCCCCTCGTCGTCGAGGAGCGGCACGTGGCTGACCAGGGCCCAGAACGCAGAACCGTCGGGACGGTGAAAGCGGCACTCGAGGTCACGGCGCGCCTCCGCCCCGCTATCCCGGATGGCCAGGTGGCGGGCGAGGTCCTCCCGCCCCTGCTCATCGAGCAGAACATCCACGCTGGACCCGACGAGCTGATTGGCGTCCCGACCCACCATCGTGAGCATCACCGCATTGGCGTAGGTCGTCACACCGTGGTCGTCGAACATCCACAACCCGTCCGGCAGCGCACGCAGCACCTGCTCGGCAAACGTGACCTCACGAGCACGCACGACGGGACGGGGAGGGGCCATCTCTCCACCGTGACAGACGCCGCGACCCCAGGGGCGATAAGCCACCACAAGTCGGTGGCCCTCGATCACCGTGCCAACTCGACAAGCTGAACCGGGCGTCCGGACCCAATCGCCGTTCGTTCGCTACCAATATCGGCACCGCACGGGTCCGACACCGCAGCCACGACGACGCAGCCCATGCGGCGACTCGCGTGCCCGACCGGGCCCGACGCCCTCAAGGTCACCGATTGCGGATCCTTCCAAGGTGGTTCGGGAGCGACTTGCGGCGCCAGCGGTCGCTCGACGCATTGCTGGCAGGAGTCAACGGCACGAGAGCGCGGTTATGACCCGAACTCCGTCCACCGGCCCTCGGAGACCACATCGACGGAGCCATCGACGACCCTGATAGCGGTCTGCTCGTCGATGGCGTAGGCCGGGATGCCAATGTCGGCGGCCCACCGCTCCGCGTGGGCAGGGGTGTTCTCCGGGAACGCGCCCAGGTGCGGGAAGATCGAAAAGTCGACGACGCCCAAGGTGCGGTCGTCCGTCGCGTAAGGCCACTCGACGAAGTCCGCTCCGATCCGGGGCGTCAGCACCATGCTCCCCGCACTAACCCCCACCCAAACCGTGTCAGGGAGCGACGACAGCAGGTCGGCCAGCCCGGATTCGCGCATCCAGTGACAGAGGTACGTCGCGTCCCCACCGTCCACCAGCAGCACGTCGGCCTCACGGACCCACGGGATCCAACGCTCCGCGCCAATGGTGGGCAGTGCGGTGAGCTCCAGGACACCGAGCGACGCCCAGCCCAGGCCGGACAGGTGACGGAAGTCGGGCTGGCCGGCAACGAGCCTCCGCACCGACGCCGGCCCACACATCGGATGGCCCCACTGCGCGGTAGGGACACAGAGGGCGTGGCTCTCGGCGATTGGTTTTCCGAGGACCTGCACGAGCGCCGCGTTGATGCTGGGGTTTGTGATGCCGCCCGAGGTGAGCAAGAACTTCATGGTTCCTCCGAACTCGCGCGAGAACGATGAATGTGCCTGACGACTCGCGACCGCACCGAGATTCATCGCAGGTAGAGCAACGTCGTCATGGATCCTGAATCGTCCTGACGTGTTGCTCGATCGGACCTGCGCGCAATCCGCCCCACCCACCGGCACAGGATCGCTCGACCGACCCGATTACTGATCGGACATCTGGATCTCTCGGTCTACTCCGCACGGGACTGTGCCGCTTGACGATCGACTACCGGCATTGCGGATCGCGGCTACCGATCCGTGCGAGCCGGCAGCTGGGGCGACCTTCGGGTAGAAAGGGCGTATGTCTGAATTTCCGCATTTGATGCACACGGCAATCGACACGCCAGACCCTCGCGGACTCGCGGAGTTCTATCGAGAGTTCCTCGGACTGCGCTACCGCCCCGGAGACGAGCCGCCAACTGGGGCGTCTGAGGACGACGTCCATTGGCTTGTACTCGTCGATGACGAAGGCAAACGCAAGATCGCGGTACAACACGTCGATTCGCTGCCGCGACCGACCTGGCCAAGTCATGAGGTGCCGATGCAACTCCATCTCGACTTCTCAGTCAGCACCCACCACGAACTTGAGCGTCAAAAGGATCGAGCCCTCGCTCTTGGTGCGACGATCTTGCTCGACCGCTCGGAAGATCCCGATGTGGGCTGCGTCCTGGCCGACCCCTCCGGTCATCCATTCTGCCTTCTCTCGCGCTAGCAGTGCGGCCGCCCGCCGTCAGCGTGACCCGCCCGATCAGCATCCTGAGAAGCCCAAGCGTCACATCCCGCTCATCGGCGGTGACTGCCCAGCGAGCGAACGGACGGCCTCCCGCGACCCGATCCCGCACTGGATTGGCAGCTTCGACGAGCAACCAGCCGAGCTGCTCACGATGATGGGACCCCAGGGCGAACGCGCCGAAGTCGCCGTCTCGCGCACATAAAACCTCGCCGACGACCCGCAGAGACCGCTGAGCACACTGCGGCGCAGAAACGATCCCGCAACACTGCCCTTCGCTCGCCCCTTCGCGAGGGCGCCAGATAGGGAAGTCGAGTGATCACCCGAAGCACATGGCCCCCTCTACGCCGACGAAGATGACGTCGGTCTGTCAAGAGTGTCACGACGGATGAAAACTGCGGAGAAATTGCCCCGCGCCCATCCCGATCGCACGGCACGGTCCTCAGGAAAACGTCGTCCCGCAAGACGAACCCGTTGCGGTGACGCGCCCGTCGCCGGCGAGCTGAACGTACGAGGGTCGGCGTCCGTTGTTCAATCAGACGGCCAGATCGGCTGCGCCCTCGTCGCTGCGGCGTGGATCGAGTTAGCGTCTATCTGGCTTGTGGTCGGCCCGATGCCGAGCTGAGGCCATTGGCAGACGACCTTCAATGCGCCAGCGGGCGGCAGCGGCCACAGCCAGTAGTTGCGATCGACGGCGGAGGGGCCCCCACCTCCGCCGCCTCCCGAAAGCACTGGATGTGCGGGAGTGTCCTGCGGGTCGATGGAACCCGGCCAGGCATCGACACTTGTCGCGCGTCGCCCGTCTGCGAACTCGAATCCCCACTTCAGGCGGTTCCGTCGCCAGTCGTCGTCCTGGTCGTGTCGATACGGCCCGTCGAACACCTCGTCGTTGAGGTCGAACCGCCTCATGCGCGCTCGAGTGCGCACGAGCAACGTCATGGCCACGCCGGTGGGGAAGGCTCGCAGTCCGGTGAGCATCATGACGGCCTGATCGGAACGACCGATGATGAGTTCAACCGGCACTACTCCCGGAAGCTGGTCGTCCGGCGGGTTCAACCACACCGGTTGTGGGGCCTCCTCCGGCTCGATGGGAGCGTCGGGCGGGTCCGGGAAGAAGTCGCTCATCGCACCATCCTGACGCTTGGAGTGACGCGGCCAGGCGGATACGGCAGGCGCGGACCGAGCTGTCACCGATCGCCGTCGCACCCAACGGTCCAATCCACTGACCGCAAGCGGATCCCTTGCGGGACGGCCGGCGCATGTGTGCGTGACGGGGCGCTGCACGCCGCAGGTGGTTCGCCCTACGGGGCGTCACCACATGCGCATGTCACCTATCCGTGCACTAGACCCCGCCCTCATAGGGTGCCGCCATGTCTCTCGAGCTCGCCCGATCCCTGCTGCTTCTCCTAGGCGTCGGACTGAACATCGCGGTCACGGTCCTTAACAGGAAAGACCGTGACCGCCGCGAATGCGACCTCAGCCCCGGACACCGGCCCCCGATCCGCTACACCCCTCTCACCAAGGTTCTGGCGGGTCTGTCCTGGGCGGCTCTCGGTGGCGTGCTGGTGCTGTTCTTCGTCTAAGCAGCCGGGTGAGTAATCGGCTTCGCTGCTGAGGGTTCGCCCTACGGGGCGTCACCACATGCGGGCTGACGGACCCCGACTGAGGAACTCGCACTGGCACGCTCCGCGAACTGATCGTCGTACGGCGCGGCGATAGACGCGAACACCGGGTGCGCAGTGGCCCTGCTTAGCCCCGCGGCGTCGGGACGGACATCGATGACGCCACCGTGGTCGGGTGTTCAGCCGCATCCGGGTCGTCCGTGCCACGGCGGAGCAGGGCCGGGACCAGGGTGAGGAGCGCTGCGAGCGCGTAGATCAGGCCGAGCATCAGACCCAGGCGGTCCTTGTCGGCGCCGGTGACCATGGTGAAGAAGAAGGCGCCGCCGAAGGCGTTCAGCGTCGCGTGCCAGACCGCTGCGTGGGTCCATGCACCCCCACGGCGACGCATCATCTGAAGCACGATCAGCTGGAAGCCCGCGTTGCCGAGCAGACCGAGCACGACCGGCATGTCACCGGTCATCATCAGGGGCAGGTGCCAGAGGATGCGCAACGGTGCGAGTACCGCGAACGCGCCCCACAGTCCGTGCCGACGCAGGAGCATCGGGGCCGCGAATGCCGTCCAGCCCGCCTCCTCCCCGAGCCCGACCAGGACCAGCATCGCTAGGAAGGTCACTGGCACCTCTGGCCAGGCACCGAGCTGGTCGGCCGTCGGCAGCGGTGCTCCGAACACGTGGTTCATCGCAACGATGAGCACGTGCAGAACGATCGGTGCACCGACGGCGACCAAGTAGAGCCACGGTGATGCCACCCATCTCCGGAGCGTTCGCCCCCAGGCGAAGAGTGCTTTGCGGCCCTGGCAGGAGGTGACGACGAAGGCGGCCATGGCCGGGCCCAGAGGCATGTTCTCTGGGTTGGACCCGATCCCGGCGAAGGCCAGGCCGTAGGCCATCCAGCCGAACAGACAGGCCAGAACGGCGAACGCGGATATCGGGTGTCTCCGGACAAGCTGGGCAAGCGCGGACATGGTCTCTCCCTGGGTTGCGACGTCGCCGGGTGGGGCGTCCAGGACAACGGTGGCCGTGGGCGGTGGTCGGAGGCATCGCCCGCGGGACTCGACCTGCAACGGCACCGGGGACCCGGTCCGCCCGGGCGATCTCCTCCTCCAGACCGACGAGCAAACGACGACGGCAGCCCTAGGGTGAAAGATCACGCGAAGTCAGGACAAGATGACCGCCACCTCCGCACCACGCCAGGACCGTGACCGTCCGGTCCCAGCGCTGTCCCCGCGCCAGACCGGGTTCGACTTGCTGCTGGCCGTTGTGTGTGTCGCGATCACGTTGGCCGTCAACCTCAGCGGTTCAGAGTCTGTGAGCGCCAACCGCGAACCCGACGCGCTGACGGTCGTCCTGACCGTTCTGGCGGTCGGCAGCGTCGCCCTGCGGCGGAGGTTCCCGTTGACGACGCTGGCGTTGGCCCTGGCCGGCGTCCTGGGGCTGGTGCTGGTGAAGGGAACCGTCGGGATGGCCACGATCGGGCCGTTCGTCGCGGCGTACGCAGCCGTCACCTACGGCAGCGCTCGCAACTCCCGGCGTGCGATAGCGCTCGTGATCTTGGCGCTGGCGCTGGCCGTGCTCTTGAATCCCGTCGACCTGAGCCCAGAGGGCGCCATCATCAGCGGTGCGGCGTTCGCCGGCGTCATTCTGCTCGCGACGTCGACCCGGGCCCGCCGAGAAGCTGCCGAGGTCGACGTGCGCGCTGCGGAGCAGCAGGTCACCCTCGAGCGAGAGAGAGCGGACGTCGAGCGGGAGCGGGCTTCCTTCACCGCGACCCAGGAGCGACTCCGGATCACCCGCGAGCTGCACGATGTCATCGGCCACGCCATGAGCGTGATGGTCGTGCAGGCAGGCGCCGCGGGGCGGCTCCTGGACACCGCCGACCCCGCTCGGGCACGGATCGCGGTGACCGAGATCGAGAACACCGGGCGCCGGGCGATGGCCGAGATGCGCCACCTCCTCGGTGTCGTGCGCGACGGCGGGACCGAGGGCGACGGCTCTCCGCGGACGCCGACACCCACCCTGGAGGACCTGCGTCCCCTCGTGGCCCGGGTCGAGCAGGCCGGGCTACCGGCCACCATGGTGATGCACGGTGTGCCGCTCGAGGTGCCCCCCGGGATCGGCCTGGCCGCCTACCGGATCGTTCAGGAGGCGCTCACCAATTGCCTCAAGCACTCCAACGCCAGCACTCCAACGCCACCTGTGCATCCGTCGACGTGACCTGTCGGGTGACCGAGGTCGAGATCCTGGTCACCGACGACGGGACAGGCATGGCCCCCCGCACCATCGAGCCCGGCCCGGGACACGGCCTGGCCGGGATGCGTGAGCGGGTGGCGGCGTACGGGGGTGACCTCACGATCGACAACCGGCCCGAGGGCGGCTGCCGGGTCCGGGCCACCTTCCCGTTAGCCGCGACACCGTGATCCGCGTGCTGGTCGCCGACGACCAAGCGCTGGTGCGGTCCGGCTTCTCCCTCATCCTCGGCGCCGAACCCGGTATCGAGGTGGTCGCAGAAGCGGCGGACGGCGCGCAGGCCCTCGCCGCAGCTCGTCGACACAGCCCGGACGTGGTCCTGATGGACATCCGGATGCCGGGTATGGACGGGATCGAAGCCACCCGCCACATCACCTCGAGCCCGGCTACGACCGGCGTCAAGGTGCTTGTGCTCACGACATTCGCGGCTGACGAATACGTCGTCGCCGCCCTGCGGGCGGGAGCGAGCGGCTTCGTCCTGAAAGACACCGAGCCTGCGGCCCTGGTCCACGCCGTGGAGGTGGTCGCCGCCGGGGACGCCCTTCTCGCGCCCGAGGTCACCCGGCGCATGCTCGACCGGTTCGCCCAGGCAGGTGAGGCGCGCGAACCGCTCGAGCTGCCGCCCCTGACACAACGCGAGCACGAGGTGCTCCTCGCGGTCGCCCTCGGCCTGTCCAACCTCGAGATCGCCGATCAGCTGGTGGTCAGCTACTCGACGGTCAAGACGCACGTCAGCCACCTGCTCTCCAAGCTGGACGCCCGCGACCGCGCCCAGCTCGTCATGCTCGCGCACCGGGCCGGCCTCGGCGGCTGAGCAGTTCCGCCTCCAAGCCCGCGCTCGTTGGCGGCGAGGGGCCCCGCAACCGAGTTCGCGTCCCGGTAAAGGATCCGCTTCCGGGTCACCGCCGCCTGCAGCACCTACGCGCGGTGAGCCGCCTGGTACCGCTCCTTGACGTCGGCAGCGATTCGACCTCGGTCGGACACGTCGATGCCCTCGGTCTTGGCCCATGCGCGGACTGTCTTGGCTGTCGGAACGCCACTCGGCGCCTTGGTGACCGTGCGGTGCGGAACGGGCGGCTTGTCCCTTGGACGGGCGGCTGCGAGTACGGGGGCGAGCAGCTTGTTCAACGCTCTGGCGTCTCGGGCTGAGAGGTCGATCTGGTAAGCCGCCCCGCGGTAAGAGAAGTCCAACGTCTGGGTGGCGCCATCAGCGTCGTCGGCAAGCAAGCGCTCGACTAACACCCGGGTGACGAAGACACCACCCTGCACGAGGTGATGAACATCCTCGCCAACGACTTGAGACGCCTTCAACCAGGTATGAGGGGAAGCAAGCATGATGGTGTTGAGCGTGCCAGAACTGGCGTCGTGAGAGCCAATTCCGGCGGGATGCAGGTGGGTGTCTGGCCCTGGAGGTACCTCCGGCCTAAGCGGAGTCCTTGAACGCCCCGCTCGAAAGTCACCGGTTGCCGTTCCTTTAACGGGACGTACTCCAGCGCCGGTACTCCTGCAATCATTCCGTCATGGTGACTGCGCTCAACCTACGAATCCTCAAATTGTTAGGCCTCATCCTTCAGCCCGCTTCCACCGCCCACGTCCGGCCGGCTCGGTCATCGTGAGCCGCTCGGACCTTCCTCCTGACCCTTCGCCCTCAGACCGGTGGTTTCAGCGCAACTTGCGCTCGATTCAACTGGGTCTGGTCCTCCTTGGAGTGGTACTGCTCGCGGTCTCGATCTGGCTACAGACTCTGGTTTTCGTCCCCCTTACCGTGCTTGCGTGGGCGAACATCTGGATCCTCGGACGGAGCGCCGCTCGTCAACGTCGACAATGGCGCAAGCATGGCTTGGAGTTGTGAAGCAACTGCTTCGCGCGCGTACCGCGTGACGATCGGTCACTGGCACGCTCCGCGAGCCGATCGATGACCGGAACCACGTTTGCCCATCCGCTAGGGGTTGCCGGCGGGGCGAGAGCCACAATCGGTGGCCCGGGTGCCTTCGGGCGGCCCTCATATGGTGCCGCCATGTCGTTGCAAGTTGTCCGCTCACTACTGATCATCGTGGGCGCCGGACTCAACATCGGTGCGCTGGTCCTCAACGCCAAGGACCGAGACCGCCGAGAGCGGGCCACCCGCGAACGGCCGCAACCCCTCCAGTACACACGTGAGGCGAGGATTCTTACGGGCTTCTCCCTCGTTGCGCTTCTCGGAGCCGTCGTCCTGTTCCTTGTCTGACCCGCCCGGGTGAGGATCCGCGGGCTCTGCCCTCGAACCCATCGGATCCAGCACCCCCAAATGGCGTTCTTGCCTGCCGACAAAGGCGGCGATCCCTGGGCTCGATACGCCGGACAGTTCGGCCGTGTAGCTCGACCGGGGGGCAGCAGGTTCGTACACCCAGGCCCATCCCGCCTTCTCCCGGCGACCGATGACATGGGCACGCTGGTGTCCGGTGACCGATCGGCGAGCCGATCCGCATTCGGTGATGTGCGTTGTCGACTCCAACATCGCCAGGTGTCGTGCTCGTAGAGTCAGACCATGAGCAGCGCCCGATCGCGAAGATCCAATGCTCGGCGTTCAGGCCGGCGACCATAACGAGACCACGCAGCGGCGCGCGGTGTTCCTGGAAAGTTGCCCAGCCCGGCGGTGACTGCACTCAGATCCTAAGAGCGGCTGCAACGCCTCATGGATCGGTTCGCGCACACACCTCACGTCACCTCGTGCGCGAGCGCGAGCGCGCAGAGTTCTGGTAAGCGTCCCAGCACGCCCAATCCCTGAACGGGTGTGCCGTGAACGGATCGGGCGCTGGCGCGTGGTTGGGAGCCTGCGCGAGCGACCGCCACCAATGCCAATCTCTGAACGTGAACCAGCCAACTAACGGTCGCGACGATCCGGCAGCGTCTCTCACCAGCTCGCTTGGTTTGTGGCTGCATCGGATTGCCCTCGTCGTATTTCCGATCGGAACGGTGATCTGCTTGCTCGTGCTGGCACTGGGTGACCCCAATGACCCGTCGAGATTGGGCTTCACCACGACGCTGAGCGCGCTAGCAACATTCTTCGCGGTCCGCACTGAACTCCGCCATCGCAAAGTGGATCGGCAGTCCCACCTGCCCTAGTAGAAGAACCCGCCACGGCGACCTACGCACGATGGTCGGATCCGTCCTGGTTTTCCCAGCAGCCGATCGGCTCGCGGAGCGTGCCAGTAGCCGATGGGCACGCGGAGTGTGCCGGTGACAGATTGACCTCAAGAAAGGCCTCAACTGAAGCAAGTGGTCGATCAACCGAGCCGCTGCCACAAGGCAAAACCGCCGATGGCGAGAAAGCCGAGTCCGACGAGGCGGGTCCGCGCCTTCGACGGATTCTGATTGGCGATTTTGGGCCGCAGGATCTTCGGCCGGTGACCATACTTCTCTCGTGCTCGCGCCGAACGCGCTCGGTCGCGCTTGGTGGCTTGGTCTGCGAACACCAATAAGTACAGACCGATCACCCCGGCTGCGACGACAAAGAACCATACGAAGTCCCGCTCACTCATGACCCGGGACAGTACGTGGGACCTAAGACCGCGCCGGACCAGGCCTGGCCCGGCCTGGCCTGGCCTGGCCTGGCCTGGCCTGGAACGAAGGACTGCGAGCGGGGCAGCCACCAACTTGTAGTCGCCGAGGCTGACCGCATCGGGTTCGTCGCAGCCCTTGCCAAGAAGCAGCAGGCGCGGCGACATAGCCGTTGCACTCTTGCCGTCAAGACCACTGGCGCCAGCAACCTTCCCGCGGCAGGAAGGTCTTCCGGTTGAACGAACATCGGGGTGTCGGTCTCCGTCATCATGGCAACGTGGCTGCTCAGATGACATGCCCTTTCTGCGAGCTCACGGGGTCAGAGACCGTTGCCGAGATCGGGCCGTGCCTGGCGATCTGGACGAACGAGTCTCCTGCCGGGTCCGTCATGGTGCTGCCCAAGGCGCACCGGCGGGCCCCGTGGGACCTGACGACGGAGGAATGGTCCGCCACCCAGGAGCTGCTGAAGGTTCTGGTGGGCAGACTTCGCTCCACTCATCAGCCCGACGGCTGGAACGTCGGTTGGAACGTGGGGCGAGTCGGTGGCCAGTCGGTCGACCACGTGCACTGCCACCTACTACCCCGGTACCGGCACGAACGCTATGCCGGGAGGGGTTTGCGGTGGTGGTTCAAGCAGCCGGAGAACGAGGTCCCGACGGGTCTCAAGACCGACTGACCAGGTCGCGGTAGATCGTCCCGCCGGAAGCCGGACCCTCGACTGCAACGACATCGGTCACCTACGGCCAGAGATGTCAGTTCCCGCAGCACCCGTCCGGTGACGGTTCCGGGACAGGGGCCTGATCCGGCCAAGCCGATGTGGAGCCGGAATGAGTGGTCGTCGCGCCCGGTGAGACCGGGTCGCGTGGCCTCACTCCCCCGTGATGACGGATCAGTTGCTCATTGAGCCGCCGGCCGACATAGGCGCCAGAACCGTCGTCGCTCTGCCTGTTCAGCTCGGCTCCGGTCGCGGAGGTCCCCACGCACCCCGCTGATCCGAGAGCGCTCCTGGGCCGCTACACCGCCGATGGTGCGGGGGCGGTTGCTGCAGCCGGTCACCCGCCCGGTGGGCGGCGGGGCAGCCGGGCCGTGAGGGCGGCCACGACGAGGCCGAGCAGGAGTGCCAGGGTGATGCGCAACAGTGTCGGCATGGGTCCCCGGTCCGGGTCGCCGGCCGGTCGGACCTCGAGATCGCTGAGCAGTGCCGAGGCGAGCTGGAAGGTCTGGACGCCGTAGCTCGATGTGCCCTCGACGCGGGTGAGCTCCCGCACCTCCCCGCCGTCGAGGGCGTAGGCGAGGAGCCGGGTGGTGTCGTCGTCGTGGGTCTGGAGAAGGGCGACCTCACGCTCGCCGGTCCAGCCGACCAGTGCCTGGCCGTACGGCCACTGGACGCTCAGGGTGCGCGGGCTGGACTGCGCAGGTGCGCCGAGGTCGCGGAACGCGAGCTCATCGTCCTGCCGGATGGCCAGAAGCTGCCCGTCGGGCGACCAGGCGTCCGGGCCGGCCAGCTGGCCTCCCTGGGAGCGGAGGATCCCGGCGTCGCGACGTTGCTCTGATCTCGTCGGCGAGGTGGGCTGCGGGAGGTTCCGGGTCGTCGCGGAAGCCAGCTCGAGGATCGCGATCCCGGGGTCGCGACCATGGCGCTGGACCGCGAGCTGGAGGCCGTCGGGCGAGAAGGCCGCCACCGATACCTCGTCGCCCACGGCCATCGGGGTGACCTCGCCGGAGTCGGCATGCAGGACGAACAGGTCGCCGACCAGCGCCCGACCCGAGTAGGGGTCGGTCGCGTCGTCGCGCGCGAGGTAGGCCACCTGGCTGCTGTCGGCGGACCAGGCGATGGGGCGCACGCTGCGCGCCGGCGGCAACGGGTGCCGGGCCACCTCGCCGGAGCTGAGGTCGACGACCTCGATGTCGGCCCCGGAGAGGTCGTGGTCGCCGATCGCGACCCGGCGCCCGTCGGGGGAGAGCAGCATCGGGGCCGGGTCTCCCTGGGTCTCCGGTCCGGCCCGGTCCTCGGCGACGTCGAGTCGCCGGTAGACGTCGGTGTCGGCGGCCAGCACCACGGCCTGGGGGAAGTCGAGGAACTCGACGCCGAACCCGTGCTGGTAGAGCGCGAGGGCCCGACCAGGGGGCGCGTCGGAGACGTCCCCGGTCCGATAGGAGTAGTCGGCCAACCGGTGGGGCAGGGCAGCCGTCGTCCCCGGGTCCCTGGCCCCCTCGACAGCGAGGGGGAGGAAGACGAGCGAGGCACAGGCGGCCCCGAGGGCGAGGCCGCGCCACCGGGTGGGTCGCATGCCCGGAACGTAGCGCCTGCGTCGTCGACCGGGCACGTGTTCTTGCGGCGGGGGTCTGGGGAAGAACCGATCATCCGGTCACGTGACGGATCCGCCCTCCGCACTCGTCACCGCTGGGGGCCCGACCAGATGCCGGGTGGTGCCCTTCCCCCGGGTCAGGGGTCCCGGCCACCCCACCCCGCGATGCCCGAGAGTGCGCTCGACCCGGCGGCCGCAGAGTGCGCGCAGCGGCCCGCTCGACCCCCCGCCCACCGGCGGTCCCTCCGCAGGTCGGGACCTGCCGACGAGGGCCCTGACCTGGTAATCTCGGTCACTTCTCGCTGAGCGTGCGGAGTCATCTGTGAACCCTGTTGTCGCGTTCGTCGTGGTCATGCTGGTGTGGACGATCAGCGATTTCGTCGCCAAGAAGACCCAGTCGCTGCTGTCGTCGCTCTTCGTCGCCTCGATCATCTTCCTGATCGGGTTCCTGAGCGGAATCTTTCCCGAGGACCTCCTGGCGAGCTCCTCGCTGCTGGCCCTGGCCGGGGTCGTCGTCGGCTTCATCATCGTGCACCTCGGGACGATGATCAGCCTGGACGACTTCAAGAAGCAGTGGAAGACCCTCCTGGTCGGGATCGCGGCGGTGCTCGGGATCGGGATCGCGCTCCTGGTCGCCGGCCTGATCTTCGGCGACCGGATCAGCGGCAGCGCCGCGGACGGCTACGCCCAGCAGATCGACTTCGTCGTCGCAGGGACCGGCGCGCTGAGCGGTGGCACCATCTCGGTCCTCATCGTCCAGGAGGCCGCTCTCGGGGTGGGGCTGACGAGCATCGCCGTCTTCCCGGTCCTCATCGCGGCCCTGCAGGGACTCATCGGGTTCCCGCTCACCTCGCTGATCCTGCGCAAGGAGGCCGCCCGGCTCCGCGACGAGTACCGCGCCGGCGCGCTCGCTCCTGTCGTCGTCGAGGAGAAGGAGGACGCGGCGACCTCTCTGCTGCCAGACGCGCTGCGGACGACGGCCGGGACGCTGTTCGTGGTCGGGCTCGTGGTGCTGGCCAGCCTGGGGATCAACAACCTGACCAACGGGGTGCTGAACACCTTCGTGGTGGCGCTGGTGTTCGGGATCGGGTTGCGGACCTTCGGGGTCTTCAAGCCGTCGGTGCTGAGCGGCATCGACTCCTTCGGGCTGATGATGATCGCCATCATGATCCTGGTCTTCGGCCCGCTGGCGACCGTGGAGCCCTCGGATGTCCGGGAGCTCGCCCTGCCTCTGCTGCTGGCCTTCGTGTTCGGGGTCGCCGGCATCGTCGGGTTCGCCACCCTGGTCGGGAAGCTGCTCGGCTACAGCGTCCCGATGTCGGTGGCCATCGGCCTCACGTCCCTCTACGGGTTCCCGGGCACGATGATCCTGTCCCAGGAAGCCGCCAAGGGCGCGGGCGAGACGCCCGAGGAGGTCGCCGCCATCGAGAACCAGATTCTGCCCAAGATGATCGTGGCCGGGTTCTCCACCGTGACGATCACCTCCGTGGTCGTCACCAGCATCATCGCGGGGCGCATCGGGACCGGCTGAGCCTCGCCGCGTGCCTGCGTCCCCCGCTACCGTGTGGCGATGACGCAGGACATCGTCTTCGGCACCCTGGCCCTGCTGGCCGGCGTCCTGCTCTGCTTCCGCGGCTACGCGGTCCTGCGCCTCGCCATCGCGGTCTGGGGCGCCTTCGTCGGGTTCAGCCTCGGCGCCGGCCTGGCATCGGCCCTGACCGGTGACCGCTTCCTCGGCACCGTGCTCGGCTGGACGCTCGGCGTGGCGCTCGCACTGGTCCTCGCGCTCCTCGCCTACCTCTACTACGCCGTCGGCGTGGTCATCGCGACGGCGTCGGCCGGTTTCGCACTGGGTGCGGCCCTCATCGTCGCGATCGGCGTGGACTGGAGCTGGGCGATCGTCCTCGCCGGCCTGCTCGTCGGTGCCCTGCTGGCCCTGCTGGCCGTCCTCGCCGACCTGCCGACGCTCCTGCTCGTCGTGGTCGGCGCCCTCGCCGGGGCCAGCGTCACCGTGACCGGGCTGATGCTGCTGTCCGGCGTCATCGAGTCCGCGGACTTCGACGACGCGGCCGCGACCGGTCGGATCCAGGACGACTGGTGGTGGTACCTGCTCTTCCTCGTCCTGGCGGTCGCCGGCGTCGCGGCCCAGTCCCGCGACGCGGCCGACCGCCGCGGCACGCAAGGCAGTCGACCCTGACCGCGTCCCGAGGCACGCGCGTGGTCAGGTGGCCGCCCGGGGAGGACTCGAGGGCGCGGTCGACCCCGGGGCCTCGAACCGCATGGCGAGCTCGATGAGGAGCTTGGCGCCGAACCCGCTCGCTCCCTTGTTGCGCCAGGTGCGCGGCGCCGGTTGCTGGGCGGTGCTCGCGATGTCGACGTGGGCCCAGGGAACCTCACCGACGAACTCCTCGAGGAACAGCGCCGCCGTGATCGACCCGGCGTTCGGGCCACCCATGTTCGTCATGTCGGCGATGGTCGAGGACAGCTGGGACCGGTAGGGGCGGTGCAGCGGCAGCTCCCAGACCGGTTCGTCGGAGATCGCTCCCGCCGTCCGCAGCTGGTCGACCAGGACCGGCGCGTTGCCCATGACACCGGCGAGCTCCACACCCAGGGTGCGCAGGCAGGCCCCGGTCAGGGTGGCGATGTCGACGACGGCGTCGACGCCGTCCTCGACGGCCAGGCACAGACCGTCGGCCATCACCAGGCGGCCCTCGGCGTCGGTGTTGAGAACCTCCACCGTGGTGCCGTTGCGCATGGTGAGCACGTCGCCCAGCTTCATGGCGGAGCCGGACGGCATGTTGTCGGTGCAGCACAGGTAGGCGGTGACCGCGGTGGTGCAGCCCAGGGCCTGGAGTGCGGTCATCGCCCCGAGGATGGCGGCGGCGCCCGTCATGTCGTTCTTCATCTGCGCGTGCGACTCGTCGCTCGGCTTGAGGCTGATCCCGCCGGAGTCGTACATGATGCCCTTGCCGACCAGGCCGAGGTGACCGGTCGGTGCGGACGGCAGGTAGGCGAGCCGGACGAGCCGCGGTTCGTCGACGCTCCCGAGGTTGACCCCCAGGATCCCCCCGCACCCCATCTCGATCAGCTCCTGCTCGCCGAAGGCCTCGACGACCAGGCCGGCCTCGGACGCCAGCTCTTCGGCGACCTCGCCCATGCGCGCGGCCGTCAAGGTCGTCGCAGGACAGTTGGAGAGGTCTCGACTGATCGCGGCCGCCCGCGCGACCGCCCGACCCCGGGCGACCCCGGCCGCCACGTCCTCGCTGACGGCGTCCGGGGCGACGATGACCAGGTCGGTGAGCGTCTGTTCCCCGTCGTCCTTGCCGACGAAGAAGCGCCACCGAGCCAGGAGGACCCCCTCGACGACGGCCTGGGCGAAGTCGGCCGCGGAGATCGCGAGGTCCGTCGCAGGCAGCTCCACCGCGAGGCTCCGGTGCTGGGGCACCGCGCGGGCGAAGTCGGCGGCCACGTCACGCACCAGCGTCATGTCGACCCGCTCCGGCTCGCCGACGCCGATCGCGACGAGGGCACGACCGTCCGGTCCTGGCAGGACCGCCGTCTGACCGGCCCGACCGGTGAACCCGGTCACCGCGAGCCCGGCGGCGTCCAGGCCCAGGTCGGCAGGAGGTTCCGCACCCACCTGGACCGGGACGGCGAGGGCCGCGGCCTCGGTCACCGGTGGCAGCACGGCAGCGATGCTGACGCGGGCCGGACTCCTGGTCGACGGGATCGGATCGAACTCACCGCGTGCCGGGTTGCCGCTCATCAGGGCCTTCTTCCAGCGTCGTTGTCCTCGTCGGAGTGTGGCAGGGATTCCGGTCCTGGTCACCGGGCCGAAACACCCGGGTGCGCCACCGTCTGACCCGGGCAGGCAGAAGGTCCCGTCGCGGGCGCGACCAAGGACGCACGGGTCCGGGCCCCGAGGACGAGGCTCCCCGAGGAGCGCGTTCGCGAGTATGTTCGGGATCGACGGAGCCGCGTTCCCGTCCGACTGGCGCGGCGGCGAGCAGCACGAGGCGGACGCTGATCCGGCTGCGACCGCGGGCGTGAGTCCGCTCCGTCGCCGCCGAGGACCGAGGCCGGATGACCGACTCCACCACCAGCCTGGTGATCCTCGCGGTCGTCATCGGGCTCTTCGTCTGGAACCGGCTCTCGGTCGGCCTGGTCGCCGTCCTCACCGCGCTTGGTCTGTACGCCACCGGGGTGCTGGACGCCGACCAGGCGCTGGCCGGGTTCGGCGACCCGGTGGTGGTGTTCATCGCCGCGCTCTTCGTCGTCAGCGAGGGCATCGACTCCACGGGCGTGACCGGCTGGCTCGGGCAGGTCCTCGCCGACCGGGTCGGCGGCGGAGTCCGTGCGCTGAGCACCGCGGTGATGCTGCTCTGCGCACTACTCACCGCCCTGATCAGCCTCAACGGCTCGGTCGCGGCGCTGCTGCCGATGGTGGTCGTGGTCGCCATGCGGGTCACCGTGCCGCCGGCGCGGATGCTGATGCCGATGGCCTTCGCGGGCAGCGCCGGCTCCTTGCTGGCCCTGACCGGCAGCCCGGTCAACGTCCTCGTCGCGGCCGCCTCCGACGACAACGGGGCCGGCGGGTTCGCCTTCTTCGACTTCGCCGTGGTCGGGGTGCCGATCCTCCTCGGGACCGTGCTCATCGCCCTGGTCGCCGGTCCGCGGCTGGTCCCGGAGCGGGAGTCGACGCACCTCCCGCCCGACCTCAGCGGGTACGCGGCCACGATCGCCCAGCACTACGCCCTGCACGACGGTCTCTACCGGCTCCGTGTGCGCACCGGCTCCCCCGCCGTCGGGCGGCCTGCCCCCGAACTCGACCTCGCCGCCTACCCGGGCACCGTGCTCGTCGGCGCCCAGCGTGCGGGCGTCCCGCTCGGGGTGACCGACTCGCCCCTCGCCGTGGACGACGTCCTGGTGCTCACCGGCCCACCCGCGGAGATCGGCCGGCTGGTGGTCGAGCAGGATCTCGCCGTGGGGGCGCAGCCGGTGACGGCAGATCCCGCCACCCCGCTGCTGGACCGGGAGCTCGGGGTGATCGAGGTGGTCGTCCCACCGACGTCGTCGCTGGTCGGACGCACCGTGTTCCCGGGCCTGGCAGCCACGGACCTGGTGATCCTCGGCGTGCGGAGGCTCGGCAAGGACCGGGGGAACGTGCGGACCGAACTCGCCGCCGGTGACCTGCTGCTCCTCCACGGCACCTGGCCGGACATCGACGCGCTCATCCACGACCGTGACGTCCTGGTCGTGGACTCCCCCGACCTGGTCCGCCGCCAGGCCGTGGCACCGGGGGCACCGGCCGTCCGGGCCGTGGTCGTGCTGGTCGCGATGATCGTGCTGCTGGCCACCGGCGCGGTCCCACCGGCCGTCGCCGCACTCACGGCCGCTGCCACGATGCTGCTGCTCCGGGTCGTGTCGCCCGACCAGGCGTACCGCGCGATCTCCTGGCAGACCCTCGTCCTGATCGGCGGTCTGATCCCCCTGTCCACCGCCATCCAGACCAGCGGCGCGGCCGACCAGGTCGCCGACGTCCTGGTCGCGGCGGTCGGCGACGGCAGCCCGTACCTGCTGATGCTCGCGCTCTTCGCACTCACCGCGATCCTGGGACAGATCATCTCCAACACGGCGACCGTCCTCATCGTGCTGCCCATCGCCGTCGCTGCCGCCGCCGAGACCGGGGTGTCGGTGCAACCGGTCCTGATGCTGATCGCCGTCGCGGGCGCAGCCTCTCTGCTCACCCCCATCGCGACGCCCGGGAACATGATGGTGATGGGCCCCGGCGCCTACCGCTTCGGCGACTACTGGAAGCTCGGGCTGGTGACCATGACCTGGTGGCTGGTCGTGTCCCTCACCGTGATCCCCCTGGTCTGGAGCTTCTGAGCCCGGACCCGGGGCGGGGTCGACTCACTGGAGGGCCGCGGTGAGCCTCATGACGTTGTCGAGGTAGCGCAGACGGGGCTTGCGTCCCGACCACTCCTCCAGGAGCAGCTCGCGGGACACCTCGCGGTAGCCGTCCTCGACCGCCTGGATCCGTCGGACCACCTGGGGTCCCAGCATCATCAGCGAGATCTCGTAGTTGAGCGCGAAGGAGCGCATGTCCATGTTGCTCGAGCCGATCACCGCGACGGCGTCGTCGACCGAGAGGTGCTTCGAGTGCAGGATGTAGGGGTCCGGGTAGAGGTAGATCCGCACCCCCGCCTCCAGCAGCGCCCGGTAGTACGACGCCTGGGCGTGGCCGACCATGAACTGGTCCGGCAGCTCGCTGACGAACAGCTCGACGTCGATCCCGCGCTGCGCCGCCGTCGTCACGGCGTAGAGCAGGGACTCGTCCGGGACGAAGTACGGGCTGGTGATCGAGATGCGTCGGGTCGCCGAGTACACCAGCGTGGTGAACAGCCGCAGGTTGTTCTCGGCGACGAACCCCGGGCCGCTGGGCACCAGCTGGCAGCTCACGCCCGCGACCACCTCGGGATGGTCGTCGAGGATCGCCGGGTGGACCTCCACCGCGAGCACCTCGTCGGTCTCGGCGTACCAGTCCATCGCGAAGACCGAGTCGAGCGTCGCCACGATGTGGCCCTGGACCCGGACCATGCACTCGACGTACAGCCGGCCGAGGCGGTGGTTCTTGGGCTTGTTGTAACCCCGTTCGGTGACGTTGAACGACCCCGTGAAGCCGACGAGGCCGTCGGCGACCAGCATCTTGCGGTGGTTGCGCAGGTCCGGGCGACGAAAGCGGCCCCGGAGGGGCTTGATCGGGAGCATCGGGTGCCACTGGATGCGGGTCTGCTCGAGCCGGGCGATCATCTGCCGGTAGCCCGGCACGCTTCGGCACCCGATGTGGTCGAAGAGGAGCTTGACGTCCACACCGAGCTCGGCGGCGTCGGCCATCGCCTCGAAGAACGGCGCGGTCAGGGCGTCCCACGCGACGATGTAGAACTCGACGTGGACGTAGGAGCGTGCCGCGGCGACCGTGCGGGTCATCGACCGGATCACCTCGTCGTAGTCCTCGATGACCAGCACGCAGTTGTCGTGGACCAGGGGCAAGGAGCCCAACCGGTCGTTGAGCGCGATCACCGACGGCAGGAGCGCCGGCAGGTCGTCGCGCGCCTCCGCCGCCGGGAACTCCTCGGCTCGCGCACGGACCCGGGCCTTGGCACGCAGCTGGCGGGCGTGCCGGTCCCTGCCGAGGTCCGTGCGCCCGAACAGCAGGAAGGCGACGAACCCGAGGACCGGCAGGACCAGGATCAGCAGCAGCCACGCCATCCCGGTCGACGGCTTGCGGTTTCCCGGGATCACCCCCAGTGCGACCACCCGGAGGGTGACGTCGACGACGGTCACCGACCACCCCACCACCAGGGTCAGCACCGTCCAGTCGAGAGCAGACATGGTCGGACGCTAGGTCACGCCGGCGCGGGTGGAGAGGCGCCACCACGTCACCGCGACCATGCCGAGGACGAGGGGCGCTCCGATGGTGACGACGCGCCAGATGATGAGGGCGGCGACCAGCGACGCCTCCACCTCCTGGCCCGCGCGGGCGACGAGGGTCGCGATCACCACGGCGTCGAGGAGACCCAGCCCGCTGAACGGGAAGAGGGTCAGCGGGTAGGCGACCAGGAACGCCGTCAGGACCCACACCGCCGGGAGGTCGACCCGCGACGCACCGACGAACCGGACGCTGAGCACGATCAGGCCCGCGTCGACGACCACCATGCCGACCAGCGCCGCGACCGACAGCGGCAGGGTCCGCGCGATCCGGTCGACCACGGTCCCCCGGAACCCCAGCACCGACTCCGCCCACACCCCCGGGTCGACCGACGACCGCACCCGGCGGGCGAGGAGCCCCGTACGGCGTCCTGTCGACGCCGCGAACGCGGGGCTGCGGAAGGACAGCCACACGACGACCAGCAGCGCGGCGCTGACCGCCCCCGAGGCGAGCGCCGTCCAGAGCTCGCCGCCCAGGAGGTCACCGGTCACGGCCATGACGAGGACCCCCAGCAGCGGGGCGGCGAAGCGCACCACGTAGAAGGACACGGTGTTCATCACGGTGCCGGCGAGCCCGGCCGAGCGGGAGATGCCCCACGAGCTGAACATCGCCAGCCGTACCACCACGTCCGAGGGTGGCGGAGCGATCGTGGTCATCAAGATCGCGGCCTGGTCGTTCGCCACCGCCCGCAGGGGCCCGCAGCCTTCGATGTAGACCGACAGCGGCAGCGCGTTGAGGAGCTGTCGGAGCAGCAGGCCCAGCACCAGGACCGGCAGCTGCCACCACGCGAGGTGGTCGAGCGCCGCCCGGACCTGGGACCAGTCGATGTCGCCGACGAAGCCCTCCACGAACCACACCGCCGACCCGACCACCACCACGACCAGCACCGGCCGGAGGAGCCGTCTGCTCGACGACCGGGGTGGGGGCTGCGGTGGGGGCTGCGGTGGGACGACCTCGACGCTCGACATCCGGGCTCCTCCTTCGAGACACCCGAGGTCGGCATGACGCGCTGGCAGGATACCGCCGGGAGCTGGACGGCCGGACCTGGACGGCCGGCACCGGTCTCAGGCGGGCGGGGCGAAGAGCTCGAGGGCGATGCCGTCGGGGTCGCGGAAGGACAGCCCGCTGCCGTAGTGCGCGTCGACGACACCGCCGTGGGCGATGCCGAGCTCGTCGAGCCGACCTGCCCAGGTCTCGAGCTCGGCCCGGTCGGCGCAGGCGAAGGCGAGGTGGTCCAGGCCCGTACGCCGCTCGTCGAAGCCGCCGTCGGCCCGTTCGGGGTGGCTGTGGATGCCGAACAGCTGCCCGCCCTCGAGCGCCCACACCGTGTGGTGGTAGCCGCCCGCGGTCTCGTCCTCGTCGAGGACCGGGTCGGTCCCGAGCAGCGCGGTGTACCACCGGGTGCTGGCCTCGAGGTCGCTGACGGTGAGCGCGGCGTGGCCGATCGGGGGAACGTGGGCATGGGGTCTCCTGGGGTCGTCGCGACGGTGCGAAGGGCTGCGCCTCGTTCCTACCAACGACCCCGGGACCGGCGGACCTGATCGTTCGGGCAGGACGACGGCCACGACGGGCAGGGGGACTCGCGCTCGCGCGTCGCGAGGACCGCCATCCACCCCTGGGTGCCGGGTGTCGCGCTAGCGTCGACCCCGAGGATCGCGCCGTCCGGCCACCTCCTGTCCCGTCGTCCCGGCCCCCGACGACTCACCAAGAGTCCGAGGACCCGCATGACCCCACCTGAGCCGCACGCCGTCGTCTCCGAGCGATCCGGTCCGGGCACCACCGCCCGTACCAGCCCGCGCACCACCGCCCGTACCACCGCGCGCACGTCGGCCGCGCCGTTCACCGCCCTGGCTGCCGAGGTGCGGGACAGCGGGCTGCTGCGGCGCCGCTACGGCTACTACGCCGCGCAGGTCGCGGCCTGCGTCGCAGCCCTGGTCGGCGTCGCGGTCCTAGTCCTCGTGCTGGGTGACACGTGGTGGCAGCTGGTCCCGGCCGCGGTCCTCGGCCTGGTCGTCACGCAGCTCGGCTTCCTCGGGCACGACGCGGCGCACCGGCAGGTCTTCGTGGGCGCACGTGCCAACGACTGGGCCGCACGCCTGCTCTCCGGCGCCGGGGCCGGGCTGAGCTACGGGTGGTGGCGCGGCAAGCACAACCAGCACCACGCCGCCCCCAACCAGGAGGGCCGCGACCCCGACATCGCCCCGGGCGTGCTCGCCTTCACCGCCGAGATCGCGGGTGCGCGGGACACGGGGCCGGCCGGGTGGTTCGTCCGGCACCAGGGGTGGCTCTTCTTCCCGCTGCTGACGCTGGAGGGAGCCAACCTGCACTGGGCCAGCGTCCGCACCCTCCTCGGCCGGGCTCCCGTACGGCACCGGTGGGCCGAGCTCGCGCTGGTGACGACCCGCCTCGGCGGGTACGTCGTGGCGCTGTTCCTGGTCCTGCCGCCCGGGAAGGCCGCGGCGTTCCTGGCCGTGCAGATGGCCGTGTTCGGCGTCTGCCTCGGCGGCTCCTTCGCGCCCAACCACAAGGGGATGCCGATCGTGCCGCGCGGGGCGCGCCTGGACTTCCTGCGGCGCCAGGTGCTGATGTCCCGCAACGTCCGGGGCGGCCCCGTCGTCGACGTCGCGATGGGTGGGCTGAACTACCAGATCGAGCACCACCTGTTCCCGAGCATGCCGCGCCCGAACCTGCGACGGGTGCAGCCGCTGGTCCGCGCCCACTGCGCCCGCCACGGCATCGCCTACACCGAGGTCGGGCTGCTCGAGTCGTACGCCATCGTGGTCGGCTACCTCAACCACGTCGGGCTCCGGGCGCGGGACCCGTTCCAGTGCCCCCTGTCCGCTGCCCTCCGCGAGTCCGGTCCCCCCGGTGCCGGCTGAGGCCCCGACCCCCGGTGGTGCGCCCCCCCGGGGTGGGTGTCGCCGTGTTGGCCCGCGGCTACGGTGAGTGCTGACGCCCGGGCCGCCACGCGGCCCACCGGCCAGGAGGAGGCGGGGACCACGCGCGCCGTACGCACCCTGTCCACGCTGCTCGGGGCCGCCCACCCGGGCCCGGCCCTGGCCGTCACGCTGCTCGCGGCGCTGCTCTGCCTGCCCGCGGACCTCTCCCCCGGCCGCGCCGCCGTGGTCGTGCTCGCGGTGCTGACCGGGCAGCTGACCATCGGCTGGTCCAACGACCTGCTGGACCTGGCCCGCGACCGGGCCGTCGGGCGCACCGACAAGCCGTTGGCCTCCGGGGCGTTGTCGGTCCGGCTGGTCCGCGCCGCCATCGTCGCAGCGCTCCTCGCCACCGTCGTGCTCTCGCTCTCCTGCGGGCTGGTCGCCGGCCTGCTCCACCTCGTCGTGGTCGCCGCGGGCTGGGCCTACAACCTCGGCCTCAAGTCGACCGTCGCCTCGGGGGTCCCCTACGCCGTCGCCTTCGGCGCGCTCCCGGCCTTCGTCTGGGCCGCCGGCGACACCACCGCCCCGGCCTGGGTCGTCCTGGCCGGGGCCCTGCTCGGCACCGGCGCGCACCTGCTCAACGCCGTTCCGGACCTCGCCGACGACGCGGCCACCGGCGTCCGCGGCCTGCCGCACCGTCTCGGCGAGCGCGGGTCCCGGACCGGGGCCGCCCTGCTGCTGGTGCTGGCCTCCGCCGTCCTGGTGACCGCCACGACCACCCTGCCTCCGTCCGTGCGGGTGCTGGCCCTGCTGCTCGCGGTCGGCCTGGCCGCCGTCGCCGTGCGCGCCCCGGGCCGCCACGGCTTCCGGGCCGCGGTCGGCATCGCCGTGGTCGACGTCGTCGTGCTGGCGGCCGCACGATGAGCGGGTCTCGCAGGGACGAGGGCGGGGCGTACGACCTGGTGGTCGTCGGCGCGGGCCCGGCCGGCGCCACGGCGGCCGTGGCGGCGCTCGAGGAGCGGCCCGGCCTGCGGGTGCTGCTGCTGGACCGCGCCGACTTCCCGCGCGACAAGTGCTGCGGCGACGGGATCGCCGCGCAGGCCGTCGACGTGCTCCGCGCGCACGGGATGCAGGACGCGGTCGAGGGCTGGTCGCCGCTGCGCCGCCTCGAGCTGGCCGCCGGCGACACGGTGGTCGACGGCCGGATGTCGCGCGACGTGCACGTGGTGCCCCGGCGGGCGTTCGACGCGCGCCTGGTCGAGCACGCCGTCGACCGCGGCGCCGAGCTGCGCCGGTCCCGGGTCCGTCAGGTCGAGGTGCGCGAGGACCGGGTGGTCCTCGACACCGGTGACGCCGAGGTGACCGGCGCGGTCGTGCTCGGCGCCGACGGCGCCCACTCCCGGGTCCGCGCGGCCCTCACCGGCCGCCACCACCTCACCACGCCCCGCCGCGCGCTCGCCCTGCGCGGCTACACCCCGACGCCGGGCTGGCTCGCCGGCCGCCAGGTCATCCGCTGGGGGCCGGGCCGGCAGCCGTCGTACGCCTGGGCCTTCGACCGCGGCGACGGCCTGGCGAACATCGGGTACGGCGAGCTGGTCGACGACGGCCCCGGGCCGACCCGCGCCCGGATGCTCGACGCGCTCGACGGCCTGCTGCCCGGCCTCGTCGACGACGCCACGGACTGGCGCGGCCACCCGCTCCCGCTCTCCGGCTTCCGGTGGCAGCAGCCCGACGGTCGCTGCCTGCTGGCCGGCGACGCCTCCGGCCTGGTGAACCCGATGACCGGCGAGGGCATCTACTACGCCGTCGCGACCGGGTCCCTGGCCGGACGGGCGGCGGCCGCGGCCGTCGCCGACGGCCGGCCCGCGAGCGCCGGGCGCCGCTACCGCCACGACGTCCGGCGGCTCCTGGCCGGCCACCTGCGCCACACCTGGACCGCCGGCACGCTCGCCCAGCGCCGGGGGGTCGTGGCCGCCGGCGTCCGCGCCGCCCGCGGCGACCAGCGGGTCTTCGACGACCTCGTCGAGATCGGCCTCGGCGGCGGACGGATCACCCCGCGCCTGGGCCGCTCGCTGGCCGTGGAGCTCACCCGTCAGCTCGTCCGCTCGACCGCCTGACACCCCCACCTGACACGCTGCTGCCCAGACCGCCCGACGAAACGGACCACCATGCAGATCCTCACCGCCCGCGGCGCCCTGCCGGAGCACCGCTACCCGCAGGACGAGATCACGCAGGCCTTCTCCGAGGTCATCGCCCAGGGACGCCTCGACGAACGCGTGCTGCGCCGCTTCCACGCCAACGCCGGCGTCGAGCACCGGCACCTCGCGATGCCCCTCGAGCGCTACGGCACCCTCGACGGCTTCACCGAGGCCAACGACACCTTCATCGCCGAGGCGGTACGCCTGGGCGCGCGCGCCGTCGAGGACGCCCTCAAGGACGCCGGGCTGACCCCCAGCGACGTCGACCTCGTCATCTCGGCCACCGTCACCGGACTGGCGGTGCCCTCGCTGGACGCGCGGATCGCCGCCGTCACCGGGATGCGGCCGGACGTGCGCCGGATGCCCCTGGTGGGGCTGGGCTGCGTGGCCGGGGCCGCGGGCGTGGCCCGGCTGCACGACTACCTGCTCGGTCACCCCGACCACGTCGCGGTGCTGGTGGCCGTCGAGCTCTGCTCGCTGACCGTCCAGCGCGACGACACCTCCGTGCCGAACCTCGTGGCCAGCGGTCTGTTCGGCGACGGCGCCAGCGCGGTCGTCGCCGCCGGCTCGCAGCGGACCACCCCGGACGCCTCCCCCGTCCGCGTGCTCGACAGCCGCAGCCGCCTCTACCCCGGCACCGAGCGGACCATGGGCTTCGACGTCACCGGCGGCGGCCTGCGGATCGTCTTGGACGCCGAGGTGCCGGCGCTGGTCGAGCGGCACCTGCGCGGCGACGTCGACGGCTTCCTGGCCGACCACGGGCTCACCCGGGACGACATCGGCTTCTGGGTCTGCCACCCCGGCGGCCCGAAGGTGATCGAGGCCCTCCAGGCGGCGCTCGAGGTCCCCCGCGAGGCGCTCCAGCTGACCTGGGACTCCCTGGCCCGGGTCGGCAACCTGTCGTCGGCCTCGGTGCTGCACGTCCTCGAGGACACCCTGCGCGACCGGCCGCCGGTCCCCGGGTCCCTGGGCGTGCTGATGGCGATGGGCCCCGGCTTCTGCTCCGAGCTGGTCCTGCTGCGCGCGGAGGACGCCCGGTGACGTCGCTGACCGCCTTCACCGTCCTGGTCGTCCTGGTCGCCCTCGAGCGGCTCGCCGAGCTGGTCGTCTCGAAGCGCAACGCCGCCTGGAGCGCCGAGCGCGGCGGCCGGGAGACCGGGCAGGGGCACTACCCGTTCATGGTCGTGCTGCACACCGGGCTGCTGGTCGCGATGTTGGTCGAGGCGTTCGTCGTCCGCCCGGACGTGCCCGGGGCCCTGGCCTGGTCGATGCTGGTGCTGGTCCTGGCCGCCCAGGCCCTGCGCTGGTGGTGCATCAGCACGCTGGGCCGCCGGTGGAACACCCGCGTGATCGTGGTGCCCGGGCTGGCGCCGGTGACCGGCGGGCCGTACCGGTTCTTCTCCCACCCCAACTACGTCGCCGTCGTCATCGAGGGCGTGGCGCTGCCCCTCGTGCACGGCGCCTGGGTGACCGCGCTGGTCTTCACCGTGCTCAACGCCTTCCTGCTGCGGGTGCGGCTGCGGGTCGAGGACGAGGCCCTGGCCACGCTGCCCGCGCCGGACGCGGACAGCCGGGCGACCGCGGGAGGTCCTCGTGCGTGACCTCGTCGTCGCCGGCGGCGGACCGGTCGGCCTCGCCGTCGCGCTGCACGCCGCGGCGGCCGGGCTCGACGTGGTCGTCCGCGAACCGCGCACCGGCCCGGTCGACAAGGCCTGCGGCGAGGGCCTGATGCCCGGGGCCCTGGCCCGTCTCGCCGCGCTCGGCGTCGACCCGGCCGGGATCGACCTGCACGGCATCCGCTACCTCGACCCGCGCCACGAGGCGGTGGCCCGGTTCCGCGCCGGACCCGGTCGCGGCGTGCGTCGTACGACGCTGCACACGGCCCTGGCCGAGCGGGTGGCCGCCGCCGGCGTGCCGGTCGAGCAGCGCCGGGTCGGGTCGGTCGAGCAGCACGCGGACCACGTGGTGGTCGACGGCGAGCCCGCCCGGCACCTCGTCGCCGCCGACGGCCTGCACTCCCCGCTGCGCCGCTCGCTCGGCCTCGACGACCCCGGCCCCGCCGCCGGTCGCCGCTACGGCCAGCGCCTGCACGTCGCCACCGCGCCGTGGAGCGACCTCGTCGAGGTGCACTGGGGCCCGCGCGCGGAGGCGTACGTGACCCCCGTCGCCCCCGACCTCGTCGGCGTGGCCGTGCTCAGCGCCGAGAAGGGTCCGCTGGCCCGGGTGCTCGGTGACTTCCCGGCGCTGGAGGAGCGGCTCGGGAGCGCCGACCGGACACCGGTGCGCGGCGCCGGACCCCTGCGGCAGCGCTCGACCCGCCGGGTCGCCGGCCGCGTGCTGCTCGTCGGCGACGCCGCCGGCTACGTCGACGCCCTGACCGGCGAGGGCATCGCGCTCGGGCTGGCCGAGGCGCAGGCGGCGGTGGACGCCGTCGTCGCGGGCGACCCCGGGTCGTACGAGCGCACCTGGCGGCGGCTGCGGCGGCGGCACGAGCTGCTGACCCGCGGCCTGCTCGGCGCGACCCGCCGGCCGCTGCTGCGGCGTGCCCTGGTGCCGGCGGCGAGCGCCGTACCGGCCTTCTTCGGCCTGGCCGTGGACCAGCTGGCGAGGCCGGCATGAGTGCCCTCGAGACGCACGGGGCCGTCGAGCAGGTGGTCCTGCTCGACGAGGACGGGCGCGCCGTCGGGCGCGCCGACAAGGCGACCGTGCACCACCGCGACACCCCGCTCCACCTGGCGTTCTCCTGCTACGTCTTCGACCGGCGGGGCCGGTTCCTGCTGACGCAGCGTGCCGCGTCGAAGCGGACCTGGCCGGCGGTGTGGACCAACTCCGCCTGCGGCCACCCCGCACCCGACGAGCCGTTCCTGGACGGCGTGCGCCGCCGGGTCGGTCAGGAGCTCGGGCTGGACCTCGCGGAGCTGCGCCTGGTCCTGCCGACGTTCCGCTACCGCGCGGTGATGGCCGACGGCACGGTCGAGAACGAGATGTGCCCGGTCACCGTGGCCGTCACCGACGACGAGCCGCGCGCCGACCCCGACGAGGTGGACGCCGCGGTGTGGGTCGACTGGGCGGAGTTCCGCGCCGACGTGCTGGCCGGGCGGCGCGAGGTCAGCCCCTGGTGCGTCCAGCAGGTCGAGGCGCTGCCGGCCGACCCGCTGGCCGCCGCGGACCGGGACCCCTCGATGCTGCCCCCGGCGGCCCGCCCGCCGGGCTGACCTGCGCCGGAACCGTCACCTCGACGCGCCGCGAGCGTCATCTCGGCTGTCCGCGAGCGTCATCTCGGCTCGAAGCGGACGCGGCGGTCGGCGACCGAGGCCTCGACCAGGCGCACCTGCACCTGCTCGCCCAGCGGCAGCGGACCGGCGCCGGTCACCCGCGCCTCGACCGCCGGGTCGGCCACGGTGACGGTGCCCGTGGTGGGGTCGTCGTCCTCCACCTCGACCACCACGGCGTCGAAGACCTCGCCCACCCGGTGCGACAGCAGACCGGCCTCGACCAGGTCCAGGACCGCGTTCTCGTAGCGGCGCGACAGCTGCCCCGAGCGCTTCAGCGCGACCGGGAGGTCCGGCAGCGCCTCGAGCACCCATCCCGGCACGGGACCGCCGGCGCACAGCGCCACGCAGACCTCGCCGGCGAAGCGGTCGCCGAGGCGGCGCAGCGGCGCCGTGACGTGGGCGTACTCCGAGGCCAGCGCGGCGTGGTCGGGGTCGGCGGGCACCTCGCCGTCGAAGGCGACGTAGCCGCTGCCGCGCAGCAGCCGCGTGCAGGCCACGACCATCGCCGCCTCGGCCGGCACCGACGGGTCCAGGCCGCGGATGAAGTCGGGGTAGAGCATCTCGGCCGGCCAGTCGATGCCCAGGGCGCGCGCGGTGCGGTGCAGGCGCCGCACGTCGCGCGGGTCCGCCGGGGGCAGGGTGCGCAGCAGCCCGACCCGCGCGTAGACCATCAGCGAGGCCGCGCCGAAGCCGGTCAGCAGGGAGACCTGGGCGTTCCACTGCTCGGCCGGCAGCTGGCGGCGGAAGCTCAACGACCAGGTGTCGCCGGCGACGTCGACCTCCTGCTCGGGCAGCGGCAGCGACACGCCCCCGCGGGCGGCCTCCCGGGTCAGCCGCAGCTCGCCGACCTCGCGCAGCAGCCGGAGCGGCTCGTCGGCGGTGCCGTCGTCGACGGCGGCCTGCACCTCGTCGTAGGTCAGCTGGCGCCGTGAGCGGACCAGCGCCCGCTCGACCGTGACGTCCGTGCCCTCACCGCTCGCGTCCACCCGGATCGTCCACAGCAGCGCCGGGCGGACCCGGTCGGGCAGCAGCGAGGCGGCGTCCTCGGACAGCACCGGAGGGTGCAGCGGGACCTTCGAGTCGGCGCCATAGAGGGTCTCCCCCCGCCGGCGCGCCTCGACGTCGACCGGGTCACCGGGGGCCACGAGGGCGGCCACGTCGGCGATCGCGTACCGCACGACGTAGCCCGACGGGTCCTGCGGGTCGCGCTCGAGGTGGACGGCCTGGTCGAGGTCGCGGGCGCCCGGCGGGTCGATCGTCACGAACGGCACGTCGGTGCGGTCGAGGTCGGGCAGCCGCGGCGCGGCGGCCGCGCGCCGGGCCGCCTCGTCCACCTCCGCGGGGAACGCCGGGGTCACCTCCAGCTCCGCCTGCAGGCGGCGTACGCCCTCGCGCAGGAGGTCGTCGGTGCCCTCCGGCACCGGTCGGACCCGGACCACTCGACTGCTCGCCATGGTGGGAGCCTAGGGCCCGTGCTCGTCCTGCTGCCCCCCAGCGAGGGGAAGTACGCGCCCCGGCGCGGCGCCCCCCTCGACCTCGACGCCCTCCGCTCCCCCGGGCTCGGCCCGGCCCGCCGCCGCGTCCTCGACGCCCTGGTGGCGGTGTGCCGCGACGACCCGGACGCCGCGGCGGCCGCGCTCGACCTGGGGCCCACCCAGCGCGACCTGGTCTCCCGCAACGCCGGCCTGGCCACGGCCCCGACGGCCCGCGCCGACCGGGTCTACACCGGCGTGCTCTACGACGCGCTCGACCTCGCCTCGCTCGACGCCGGCGCGAAGCGGCGGGCCGGACGTCGGGTCGCCGTCGTCTCCGCGCTGCTCGGCCTGGTCGCCCCGGGCGACCGGATCCCGGCGTACCGGCTCTCCGGGCAGAGCGTCCTGCCCGGCCTCGGCCCCGTGGCCGGGGTCTGGCGCGAGGCGCTCGGCCCGGCCGTCCGCGACGCCCTGGGCACGGGCCTGCTGGTGGACCTCCGGAGCTCGGCCTACGCCGCGTTCTGGCGGCCCGAGCCCGACCTGGCCGGGCGGACGGCGACCGTACGGGTGCTGCACGAGCAGGACGGCCGCCGCTCGGTGGTCAGCCACTTCAACAAGGCCACCAAGGGCCGGATCGTGCGGGCGCTGCTCGAGCACGGCGCGGACCCGAGGACGCCGGCCGCCCTCGCGGGCACCGTGCGCGACCTCGGCTGGACGGTCGAGGAGCACGACCAGGGCGCCCGGGGCACGCGCCTGGACGTGGTCGTCCGGGCGCTCTGAGCCGACCGCGCTGCGGGACGGCTACCAGCCGGCGGGTCCGCCGGCCTCCGGCGGGCGCGCGTTGAACAGCCGCATCGAGCCGCGGTGTCCCTGCGCGGCGTCCTCGTGCGGCCACCAGGCCGTGACGCTGACCGACGCCGGGGCCAGCTCCATCCGGAACAGCGCCTCCAGCGGCGCGCCGAGGGCGTGGGCCAGCAGCACCTTGATCGGCGTCACGTGGCTGACCACCACGACCGTCCGGCCGGCGTGCTCGGCCAGGACGCGGTCGAGACCGGTCAGCACCCGGTCCTGCACGCCGCGCATCGACTCACCGGTGCCGCCGCCGGCGGCGACCTCGGTCGAGCCCAGCCACGTCGTGAGCTCGTCGCCGTCGCGCTCACGGACCTCGCCGAAGGTGAGCCCGTCCCAGGCGCCGAACTCCATCTCGGCGAACGCGGCCTCCTCGCGCAGCGGGACGCCCAGCACCTCGGCGACGAGGTCGCCGGACTCGCGGGTGCGGCGCACCGGGGAGGCCAGGACGACGTCGACGGTCCCGCCCAGCGGGGCCAGCCAGTCCGCCGTCGCCCGTACCTGGTCGCGGCCCTCCTCGGTGAGCCCGGGGTTGCTGCCACCCAGGCCGCCGGAGAACCGCTTCTCCGCGGTCATCGGCGTGACGCCGTGCCGCACGAGGACCAGGGTGGTCGGCTCCTGCAGGGCGTGCCCGCTCCAGCCCTGCTTCGGCGCCGGGCTCGCGGCGGCCGGCTCCGCGGCGGGTGTCTCGACCGGCTCGGCCGCCGCCGGAGCCACGGTCACGCCGTCCCGGGTGCCGTCGAGCGCCTCGTTGGCCAGCCGGTCGGCGTGGGCGTTGCGCGCCCGCGGCACCCAGGTCCAGGTGGTGCGCGCCGGGACCAGCGCCCGGGCCTCCTCGACCAGCGGCACCAGCCCGGCGTGCTTGACCTTCCACCGCCCGGCCATCTGCTCGACGACGAGCTTGGAGTCCATCCGGACCTCCAGCGCCGCACCGGGGGCGAGCTCGGCGGCCAGCCGGAGGCCCCCGATCAGGCCGCGGTACTCCGCGACGTTGTTGGTGGCCCGCCCGATCGTGGTGCCGTCCTCGGCCAGCACCTCACCGGTGTCGGCGTCCTTGAGCACCGCGCCGTAGGCCGCCGGCCCGGGGTTGCCCCGCGAGCCGCCGTCGGCCTCGACCAGCACCGCCCGCGGAGCGACGCTCACAGCCCGCTCTCGTCGGTGCGCACCAGGATCCGCGTGCACTCCTCGCAGCGGACGACCTCGTCGGCCGGCAGCGCTGCGATCCGGGCCAGCTCGAGGTTGTCGATGCCCAGCCGGCACCCGGTGCACTGGCGCTGGCGCAGGAGGGCGGCGCCGACCCCGCCGCGCTGGGCGCGGACGCGGTCGTAGACCTTCAGCAGGTCCGCCGGGACGTCCTCGGCCGCCCAGGCGCGGGTGCCGGCGACGTCCGCGGTCTCGCCGTCGATCTCGGCCCACGTCGCGTCCCGCGACTCGCGCAGCTCGGCGGCGCGGCGCTCGGTGCCCTCGAGCTCCTGCTCGACGTGGTCCAGTCGGCCCTGGGCCTCCTCGAGCCGGCCCATCACCTCGAGCTCGTCGTCCTCGAGGGAGGAGATCCGGCGCTCGAGCGAGACCACCTCGTGCTGGATCCGCTCGAGGTCCTTGGGGCTCACGCTGCCGGCGTCCATCTTCTGCTGGTCGCGGGCCCGGCGGGCCTTGACCTGCTCGACGTCGGCGTCGATCTTCTGCTGCTCCGCGGTCAGGTCGGCGACCTCGATCCGCGCGTCGCGGGCGACGTCGACGAGCCGGGCCCGGGAGGCCTGCAGCGCGACGAGATCGGGGATCTCGGGCAGGTGGGCGCGGCGGTGGGCGAGCTGGTCGGTCTTCGCGTCGAGCTCCTGGAGCTCGAGCAGCTTGACCTGGGCGGACGGGTCGGCCTTCAGGGCGGTCTCCTGGTGCGGTTCGGTGGTGCGGGGTCGTGCTGGGGCCGGGCGGGCGTCAGCGCGGGGCGTCGACCCGGAAGGTCCAGGGGTCGGTGACCAGGGTGCTGACGTGGGTGTCCACCGTACCGCCCAGCGCCTCGGTCAGCCGCCGCCGCAGGACAGGCAGCCAGGTCCACTCCGCCGCCCAGTGCGCCACGTCGACCAGGGCCGGGCCGTCGTGCTCGAGGAACTCCGAGGCCGGGTGGTGGCGCAGGTCGCTGGTGACGTAGACGTCGGCGTCCGAGGCCCGCAGCCCGTCGAGCAGGAAGTCCCCGGCGCCGCCGCAGAGCGCCACCCGGCGCACGACCCGGTCGGGGTCGCCGCCGACCCGGACGCCGTGGGCGGTCGCCGGGAGCGCCGCGGCGACGGTCGCGGCGAACGCGCGCAGCGTCGTCGGCTCGACGTCACCGACCCGACCGGTGCCCGTCGGGGCCAGGCCCGGGTCGGCGAGCTCGACCACGCCGTAGGCCGGCTCCTCGTACGGGTGCGCGGCCACCATCGCGGCCACCACCGCGGCGCGGTCGCGGCGCGCGAGCACCACCTGGACCTGCTCCTCGGCGACCTCCTCGGCCCGGCCGACCGTGCCGATGGTGGGGACCGCGCCGTCGAGGGGGCGGAACCGGCCGGACCCGGCCACCGAGAACGAGGCCTGGTCGTAGTCACCGATCCGCCCCGCGCCGGCGGCGGCCAGCGCCGCGCGCAGGGCGGGCGCGTCGGGCGCCGGCACGGAGACGGTCAGCTGGTCCAGGGCGGGCGCCGGCAGCGGTCGCAGGGGCTGCTGGTCGCGCAGGCCGAGCGCGTCCGCCAGGGCGTGGGAGACCCCGCCGTACGCCTGGTCGGCGTTCGTGTGCGCGGTCAGCAGGGCGCAGCCGGCGCGCACCAGGGCCGTCACGCTGCGCCCCTTCGGCGTGGTCGTGGCGACGCCGTGGACGCCGGCCAGCAGCAGCGGGTGATGCACCAGCAGCAGGTCCGCGCCGGCGTCGACGGCCTCCGCCACGACGGCCGGGGACGGGTCGACGGCCAGGTGGATCCGCCGCACCTCCTGGTCCGGGTCGCCGGCGACCAGGCCGACCCGGTCCCAGGAGTCGGCCGTGCCGGGCGGGAACCACGCGTCGAGCAGGGCGACGACCTCGGAGAGCACAGGCATGGTGCGAGCCTAGGGTGAGGCGTCGCGGCCGTACGCTCCCGGAGTGCTGCTGATCTTCGGGTTCAAGTCCTACGCCTCCGTGCTCGCGATGCTCCGCGTGCCGTGCCCCCAGGGACACGAGCTCGCCGCGCAGCGCCTGACCCGGGTCAGGCGGCGGTTCACCCTGTTCTGGGTGCCGCTGGTGCCGGCCGGCACCCGCTACCAGCTCGACTGCACGTGGTGCGGGCTGCAGCGCCGGCTCGACGAGCGCGAGGCCGACGAGCTCCAGCGCCGCGGCTGACCGGGACGGGGCCTAGTTGACCAACCGGTCCCGGCCCTCCCAGTACGGCGCGCGCAGCTTGAACTTCTGCAGCTTGCCGGTCGCCGTGCGCGCCAGGTCGTCGCGGAACTCGATGGACGTCGGCGCCTTGTAGCCGGCCGCCTTGTCCTTGCACCACGCGACCAGCTCGGCCTCGGTCGCCTGCTGCCCCTCGACCAGGACCACCAGCGCCTTGATCGTCTCGCCCCACTTCTCGCTCGGGACGCCGATCACGGCCACCTCGGAGACGGCCGGGTGGGAGAACAGCACGTCCTCCACCTCGATGGAGGAGACGTTCTCGCCGCCGGTGATGATGACGTCCTTCTTGCGGTCGCTGATCGTCAGGTAGCCGTCCTCGCCGATCGTGCCCCCGTCACCGGTGTGGAACCACCCGTCGGCCAGCGCGACCGCGGAGGCGTCCGGCTGGTCCCAGTAGCCCTCGAGCACCACGTTGGAGCGGGCCAGCACCTCGCCACCGGCGCCCTCCTCGCCGCCGCTCTCCGAGATCGAGAGCCGGACGCCGATCGCCGGCGCACCGGCGCGCACCAGCCGGGCGGCCCGCTCCTCGGCCGGGAGGTCGTCCCACTCGGCGCGGGTGCGGTTGACCGTGAGCAGCGGGGAGGTCTCGGTGAGGCCGTAGATCTGGATGAACTCCCAGCCGAGCTCCTCCTGGACCCGTACCACGGTCTTCGTGGGCGGCGGCGCCCCGGCCATGATGATCCGGACCTTGTCCCGGCCGGGGATCTCGCCCTCCCAGTCCTGGGCGGCGTCGAGCACCGCCGCGGCGACCGCCGGCGCGGCGCACATCACGGTGACCCCGTGCTCCTCGACGCGGCGCAGGATCTCGGCGCCGTCGATCTTGCGGATGACGACCTGCTTGACCCCGAGCCCGGTCATCGCGAACGGCATGCCCCAGCCGTTGGCGTGGAACATCGGCAGCGTGTGGAGGTAGACGTCGCGGTCCGTGACGGCCGTGTGCAGCGCGAAGGTCGTGGCGTTGACCCAGATGTTGCGGTGCGTGATCTGCACGCCCTTGGGCCGTGCCGTCGTGCCGGAGGTGTAGTTGATGCAGGCCGTGGCGTTCTCGTCGGGCTCCCACGGCACGGGGTCCGCGACGTCGGCGGGGGCGTAGAGGTGCTCGTCCTGGCCGAGCACGAAGCGGTGCTCGGCGGTGACCTCGGCCAGGGACTCGTCCAGCTCGGGGTCGACGTAGAGGACCCGGGCGCCGCTGTGGCTGACGATGTAGGACACCTCGTCGGGGCGGAGCCGGAAGTTGACCGGCACCAGGACGCGGCCCGAGCCGGACACGCCGAAGAACGCGGTCAGCAGGCGGGCGCTGTTGTGGCTGACCACCGCGACCCGCTCCCCCACCCCGATCCCCAGCTCGTCGAGCCTCGCTGCCAGGCGGCGGGCGAGGTCGCCGATCTCGGCGTAGGTCGGCGAGCCCAGGCTCGGCGCGGGCTGGTCCGGCTCGTCCACCACGCCGACCCGCTCGCCGTACACCTGGACCGCGCGGTCGATGAAGTCGTTGACGCTGAACGGGACGAGCACAGGTCCTCCTGGCGGGCGACGGAGCGGGGTGTGGTGACCCCCGTCACCCTAGTCGCGTCCGCGTTGGTGCACCGTTGGCCGTCCGTCGACGGTCCGCTTGCATGAGAGCCCTCTCATCCGGCTCTCACACCACCCCCACGATCGGCCATGATGCTCGGACCGTGTCCACCCTCGTCAAGGCCCTCGTTACCCTCGCCGTCCTGCTGCCGGTGGGGGGCTTCGTTGCGGGCACGCTCGCGGCCAACGACACCACGGGCAGCCCCCGCGAGACCATCGTGATCAGCGAGAGCTCGGACCGGGGGGCCGGGCCGGCGACGACCCCCGTGACCGGTGCCGAGGTGCGCCCCGGCAGGCGCTTCCTCCGCGATCCGACACCGACGCCCGACCCGACACCGGTCCCCCCGGTGGCCGACGACGACGATGACGACGACGACGGGCCCGAGCCGGTCATCCCCCAGCCGGTGGACGTGGACGACGACGATGACGACGACGACGGCGGGGACGATGACGACGACTGACCCGACCGAGCCTCGCCGGTGACGGTGACGGGCACCGACGACGACACCCGGGCGAGGCGCCCGGGTGTCTCCGTGCGGACCCGGTTGACCCTGGCCACCGCGCTGCTGGTCGCCCTCGCCCTGGCCTCGGCCGGGCTGCTGGTCTACTCGTTCGAGGACCAGCGCCGTGCCGAGGAGGTCAGCGCCGAGATCGACCAGGAGTTCGCCGAGCTCGACGGGTTGCGCGACGGGCGCAACCCGAACAACGGCAAGCCCTTCGCCAATCCCGAGCAGCTGCTGCGAACCTTCCTGGCCCGCAACGTGCCCGACGACACCGAGCTGCTCGCGGGCTGGTGGGACGGCGCCACCCGGAGCGTCTCCTTCGGCAACGACGAGGTGGTCAACGACCCGTCCTTCGACGCCGCCGTCGGCCCGCTGCTGGCCGACAACGGGACGACCGTCATCGACACGCCCGAGGGTCGCCTCCAGCTGGACGTGCAGACCGTCCGGTTCGGGGCGGACGGCGGCGAGGGAGCGCTGGTGGTCGGCACCTTCCTCGACCGGGCCCGGTCTGGCCTGCTGGAGACCATGCGCACGTACGCGCTGGTCGCGCTGGTCCTGCTGCTGCTGGTCACGGCCGTGGCGGCCTGGCTGTCGGGCCGCCTGCTGGCGCCGCTGCGCACCCTGCGCACCACGGCCGAGTCGATCGGCGAGACCGACCTGTCGCAGCGCATCCCGGAGCGCGGCAACGACGACATCACCGCCCTGACCCGGACCGTCAACGGGATGCTCGGCCGCCTCGAGACAGCGTTCGCCGCGCAGCGGCAGTTCCTCGACGACGCCGGCCACGAGCTGCGCACCCCGCTGACGGTCCTGTCGGGCCACCTCGAGCTGCTGGACCCCGAGGACCCGGCGGAGGTGCGCGAGACCCAGGAGCTGCTGCTCGACGAGATCGACAGGATGAGCCGCCTGGTGCGGGACCTGATGCTGCTGGCCAAGAGCGAGCGGCCCGACTTCCTGCACCCCGAGCCCGTACGCCTGCACCGGCTCGTCTCGGCCACCCTGGCCAAGGCCACCGCGATGGGGCCCCGGGACTGGCGCCTGGACGCCAGCAGCCGGGAGAAGGTCGTGCTGGACCCGCAGCGGATCACCCAGGCGCTGCTGCAGCTGGCCGACAACGCCGTCAAGCACACCGCACCCGGTCAGGTCGTCGCGCTCGGCGCGGACACCGACGGCGCCCGGGCTCGGTTGTGGGTGCGCGACACCGGGCGCGGCGTCCCCGCCGGTGACCGGGACCGCATCTTCGAGCGGTTCGGTCGCTCCGTCGTCCCCCGGGGCGACGAGGGCTTCGGCCTCGGGCTCTCCATCGTCGGCGCGATCGCCGCGGCGCACCACGGGTCCGCCCACGTCGAGGACGGCGCGGACGACGACGGCGAGCCGTGCGGTGCCCGCTTCGTGATCACGCTGCCCCTCGTGCAGCCCGAGGACGGCGGCGACGACAGCCGCGACCACACCGGCGACACCCGGACCGAGGCGACCGGCGACGACCTCGACACCGCCGAGCCCACCCGGGCCATTCAGACCACCCAGCCCATTCAGACCACCCAGCCCATTCAGACCACCCAGCCCAGCAAGGAGACCGAGGAGACATGGCGAGGATCCTGATCGTGGAGGACGAGACGAGGATCGCCTCGTTCCTGGACAAGGGGCTGCGCGCGGAGGGCCACCTGACGACGGTGGTCGGCGACGGCAAGCAGGCCCTCGAGCTGGCACTGGACGACGACCACGACCTGGTGGTGCTCGACCTCGGGCTGCCCGGGCTCGACGGCATCGACGTCCTCGACCAGCTGCGCGCCCAGGGCTCGCGCGTCCCGGTCATCGTGCTGACCGCCCGGGACTCGGTCAACGACACCGTCTCGGCGCTCGAGGGCGGCGCGGACGACTACATGGCCAAGCCGTTCCGCTTCGCCGAGCTGCTGGCCCGCGTACGGCTGCGCCTGCGGCAGGCCAACGACGCTGCGGCCGGGCCGCGCGAGGAGGCCCTCGAGGCCGGGGGCGTGCGCCTCGACCTCCGCACCCGCCGCGCCTCCGTCAACGGCCGCGCCATCGACCTCTCGGCCCGCGAGTTCCTGCTCGCCGAGATCTTCATGCTCAACGCCGGCCAGGTGCTCTCCCGCGAGCAGCTGCTCGACCACGCCTGGGGCTTCGACTTCGACCCCGGCTCCAACGTCGTCGACGTCTACGTCGGCTACCTGCGCAAAAAGCTGGGCTCCGGCGCGATCAGCACCGTCCGCGGGATGGGCTACCGCTTCAGCCCCTGACGCCCCGCCGAGATGACGCTCCCGGACAGCCGAGATGACGCTCGCGGCGCGTCGAGGTGACGGTTGCGGACAGGTGGGTACGCCCGGGGTCGAGGAGCGAGCGCGCCCCGGCGGTCGAGGGCGTGCGTCAGCCCCGGGTGGTCGAGGAGCGAGCGAAGCGAGCGTCACGAGACCAGGCCCGCTCGGTGGTCGAGGAGCGAGGGAGGCGAGCGTCTCGAGACCAGTCCCCGCAGGTCGATGGGTGATCTGCGTTCACCTGGTGAGTGCAGATCACCCATCGACCGGGCGCGGCGTCCCGGTGGTCGCGGAGCGAGCGCGTCCCGGTGGTCGCGGAGCGAGCGCGCCCCGGTGGTCGCGGAGCGAGCGCGCCCCGGTGGTCGCGAAGCGAGCGCGCCGCCCAGGTGGTCGCGGAGCGAGCGCAGCGAGCGTCTCGAGACCAGTCCCCGGTGGGTCGATGGGTGATCTGCGTGCATCGGGTGAGTGCAGATCACCCATCGACAGGCCGCGGCGACCCAGGTGGTCGCGGAGCGAGCGCGTCCCGGTGGTCGCGGAGCGAGCGCGCCCCGGTGGTCGCAGAGCGAGCGCGCCCCGGCGGTCGAAGGCGTGCGTCAGCCCCGGGTGGTCGAGGAGCGAGCGAAGCGAGCGTCACGAGACCAGGCCCGCTCGGTGGTCGAGGAGCGAGGGAGGCGAGCGTCACGAGACCGGTTCCGGGTGGGTCGATGGGTGATCTGTGTGCACCTGGTGAGTGGAGATCACCCATCGGCCGGGCGGCGTCGGGCTTATGTCCGTCGGTGGAAGGTGACCTTGTTGTCGGCGTGGACCTTCATCTCGTAGGCGGGGTCGTGGGCCCGGGCGTGGTGGTGCGGACACAACAACCGACCGTCCTCGATGTCGGTCAGGCCGCCCTGGGAGAACAGGGTGTCGTGGTGGGCGTGACACAGACCCGGCGGCCAGTCGCACCCTTTGGCGGTGCACGACTTGTCGCGGGCGTGCATCGCGTAGGTCTGGGCGGCGGTGAACCGGCGTCGGGCCCGGCCCTGGTGCAGGACCTCGCCGTTGCCGCCGAGGACGACGGGGATGATCCGTGCCTCGCAGGCCAGGCGCATGGCCTGGGCTGCGGCCATCGGGGTCCCGTCGTCGAGCGTCGCGGTCCCGAGTGCGGTGGTGAGGAGGTCGAAGGTGGTGGTCGTGATGAACGTGCCGTCGGTGCGGCCGAGCTTGGGGGCGTTGTTGCGGGGGTAGTTCTCGATGAGCTCGCAGAACGCCTCACCCAGCTTCTGCGCCGACGGCCGACCCTTGACCCACTCCCGCTTCCCACCCTCGGGGTCGTCGCTGGCGGGGGTGCAGTTCACGTGGCCGGGGGCAGCGAACCCGTGGAGCAGCTTCTGCAGCATCTTGGCTTGGACCTCGGGGATCGTGAACCTGCCGTGCGCGGTTCCGTGGCCGTCGAAGGACAGGGTGAACCGCCGCTTCTGCGTCGCCTTCGCCTCAGCGGCTTCGAGACGTTTGCGGTCGATCTCCTCCCCGACCTGCGGTGCGATCAACGTGAGGATGTGCGCACCGAGGTGCCTCAGCTCGGTGGGATCGAACTCGACGGCGTAGGCGACGAGAGCCTCCTCGGCCTGGTCGAGCAACTTCTTGTCGAGGTCGTCGGGGAGGTCCTTCAACGCGTTGACCACGACCCGGACCTGGTCGGCGTTCACGACACCTGCCGCCAACGCGTCCCGCAGTCGGTGCCACCGCGACTCCAACGCGGTCGCGAGCCTGACCTGGGCGGCGGACACGTTCTTCTGCGAGCGGGTGGCGTTCGCTGCCCAGACACCGGTGGAGGTGCACCCGGTCTCGGCGCCGACCTGGACCTCCTCGGCGTGGGCGAGGACGGCGAGCTTGAAGGAGGCGACCTTGGCTTCCAGCACCGCCAGCGACTGGATGGTGTCGCGGGTGGTGGCGGCGTCCAACGCGAACAGGGGCCGGTCCGCCAACGCCGTCACGCTCGCCGACAGGGCGCGGACACCGGCCGGCACGGGGTGTGCGGTGGTGGTGTCCTTGTCGGTGGCCATGGATCCATCCAAGCACTCGCCACCGACAGTCCTGGGGTGTTTCCACAGGTCAGAGGCGGTTGTCCCCACACGCCACGGCTACATTCGATCAAATGTTCAGTAACACCTCTAGTGGTGCTCTTGTGACGCCCACCGGGGCCACTGCGCTCGCCCCTCGACCATCGGGGCACTGCGCTCGCCCCTCGACCATCGGGGCACTGCGCTCGCCCCTCGACCATCGGGGCACTGCGCTCGCCCCTCGACCATCGGGGCGCTGCGCTCGCCCCTCGACCACCGGGCGCTGCGCTCGCCCCTCGACCACCGGGGCGCTGCGCTCGCCCCTCGACCACCGGGGCACTGCGCTCGCTCCTCGATCACCAGAACCGCGCTCGCGGCTCAGCCGCGGACGGAGAATGTCAGGCGTACCGGGGGCTGCGCGGCCAGCACCGGCTCGAGTGCGGCCGAGACCTCATGGGGCTCGGGGCGGTCGGCGGGGCGCTGCTCGAGCGCGGCGTGGATGATCGAGACGACCGCCGGAGGGGTCCGGTCGGGCAGCGGCGCGGGGCGGTCGACCAGCTGGGGGTACTGCTCCTCCGGCTCGCCGGCCGACGGTCGGGGGTCGGCGAAGGCCCGGTGGCCTGCCACCGCCTCGAACAACGTCGCGCCGAGCCCCCAGACGTCGCTCGCCGGACCCGGGGTGCCGCGCGAGCCGGGCTCGCACTGCTCGGGCGACATGTAGGCATCGGTCCCGATCCGCCCGGTCAGCGCCGCGGCCGCCGCCGTCGTACGGGCGACCGAGAGGTCGATCAGCCGTGCCGGGGCTCCCATGATGATGTTGCTCGGCTTGAGGTCGAGGTGGACCACGTCGACGTGGCCGAAGTAGTGCAGCGCCGAGGCCATCTCCACCGCCAGCGGCAGGTACTGCGCCTCCTGCAGCGGCCCGTGCCGCCGTACGAGGCTGGACAACCGGGGCCCGTCGAGGTGTTCGAGCACGACGTGCGGACGCTCGCCCGCGAGCTCGTGGCGCAGGCCGCGCATCACGGCCGGGTGGTTCACCGTCGCCAGGGTGTCGACCTCGCGGCGCAGCCCGCGCAGGCTGTGCGGGTCCGCGACCTGGTGCGGCCGGACGACCTTGACGACGACCGGCCCGTAGGTGATCTCGTCGAAGGCGAGATACGCCTCGTAGGCCGACCCCCCGCCGAGCAGCCGCACGGCGGTCAGCTCGGCGGTGATCCGGTCGCCCTCGCGGAAGCGCCAGCGATCGTCGCGGCCCGTCACGTCCTCGTCCTCCGTCGTCCTGCGGCCGTCAGTCGTCGTCGCCGGTCTGGTCGCCGTTGGTGACGTCGTTGGTCTGGTCGTCGTTGGTCTGGTCGTCGTTGGTCTGGTCGCCGTTCGTCTGGTCGCGGTTCGTGACGTCGCGGTTCGTCTGGTCGTTCGTCACGCCGTTGGTGCGGTCGTTCGTCAGGTCGTCCGCGCGCTCGTCGCGCGTCACCTGGGTGAGGTCGCGGTCGCCGGTGAGGTCGCGGTCGCCGGTGAGGTCGCGGTCGCCGGTGTCGTCGTCGTCCTCGTCGTCGACGAGGACCACCTCGGCGGCCTCCTCGTCCCGCTTGAGCAGGTCGTCGGCGGTGGCGGAGGCGGCGCCGGACAGCGGGAAGGCGAGCACGCCGGCGGCGACGAGCCCGGCGGTGAGGGTGGTGCCGACGGTCAGGGTGGAGCGCTTCATGGTGGTGTCCTCTCACGGAGTGGGACCCGGGTGCGGGGATGCCTCCCGGGCGTGGACACCACTGTGCTGGCCGGCGGTGAAGCCGGCGTGAGACACCGATGAGAGGCCTCTCACCGTCGCTGGGCGACGGCGGGAGGCCCCTCACGGATGGTGCGGGTGCTGCTCAGGCGGGCCAGTCGAGCGACGTGACGTGGCCACCACGGACCGCGGCCTCGAGCACGACCGTGGTCGTGCCCTTCGGCACCAGGCGGTAGGAGCCCTCGCGCAACGCGGGGTACACCAGCGCCGGCACCTCCCGCCCGGGACCGAGCGGGCGTCGTACGACCGCGACGTGCAGCGGCGCCCCGTCGTGACCGTGCCCGTGACCGTGCCCATGACCGTGACCGTGCTCGGCCTGCGGGCCGGTCGGGTGCTCGCCGTCGGCGAGCACCTCGACCTCGTGGCCCACCAGGTCGGCCGGCATCACCACGATCAGGGCACCCACGTCACCCCCGATGTCGAGCAGGACCATGCCCTGGCCGGCGTCGGGGTTCTCCGGGGAGTCCGGGGGACGCGGGTGCTCGGTCAACGCTGTGCCGCCGAGCCCTGGCCGCCGCCGGGGTTGGTCGGCTCGGCGGTCGTCGTGCCGGGCACCGTCTGGTAGCCGCCACCCGGCAGGCCGAGGAACGGGAAGTCGTCCAGCAGGTCGGCGTTGGTGTTCTCCGTGCCGTCGGTGAGCGCACCGGCGGCGCCGTCCGGCTCGTACGTCGGGTCCACCAGCGGGATGGTGACCCCGGCGACGGCCCGCAGCTCGATGGCCACGACCTCGTCGTCGATCCGACGACCGTTGGGGAAGCCCGACAGGTCGCCCCCGACCACGCCGAAGTTGCTGTAGCCCTCGTCCCCCGGCTGCAGCGGCGGGATCGCCACGTTCAGCCGCAGGAGGTCGGCCGGGTTCGGCCCCGTGTAGTTCTGGAAGCCGGGGACGACGCCGGAGGGGATGCCGGTCATCAGGATCGCGTCGAGGTCGGCCCGGGGCTTGTCGTACGCCGCGAGGTTGGGGAAGACGTCCGGGTAGAGCACGGGCAGCAGCCCGGCGAGCTCGGGCTTCTGGACGTACTTCCGGAACGGCGCGTCCTGCGCGGGGGCCACGGCGTTCCAGCGGTCCTTCTCCCCCATCGGCACGATGACCTCGTTGAACAGCGGGTTGGCCAGGCGCGAGACCTGGACCCAGGGACCGGTCCCGTCGTACGCGCCGCGGCTCGGGTTCCAGGTACGGCCACGGCGACGGCTGGCCGTCGCCCAGACCCCGATGACCGACTTGCGGGCGTTGACGCGGGTGGGCGTCGACCCGTCGCGGGTCAGCTCGCTGATCGGCACCTCGAGGGCGATGGAGTGCACGTTGTAGGACTGCACCGAGTTGATGCCGTCCATGTTCGCCAGCGGGAGCAGGTGGTTCTCGTTGAACGGGCGCAGGGCACCGAGGTCGAAGATGCTGCCGAGGTCCACGTGGAAGGCGTCCGCGCGCTGCCCGGCGAAGAAGCGACGACCACGACGGACGTGGGTGGCCTGCTGGGCCAGCGCCGCGTAGTCGCCGGTGCTCCGCGTGCCCACGTTCACGGGCGGGGTGGGCAGGCGGTCGGCGATGACCCGCCGACGACCGTCCTTGACCTGGGTCACGGTGTAGAACTGCGGGCGGTTCCAGTTCGGGCTGTCGACCGACTCGATCGGGCCGGTGTTGTAGAGGAAGGACTCGCCCTTGACCTCGGTCGTGAACTTGAACTCGTAGGTGATCGCCGCCTCGTGGTCGTTGCGGTTCGAGACCTTGATCTTGTAGAGGACGTCATCGCCGAACTCGTAGAAGTTCGGGCCGCCGTTGGGCTGCTGCAGCGGCAGGAAGTTCGCGATCAGGACCACGTTGTCGGGGCGGTTCGGGTTGCGGAAGGCGTAGACGTCGGTGCCGTCGGCCACCGGGTCCTTGCTGATCTCCGGTGCTTCGCGGTGGCTGCTCATCGGGTGCCTCCTGCGGCGTTGAGGATGCGGGTGACCAGGTCGCGGTCGCGGACGACGACCTCGTCCTCACCTACGAGCAGGGTGACGACGTCGCCCTTCGGGTCCTCGACGAGCGCGAGCACGCGCTCGCGGGCCGCCTTCGTGCTCGGGGAGGCGGTGGCGGGGGTGGCGCCCACGAGGGCTGCGCCCCCGGCGGCGGCCGAGACCCCGGTGGCCGCGAGGAACTTCCTTCTGCTGGTGTCGCTCATGCGTGTGTCCGTCCTGGAGGAGGGTGGCTGCGAGTGACTCGCATCACGCTGCGTTCGACACCGACGGCGGGCCGGATTGGTCCGTGGACGGACTTTCTTCCTGGTGGTGGGCGCAGAGGGGATCGAACCCCCGACATCTTCCTTGTAAGGGAAGCGCTCTACCGCTGAGCTATACGCCCCGGGCCCGGGCCTGCACGTGGCGGCCGACGGGCGCGGACAGACTAGCGCCTGCCGGGCGGGGGACGGAGACGGACCGCTGGCGTCTCGGGTCGCCAGCGGTCCGACGTGGCCGACCCTAGGACCGCGGGGCCGGCACGCGGAAGGCCCGGCCTAGTCCAGGGCGTGCAGCTGGCGCAGGTGCTCGTCGAGGTCGCGACCCTCGGGCATCGCGTTGTGCACCGACCAGCGCACCGTGCCCTGCCGGTCGATCACGTAGGAGGAGCGCCGCGGCGCCCCCCGGGTCTCGTCGAGGACGTCGTAGGCCCGCGACACCTCGCCGTGCGGCCAGAAGTCCGACAGGAGCGGGAAGTTGAGCCCGTCGGTGTCGGCGAAGGCCCGCAGGGCGTAGAGCGGGTCGCAGGAGATCGCGAGCACCTCGGAGTCGAAGGTCACGAACTCGGCCAGCCGGTCGCGCACCGCGGTCAGCTCACCGGTGCAGACGCCCGAGAACGCGTACGGGTAGAACAGGATCGCCACCGCCTTGTGACCCCGGTACGACGACAGGGTGACGTCCTGCCCGAACTGGTCGCGCAGGGTGAAGTCGGGGGCCGGTCCACCGATGCGCAGGCCCTGCTCGCTCACGTGTCCCCGTCCTCCCCGCTGCCGTCGTCGGACCCGTCCTGGTCGGCCAGGTCCTTCTTGAGGATCTTGCCGGTCGCGTTGCGCGGCAGCTCGTCGATCACGATGATCTCGCGCGGCACCTTGTAGCGGGCCAGGTTCTTCTTCACCCAGGCCTTGAGGTCGTCCTCGCCGGTCGACGCCCCGTCGCGCAGGACGACGTACGCCCTGAGCCGCTTGCCGAAGTCCTCGTCGTCCACCCCGATCGCGGCGGCCTCCGCCACGTCGGCGTGGTCGGTCAGGCACCCCTCGACCTCCTGCGGGAACACGTTCTCCCCGCCGGAGACGATCATCTCGTCGTCGCGGCCCTCGACGTAGAGCCGGCCGTCGTCGCCGAAGCGGCCCACGTCACCGCTGGACATGAGCCCCTCGACCATGTCCTTGTGGCCGCCGCCGGTGTAGCCCTCGAAGAGCAGCCCGTTGCCGACGAAGATCCGCCCGGAGCTGCCGTGCGGGACCTCCTGGTCGTCCTCGTCGAGGATCTTGACCACGGTGGCGTGCGGCGGTCGACCGGCCGAGGACGGCGCCTCGCGGAGGTCCTGCGGCGTCGCGATGGAGGCCCAGGCCACCTCGGTCGATCCGTAGATGTTGTAGAGGTTGTCGCCGAACTCGTCCATCCAGGTCACGGCCAGGTCCCCGGGCAGGGCCGAGCCGGAGGCTGCGACGACCTTGACCCGCGCCAGGTCGTAGCGGGACCGGACCTGCTGGTCCAGACCGAGCATCCGCTGGATCATCACCGGGATGACCACCAGGGAGTCGCAGCGCTCCTCCTCGGTGGTCCGCAGGCACTGCTCGGGGTCGAAGGAGCGGCGCAGCACGATCGTCGAGCCCAGCAGCATGGCCAGGGCGAAGTGCGCGAAGCCCCACGTGTGGAAGAGCGGGGCGGCGATGTGGGTGCGCCACCCACCGCGCAGCGGCATCCGGCTCAGCAGCGACACGGCGGCGTCGATGCCCGCCTCGGAGCGCGGGGCGCCCTTCGGCGTGCCGGTGGTGCCGGAGGTCAGGATCACGATGCCGCCGTGCCGGCTCGGCGGGTCGAGGTCGTGGTCGTCCTCGCCGACGATGAGCCGCTCGAGCACGTCGGCGCCGCCGAGGTCGTCGGGGTCGCCGTCGACCCAGGCCACCACCCGCTTCTCGACGTGCGCCTCGGCCAGCAGGTCGGTGAACTCCTCGTCGTGGATCACCACGACCGGGCTCTCCCGCTCGAGCACCTCGACCAGCTGGGGCCCCGCGAAGGCGGTGTTGAGGTAGAGGATGTCGGCCCCGAGCTTGGCCACCCCCACGGTGGCGTCGACGAAGCCGCGGTGGTTGCGGCACATCAGCGCGACGGAGTCGCCCTCCCCCACGCCCCGGGCCCGCAGCGCGCGGGCCAGCGCGTTGGAGCGGCGGTGGATCTCGTCGAAGGTCAGGCAGCCGAGCTCGTCGACGAGCCCGATCCGGTCAGGCTCGCGCAGGGCCAGCGTGGCGAAGCCGCCCGCCGGGCCCGTCCCCCACCCCTTCAGGGTGGTGAGCAGCCGGGCGAGCACCACCGGCGAGTACGGCTTGATGACGCCGGCACCGGCCAGCACCTTGAGGCTGACGGCCGCGTTGCCGGCACGGAGGGCGAGGTTCTCGAGCACGGGCGGTCCTTGGCGTCGACGGGAGGAGGGAGCAGCAGCAGAGCCTGCCACGTCCCGGACGACGTCCGCGTCCCCCGCAGCGGGGGTCCGGTGGCGTGTCGGCGCCGGCTGTCAGGCCGGGGGCTTGGGAGCGACCAGGCGGGTCGCGGCCCAGTCGCGGCTCACGGTGGCCGACGTGGTCTGCGCGAGGCCGGCGATGGGTGCCGCCTCGGCGATGTCGGCGGCGTCCACCGACCGGGGTCGACCGACCTTGGGGGTCAGCAGCCAGATCACGCCGCCGCCGACCAGGTCGGTCAGGGAGTCGACCAGCCCGTCGACGAGGTCGCCGTCGTCGTCGCGCCACCACAGCAGCACCGTGTCGACCACGTTGCCGTACTCGCCGTCGACCATGTCGGCGTCGAGCGTGTCCTCGATCGAGGCGCGCAGCTCCTCATCGACGTCGTCGTCCCAGCCCAGCTCCTGGACCACCATCCCGGACTTCAGTCCCAGCCTCTCGGCGGGTCCGGTGGTGGGGCCTGTCTGGGTGGACCCGCCACCCGCGGTCGAGCTCACTGGTGCCTCCTGTCGGCGTGGTGCCGGACTACGTGTGGTGCGTGGTGGCCGCGGGTGCTGTCTCGCTGCCGGTGTCGTGGAGGACCGGGTTCTGGGCCCGGCCCGATGGACAGTCCAGCGGAGTTGGCCCGCCCGCGCAACCCCGCGCGCCGCTGACCTGCCGTGACGTGCGCCGCGTGGGCACCGCCAGGGCGCCGACGGCGTACTGGTCGGTAGATTCCGTGCGCTCCGCGCGCGTGCGACGATGGGCCGGTGACCGAGCAGAAGACGACACCTGACACCGACGCGGCGCCGGAGGCGGCCACGCGCCCCGAGCGGGTCTCGGTGATCCACGAGGGCCTGCCCACCCAGCTCCCCGACATCGACCCGGAGGAGACCCAGGACTGGATCGACTCCTTCGACTCCATGCTGGGCGAGCGGGGTCGCGACCGCGCCCGCTACGTGATGCTGCGCCTCCTCGAGCGCGCGCGCGAGACGCAGGTCGGCGTGCCGGCGCTGCGCAGCACCGACTACATCAACTCGATCCCGCCGGAGCGCGAGCCGTGGTTCCCCGGCGACGAGGAGGCCGAGCGGCGCATCCGCGCCTACATCCGCTGGAACGCCGCGGTGATGGTCTCGAGCGCGAACCGCAAGGGCCTCGAGGTCGGCGGCCACATCGCCACCTACCAGTCCTCCGCCTCGCTCTACGAGGTCGGCTTCAACCACTTCTTCCAGGGCAAGGACGCCCCCGGTGGCGGCGACCAGGTCTACATCCAGGGCCACGGCTCCCCGGGGGTCTACGCACGCGCCTTCCTCGAGGGCCGCCTCGACGAGCAGCAGCTCTACCGCTTCCGCCAGGAGGTGCAGCACGGCACGGGCCAGGGCCTGCCGTCCTACCCGCACCCCCGGCTGATGCCGGAGTTCTGGGAGTTCCCCACGGTCTCGATGGGTCTGACCGGGATCAACTCGATCTACCAGGCCCGGTTCAACCGCTACCTGCACAACCGCGGCATCAAGGACACCGACCAGCAGCACGTCTGGGCGTTCCTCGGTGACGGCGAGATGGCCGAGCCCGAGTCGCTGGGCGCCATCGGCGTGGCCGCGCGCGAGGAGCTCGACAACCTCACCTGGGTCATCAACTGCAACCTGCAGCAGCTCGACGGTCCCGTCCGCGGCAACGGCAAGATCATCCAGGAGCTGGAGTCGACCTTCCGGGGCGCCGGCTGGAACGTCATCAAGGTCGTCTGGGGCCGCGAGTGGGACCAGCTGCTGGCCCGCGACGTCGACGGCGTGCTGGTCAACCGCATGAACAGCACCCCCGACGGCGCCTTCCAGACGTACTCGGTCGAGACCGGCGACTACGTGCGCGAGAACTTCTTCGGCGCCGACCCCCGCCTGCGCAAGATGGTCGAGCACATGAGCGACGGGCAGATCCAGAAGCTGCCCCGCGGCGGTCACGACTACCGCAAGGTCTACGCCGCCTTCGACGCGGCCAAGAAGCACGCCGGTCAGCCGACGGTGATCCTGGCCAAGACGATCAAGGGCTGGACCATCGACGGGCTGGAGGGCAAGAACGCCAGCCACCAGATGAAGAAGCTGACCCCGGACGACCTCAAGAAGTTCCGGGACCGGCTCTACCTGCCGATCTCCGACCGCGACCTCGAGCGGTCCTACGACGAGACCGGCGCGGCGCCGTTCTTCCACCCCGGCAAGGACTCGGACGAGATCCAGTACATGCTCGAGCGCCGCAAGGCCCTCGGTGGCTCCGTCCCGCGTCGGGTCAACCGCGCGACGATGCTCGACCTGCCCGGCGACAAGATGTACGCCGAGCTCAAGCAGGGCTCGGGCAAGAACAAGGTGGCCACCACGATGGCCTCGGTGCGGCTGCTCAAGGACTGGATGAAGGACCCCGCGATCGGCCAGCGGATCGTCCCGATCGCGCCCGACGAGTACCGCACGTTCGGGATGGACTCGATGTTCCCGAGCGCGAAGGTCTACAACCCCGGCGGCATGCGCTACGAGTCGGTGGACCGCAAGCTGCTGCTCTCGTACAAGGAGTCCAAGCAGGGCCAGATGCTGCACGAGGGCATCTCGGAGGCCGGCGCGATGGCCTCCGCGACGGCGGCCGGGTCGGCGTACACCACGCACGGCGAGCACATGATCCCGTTCTACATCTTCTACTCGATGTTCGGCTTCCAGCGGACCGGCGACTCGATCTGGGCGATGGCCGACCAGATGGCGCGCGGGTTCCTGCTCGGCGCCACCGCCGGCCGCACCACGCTGACCGGCGAGGGCCTGCAGCACGCCGACGGCCACTCGCCGCTGCTCGCGGCGACCAACCCGGCGGTCGTGCACTACGACCCGGCGTTCGCCTACGAGGTCTCGCACATCATGCGCAGCGGCCTCGAGCGGATGTACGGCAGCACCGAGGAGCACCCCGACGGCGAGAACGTCATCTTCTACATGACGGTCTACAACGAGCCGGTCTCGCAGCCCAAGGAGCCCGAGGACCTCGACCACGAGGGCCTGCTCCGCGGCATGCACCGGATCACCGCCGCCGAGGGCGACGGCCCGACCGTGCGCCTGCTGGCCTCCGGGATCGCCTACCCGTGGATCGAGAAGGCCGCGCGCCTGCTCGCCGAGGACTGGGGCGTCAGCGCCGAGCTGTGGTCGGTCACCTCCTGGAACGAGCTGGCCCGCGAGGCCGTCGCCACCGAGGAGCACAACCTGCTGCACCCCGGCGACGAGGCCCGTACGCCGTGGGTCGCGGCCAAGCTGGGCGACGCCTCCATGCCGACGGTCGCGGTGACCGACTTCATGGCCGCGGTGCCGTTGCAGATCGCGCGCTGGGTCCCCGGCGACTACCGGGTGCTCGGCACCGACGGGTTCGGCTTCGCCGACACCCGCCCGGCCGCCCGGCGGTTCTTCCACGTCGACGCCGAGTCCGTCGTCGTGCAGACGCTGCAGGCGCTCGCCGACGCCGGCCAGGTCGACCGCGGCCAGGTCGAGAAGGCGTTCGCCGAGTACCGCATCGACGACCCCACCGCGGTGTCCGACGTCAAGCAGGAGGGCGGCGACGCCTGAGGCGTCGGCTCCCCCGGGCGACGGCCGGGTCCCCGCACGGGGGCCCGGCCGTCGTGCGTCCCGGGTGCCCCGGGGTCAGGCGGTCTCGACGCTGGTGAGCGTCGGCGGCGGCGCGGCGTCCAGGCCACCGCGCAGCAGGGCCCGCCACTTGGCCCGGGAGTAGGTCGCGGGCCGGGTGCTGCGGACGAACTCGTCGACCGAGCGGGCGAAGCGCTCCGGGTGGTCCTTGTGCGGGAAGTGCCCGGCTTCGTCCAGGACCTCGACACGCGACTTGGGGGCCAGGGCGGCGACGTTCGCGGCGTGGCGCACGGGGATGACCTGGTCGTCGCGGCCCCAGATGACCGCCATCGGCATCGCGTCGGTGAGGTACGCCCGGTCGGCCATCGTCACGATCTGGCCGCGCCAGTCGACCACGGCGCGGACCACGTGCCGGATCGCGTGCCGGGCGTGGGGGTCCTTGAAGGTCTCGTAGATCGCGGCCACCTCGGCCAGGTCGCGGGTGTGCCGCGACCCGGTCGCCTTAAGCAGGTGCAGCCCGGCCTTGCCGACGTGTCGCACGCCCGGCATCGTCAGCACGCCCATCGCGTGGTGGTAGCCCGGCGTCGTGATGGCCCGGATCACCGGGCTGACCTCGGGCCCCAGTCCCCCGGAGGAGACCAGCAGCAGCCGCTCGGTGCGCTCGGGGAACTGGTAGGAGAACTGCATCGCGACGCCGCCACCGAAGCTGTGGCCGACCACGGTGACCTTGTCGATGCCCAGGACGGTGAGCAGGTCGCGCATGCCGTTGGCGTAGCCGCCGAGGCTGTAGTCCGCGCGGGGCTTGGCCGACTGCCCGTGACCGAGCAGGTCCGGGGCCAGCACCGTGTAGCGCTCGGCCAGCCGGTCGATCACCGGCTCCCAGGTCGTGTGGTCGCAGCCGAGGCCGTGCAGCAGCAGCAGGACGGGTCCCGAGCCCACCTTCACGTAGGCGCGCCGGTGACCGTGCACGGTCACGAGCTGCACCTCGTGGCGCGAGGCGTGCTGGGTACGGGGCACGGGGCCTCCTGGGAAGGGACTGGTCTCGGATTCAACCACGACGGCCCTGCGGATTCCGCAGTTCGCCCACTTCTCTGCTGCCGGTGGTGACCGACCGGTCCCAGTGTGACGGACCGGGGTCGGCCCACCGTCGACCACCCCGGGGCAGCGGCGGGCTAGGGTCGCGGGGTGCCAGCACCGCAGGGGCCCGCCACGGCGCGGCGTACCGAGTGGCGCGAGCGCTGCGCGAGCGCGGTGTCGCGGTCCACGGGGGCGCTGAGCAGCGCCGCGGTCACCCGGATGGAGGCCGAGCACGCCTGGTTCGCCGACCTCGACGCCGAGAACAGGTCCTGGGTCGGCCTCATCCTCCAGGCCGGCGTGCGCGGGTTCGCCGACTGGCTGCGCCGGGGCGAGGCCACCGCCGGCGCCCCGGACCAGGGCGGGCACGGGCCGGCGCTGGCCGCGTCGGTGTTCGGGGCCGCGCCGCGGACCCTGGCCGGCATCATCACCCTGGCCCAGACCGTCGACCTGGTCCGGCTCACCATCGAGGTGGTCGAGAGCAACGTCGACGCCATGGTCGACCCGGCCGACGCGCCCGACCTGCAGGTGGCGGTCTCGCGCTACGCCCGGGAGGTCGCCTTCGCCACCGCGGAGGTGTACGCCCGCGCCGCCGAGGCCCGCGGCGCCTGGGACGCACGGCTCGAGGCGCTGGTCGTCGACGCCGTGCTCCGTGCGGAGGCCGACGAGACCGTGCTCTCCCGCGCCAGCGCGGTGGGCTGGGAGGCCCGAGGCGAGGTCGCGGTGGTCCTCGGCGACGTCGCGGCCGGCGTCGGCGACCCGGCTGCCGAGACCGGGTTGTTCGAGGAGGTCCGCCGGTGCGCCCGGACCGCCGGCCTCGACGCGCTGTGCGCGGTCCAGGGCGAGCGGCTCGTCGTGCTGCTCGGCGGGGTCCGCGACGCCCGTGCCGCCGCGGCCGCGGTGACCCCGACCTTCGGACCCGGGCCGGTGGTGGTCGGCCCCGTCGTCGCCGACCTGACCCGGGCCCACCTGTCGGCGCGGGCGGCCCTGTCCGGCTACCGGGCCGCGACCGGGTGGCCCGGGGCCCCCCGACCGGTGACCAGCGTGGAGCTGCTGCCGGAACGGGTCCTCGCCGGCGACGGTCACGCCCGCCGGCACCTGGTCGAGGACGTCTACCGCCCGCTGGCGGCCGAGCGCGACATCCTGGTGACCACGCTCGCCGCGTGGTTCGCCCACGCCGGCTCCACCGAGGCGACCGCGCGCGGGCTGTTCGTCCATCCCAACACCGTGCGCTACCGGCTGCGCCAGGTGGCCGAGGTGGCCGGTCTGGACCCGCACGACCCCCGCGACGCGCTCACCCTCCAGCTCGCCCTCGTCCTCGGCCGGCAGGCCGACTGAGGCGCAGGCGTGCGGCGACCTGACACCGCAGCCCCGAGTGTCCAGAACTTGTGGGAACCCGACAAAGACCTCCCGGTGATCTTCGTCCGCGCCGGAGGCGACACCGAGGGGCCGGTACCGGGACAGTGGTCCTCGTGCTCGTCATCGTCGCCCCCGGACAGGGTGCCCAGTCCCCCGGTTTCCTCCGCCCCTGGCTCGAGGACCCGACCTTCGCGTCGCGCCTGGAGTGGTTGTCGGTGGTGGCCGGGGTCGACCTGGCCCACTACGGCACGGAGGCGGACGCCGAGGCGATCCGTGACACCCGCGTCGCGCAGCCCCTCCTGGTCGGCACCGGCCTGGTGGCCGCCCTCGAGCTCTTCCCTCACCCGCACGACGCCTTCGACCAGATCGGGGCGGTGGCCGGGCACAGCGTCGGCGAGCTCGCGGCCGCGGCCGGCGCCCGGGTGATGACCGCCGAGCAGGCGATGGTGCTGGTCCGTGAGCGCGGGCTGGCCATGGCCGAGGCGGCCGCGGCCACGCCGACCGGGATGACCGCCGTGCTCGGGGGCGACCGCGAGGACGTCCTGGCCACGCTCGAGCGGCACGGCCTGACCCCGGCCAACGACAACGGCCCCGGGCAGGTGGTCGCCGCCGGCACCACCGCCCAGCTGGCCGCCCTGGCCGACGACCCGCCGACCAAGGCCCGGCTGACGTCGCTCTCGGTCGCCGGGGCGTTCCACACCCACCACATGTCCCCCGCCGTCGACCGGCTGGCGCACCTGGCCCGCTCGGTGTCGGTGCACGACCCGCGGACCGCGGTGATCAGCAACCGCGACGGCCAGGTCGTCCACGACGGCACCGAGGTGCTGCGCCGGATCGTGGGTCAGATCGCCAGCCCCGTGCGCTGGGACCTGTGCCTGGAGACGATGAGCGACCTCGGCGTGACCGGCGTCCTGGAGATGCCGCCGGCCGGCACCCTGACCGGCATCGTCAAGCGCAACCTCAAGGGCGTGGAGACCTTCGCGCTCAAGACGCCCGACCAGCTCGACGACGCCCGCGCCTTCTGCGCCCGCCACGGCGAGGGCTCCCTGATCGCCTCGACGCCGACCTGGCGGATGGTCGTCTCCCCGAGCAAGGGCCTGTTCTACCGCGCCGCGGAGGCCGACGTCGACGACCTCCCCGCGGGCACCGTCATCGGCCGGGTGGCCAGCACCCGCGACTCCGTCGACGTGCCCGCCGCCCACGGTGGCCAGGTCGTCGAGTGGCTCGTCGAGGACGGCGACCCCGTCGCCCCCGGTCAGCCCCTGCTGCGCCTGCACCCGACCGGGAGCGCCTCGTGAGCGGCCCGGTCGAGCTGCGCAGCAGCCAGGGCGCCCCCCACGCCGCCATCCTGGGGCTCGGTGCCTACCGGCCCTCCCGCGTGGTGCCGAACTCCGAGATCGTCGGGCGCATCGACTCCACCGACGAGTGGGTGCAGCAGCGCTCCGGCATCCGCGAGCGCCGCTGGGCCACCGACGACGAGACGGTGCAGTCGATGTCGGTCGCCGCCAGCCGCGTGGCCCTGGAGCGCGCCGGGATCGACGCCACCCAGATCGACTGCGTCGTGGTGGCCACCATCAGCCACATGATGCAGACGCCCGCGGTCGCCACGCTGGTGGCCCACGAGCTCGGCACCGAGCAGGCAGCCGCCTTCGACGTGTCCGCGGCCTGCGCGGGCTTCTGCCACGGCGTCGGCATGGCCGCCGACTTCATCCGCGCCGGGAGCGCCCGGCACGTGCTCGTGATCGGGGTGGAGAAGCTCTCCGAGATCACCAACCCCGACGACCGCGGCAGCGCCTTCATCTTCGCCGACGGTGCCGGTGCGGTCGTGATGGGCCCCAGCGACGTCGCGGGCGTCGGCCCGGTCGTCTGGGGCTCCGACGGCGAGCAGTACGACCTGATCCGTCAGCGCGAGGACTGGCGTGAGGTGATCGTGGCCGACGAGCCGGTCATCCCGCACCTGGTGATGCAGGGCAACGCGGTGTTCCGCTGGGCCTCCTTCGCCATGGCCAAGATCGGCCGGGAGGCCCTGGACCGCGCCGGGGTCAGCCCCGAGCAGCTCGACTGCTTCGTGCCCCACCAGGCCAACATGCGCATCACCGACGCCATGGCGCGAGCCATGAAGCTGCCTCCCGGGGTCCGGATCGCCCGCGACATCGCCGAGCAGGGCAACACCTCCGCGGCCTCCATCCCGCTCGCCCTCGAGCGGATGTACGACGAGGGCGACGCGAAGAGCGGCGACATCGCCCTGCTCGTCGCCTTCGGCGCCGGCCTGGCCTACGCCGCCCAGGTCGTCCGGCTGCCCTGACCGGCGACCGGCCGCGACCGACCCGCGGCGCACCCCGCGGCGCACCCCCGCGCCGCCCACCGAGTTCCCGCACGACCCCCACCACGAAGGAGACACCAGAGATGGCCACCACCGAAGAGATCCGCGCCGACCTCGCCGAGATCACCAACGAGGTCGCCGGCACCGACACCGCCGACGTCCAGCTCGACAAGTCCTTCATCGACGACCTCGACGTCGACTCGCTGTCGATGGTCGAGATCGTCGTGGCCTGCGAGGAGAAGTTCGGGGTGACCATCCCCGACGAGGAGGTCAAGAACCTCAAGACCGTCGGTGACGCCGTCGCCTACATCGAGCGCGCCCAGGGCTGACGCCCTGCCGGACCGTCCCACCATCCCTCTCACCAGCAGCACCACGAGGAGTCGACGAACCATGAGCCGCACACGTGTCGTGGTCACCGGGATGGGGACCACCAGTCCCCTCGGCGGTGACGTGGCCTCCACCTGGGAAGGCCTGATGGAGGGACGGTCCGGCGTCCGCGCCCTGACCGAGGAGTGGGCCGAGGAGCTCCCGGTCAAGATCGCGGCACGGGTCGCGGTCGAGCCGACCGAGGTCCTGGAACGCGTCAAGGCGCGACGCTACGACCGCTCGACCCAGCTGGCGATGGTCGCGGCGATCGAGGCCTGGCGCGACAGCGGCCTCGAGGACGCCGAGATCGACCACGACCGGCTCGGGGTGGCGATGGCCTCCGGGATCGGCGGGGTCAACACCCTGCTGTCCAACTACGACAGCCTGATCCAGAAGGGCCCGCGGCGGGTCTCCCCGCTCGCGGTGCCGATGCTGATGCCCAACGCCCCGGCCGCCAACATCAGCCTGTACGTGGGCGCCCGCGCCGCGGTGAACACCCCCGTGTCGGCGTGCGCCTCCGGCAACGAGGCGATCAGCCTCGCGGTGGACCAGATCCGCCTCGGGCGGGCCGACGTCGTGCTCGCCGGCGGCACGGAGGCCGCGATCCACCCGCTGCCGATGGCGGCGTTCGCCAACATGATGGCGCTGTCCAAGAACGCCGGCGACCCGACCACGGTCTCGCGCCCCTGGGACACCGGACGCGACGGGTTCGTCCTCGGCGAGGGTGCCGGCGTGCTGGTGCTGGAGAGCGAGGAGCACGCCCGGGCCCGCGGCGCCCGCATCTACGCCGAGGTCCTCGGCGCGGGCATCACCGCCGACTCCCACGACATCGCCCAGCCCGACCCGGCCGGCCGGGGCGGCTCGCGCGCCATCCTGCGCGCGCTGCACGAGTCCGACGTCGACGCCGAGTCGGTCGTGCACGTCAACGCCCACGCCACCTCGACGCCCAAGGGCGACATCGCCGAGGGCCTGATGCTCCACGCCACCCTGGGCGCCCACGCCTCGGAGGTCGTCGTGACCAGCACCAAGTCGATGACCGGCCACCTGCTCGGCGGCGCCGGCGCGCTGGAGGCGATCGCCACCGTGCTCGCCCTGCACCACCGCACCGTCCCCCCGACCATCAACCTCGACGACCTCGACCCCGAGGTCGACCTCGACATCGCCACGAAGCCCCGGGACCTGCCCGTCGGCGACGTCGCCGCCCTGAACAACTCCTTCGGCTTCGGCGGCGCCAACGTGGCCGTCGTCTTCGGGAGCATCTGATGACGCAGGTCGCCGACCCCGCCCCCGCCCCGAGCGGCAAGGCGCCGCGGCTGCCGCGCGAGGAGGACCCCCGCCACCCGCTGCTGCGCCTGGAGGCGCTGCTCGACGACGGGACCTGCGAGCTGCTCTCGGACGTCGACGAGTCCGGGATGCTCGCCGCGCGTGGTCGGGTCGACGGCACCGACGTCGTCGCCTTCTGCTCCGACGCCACCGTGATGGGCGGCGCCATGGGAGACGACGGCTGCCGCGTCGTGGTCGACGCCTACCACCGCGCGATCACCGACGGCGTGCCGATCATCGGCCTCTGGCACTCCGGGGGCGCCCGGCTGGCCGAGGGCGTGCTGTCGCTGCACGCCGTGGGCCGGATCTTCGCGGTGATGACGCAGGCGTCCGGGGTGATCCCCCAGATCTCGGTCGTCCTCGGCCCGGCTGCGGGCGGGGCCGCGTACGGGCCGGCGCTCACCGACGTGGTGATCCTCGGGCCCGAGGGCCGGATCTTCGTGACCGGCCCCGACGTGGTCCGCTCGGTGACCGGCGAGGCCGTCGACATGCTCCGTCTCGGCGGGCCCGAGCCGCACGGTCGCCGTTCCGGTGTCGTGCACGTGCTCACCGACTCCGAGCGCGAGGCGCTGGACAAGGCGCGCGTCCTCGCCCACCTGCTCGGCACGCAGGGCAGCCTGCGCGTCTCCGACGTGGTCGACCGCGACCTCGAGGCCCTGCTGCCGGAGTCCCGCAAGCGCGCCTACGACGTGCACCCGCTCGTGGACGGCCTGCTCGACGAGGGCACGTCCCAGGAGCTGCACGCGCGCTGGGCGCCGAACATCGTGACCACCCTGGGCCGCCTCGGCGGGCGCACCGTCGGCGTCGTGGCGAACAACCCGCTGCGCCTCGGTGGTTGCCTGGACTCGCTGTCGGCCGAGAAGGCCTCCCGGTTCGTGCGGATGTGCGACGCGCTGGGCGTGCCGCTGGTCGTGCTGGTGGACGTGCCGGGCTACCTGCCCGGGGTCGGCCAGGAGTGGGACGGCGTCGTGCGCCGCGGGGCGAAGCTGCTGCACGCCTTCGCGGAGTGCGTGGTGCCCCGGGTCACCCTCGTCACCCGCAAGACCTACGGCGGCGCCTACATCGCGATGAACGCGCGATCCCTCGGCGCCACCCGCGTCCTGGCGTGGCCCGGCGCCGAGGTCGCCGTGATGGGTGCCGTGGCCGCCGTACGCATCCTGCACCGCCGCAAGCTGGCCGAGGTGGCACCGGACCTCCGCGCCCAGGTCGAGGCCGAGCTGGCCACCGAGCACGAGCGCCTGGCCGGCGGGGTCGACCGGGCCGTGGAGATCGGCGTGGTGGACGAGGTCGTCGACCCGTCGCTGACACGGTCGTCGATCGCGCAGGCCATCGACGCCGCGGTGCAGGCCGACGGGGTCCGACGCGGCCACCACGGCAACATCCCGCTCTGACCCGGCGGGCCGCACGCGCCGGGGGGCGCCCCTAGACGACCTGGTGCAACCAGCGGACGGGAGCGCCCTCACCGGCGTGGCGGAAGGTCTCGAGCTCGTCGTCCCAGGGCTTGCCGAGAAGCTTGTCCACCTCGAGCTCGAGCGTCGTCTCGCCGAGGGCGGACTTGACGACGGCGGCCTTGAGCCGGTCCTCGGGGATCAGGATGTCGCCGTGCACGCCGGTCACGGCGTGGAAGACGCCCAGGGACGGAGTCGAGGAGTACCGGGCACCCTCACCGCCCGTGGTCGCGTCCTCCGTGACCTCGAAGCGCAGGTGGTCCCACCCCCGCAGCGCGGACACCATCCGCGCGGCGGCGCCGACGTCACCGGTCCACGAGAGCTCCGCCCGGTGGGTGCCGGCCTGCGCCGGCTGGGGCGTCCACGAGGGGTTGACTGCAGCACCGAGCACGCCGCCGACGGCCCACTCGATGTGGGGGCACAGCGCCGAGGGCGCCGAGTGGACGTAGAGCACGCCTCGGGCAGGCACCCGCACTGAGCTGGATGTCGTCATCGCTGTCCTCCATCGGTCACGGTGGGAGATCTCCCACCTCGGCGCGAGGAACGCCTTCCCCAGCGGACTCGCACGACCTGGTGGTTCGAATGACGACCATGTAGTTGTGGGTCCATTGTGTCCCATGCGCCCCATGCGCGCCAGTGGTCTCGACCAGTGCGCGCCGGGGACCCTGCGCTCCGAGCGTGGCCTAGCCTGCCGCTGTGGAACCGCCACCGTCCCTGCGACTCGCTCGCCGCTCCCAGACCCTGGGGGTCGTGCTGCCGATGGTGCTGGTCGCCCTGGCGACGTCGGCCGGCTACTACGTGACGAACCCCCCGCCTCTGACGGTGCGAGACTCCCCCGTCACCGCCACGGTGCCCTCCGGCCAGCCGGTCTACCTCGGCGTCTACGAACCGGACGAGGACGCTGGACGAACCCTCGACCTCCGTGGCGTGCAGGTCGACGTCACCAGCACCCGGGAGATCGCCGTCCAGCCCCTCGTGTGCGTCGGTGGGAGCGTCGACGTGACGACCGCACCGGACACCACGTGCACCGACATCGTGGACCCGGCCGGTGCCGACCTCGGCCCCGACGACGACCTGATGCTCCAGGTCACCGGCAGCGGGTCGACGGTCGCCGTCGTCGAGCCCGTCACCATCAGCTTCGTCGAGGGCGTGCGCCGCGGCACCCACCAGGCGGGATCGCCGGCGCGGGTCCGCGTCCTGCCCGTCAGCTCTCCCCGCTGAGGGGCGGGCGGGGTCCGGTCAGTCCTCGGTCGCCACCGGGGGCCGGCCGGTCTCGTCGTCGCGTCGACGCTCGAGCTCGGCCGCCCGCGCCTCGGCGTCGGTGAGCTGGTCGGCGTCGATCGCGTGGGTGCGGTGGAACCACTCGAGGGCCTCGCGCTGCTGACCAGCGGTCACGAGCGTGTCAGCGTAGGCGTACCTCAGCCGCACCACCCACGCCGAGCGGTTCTGCGAGTTGATCGGGGCCTGCTCGAGCACCCGCAGCGCGGCATCGAGCTGGCCCATGTCGCGGCGGGCGCCGGCCTCGACGATGGTCATCTCCGCCCGCGCCTCCGGGGCGAAGTTCGCGACCCCGGGGCTCTTGGAGAGCTTGAGGGCCTGCTCGGGCTGGCCGAGGGCGCGATGGCAGTCCGCCATGATCGGCAGGTAGGCCGTCGCACCGTTGAGGCGCTTGGCGGCACGGAGGTCGGAGAGCGCCTCGGCGTAGTGGCCGGCAGCGTAGGCCGCCTCGCCGGCGGCCTCGCGCACGACCGCGATCCGCGGGGCGCGGGCACGTGCCGCGAGGGCGTGGCGGTACGCCAGCTCGGGGTCGTCGTCGATGACCATGCCGGCGGCGGCGAGGTGACGCGCGACCCTGGCGGCCAGCTTCTCGGGGAGCCCCTTGAGCTGCCCGGTCACGGACCGGTCGAGCTCCTTGCCCGTGACGCTGTCGGGCAGGTCGGGACCGTCGTAGATCGCCTGGTCCTCGGGCGTCCTCCGGATCCGGGCCGGCTTCTCCTCCGGCCCCTTGCGGTCGTCGGACCGCTTGTCGCGGTTGCCGGTGGGGCGCTGACCGCCGCCACGGCGGTCGTCGCTCGGACGCCCACGCCGATCGTCGGCGGGCCGACCACGACGGTCCTCGGGACCGCGCCCGGACCGTGCGCCGGAGTTGGTGCTGCCCGATCGCGGGCCGCGTCGTTGCTCGACCACGACGTCTCCTCTGTGATGTTGGGTGCTGCTGTGTCCAGATGTGCCGAAATGCGCAAGAGGCCACCGGTCGCCCGATGGCCTCTTGCTGAAAAGTTGTCCGGCGGCGTCCTAGTCTCCCACAGCCTCGCGGTTGCAGTACCATCGGCGCTGAGAGGCTTAACTTCCGGGTTCGGGATGGGACCGGGTGTTTCCCTCTCGCTATGGCCGCCGTAACTCTATGACCCCTCCGGGACACGGTGTCCGCCAGTGGTGTTGCACCTGGTGGTGGTGTCGGGGGGTGGATTGTGTGGACGCAAGGACCCAGGTTGTTGGGGGTGGTCACCGTTCGGGTGGCCACTACCAGCGTGGGTCTCTCATATACGCGTAGTCGTTGTTGTCATGGTTGAGGGTTTGTGAAGACAAGCCCTCGGCCTATTAGTACCGGTCGGCTAGGCATCACTGCTGTACACCTCCGGCCTATCAACCCCATGGTCTGTGGGGGGCCTTACCCCATAACGGGTGGGAAACCTCATCTTGAAACGTGCTTCCCGCTTAGATGCATTCAGCGGTTATCACTTCCGAACGTAGCCAACCAGCCCTGCACCTGGCGGTACAACTGGCACACCAGAGGTTCGTCCATCCCGGTCCTCTCGTACTAGGGACAGCCTTTCTCAAGTTTCCTACGCGCGCGGCGGATAGGGACCGAACTGTCTCACGACGTTCTAAACCCAGCTCGCGTGCCGCTTTAATGGGCGAACAGCCCAACCCTTGGGACCTACTCCAGCCCCAGGATGCGACGAGCCGACATCGAGGTGCCAAACCATCCCGTCGATATGGACTCTTGGGGAAGATCAGCCTGTTATCCCCGGGGTACCTTTTATCCGTTGAGCGACACCCCATCCACATGGTGGTGCCGGATCACTAGTTCCGACTTTCGTCCCTGCTCGACATGTCTGTCTCACAGTCAAGCTCCCTTGTGCACTTACACTCGCCACCTGATTGCCAACCAGGCTGAGGGAACCTTTGAGCGCCTCCGTTACTCTTTAGGAGGCAACCGCCCCAGTTAAACTACCCATCAGGCACTGTCCCTGATCCAGATCATGGACCTAAGTTAGACATCTAGTACGACCAGAGTGGTATTTCAACGTTGACTCCACCCACACTGGCGTGTGGACTTCACAGTCTCCCACCTATCCTACACAAGCCGAACCAAACACCAATACCAAACTATAGTAAAGGTCCCGGGGTCTTTCCGTCCTGCCGCGCGTAACGAGCATCTTTACTCGTAGTGCAATTTCGCCGAGTCCATGGTCGAGACAGCGCCCAAGTCGTTACTCCATTCGTGCAGGTCGGAACTTACCCGACAAGGAATTTCGCTACCTTAGGATGGTTATAGTTACCACCGCCGTTTACTGGGGCTTAAGTTCTGAGCTTCACCCACAAGTGGGCTAACCCGTCCCCTTAACCTTCCAGCACCGGGCAGGAGTCAGTCCGTATACATCGTCTTACAACTTCGCACGGACCTGTGTTTTTAGTAAACAGTCGCTTGGGCCTGGTCTCTGCGGCCCTTCACGCTTCCCCAGCAAGTGGGTACACGATCCGGGCCCCCCTTCTCCCGAAGTTACGGGGGCATTTTGCCGAGTTCCTTAACCATGGTTCGCTCGATCGCCTTGGTATTCTCTACCTGATCACCTGAGTCGGTTTGGGGTACGGGCGGCGCGTAGCTCGCTAGAGGTTTTTCTCGACAGCATAGGATCACCCACTTCAGCCAACCGGCCTCGGCATCACCTCTCAGGCACGACATCGAAGTCAGCGTCCCGGATTTCCCTGGAACACACCCTACGGGCTTACCCGTGGACAACCATCGCCACGGTTGGGCTACCTTCCTGCGTCACCCCATCGCTTGACTACTACCGGATCGGTTCGTGCGCTCCACCATCACGCCATCCACCCGAAGGTGGACAGTCACGCGGCTTCGGGCACTTAGCATCACCGGGCTCGTCATGGGCGCTACTTTGCCGGTACGGGAATATCAACCCGTTGTCCATCGACTACGCCTGTCGGCCTCGCCTTAGGTCCCGACTTACCCAGGGCAGATTAGCTTGACCCTGGAACCCTTGATCAATCGGCGCACGGGTTTCTCACCCGTGATTCGCTACTCATGCCTGCATTCTCACTCGTGTCGCATCCACACCTGGATCACTCCGGCGCTTCACTCGCGACACGACGCTCCCCTACCCATCCACACACCTGAACACACCCAAGGGTGCGCTAGATCGGACATCAAAGTCCATGTGAATGCCATAGCTTCGGCGGATGACTTGAGCCCCGCTACATTGTCGGCGCGGAATCACTTGACCAGTGAGCTATTACGCACTCTTTCAAGGGTGGCTGCTTCCAAGCCAACCTCCTGGTTGTCAGTGCGACTCCACATCCTTTTCCACTTAGTCACCGCTTAGGGGCCTTAGCTGATGGTCTGGGCTGTTTCCCTCTCGACTACGAACCTTATCGCCCGCAGTCTCACTGCTGCGCTCTCACTTACCGGCATTCGGAGTTTGGCTAACGTCAGTAACCTGGTCGGGCCCATCGGCTATCCAGTGCTCTACCTCCGGCAAGAAACACGCAACGCTGCACCTAAATGCATTTCGGGGAGAACCAGCTATCACGAAGTTTGATTGGCCTTTCACCCCTATCCACAGGTCATCCCCTCAGTTTTCAACCTAAGTGGGTTCGGTCCTCCACGCGGTCTTACCCGCGCTTCAACCTGCCCATGGATAGATCACTTCGCTTCGGGTCTAGATCGTGCGACTCAACCGCCCTATTAGGACTCGCTTTCGCTACGGCTTCCCCACACGGGTTAACCTCGCCACACAACGCTAACTCGCAGGCTCATTCTTCAAAAGGCACGCCATCACCCACCGACACGCAAGCGTGTCCCAGGCTCTGACGGATTGTAGGCACATGGTTTCAGGTACTATTTCACTCCCCGCCAGGGGTACTTTTCACCTTTCCCTCACGGTACTTGTCCGCTATCGGTCATCGAGAAGTATTTAGGCTTAACGGGTGGTCCCGCCAGATTCGTACAGAATTTCAGGGGTTCCGTACTACTTGGGAGTAGACCAACGGAGACACGTACGTACACCAACGGGGCTCTCACCCTCTACGGCGCTGCTTTCCAACAGACTCAGGTTTAGCAACGTGTTTTCTTACTCCGCCGCACGATGGCAGTCAATGCGAAGATCTATCCCACAACCCCGTACACGCAACCCCTGCCAGGTATCACACGCGCACGGTTTGGCCTGATCCGATTTCGCTCGCCACTACTCTCGGAATCACTCTTGTTTTCTCTTCCTACGGGTACTGAGATGTTTCACTTCCCCGCGTTCCCTCCACACACCCTATACATTCAGGTGCAGGTGACTGGACATGATTCCAGCCAGGTTTCCCCATTCGGACACCCCCGGATCACAGCTCGGTTGCCAGCTCCCCAGGGCTTATCGCAGGCTCCAACGTCCTTCATCGGCTCTCGATGCCAAGGCATCCACCATGTGCCCTTTGCAGCTTGCCAACACAAACACTCAACAAAAACAACAAAGACACAAATTAACACTACAATATGAAAACATCACAACCACACACAAAACTAGCCCCTCACCAACGTGAGGCGACCTGTGCGGCTTTGATGCTCGCGTCCACTATCCAATAATCAAACACCATGAAGGCAACCAGCCCGCACCCCTCCACCAAGGAGGAGCCGACCAGCAGCTCCGGGTCAGAGGCGTGATGCCTCAGAACCCCAACAGCGTGTCTTGAATCCACCCCCACACCACAGTGCGGGAGAACATCGATGAGATCCACTAGTGAGCAACATCGGGGCCGAACACTCGCCGGCCCACCGTGCGTGCTCCTTAGAAAGGAGGTGATCCAGCCGCACCTTCCGGTACGGCTACCTTGTTACGACTTCGTCCCAATCGCCAGCCCCACCTTCGACGGCTCCCCCCACAAGGGTTGGGCCACCGGCTTCGGGTGTTGCCGACTTTCGTGACGTGACGGGCGGTGTGTACAAGGCCCGGGAACGTATTCACCGCAGCGTTGCTGATCTGCGATTACTAGCGACTCCGACTTCATGGGGTCGAGTTGCAGACCCCAATCCGAACTGAGACCGGCTTTTTGGGATTCGCTCCGCCTTACAGCATCGCAGCCCTTTGTACCGGCCATTGTAGCATGCGTGAAGCCCTGGACATAAGGGGCATGATGACTTGACGTCATCCCCACCTTCCTCCGAGTTGACCCCGGCAGTCTCCCATGAGTCCCCAACACCCCGAAGGGCTTGCTGGCAACATAGGATAAGGGTTGCGCTCGTTGCGGGACTTAACCCAACATCTCACGACACGAGCTGACGACAGCCATGCACCACCTGTACACCGACTAAAAGGGCACCTATCTCTAGGTGTTTCCGGCGTATGTCAAACCCAGGTAAGGTTCTTCGCGTTGCATCGAATTAATCCGCATGCTCCGCCGCTTGTGCGGGCCCCCGTCAATTCCTTTGAGTTTTAGCCTTGCGGCCGTACTCCCCAGGCGGGGCGCTTAATGCGTTAGCTGCGGCACGGAACCCGTGGACGGGTCCCACACCTAGCGCCCAACGTTTACGGTGTGGACTACCAGGGTATCTAATCCTGTTCGCTCCCCACACTTTCGCTCCTCAGCGTCAGGTAATTCCCAGAGAACCGCCTTCGCCACCGGTGTTCCTCCTGATATCTGCGCATTTCACCGCTACACCAGGAATTCCGTTCTCCCCTGAATACCTCTAGTCTGCCCGTATCGGAAGCCAGCACCGAGTTAAGCCCGGTGTTTTCACTCCCGACGCGACAAACCGCCTACGAGCCCTTTACGCCCAATAATTCCGGACAACGCTCGCACCCTACGTATTACCGCGGCTGCTGGCACGTAGTTGGCCGGTGCTTCTTCTCCCCCTACCGTCACTTTCGCTTCGTCGGAGGTGAAAGAGGTTTACAACCCGAAGGCCGTCATCCCTCACGCGGCGTTGCTGGATCAGGCTTCCGCCCATTGTCCAATATTCCCCACTGCTGCCTCCCGTAGGAGTCTGGGCCGTGTCTCAGTCCCAGTGTGGCCGGTCACCCTCTCAGGCCGGCTACCCGTCGAAGCCTTGGTAGGCCATTACCCCACCAACAAGCTGATAGGCCGCGAGCACATCCCCCACCGAAAAACTTTCCAGCAACCCACATGCGTAGGAAGCTCATATCCGGTATTAGACCCCGTTTCCGAGGCTTATCCCAAAGTGGAGGGCAGATTACTCACGTGTTACTCACCCGTTCGCCGCTCGTGTACCCCCGAAGGGGCCTTACCGCTCGACTTGCATGTGTTAAGCACGCCGCCAGCGTTCGTCCTGAGCCAGGATCAAACTCTCCATTGAAAGCCAAACCCGACAAAAAACAAACCCTGACCAAATTGCTTTGACCAGAATCATTGCCGAAAAAACAAACCCAAACAAAAAGTAAGGGCATACAAACTAATTCTCATCGACTAACAAGACACACTGTTGAGTTCTCAAACATCACGCGCACCCGCCGCTTCATCCTCTCGGACTTGCTTCGGGGCAACCCGGTGAAACTTACCGGTCCTTCCCGGCTTCCGCAACTCCGGGGCTTCCCGGTGCTGCTCGGCCTGGACCGATCCGCTGCTGCGCTGGTCCACCCCGCTCTGATGGGCCGAAGGCCCCGAGCCGGGCGCTTTTCGCGCCGCAACAAGAAGAACGTTAGCAGCGGGTTACGGGGGCATCAAATCGGGGGGTCGGGCGGGGGCTGCAGGGGTGTGGCGCGGGGGCTGCGGCGGTAGGCCGAGACGCTGCGCTCCCCCGCCAGCCAGTAGCGCCACGGCCGGTCCGGCGCCCCGGTCAGTCCCACCCGCGGGCCCTGCGCCACCCGGGCGTCGGGCGCCGTCGGCGCTGTCGGCGCCAGGGACAGCACCACGGCCGACGCCGTGCCCAGCAGCTCGGTCCCCCCGTGGTGCAGCCCGACCCCCAACGCTCGGCAGAGGTTCGCCGGCCCCCGGGCGAGCTCGTGGTCGGGGCGGTCGCCCCGGCGTACCCGGGCCTCGGCCAGCCCGTCGACGACCTCGCCCCCGCGCAGCAGGACCGCGGACGCCCTCCCCTCGGGACCGGTCACCACGTTGGCGCAGACGTGCATCCCGTAGGAGAGGTAGCAGTAGAGCCGCCCGGCCGGGCCGAACATCACCGCGTTGCGCGGCGTCCGACCCCGGAAGGCGTGCGACCCGGCGTCCTGGTCACCGTCGTAGGCCTCCACCTCGGTCAGCCGCACCACCACGCCGCCGGCGGTGACCGTCGCCCCGAGCAGGCGGGGTGCGACCTCCTCCACCGGACCGGCGAGGAGGGCGGCTGCGGCAGCCGGTGTCATCGCAGCGTCAGGCCAGCGCCTCGCGCAGCGCGGCCGCGCGGGTCCCGACCTCGGCCAGCTGCTCGCGCACCCGGACCGCCGCGGTGCCGCCGCGTCCCGAGCGGGAGGAGACGGACCCCTCGACGGTCAGCACGTCGCGCACCCCGGGCGTCAGCAGCGGCGAGACCGCGGCCAGCTGCTCCTCGCTGAGGTCGGCGAGCCCGACGCCGAGCTCCTCGCACCGCCGCACGCAGGCGCCGGCGAGCTCGTGCGCGACGCGGAACGCGACCCCCTCCCGCACCAGCCACTCCGCGACGTCGGTGGCGAGCGAGAACCCCTCGGGGGCCAGCTCGGCCAGCCGGTCGCGGTCGAAGACCAGGGTCGCGACCATCCCGCTCATCGCCGGCAGCAGCACCTCGAGGGTGTCCACGGAGTCGAAGACCGGCTCCTTGTCCTCCTGCAGGTCCCGGTTGTAGGCCAGCGGCAGCGCCTTCAACGTCGCCATCAACCCGGTCAGGTTGCCGATCAGCCGTCCGGCCTTGCCCCGCGCGAGCTCCGCGATGTCGGGGTTCTTCTTCTGCGGCATGATGCTCGACCCCGTCGACCAGGAGTCGTGGAGCGTGACGAAGGCGAACTCCCTGGTCGCCCAGAGGATGACCTCCTCGGCGAGCCGGGACAGGTCCACGCCGACCTGGGCGGTGACGTAGGCCAGCTCGGCGACGAAGTCGCGGGCGGCCGTGCCGTCGATCGAGTTCGCGCTCGACCCGGTGAACCCCAGCTCCGCGGCGACCGCCTCCGGGTCCAGGCCCAGGCTCGACCCGGCCAGCGCGCCGGACCCGTACGGCGAGTCGCCCGCCACGCGGCGGTCCCAGTCGGCCAGCCGGTCGACGTCGCGCAGCAGCGGCCAGGCGTGGGCGAGCAGGTGGTGGGACAGCAGCACCGGCTGGGCGTGCTGCAGGTGCGTGCGTCCCGGCATCACGGTCGGCCGGTCCCCCAGGTGCGCGTCCGCCTGCGCGACGAGGACGTCGACGAGGTCGAGCAGCTGCGACGAGACGACGCGGACGTGGTCACGCAGGAACACCTTGAACAGCGTGGCGATCTGGTCGTTGCGGCTGCGGCCCGCCCGCAGCCGCCCGCCGACCTCCGGCCCGACCTCCTCCAGCAGCAGCCGCTCGAGCGCACCGTGCACGTCCTCGTCGGAGGGGTCGGGGTGCAGGTCGCCGGCGGCGTACCGCTCCCCCAGCGCGTCGAGCCCGCCGAGGAGCACCGCCAGCGCCTCGTCGTCGAGCAGGCCGGCGCGGTGCAGGGCCCGGGCGTGCGCCCGGGACCCCGCCAGGTCGTACGGCGTGAGCCGCCAGTCGAAGTGCGTCGAGCGCGACAGCGCCTCGAGCTCGGGGCTGGGACCGTCGGCGAACCGGCCGCCCCAGAGCGCTCCGCGCACGGTCGGGCCGGTCGGGCCGGTCGGACTGGTCGGGCCGGTCGGGCTGGTCACGCCGCCCACCCTGTCAGTCCAGCGCGCGGCCGACCGCACGGGCCCGGATGTCGGGCGCGGCCAGCCGTTCGGCGTTGGCCGTGAGGTCGTCGCCCTCGGACTGCGACTCCCGCTCCGCGGCGACCCGCGCCTCGTACGCCGCGACCTCGTCGGAGATCCGGTCGGCGTCCCAGCCGAGCACCGGCGCCACCAGCTCGGCGGTGTCCCGGGCCGCGACGATCCCGCGGTCGGGGCTCTCGATCGAGATCCGCGTCCGGCGGGCGAGGAGGTCGTCGAGGTGCAGCGCCCCCTCGTGGCTCACGGCGTAGACGAGCTCGGCGCGGAGGTACTCCTCGGCACCGGGCACCGGCTGGAGCAGCGACGAGTCGCCCTCGGCGACGTGCAGCACCTCGGTGAGCAGCGAGCCGTACCGGTCCAGCAGGTGCTGGACGCGCCACGCCGGCACGCCGTGCTCGCGGGCGAGCCGCTCGACCTGGTTGGCCAGGGCCTGGTACCCCTCGGCGCCGACCAGCGGGACGTTCTCCGTCACGCTGTCGACCACGCCCGGACCGAGGTCCTCCTTGGCGGCGTCGACCGCGTCGGCGGCCATCACGCGGTAGGTCGTGTACTTGCCGCCGGCGATCGAGATCAGGCCGGGCTGCGGCCGGGCGACGGCGTGCTCGCGGGACAGCTGCGAGCTGGCCTCGGACTCCCCGGCCAGCAGCGGGCGGAGACCGGCGTACACGCCCTCGATGTCGTCGTGGGTCAGCGGGGTCGAGAGCACCTCGTTGACGTGGTCGAGGATGTAGTCGATGTCCTCGCGGCTGGCCGCGGGGTGCGCCTTGTCGAGGTCCCAGTCGGTGTCGGTGGTGCCGATGATCCAGTGGGTGCCCCACGGGATGACGAACAGCACGGACTTCTCGGTGCGCAGGATCATCCCGGCCTCGGCGTTGATCCGGTCGCGCGGGACGACGATGTGCACGCCCTTCGAGGCGCGCACCCGGAAGCGGCCCCGGCCGCCGGCCATCTCCTGGACGTCGTCGGTCCAGACGCCGGTGCAGTTGATGACGACGCGGGCGCTGACCTCGTGGCTCTCGCCGGTCTCGACGTCGGTGACGCGGGCGCCCACGACCCGCTCGCCGGCGCGGAGCAGCTCCTCGACCTTCGCCGAAGTGAGCACGGCCGCGCCGTACGACGCGGCGGTGCGGGCGACCATCATCGTGTGCCGGGCGTCGTCGGCCTGGGCGTCGTAGTAGAGCAGGGCGCCGGTCAGCGCGTCCTTCTTCAGCGCCGGGACGATGCGTCGCGCCATCGTCCGCGTCAGCTGGCGGTGGCCGGGCACCGAGCGTGCGCCGCCCATCCGGTCGTACAGCGTGAGGCCGGCGGTGACGTAGGGGCGCTCCCAGATGCGGTGCTTCAGCGGGTACAGGAACTTGACCGGCTTCACCAGGTGGGGGGCGAGGCGGGTCAGCATCAGCTCCCGCTCCTTGAGCGCCTCGCGCACCAGCACGAAGTTCATCTGCTCGAGGTAGCGCAGCCCCCCGTGGAAGAGCTTGGAGCTGCGGGAGGACGTGCCGGAGGCCAGGTCGCGCTGCTCGACCATGGCCACCCGCAGGCCCCGTGTCGCGGCGTCGAGCGCGACACCGGCGCCGGTGACGCCGCCACCGACGACCAGGACGTCGAGCTCGCGGGCACCGAGATCCTGCCAGGCGCGGGCGCGCTCCTCGGGTCCGAGACGGGCTGCTGTGACCATGGGGACATCCTTCTCTCCGTGCGGATGGTGCCGGACTTTCCAGAGTAAGCGCGTGGCGAGCCTGGCGCTCCCCCGCCAGGGTGTCTAGCGTGACCCGGGTCACGCCGCGTCGACACCGTCGACGACGTCCCGGGCGCCGGCGGCACCACCAACGAGAGGGTCAGCCTTGCTCACCGACATCTTCATCCCAGAACTCCTGGGGACCGCCACGCTGCTGCTGCTCGGCTGCGGCGTCGTCGCCAACGCCGTGCTCCCGAAGACCAACGGCAACGCCGGCGGCTTCCTGATGATCAACTTCGGGTGGGGGCTGGCGGTCTTCGCCGGCGTCTACGTGGCCGTCAAGTCGGGCGCGCACATCAACCCGGCCGTCACCGTCGGCCTCCTCTTCGCCGGGGACTCCGGCCTGTCGTTCGGCGAGGTGCTCACCTACTTCGCCGGCCAGCTGCTCGGCGCCTTCCTCGGCGCCGTGCTGTGCTGGGTGGCCTACAAGAAGCACTTCGACGAGGCCGACGCCCTGCCTGCGGACAAGCTGGGCGTCTTCAGCACCGCGCCCGGGATCCACGCCCCCGTCTGGAACGTCCTCACCGAGGTGATCGGCACCTTCGTGCTGGTCTTCGTCATCGTGGCCTTCGGGGCGACCCCGTCGGGCCTCGGCCCGCTCGCCGTGGCGCTGCTCGTCGTCGGCATCGGTGCCAGCCTCGGTGGTCCCACCGGTTACGCGATCAACCCGGCCCGTGACCTCGGCCCCCGCATCGCGCACGCGCTGCTGCCCATCTCGGACAAGGGCCCGAGCGGCTGGGGCTACGCCTGGGTGCCGATCGTCGGCCCCCTCATCGGCGGCGCGCTCGGCGGCTACGTCGCCCAGCTGATGGACTACGCGTCCATGGTCTGAGGCCCGCCCACCACCTGCACCTGACTCGCACGCACACCGACCGAAGGAACCGCACATGGCTGACAAGACCTACGTCCTCGCGATCGACCAGGGCACCACGAGCACCCGCGCGATGATCTTCGACCACGCCGGGCAGGTCGTGTCCAGCGACCAGGTCGAGCACGAGCAGATCTTCCCGCGCGCCGGGTGGGTGGAGCACGACGGCCTCGAGATCTGGGGCAACACCCGCAAGGTCATCGGCGGCGCGCTGTCGAAGGCCAACCTGAACTCCGGCAACATCGCGGCGGTCGGCATCACCAACCAGCGCGAGACCGCGCTCGTCTGGGACCGGCACACCGGGCAGCCGGTCTACAACGCGATCGTCTGGCAGGACGTGCGTACCCAGAAGATCGTCGACAAGCTCGCCGCGGACGGCGGCGAGGAGCGGTACAAGGACGTCTGCGGCCTGCCGTTGGCGACCTACTTCTCCGGGCCGAAGATCACCTGGATCCTCGACAACGTCGAGGGCGCGCGGGAGAAGGCCGAGGCCGGGGACCTGATCTTCGGCAACACCGACACCTGGGTGCTGTGGAACCTCACCGGCGGCGCGGAGAACGACGGCGAGCACGTCACGGACGTCACCAACGCCAGCCGCACCATGCTGATGGACCTCTCCACGCTGACGTGGGACGAGTCGATCGCGGCCGACATGGGCATCCCGATGTCCATGCTGCCGACGATCAAGTCCTCCTCGGAGATCTACGGCGAGTGCAAGCCCGGCGTCCTCAAGGGCGTCCCGGTCGCCGGCATCCTCGGTGACCAGCAGGCCGCCACCTTCGGGCAGGCCTGCCTGGAGAAGGGGATGGCCAAGAACACCTACGGCACCGGCAACTTCATGCTGCTCAACACCGGTACCGAGCAGGTCCCGAGCGAGAACGGCCTGCTCACCACGATCTGCTACAAGCTCGGCGAGGAGCCCGTGGTCTACGCCCTGGAGGGGTCGATCGCGGTCACCGGGTCGCTGGTGCAGTGGGTGCGCGACAACCTCGGCATGATCTCCTCGGCCCCCGAGATCGAGGAGCTGGCCAAGAAGGTCGACGACAACGGTGGCGCGTACTTCGTCCCCGCGTTCTCCGGCCTCTTCGCCCCGCACTGGCGTCCCGACGCCCGCGGCGCGCTGGTGGGGCTGACCCGCTACGTCAACAAGGGCCACATCGCGCGGGCCGTGCTCGAGTCGACCGCCTTCCAGACCCGCGAGGTCTCCGACGCGATGGACGCCGACTCCGGGGTCCCGCTGACCGAGCTCAAGGTGGACGGCGGCATGGTCGTCAACGAGACGCTGATGCAGTTCCAGGCCGACATCCTCGGCGTGGACGTGGTGCGCCCGAAGGTCGCGGAGACCACGGCGCTCGGGGCCGCGTACGCCGCGGGGCTCGCCGTGGGCTACTGGGCCAACACCGACGACATCACCAAGAACTGGGGCGAGGACAAGCGCTGGAGCCCCTCGATGGAGGACGGCGAGCGGGAGCGGCTGATGCGGAACTGGAAGAAGGCCGTCACCAAGACCCTCGACTGGGTCGACGACGACGTGGAGTGAGACCGCGGAGGCCGTCAGCCTCCCGAGCGCGACAGCAGCGGATCACTGCCACCTGGTGGCAGTGATCCGCTGCTGTCGTCGGCGGCGGGTGGCGTCTCCCGGAGGACGCGCCGCACGGCGGCGCGACAGAGCAGCAGGACGACCACGAGCCCGGTCACCGAGAAGAACCCCCCGAGGCTGACCGCGTCACCGAAGAGCAGGTCGACCGCTTCGAGCACGACGATCTTGCTGCCGACGGCCAGCAACCAGAGCAGCAGCGCAGCCAGGAGCCTGCCCCGGGGCGTCTCGCTGGACCTCATCAGGGTGCGCACCCGCCCCTTGACCAGGACGACCACCTCGAGGACGACCTTGAGCAGGAGCGCGGTCAGCAGCGACAGCGTGAACCCCTCGCTGAGCACCGAGGGGACGTGCTCGACCGCGAGGTTGAGCACCACGACGTAGACGAACAGGTCGACCACGTCGACCGCCCGCACCGGGGCGCGCCCCGCGAGGCGTCGCCGCGCCTGGGCGGCGTCTCCTGCCGTCATCGCAGGGCGGCGTCACCGGCGGTGCTGCCGCTCGCGGGCACGCTCCGGTGCCGGCGCACGAGGAGCGCGAGGCCGAGGTGGGCGGCGCCCCACAGCACCATCGAGACGCCGAACCAGAACGCCAGGGCGATCGCGCTGCGTCCCGGGTTCGTCACCAGCAGCACGCCCACCAGCATCGACAGGACGCCGCTGAGGACCAGCAGCCAGCGCGAGGTGTCCCCCGCGGCGCCGAAGGCGCCGGCCAGCTCGACACCGCCGCGGAGCAGCAGCCACAGCCCGACGGCCCAGGTGGCGGCGACCGCCGTCATCGCGGGCGTCACGATCGCGAGGAAGGCCGCCACCAGGCCGAACAGCCCGAGCAGGCCGAGCCACATCCGGCCGGTGGTGTCCGAGCGCAGCGTCTGGCCGAGCGACCCCAGCGAGTCCACGAGCACCCAGAACCCCCAGAGCATCACGAACGCCAGGCCGGAGGTGATCGGCCACACCATCACCATCACGCCGAAGGCGATGCCCAGCACTCCGCGCGCCAGCAGGCCGGTCGGGCTCAGGGTGTACCAGTCCTTGGACATCGCGTCTCCTCGCCGTGACCGAGACCGTGGGCGGCCTGGGCCACCGGGATGGACCGACGCTAGGACCGGCACCGTCGGGACCGCCAGGGGCCGACGTCGTGCTCCGGGGTGGCGCAGGCCCCTGCCGGGACAGGTCCGGAGTCCCGACGTCCGAGGTCCGGAGGCCCCACCGGCGGGGGGCGCTGCTGCCGGAGAGTCGGGTGGCCGGGAGCGCCCGGGCACCACCACCACTCACAGAATCGACACCGACATGGACAGCTTCTGGGACTTCTTCTGGCTCCTGCTCTCGGCGTTCTTCTTCCTCGCCTACCTCGTCGTCCTCATCCAGGTCCTCGGGGACCTGCTGCGCGACCGTGAGCTGTCGGGGTGGTGGAAGGCGGTCTGGGTGGTGTTCCTGATCGTCGTCCCGGCCCTCACGGCGCTGGTCTACCTCGTCGTGCGGGGTCGGGGGATGGCCGAGCGCGGCGACGAGGCCGCGGCCCGGGCCCGGGAGGCGTACCGGGGAGCGTCGTCGGGACGGACCCCGGTCGACCAGATCGCCACGGCCAGGACGCTGCTGGACAGCGGAGCCATCGACGAGGCGGAGTACCGCACGCTCAAGGAACGGGCCCTCGCCTAGGTGGGCGGGCCCGGTCCGCCCGCCGCTGCCGTCACGGCAGGACGACGATCTTGCCCACATGGTCCCGTCGCTCGAGCGCGGCGTGGGCCGCGTGGAGCTCCTCCAGCCGGTAGGTCGCGGCCACCCGGGGGCGGAACCCGCCGGCCAGGGCCTGATCCACGAGCACGGCGAAGTGGGCCGGGGTGTGCATCGTCGACCCGACCAGGCGCAGGTCGTGCAGGTAGAGACGGCGCAGGTCGAGCTGCACGACCGGTCCGGCGACCGCACCCGCGACGATCCACCGCCCGCCGGGTCGCAGCCGTGGCAGGAGCCGGTCGAGCTGCGGGCCGGCCACGACGTCGACGACCGCGTCCAGGCCGTCCGGGGCGAGGTCCCCGAGGCCGGTCGCGTCGCGGTCGACCACCGCGGTGGCTCCGGCCTCCCGGACCAGGTCGGCCTTGTCCGGCGTGGTCTGGGCGACCACGCGTGCACCGCGGGCCGCGGCGAGCTGCACGGCCGCCAGGCCGACGCCGCCGGAGGCGCCGGTCACGAGCACCAGCTCACCGGCCCCCACGCCGCCGCGCTCGAGCATCCCGGTGGCGGTGCCGTAGGCGATCGGGAGGCAGGCCAGCTCGGGGTCGGTGAGCGGGGAGGCGGTGACGTCGTGGACGCGTGCGAGCGGCACCACGACGAGCTCGGCGAAGCCGCCGTCCTCCTCGCTGCCCAGCACCCCGGTCAGCCGGGGCGGGTCGGTGGTGACGTCGAAGGTGCCGGGGTCGACCAGCACCCGCCGACCGACCCACCCGGGGTCGACGCCGTCCCCGACGAGGTCGACCCGGCCGACCACGTCGGCGCCCTGGATGCGCGGGAAGGCGACCGGGCCGAGCCAGCCGGCCAGCGCGCCGGGGTCGCCCGGCAGGCCGTACGCGCCCTCCCGCGTCCAGACGTCGGTGTTGTTGACGGCCGCGGCGGTGACCTGCAGGCGTACGCCACCCGGGCCCGGGAGCGGGTCGGCCACGTCGCGCAGCTCGACCGCGTCGGGCCCGCCGAACCTGGTCAGCACGGCTGCGCGCACGATGTCCTCCCTCGGTGGACGGTGTCCGGACCGGATCAGTCGGTGCCGGACTCCATGGCGACGTCGTCGAGCCAGCGGTCGCTGGCGTCGCCCTCGGCGGCGGGGTTGCGCGAGATCCGCTCGGCTCCCCCGCGCTCCAGCTCGCCGTACAGGGTCCCGTTCTCGACCAGCACCTGGCCCTGGTCCAGCGGCTGGGCGGCGTACAGCTCGAGCTTGGCGCGCGAGTCGGCGATGTCGAGGTTGCGCATCGTCAGCTGCCCGATCCGGTCGACCGGGCCGAACGCGGCGTTGTCGGTGCGCTCCATCGACAGCTTGTCGGGGTGGTAGGAGAACGCCGGGCCGTCGGTGCGCAGGACGGTGTAGTCCTCGCCGCGGCGCAGCCGCAGGGTGACCTCGCCGGTGACCAACGAGGCGATCCAGCGCTGGATCGACTCGCGCACCATCAGCGCCTGCGGGTCCAGCCAGCGGCCCTCGTAGAGCAGCCGGCCGAGCTGGCGGCCCTGGTCGTGGTAGGAGGCGATGGTGTCCTCGTTGTGGATGGCGTTGACCAGCCGCTCGTAGGCGATGTGGAGCAGCGCGATCGCCGGGGCCTCGTAGATGCCGCGCGACTTCGCCTCGATGATCCGGTTCTCGATCTGGTCCGACATGCCGAGGCCGTGGCGGCCGCCGATCGCGTTGGCCTCCATCACCAGCTGGACCGCGTCGGGGAAGGTCCGCCCGTTGATGGCGACCGGGCGGCCGGCCTCGAAGCGCACCGTGACGTCCTCGGTCTCGATGGCCACCGAGGGGTCCCAGAACTTCACGCCCATGATCGGCTCGACGGTCTCCAGCGAGACGTCGAGGTGCTCGAGGGTCTTCGCCTCGTGGGTCGCGCCCCAGATGTTGGCGTCGGTCGAGTACGCCTTCTCCTTGCTGTCGCGGTAGGGCAGGTCGTGCTCGGTGAGCCACTGGCTCATCTCGTCGCGCCCGCCGAGCTCGGTGACGAAGTCGGCGTCGAGCCACGGCTTGTAGATCTGCAGCTCGGGGTTGGCCAGCAGGCCGTAGCGGTAGAACCGCTCGATGTCGTTGCCCTTGAACGTCGAGCCGTCGCCCCAGATGTCGACACCGTCCTCGTGCATCGCGCGGACCAGCATCGTGCCGGTCACCGCGCGGCCGAGTGGGGTGGTGTTGAAGTAGGCGCGGCCGCCGGAGCGGATGTGGAACGCGCCGCAGGCGATCGCCGCCAGGCCCTCCTCGACCAGCTGGGTCCGGCAGTCGACGGCGCGGGCGATCTCGGCGCCGTAGAGCAGCGCACGGTCGGGGACCCCGGAGATGTCGGGCTCGTCGTACTGGCCGATGTCGGCGGTGTAGGTGCACGGCACGGCACCCTTCTCGCGCATCCAGGCCACGGCGACCGAGGTGTCGAGGCCTCCGGAGAACGCGATCCCGACGCGCTTGCCGGTCGGGAGGGAGGTCAGAACCTTGCTCACTTTAGTTAGCCGTCCTTCGTGGGGTGGGGGTCTCGGGCGGGGTGTGGAGGGGGTCGGTCGGGTCGGGGTGGGCCAGGTCGAGGAACCGTCGGGCGAGGTCGTCGCCGCCCTGCGGGTCCCGCCCGATGACCAGCACGGTGTCGTCGCCGGCGATGGTGCCGAGCACCTCGGGCAGCTCGGCGCGGTCGAAGGCGGAGGCCAGGAACTGCGCCGCGCCCGGCGGGGTGCGCAGCACCACGAGGTTGGCGCTGGCCTCGGCGCTGACCAGCAGCTCCCCGCACAGCCGGGCCAGCCGGGCCGCCGAGGCCGCGGACTCGGACGGCAGCGACGGTCGGCGGTCGCCGCCCTCGGCCGGGACTGCGTAGACCAGCGACCCGGCCGGGGTGCGGACCTTGAGAGCGTCGAGCTCGACGAGGTCGCGCGACAGCGTCGCCTGGGTGACGTGGACGCCGGACTCGGCCAGCAGCGCGGCCAGGTCGGCCTGGGACCGCACCTCGTGGTGGGTGACCAGGTCGATGATCCGCTGGTGGCGGGCGTTCTTGGTGGTGGGGCGCAGGGCCGACTCGGTCATGACGCCGCCAGCCCGGAGCGGGTCACGAGCCAGGCCAACACGGCCTTCTGGGCGTGCCGGCGGTTCTCCGCCTCGTCCCAGACCAGGCTGCGCGGGCCGTCCAGCACCTCGGCGTCGATCTCCTTGCCGCGGTAGGCCGGCAGGCAGTGCAGCACCACGGCGCGCTCGGCGGCGTGGGAGAGCAGGTCGGCGGTGAGCCGGTGCCCGCCGAAGACCTTCTCGCGGGCCACCGACTCCGACTCCCGACCCATGGAGACCCAGGTGTCGGTGACGACGACGTCGGCCCCGGTGACCGCGGCCACGGGGTCGGCCACGGCGGCGACGCTGCCGCCCGTACGGGCCGCGATCGCACCGGCCCGGGCGAGCATCTGGTCCGTCGGGACGTAGCCGTCCGGGGCGCTGACCCGCACGTGCATGCCGGCGGTCGCACCGGCCAGCAGCCAGGAGCTGCCCATGTTGCAGGCGCCGTCGCCGACGAAGGCCACGCTCAGCCCGGCGAGGGTGCCGAACCGCTCCCGGACCGTGAGCAGGTCGGCGACCAGCTGGCAGGGGTGGAACTCGTCGGTGAGCGCGTTCACGACCGGGACGCCGGCGTGCTCGGCCATCGCGGCGAGGTCGTCCTGGGCGTAGGTGCGCCACACGATGGCGGTGACCTGCCGTCCGAGCACGCGGGCCACGTCGGGCACCGACTCGCGACGCCCGATCGCGGCCAGGGCACCGTCGATCAGCATCGGGTGCCCGCCGAGCTCGGCGATGCCCGCACCGAAGGAGACCTGGGTGCGCAGGGTCGGCTTGTCGAAGACCATCGCGACCGAGCGCGGGCCGGCCAGCGGCTTCGCGTCGTACGGCGCGGCCTTGAGCGCGGCGGCCAGGTCGAGCACCTCGGCCTGCTCGGCCGGGTCGAGGTCGTCGTCGGCGAGCAGGTGCCGCAGCCCGGGCCGGGGCGTGGTGGCGGGCGCGGCGGCGGGGGCGGCGACGCTCACGCCTGGGCCCCGTCGAGGATGTCGGGCCAGGCCGCCAGGAACGCCTCGGCGTCGGCCTCGGTGAGCACCAGCGGCGGCGCGAGACGGACCCGGTCCGGCGTGGTGGCGTTGACGATCCAGCCGCGCTCCTGCGCCGAGGCCACCACCTCGGGGGCCTTCTCGGTGCTCAGCGAGACGCCGATCAGCAGGCCCTCGCCGCGTACCTCGGTCACCCGGTCCTCGGCGGCGAGACCGGCCCGCAGGCGGCGGCCGACCCGGTCGGCGTGGGCCATCAGGTCGTCGCCCTCGATCGTGGCGATGACGGCCAGCGCGGCCGCGCAGGCCACCGGGTTGCCACCGAAGGTGGTGCCGTGGTTGCCGGGCTGGAGCAGGTCGGCGGCCGCGCCGGTCGCCACGCAGGCCCCGATCGGGAAGCCGCCGGCCAGGCCCTTGGCCACGGTCACCAGGTCGGGGCGCACGTGCGGGTCGCCGCCGATGCCGGGCAGGTGGTGGGCGAACCAGGCGCCGGGCCGGCCCATGCCGGACTGGATCTCGTCGAGCCACAGCAGCGCGCCGTGCTGCTCGGTCAGCGCCCGGGCGTGGGCCAGATAGCCCTCGGGCGCGACGTTGACGCCGGCCTCGCCCTGGATCGGCTCGAGCAGCACCGCGGCGGTCTCGTCGGAGACGGCGGCGTCCAGCGCGGCGCTGTCGCCGTACGGGACGAAGGTGACGTGGCCCGGGAGCGGCTCGAACGGCTCGCGGTAGGCCGCCTTGGAGGTGAGCGCGAGGGCGCCCATGGTGCGGCCGTGGAAGCCGTTCTCGGCCACCACGACGTGGGTGCGCCCGGTGCGCCGGGTGAGCTTGAAGGCGGCCTCGACGGCCTCGGTCCCGGAGTTGGCGAGGAAGACCTTGCCCTCCCCGGCGTCGACCAGGCGCAGCAGCGTCTCGGCCAGCTCGACCTGGGGGCCGGTGGTGAAGAAGTTGGAGACGTGCCCGAGCGTGCTCATCTGCTCGTGGACGGCCCCGACCAGCGCCGGGTGGGCGTGGCCGAGCGCGTTGACGGCGATCCCGCCGAGCAGGTCGACGTACTCCTTGCCGTCGGCGTCCCAGACGTGCGCGCCCTCGCCGCGCACCAGGGTCAGCTTGGGCGGGCCGAAGGTGTTCATCACCGCGTCGGCGTAGCGCGCGGTGAGGTCCTCGGTGGGCAGCGGCGGGGTTAGCGTCATCACGCCTCCTTCGGCTGGGGCTTGTGGCGGGCCTTGCGGTACTTCGTCTCGACGCCGGGCAGCACCTGGGTGCCGACTCCCTCGTCGGTGAACAGCTCGAGCAGGACCGCGTGCGGCTCACGGCCGTCGACGACGGTGGCGCGCGGGACGCCGTCACGCACCGCCAGGTGGCAGGCCGCCATCTTGGGGACCATGCCGCTGGCCAGCGTGGGGAGCAGGTCGTGCAGGTTCTCCGGGCTGATCTCGTAGATCAGGTCGTCGCTGGCCGGCCAGTCGCGGTAGAGGCCCTCGACGTCGGTGAGGACCAGCAGCTTCTCGGCGCCCAGGGCGACGGCCAGCGCGGCCGCCGCGGTGTCGGCGTTGACGTTGTGGACCTGTCCGTCGACGTCGGGGGCCACCGACGAGACCACCGGGATGCGGCCGGCCTCGATCAGGTCCTGCACGGCCTCGGGGCGCACGGACGCGACCTCGCCGACCAGGCCGAGGTCGACTTCCTCGCCGTCGACCACGGTGTTGGTGGCCTCGGCGGTGAAGAGCCCGGCGTCCTCGCCGGAGAGCCCGACCGCGAGCGGCCCGTGCTCGTTGATCAGCCCGACCAGCTCGCGCTGGACCTGCCCGACGAGCACCATCCGGACGACGTCCATCGCCTCGGGGGTGGTCACCCGCAGGCCGCCGCGGAACTCCGACTCGATGCCGAGGCGGTCGAGCATCGAGGAGATCTGCGGGCCGCCGCCGTGCACGATGACCGGGCGGAAGCCGGCGAAGCGCAGGAAGGCGATGTCCTCGGCGAAGGCGCGCTTGAGGACGTCGTCGGTCATCGCGTTCCCGCCGTACTTCACCACCACGACCTTGCCGTGGTAGCGCTTCAGCCAGGGCAGGGCCGCGGCGAGGGTGGTGGCCTTCTCCGGGTCGGCCGGCTGCATCTCGGAGAACACCATGCCGGCGGGGTCGAGGCGCGGGTCGGGCTGAGTGTCGTCAGGCGGGGTCTGCTCGTTCATCGTGGGCTCGCTCATGAGGAGTAGGCGCTGTTCTCGTGGACGTAGGCGTGGGTGAGGTCGTTGGTCCAGACCGTGGCCCGCTCGCCGCCCGACTTCAGGTCGATGGTCACCGTGACCTCACGGGGATCGAGGTCGACCTCGGTGGGGTCGGCCGCCGGGGTGCTCTCGCGGCAGACCCAGACCCCGTTGATGGCCACGTCGAGGTCGCCGGGGTCGAAGGTCGCCGCCGTGGTGCCGATGCTGGCCAGCACCCGGCCCCAGTTCGGGTCCTTGCCGAAGACCGCGGCCTTGAACAGGTTCGACCGGGCCACGCTGCGGCTGACCTCGACGGCCTCGTCCTCGCTGACCGCGCCCAGGGTGGTGATCGCGATCTCGTGGTCGGCGCCCTCGGCGTCCTTGAGCAGCTGCAGGGCCAGGTCGGTGCAGGCCTGGGTGAGGGCCTCGGTGAAGTCCGGCAGGGCCGGGGTGATCCCGCTGGCCCCGCTGGCCAGGACGGTCACGGTGTCGTTGGTCGACATGCACCCGTCGGAGTCGAGGCGGTCGAAGCTGACCCGGGTCGCGGCGCGCAGGGCCTGGTCGAGGTCGGCCGCGGGGACCACCGCGTCGGTGGTGAGCACGACGAGCATGGTGGCCAGCTGCGGCGCGAGCATCCCGGCACCCTTGGCCATCCCGCCGACCGACCAGCCGGCCCCCTCGACGACGACCTGCTTGCTGATCGAGTCGGTGGTCATGATCGCGTGCGCCGCGTCGTCGCCGCCCTGGGCGGCGAGGGCGTCGTACGCCGCGTCGGCGCCGGCGAGCACCGTGGCGCGGTCGTTCGTCAGCCCGATCAGGCCGGTGGAGCACACGACGACGTCGCCGGCGCCGATGCCGACGTGCTCGGCGACCCGCTCGGCCACCGCGTGGGTCGTGGCGAAGCCCTCCGGGCCGGTGTAGCAGTTGGCGCCGCCGGAGTTGAGGAAGACCGCCCGGACGACGCCGTCCTTGACGACCTCCTGGCTCCACAGGACCGGGTTCGCCTTGCAGCGGTTGGCGGTGAAGACGCTGGCCGAGTCGTGGGTCGGGCCGTCGTTGACCACGAGGGCGACGTCGCGGGCGCCGGTGCTCTTCAGCCCGGCGGCGACGCCGGCCGCCCGGAAGCCGGCGGGGTGGGTGATGCTCACGGGTTCGTCCTCTCGGGCCTGCGGTCGTCTCGCTTGCGGTCGTCGGAGCGCCGCTCGGGCCGCTCGGGCCGCTCGGGCCGCTCGGGCCGCTCGGGCCGCTCGGGCGCGGTGGGGGCGGGGGCGTCGACGACGTCGAGCCCCAGCTCGGTCCACTGCTCGGCGACGACGTCGACCGCGTCGACCGGCACCAGCAGCCAGTCGTGGTCGACCGTGCCGACGACGCGCACCTCGGCGTCCTCGGGCAGGGCGGCCAGGGCGGTGGCCAGCGCGGCGGGGCGGGCGGTCCCGGCGTCGGGGACGACCTCGTACGCCGCGAACGGGCCCTCGGGCCGCGCCTTGCGCGGGACCGCGCCGGCCGAGCAGACGACCGTGGTGGAGTCGGCGGTGGCGGTGATCGACATCAGGGTCGCCGAGCTGACCCAGGACGGCAGGTCGGCGCCGGCGCCGAGGCGCGCGACGGCCAGCTGCTCGACGTGGCGGCGCAGCTCGGCGCTCACGGCGCGATCCCGACCGTGGTCAGCCCGAGGGTCTCCTCGAGGCCGAGCGCGATGTTCATGCACTGCACCGCGGCGCCCGCGGTGCCCTTGGCCAGGTTGTCGACGGCGCCGACGGCGACCAGGCGCCCGGCGGTCTCGTCCACGGCCACCTGGAGGTGGACCGCGTTGGAGCCGATCACCGACTTGGTCTGGGGCCACTGGCCGTCGGGGAGGAGGTGGAGGAACGGCTCGTCGGCGCAGGCCGCGGCGTACGCCTCGCAGACCTGCTCGGCGGTGACGCCGGGGCGTACGGGCGCCGACGCGGTGGCCAGGATGCCGCGCGACATCGGCACCAGCACCGGGGTGAAGCTGACCCGGACGGCGGCCGGGTCGACCGAGCCGTCGGCGGCGAGCAGCCGGGAGAGGTTCTGGGTGATCTCCGGCGTGTGCCGGTGGACGCCGCCCACGCCGTAGGCGGAGGCGTTGCCCATCGTCTCCGAACCCATCAGGTGCGTCTTCGGCGCCTTGCCGGCGCCGGAGGTCCCGGACACCGCGACCACGACGACGTCCGGCTCGACCAGGCCGGCGGCGACCGCCGGGACCAGGCAGAGGCTGGAGATCGTCGGGTAGCAGCCGGGCACGGCCACGCGGGTCGTGCCGCGCAGGGCCTCGCGGCGACCCGGGAGCTCCGGGAGGCCGTACGGCCAGGTGCCGGCGTGGTCGCCGCCGTAGAACTTCGCCCACTCCCCCGCGTCCTCCAGCCGGAAGTCGGCGCCGCAGTCGACGACGAGGACGTCGTCGGCCAGCTGGGCGGCGAGCGGTCCGGACTGGCCGTGCGGCAGGGCGAGGAAGACCACGTCGTGGCCCGCGAGGGTCTCGGCGGAGGTCTCGACGAGGCGGCGGTCGGCGAGCGGGACGAGGTGGGGCTGGAGCGGGCCGAGCAGCTCACCGGCGTTCGAGCCGGCGGTCAGGGCGCCGATCTCGACCTCGGGGTGCCCGAGCAGGAGCCGCAGCACCTCTCCCCCGGCGTACCCGCTGGCGCCGGCAACGGCGATGCGTGTGGTCATGTCGCATGACTATACACACGAACGTATGACTATGCGAGCCGAGATGACGCTCGCGGACAGCCCAGATGACGCTCGCGGCGCCTCGAGATGACGCTCGCGGACACGCCGTCGGGGGCCTAGCGTGGCAGCGGTGACCTCCCCGCGACTCACCCACCCGGCGCACCTGGACCACCTGCGACACGAGACCTCGCGGTTGCGGGAGGTGCTCGCGCACGCCGACCCGGCCGCGCCGGTCCCGGCCTGCCCGGCCTGGACGGCCGCCGACCTGCTCTGGCACCTCGGTGGCGAGGTCCAGCACCAGTGGGCGTGGGTGGTCGAGCACCGCCCGCGCGACCCGGGTGCCGGGTACGCCCCGCCGACGCGACCCGACTCGGTCGCCGGGCTGCTGGACGTGCTCGACGACGCCTCGGCCCGGCTCGTGGCCGCGCTCCGCGACGGCGACCCGGCGGAACCTGCGTGGACGTGGGCCGACGACGAGGCCGACCGGACCCTCGGGTTCATCGCCCGCCGTCAGGCCCTCGAGGCGCAGGTCCACCGCCTGGACGCCGAGCAGGCCGTCGGTGACGTCCGCCCGCTGGATCCTGCGCTGAGCGCCGACGGGGTGGAGGAGGTGCTCGCGGTGATGTACGGCGGCTGCCCGCCGTGGGGGCGGTTCGAGCCCGGACCGACCTGGGTCCGCTGGGACCTGACCGACACCGGCGACGAGCTGTGGACACGGCTCGGGCTCTTCAGCGGCACCTCGCCGGACGGGACCCGTACGTATGCCGACGAGGACGACCTCGCCCTGAGCGAGGAGCCGGGACCGGCCGCCTCGCTCGTGGTGAGCGGCACGGCGGCCGGCCTCCAGGCCTGGCTGTGGCACCGGGCCGACGACGCCGGCGTCACCGTGTCCGGCGACGAGGACGCCTACGCCCGGCTGGCCGGGATCTTGCGTCAGCCGATCGACTGACGGCGCCGCAAGCGTCACCTCGATGCGCCGCGAGCGTCATCTCGGCTGTCCGCGAGCGTCATCTCTGCTAGCGCTGGACGGCGCCGCACTCCGCCGTGGCGACCGCGACGGCGGCGTCGCGGGCCGCACCGGTCTCCTGCTCGGTCAGCGTCCGGTCCGGGGCGCGGAAGCGCAGCGCGAAGGCCAGCGAGCGCTTCCCCTCCCCCACCTGCTCGCCGGTGTAGACGTCGAAGAGCCGCAGCGACTCGAGCAGCTCCCCGGCGCCGCGGCGCAGCGCGTCGGCCACGTCGGCGGACGGCACCGTGTCGTCGACCAGCAGCGCGACGTCCTCCTTGGCCACCGGGAAGTCCGAGAGGACCGGGGCCGGGACGACGTCGACGGCGTGGGCGAGCAGGACGTCGAGGTCGACCTCGGCGGCCACGGTGCGCGCCGGCAGGCCCAGGTCGCGGCAGACCCTCGGGTGCAGCTCGCCGGCGTGCCCGACCGACGTCGAGCCGATCAGCAGCTCGGCGCAGCGGCCGGGGTGCCACGGCGCCCGCTGGGCCGCCCGGGCGACCAGCTCGAGCCCGAGGGCGTCGGCGACGGTCCGCACCGACGCGACCGCGTCGGACCAGTCGGCGACCCGGCCCGGGCCCCACCAGCCCTCGCGCTCGCGACGACCGGTCATCGCCACCGCGAGGTGCAGCGGCTGGCGCGGCAGGGCGGCGTCGAGCGCGGCGACCTGCTCGGGGGTCGGTCGGTGGTCGACGCCGTGGATCGGGGTCGGCCCGCCGCCGCCGGGCAGGGTGACGGTCCCGGTCTCGAAGATCGCGAGGTCGGTGGCACCGCGACCCAGGTTGCGGGCCACCGTCTCAAGCACGCCGGGCAGCAGCGTGGTCGACATCGCGGGTCGCTCGGCCGAGAGCGGGTTGGCCAGCCGGAGCACCGTGCGGCGCTCGTCGTCGGCCGGCAGGCCCAGCCGGTCGAGGTCGACCTGGCCGAGGAACGGGAAGGTGATCACCTCGACGTGACCGGCACCGGCCAGCGCCCGTCCGACGCGGCGTCGCAGCCGCTGGCCGCGGGTCAGGCCGCGCCCGGCCGGCGGGGTCGGCAGCACCGACGGCACCGTGTCGTACCCGACGACGCGGGCGACCTCCTCGACGAGGTCGTAGGGGTCGGTGAGGTCCGGGCGCCACGGCGGCGGGACGACGCTGAGGACGCCGGCGCCGTCGGCGACCTCGCAGCCGACCGCGCGCAGGTGCGTGGCCGCTGTCGTCTCGTCGACGTCCATCCCGGTGACCCGGGCCGCGAGGTCGCGGGCCATCGTGATCGGCGGCGCCTGCGGCGCCTTGCCGACGACGGTGACGCCGGGCTCGGCGGTGCCGCCGGCGTACGTCGTGAGCAGCTCGACCACCCGGTCGGCCGCGGCCTCGCAGATCGTCGGGTCGACGCCGCGCTCGTTGCGCTTGCCGGCCTCCGAGGTGATCTTGTGCCGGCGCCCGGTGCGGAACATCGAGGTGGCGTCCCAGTGCGCCGACTCGACCAGCACCCGGGTGGTGGTCGCGGACATCTCGGTGGTCTGCCCGCCCATCACGCCGCCCAGGCCGATGATCCCGGAGTCGTCGACGACGACGAGGTCGTCGGTCGCCAGGGCCCGCACGGTGCCGTCGAGGGTGGTCAGCCGCTCGCCCTCGCGGGCGCGGCGCACCCCGACGGTGCCGGTGAGGCGGTCGGCGTCGTAGCCGTGGATCGGCCGACCGGTCTCGAGCATCACGTAGTTGGTGACGTCGACGGCCACCGAGACCGAGCGCATCCCGGCCAGGGCCAGGCGCCGTGCCATGAAGGTCGGGGTCGGGGCGGTCGGGTCGATCCCGGAGACCGTACGGGCGACGAACACCGGGCAGCCGACCTCGTCCTCGACCCGCACCGGGTGGCCGGCGTCGTCGGCCGGGGGCACCTCGCGCAGGCACGGGTCGTGGAACGCCGAGGCCGGCAGGTCGTAGGCCAGCGCGGCGTCGCGGGCGACCCCGCGCAGCGACAGCGCGTAGGCGCGGTCGGGGTTGATCTCGAACTCGATGACCTCCTCGTCCAGGCCGAGGAGCCCGCGCGCGTCCTGGCCGGGCTCACCGGCACCGGCCGGCAGGACGACGATGCCGTCGGCGGAGCCGAAGGACTCGGCCGGCAGGCCGAGCTCGGCGGCCGAGCAGATCATCCCGGCGGAGACGTGCCCGTAGGTCTTCCGGGCGGCGATCGCGAAGTCGCCGGGCAGCACCGCCCCGGGCAGCACCACGACCACGAGGTCGTCGACGCCGAAGTTGTGGGCACCGCAGACGATGCCCTGGGGCTCGCCGGTGCCGTTGGCGTCGCCGACGTCGACGGCGCACCAGTTGATCGTCTTGCCGTTCTTCTGCGGCTCGGGATCGGCGGACAGCACACGACCGACGACCAGCGGGCCGGTGACCTGCTCGCCGGGACGCTCGATCGCCTCGAGCTTGAGCCCGAGGGCGGTGAGACGCCGCGCGAGGTCGTCGGTGGTCACGTCGGCCGGCAGGTCGACGTGCTCGCGGATCCAGGAGACGGGGGCCTTCATCGGTCCTAGAGCTCCGTTCCGAACGCGGCGGAGTACCGCACGTCGCCCTCGAAGATGTCGCGCAGGTCCTCTGCGCCGTGGCGGAACATGAACGACCGGTCGATGCCCATGCCGAAGGCGAAGCCGGTGTAGACGTCGCTGTCGACGCCGCAGGCGGTCAGCACCCGCGGGTTGACCACGCCGCAGCCGCCCCACTCGATCCAGCCCTCGCCCTTGCAGGTGCGGCACGACGACACCGCGGGCTCGTCGCCGCGGCACACGAAGCAGACCAGGTCGACCTCGGCCGACGGCTCGGTGAAGGGGAAGTACGACGGCCGGAAGCGGGTGGTGATGCCCTCGCCGAACAGCTGGGTCGCGAAGTGGTCGAGGGTGCCCTTGAGGTGGGCCATGGAGATGCCGCGGTCGACCACGAGCCCCTCGACCTGGTGGAACATCGGGCTGTGGGTGGCGTCGTACTCGTCGGTGCGGAAGACCCGGCCCGGGCAGATCACGTAGATCGGGGGCTCGCGGGTCAGCATCGTGCGCGCCTGGACCGGTGAGGTGTGCGTGCGCAGCACCACGTGGTGGTCGGCCGGCTCGGTCCAGAAGGTGTCCTGCATGGTGCGGGCGGGGTGGTCCGGGCCGAGGTTGAGCGCGTCGAAGTTGAGCCACTCGGCCTCGACGACGGGGCCCTCGGCGACCTCCCAGCCCATCGCGACGAAGAGGTCGCCGATGTGCTCGCTCATCAGCGTGATGGGGTGCCGGCCCCCGCGCGCGGCACGGTCGGCGGGCAGCGTCACGTCGACGGCCTCCTCGACCAGGGCCCGCGCCTCGTGGGCGGCCTCGAGCTCGGCGGTGCGGGCGGCCAGCGCCTGGTTGACCGCGCCGCGGGCCTGCCCGACCCGGCGCCCGGCATCCTTGCGGGCCTGGGGCGGCAGTGCGCCGATCTCCCGGTTGGCCAGCGCCAGCGGCGACCGGTCGCCGGTGTGGGCGGTCCGGACCGCCTTGAGGTCGTCGAGGTCGGTGGCGGCGGCGATGGCGACCAGGGCGGCCTCGCGGGCCTCGTCGACCTGCTCAGCGCCCAACGGGGTCACCTCCACGGGGTCGTAGTCGGTATTGGGTCCGGACATGGTCAGGAGTCTAGGAAGCCGCCGCCCCGCGCCGCGACCGGGTTGTCCGGCCGACTCCGTCGCGCACTCAGCCGGCGGCGTCCTCGTCGTACGCCGGCCAGCGCACCACGAGCCGGGCGCCGCCGCCGGGTGCGTCTCCGATCGTGACCGAGCCGCCGTGCGCACGGGTCAGCCCGTGCACCAGGTAGAGGCCCAGCCCGGACCCGCCGCCGGCGCCGCCCTTCCAGAACTTGGTGAACACCTGCGGCCGCAGCACCGGCGCGATCCCGTCGCCCTCGTCGTCGACGACCAGCACCACGCCCGGCGCGTCGCCGTCCGCGGCGGTGAGGCCGACGCGCACGGTGCCGGCGCCGTGCCTCACAGCGTTCTCGACCAGGTTGGTGACGACCTGGGTCAGCTTGTCGGGGTCGGCCAGCACCGCCGGCAGGTCGTCGCCGACGTGCAGCTCCACCGGGGTCGCGGTGCCGGCGTGCACCGACTCCACGACCCGGGTGACGAGCACCTCGGCCTGGCAGGGACGGACGTGCAGCTGCAGGCGGCCGGTGTCGATCCGGGCGACGTCGAGCAGCTCGGTGATCAGCCGGCTCAACCGGTCCGCGTCGCTGCTGACGGTGTGCAGCATCAGCTTCTTCTGCTCGTCGCCCAGCTTGTCCCAGCGGTTCAGCAGGGCCTGGACGAAGCCCTTGACGCCGGTCAGCGGGGAGCGCAGCTCGTGGGCCACGGTGGCGACGAGGTCAGACCGGTCGCGGTCGAGGCGGGCCCGGCCGCGTCCGGAGCGCAGCACGACCGCGACCTCCTCGACCGGTGCCCCGCGTGCGGCCCGGTGCAACCGGGCGGTCACCAGGACCTCCTCGCCGTCGGGGAGCAGGACGGAGCGCTCGGGCACGCCGGTGCGGGAGCCGAGGCCGTCGTAGGGCCGGCAGCAGGCGTACCAGTCGCGACCGTCCGGGTCGCGCAGGCCGAGCACCTCGGCCAGCTCCAGGCCGACCAGCGAGGCCGCGTCGCGGCCGAGCATCCGTGCCGCGACGGCCGACACGGCGCTCACCCGGCGGTCCGCACCAGCCAGCACCACCCCGTCGGGCAGCAGGTCGAGCGGGTCCGTGGTCGCCACGGCGCCCACCCTAGGAGCCCGTGCGCCCCCGGCCGGCCCCTACCGCCGCTGGGCCGTCGCCGAGGCGTAGAGGCACAGGGTCGCGGCGGAGGCGAGGTTGAGGCTCTCGGCCCGGCCGTGGATGGGAATCCGGACCCGGTGGTCGGCCAGCGCGGCCAGGGCGTCGTCGAGGCCGTGGGCCTCGTTGCCGAGCAGCCAGGCCGTCGGCCGGGCCAGCAGCGCCCCGCCGGACCCGTCGCGGCCGCCGTCGCGGGCCGCGTCACGGGCGGCGTCCTCGAGCTCGGCGAGGTCCAGCTCACCGGCGCCGTCGGCGGCCAGCACCGTCAGGCCCGCGGCGCGTGCGGCCTCCACGGCGCGCACCGGGTCGGGCTCGAGCGCCACGGGCACGTGGAAGGCCGAGCCCGCGCTGGCGCGCAGGGTCTTGGGGTTGTGCAGGTCGACGGCGTCGCCGGCCAGCACGACGGCGTCGCCGCCAGCGGCGTCGGTGGTGCGCACGATGGTGCCGGCGTTGCCGGGGTCGCGGACCTCCGCGCAGAGCGCGACCAGGCGCGAGCCGGGCACGACGTGCTCCAGCGGGCGGTCGAGCAGCCGGCAGACGGCCACCAGGCCGGCCGGGGACACGGCCTCGGTCAGCGAGGCCAGCGCCCGGTCGTCGACCAGCGTCACGGTCGTGCCGACGGCGCCGCCGAGGAGGGCGTCGAAGCGGCGTACGGCCTCGGGCGTGGCGAAGACCTCGACCACGCGGCCGTCGACCGCGAGCGCGGCCTCGACGGCCTGGGGGCCCTCGGCGAGGAACAGCCGCCGCTCGGTGCGTACCGAGCGGCGGCTGAGCCGACGTGCGTCCTTGACCCGCGCGTTGCCGGCGGCCAGGGGGGTGGTGCTCAGGCCGAGGCCTCGGCGCGCGGCGCGTTCACGTCGTCGGGCAGCGCCTCGCGGGCGGTGGCGACGAGGGCGCTGAAGGCGGCCGGCTCGTTGACGGCCAGCTCGGCGAGGATCTTGCGGTCGACCTCGACACCGGCCAGGCCGAGGCCCTGGATGAAGCGGTTGTAGGTCATCCCCTCCGCGCGGGCGGCGGCGTTGATCCGCTGGATCCACAGACGACGGAAGTTGCCCTTGTTCTTGCGGCGGTCGTTGTAGCTGTAGACCAGGGAGTGGGTGACCTGCTCCTTGGCCTTGCGGTAGAGGCGCGACCGCTGGCCGCGGTAGCCGCTGGCCCGGTCGAGGGTGGTACGGCGCTTCTTCTGGGCGTTGACTGACCGCTTGACGCGTGCCATGAGGGTGCTCCTTAAGTTCTACGGTGGCCGGGTCGGGGACGGACCCGGCCGGTGGGGGCGAGGGTCAGAGACCCAGCAGCTTCTTGGCGCGGGGGACGTCGTTCGCCGCGACCTCGGTCGTGCCGGACAGGCGTCGCGTCACCTTGGAGGACTTCTTCTCCAGGTTGTGGCGCTTGCCGGCCTTCTCGCGGCGGATCTTGCCCGAGCCGGTGACCCGGAACCGCTTGCTGGCGCCCGAGTGGGTCTTGTTCTTCGGCATGGTGCTTTCTCCTCCAGGGGTAGCAGGCGTGGTGGTGCGCGCCTGTCTGGCCGGGAAACGCCCCCGGCCGGTGGCTGTGTGTGCAGTGTGTGGTCGAGGACCGGCGGTCCTCAGGCCTCGATCTCGGGGTCGAGGTTCTCCGAGCGCCCGCGCTCCTTGGCGACCGTGCTCCGCCCGGCGTTCGCGGCGGTCCGCTCGGCCTTGTCCTCGGCCTCCTCGGCGGCCCGGTCGGCCATCTCCTTCTCCTTCTCGACCCGCAGCTGGTTCTTGGCCTCGGCCTTCTTGCGGTGCGGGCCCAGGACCATGACCATGTTGCGGCCGTCCTGCTTCGGCGAGGACTCCACGAAGCCGAGCTCGGCGACGTCCTCGGACAGGCGCTGCAGGAGCCGGAAGCCCAGCTCGGGGCGGTGCTGCTCACGGCCGCGGAACATGATCGTGATCTTGACCTTGTCGCCGGCGGCCAGGAAGCGGACCACGTGGCCCTTCTTGGTCTCGTAGTCGTGACCGTCGATCTTGGGGCGGAGCTTCATCTCCTTGATCACGACGTTGGTCTGGTTCCGTCGTGCCTCACGGGCCTTCTGGGCGTTCTCGTACTTGAACTTCCCGTAGTCCATGAGCTTGCAGACCGGCGGGCGGGCGGTCGGCGCGACCTCGACCAGGTCGAGGTCGGCCTCCTGGGCCAGACGCAGGGCCTGGTCGGTCGGCACGATGCCGACGGTCTCGCCGTTGGGTCCGACGAGGCGGACCTCGGGTACCCGGATCCGGTCGTTGATGCGCAGCTCGGTGCTGATGAGTCCTCCAGTGGGTCAGGGGCACGGAGGCTCTCCCCCGTCACCGGCGCACGCGGAGGGCGTACGGCCCGGAGACGAGAAATGGCTCCCGCTCGGACCAAGCGGAAGCCAGTGACCACACCGACACCCGGAGGTGCCGCGACCGGTCGGGAGGGACGCTGGTGCGTCCCGGCTCGACCGAGCCGGTGGACCGGACCCGACGACCTGGGCGGTGGTGGCCGCGTGCGGTCGGTGCGGGTGGGAGTCGGTGTTGCCGTGACCCCGCTTGTAGATCGTCGTGGTCGGCAGCTCGCGCTGCTTCCCACATCGATCGGTCAACGCAAGACCTTAGCGGATCATTCCGGCACCGGCGAATCCTCCGCGCCGTCCGGGGAGGCGCCGACCCACGCCAGTCTGCCGTCGACCCGCACCAGGCGCCAGCCGGCGGCGACCGCCTCGAGGTCCTGGCCGGTCAGGACGTACGACGCGGGGCCGGCGAGGTCGACCGCGAGCGCCGCGGCACCCTCCTGCAGGGCGGCCGTCGCCGCGGTCGCGGCGGCGACCGGCACCGGACGCGCCTGCGGGTCCCAGGCGGCCATCGCGTCGGCGCCGGTGAAGGCGAGCAGGGCCGTACGCCCGTCGGCGCCGGCGACCAGGACCGCCGCCATGTCGCTGGACTTGTCGTGGGCCAGCCCCCGCTCGTCGAGCTCGACCTCGCCGAGGACCGCGACCACGGGGACCAGCAGCCGGGCGCCGGCCAGGGGGCCCAGCACGTCGCCGGTCGTGCCGCGCCCCTCCGCCCGGGCGAGCATCGCCGCCCGCAGGACGGGGTCGGGCGCGCCGTCGTCGTCGGCGAAACCGGGGTCGGGGAGCTCGCGGGAGGTCACCGGAGCAGTCTCCCCGGGGCGTGCGCCGCGCCGACGCCGACCCCGGCGACCGGTGATCCGGACCACTTATCTACCCAATGTCGAGTGTCTTACTTGTATTTGATCCGCCTGCCCCGTAGAACTGGCGCCCATGTCCACCTCCCAGACCGTCGTCGCGACCCCGACGACCGACCGCCGGGACCGCGACACCCGCCGCGGTCCCCGACTCTCGTCCCTGCGCCGCTGGGTCTCGCCGCTGGCGATCATCGCCACCTGGCAGGTCCTGAGCATGACCGGCGTGCTCCCCGAGGACACCCTGGCCGCCCCCACCACGATCTTCGCCGGCGCCGTCGAGCTGGCCCGCACCGGCGAGCTGCAGTCCGCCACGCTCGTCTCCCTGCGACGGGTCGGCCTCGGCTTCCTGATCGGCGCGTCCGTGGCGCTGGTGCTGGCCGTGGTGGCCGGGCTCAGCCGGATCGGCGACGACGCCGTGGACCCGCCGATGCAGATGCTGCGCACGCTGCCCCACTTCGGCCTGATCCCGCTCTTCATCCTCTGGATGGGCATCGGCGAGGCGCCCAAGCTGGCGCTGATCGCGATGGGGGTCTGCTTCCCGCTCTACCTCAACACCGTGGCCGGCATCCGCAGCGTCGAGGCCAAGATGCACGAGGCCGCGCGGTCGATGGGACTGAGCTGGTCCCAGCGGCTGCGCCACGTCGTGCTGCCCAGCGCGCTCCCCCAGGTGCTGGTCGGGCTGCGGCAGAGCCTGGGCATCGCCTGGCTCTCGCTGATCGTCGCCGAGACCGTCAGCGCCGGCGACGGGCTCGGCTACCTGATCAACCGCGCCCGGGAGTTCTCCCAGACCGACGTGATCGTCGTCGGCCTGGCCGTCTACAGCCTCCTGGGCCTGCTCACCGACGCGATCGTCCGCCTGCTCGAGAGGAAGGCCCTGACATGGCGCGCCTGAACCCGTTCACCCGTACGCCCCCCGCCCCCACCACGACCACCGGGGTGGGCGCCGACGACGCCGCCCACCCCGGCCCAGGACCCCGGCCCGGCCCGCCCGTGGCCCGCGTCCGCGGTCACCACCGCTCCTTCGGCACCCTGCAGGTCCTGCGCTCGGTCGACCTCGACGTCGCCCCGGGCGAGTTCGTGGCCCTGCTGGGCCGCAGCGGGTGCGGCAAGTCGACGCTGCTGCGCAGCCTGGCCCACCTCGACCCGGTCCCGGCCGGCGAGGTCGAGGTCACCGGCCGCTCGGCCGTCGCCTTCCAGGAGCCGCGGCTGCTGCCGTGGCGCAGCGTCCACGAGAACGTCGCCCTGGCCCTGCTCAACGGTGAGCAGCGGGCCCACCGGCACGAGCTGGCCGCCGCGACCCTGCGCGAGGTCGGCCTGGAGGAGAAGGCGCAGATGTGGCCCCGGCAGCTCTCCGGGGGCCAGGCCCAGCGTGCGTCGCTGGCCCGGGCCCTGGTCAGCAACCCCGACCTGCTGCTGCTCGACGAGCCCTTCAGCGCGCTCGACGCCCTGACCCGCATCGAGATGCACCAGCTGGTCATCCAGCTCTGGCGCCGGCACGCGATGGCGGTCCTGATCGTGACCCACGACGTGGACGAGGCGCTCGCGCTCGCCGACCGCGTCGTCGTGCTCGACGGCGGCCGCGTCGCCGACACCTGGTCGGTCGACCTGCCCCGCTCCGAGCGCACGCCCGAGCACCCCGAGATCGCCCCCCTGCGCGCCGAGGTGCTGCAGACCCTGGGCATCCGGCCCACCCCGCCCAACCCCCACCGCACCACCGAGCCGGCGTCCGAGGACGCCGACGACCACACCCGAGGAGCAGCATGAGCACCCGCCCGTCCCCCGCCCGTCCGTCCCCCGCCCGTACGGCCGGCCGGCGACCGACCATGCTGGCCGGCGGCCTCGCCGCCGCCCTGCTCTCGGGCCTCGTCGCCGGCTGCTCGGCCAGCGCCACCGGCAACGAGGACGCCGTCAACGAGGACGGCTCGGTCGACCTGTCCCAGGTGACCCTGATCGTGGGCGACCAGCGGGGCGGCTCGAAGGCCCTGCTGACCGCGGCCGGCCTGCTCGACGACGCGGAGTACGACGTCGAGTTCAAGGAGTTCACCTCCGGCCCGCCGCTGCTCGAGGCGCTCGGCGCCGGGTCGGTGCACGTCGGTGGGGTCGGCAACACCCCGCCGCTGTTCGCCGCCGCGGCCGGCCGCGACTTCGAGGTCGTCCAGGCCGCCACCTACGGCGGCCGCGGCGACGCGATCGTGGTCCCGGAGGACTCCGACGTCGACGAGGTCGCCGACCTCGACGGCGCCACCATCGCGGTGGCCGAGGGCAGCTCGGCCAACTACCACCTCGTGGCGCAGCTCGAGGCGGCCGGCATCGACTACGACGACGTGGAGATCAAGAACCTCCAGCCCCCCGACGCCCTGGGCGCCTTCGAGGGCGGGTACGTCGACGCCTGGGCGATCTGGGAGCCGTACACCTCCCAGGCCGAGCAGGACGCCGGCGCCCGGGTGATCGCCGACGGCGGGACGCTGGCCAACGGCTACAACTTCCAGGCCGCCTCCACCGAGGCCATCGAGGACGAGGCCACCGCGGCCGCGCTGGAGGACTACGTCGCCCGGATCGCCGAGGCCCAGGTGTGGGCCCAGACCCACGAGCAGGAGTGGGCCGACGCCTGGTCCGCCGAGACCGGGCTGGCGCCCGAGATCACGCTGGCCGCGGTGAAGAACCGCGACGTCGAGGTGGTCCCCATCGACGACGCCCTGATCGCCTCCGAGCAGGAGATGGCCGACACCTTCGACGCCGCCGGGCTGATCCCCGAGCAGGTCGACGTCGCCCCGTACTTCTCCGACCGCTACGACGACACGAGCCTGGCCGCAGCCGAGGGGGCCCGCTGATGGCGGCCTTCCACTGGTTCCTGCCGACCTCCGGCGACAGCCGCTCCCTGGTCGGCGCCGGGCAGGGCGTCCCCGGTGACGTCCGCACCGGCCTCGCCGAGACCCTGGACCCGCAGGGCGGGTTCCGAGCGCCGTCGATCGACTACCTCGCGCAGGTCGCCCGCACCGCCGAGGACCTCGGGTTCACCGGCGTCCTCACGCCCACCGGCACGTTCTGCGAGGACGCCTGGCTGACCACCGCCGCGCTGCTGCGGGAGACGACCCGCCTGAAGTTCCTGGTCGCCTTCCGACCCGGGGTGGTCAACCCGGTGCTGGCCGCGCAGATGGCGGCGGCGTACCAGCGCATCTCCGGCGGCCGGCTGATGCTCAACGTCGTCACCGGCGGCGAGCCGCGGGAGCAGGCGCGCTTCGGTGACTTCGCCTCGAAGGACGAGCGGTACGCCCGGACCGGGGAGTTCCTCGACGTCGTGCGCGGCAGCTGGGAGCAGGCGCCGTTCGACTACGACGGCGCGCACTTCTCGGTGCGGGGAGCGATGGTCAGCGGGGGGATCGACCCGGTGCCGCCGGTCTACTTCGGCGGGTCCTCGGAGCCGGCCGGCGCGGTCGCGGCCCGGAGCGCCGACGTCTACCTGACCTGGGGCGAGCCCCGGGAGCAGGTGGCCGCCAAGATCGCCTGGATGCGCGAGCTCGCGGCGCGCGAGGGCCGCACCCTGCGGTTCGGGCTGCGGATCCACACGCTGTCGCGGGACACCCACGAGGCGGCCTGGGCCCACGCCCAGGGCTGGCTCGACGGACTCGACCCGGCAGCGGTGGAGAAGGCGCAGGCCGCCCTCGCGCAGAGCGAGTCCACCGGCCAGCAGCGGATGTCGGCGCTGCGCGCCGGCCGCCACGACGCGCCCGGCGACGCCCGTGACCTCGAGGTGGAGCCGGGCCTGTGGGCCGGGGTCGGCCTGGTCCGCGGCGGGGCCGGCACCGCCCTGGTCGGCAGCCACGACGAGGTCGCCGAGCGGCTGGCCGACTACCACGCGCTCGGGATCGACGAGTTCATCCTCTCCGGCTACCCGCACGTGGAGGAGGCGTACTGGTTCGCGGAGGGGGTGATGCCACGGCTGCGCCGCCGTGGCGTCCTCGACCGCGAGCCCGCGGGGCTGGCCGCCGTCGGCTGAGCCCGGAGCCGCCGGCCGTCGTCGTCGCGAGCGGCACCAGGCGGGTGGGCTGGCAAGGCGGAGTGCCGAAGGCGGGCCGGAGGCCCGTCGAGGTGCGACGACGCAGCCAGGGTGCCCGCATGGTGCCGCGCAGCAGGCGAAAGGCCGGTGGGTCCGGGCTGTGCCGCCCACCGGGTCGTCCGGGCGCGGGGCTGGGGAGCCCCGCGCCCGGGCGGCCGTTCCTGCGCGCGGCTCGCAGCACCGCCCGTGCGCCCGCCGCTGTGCCACGCTGGAGACATGGACAACGCGACGTGGCTGGCACTGACCGTGACCCTGACGCTCGTCGGGGCTGTCGCCACCTGGGTGGCCTACCGGCGCCGCGGGCTGCCTGCCGCGATGCTCGCCGCCGGCGTGACCGTGCTCGTGCCGGCGGCCTACCTGACGCGGACGCTGCGGATGCTGACCGAGGTGGCCGACGCGGTCGCCGGGTGGGCCACCTCGATGGTGCTGTCCCCCACCGTGTGGACCGGGATCGTGCTCGCCGGGATCGGCGCGCTGCTCATCGCCGGCTCGCGCGCGCTCGCCGCCCGCGGCGTCGGGGCCCGGCGCCGGGGCGTCCCGCTCGGCGCGACCGCCCCGACCGGTGCCGCGGCCGCACCGGCAGGCCGGGAGCGCCCCCAGGTCCGGGCCGGCCGGAAGGCCGAGCCGGCCGCCGCGGAGGACGACGACCTCGCCGACATCGAGGCGCTGCTGAAGCGTCGCGGCATCTCCTGAGGCCCCGACCCCCAGCCCCGGGCCCCAGCCGTGGCCCGGCCCGCGCTCAGCGGTCGATGACCGCGCGCAGCTCGCGGACGGCCCGGCGCGAGCGCGCCCCGTCGCTGCCCTGGATCGCCAGCAGCGAGACGGTGCCGCCGTCGGAGAGGTCCAGCACCGCCCACGGCGCGCCCGGCGCGAGGTGGATCCCGACGACCTGCTCCCACACCAGCCGGTGCCGGCGGTAGCCGTTGACGACCGTCAGGCCCTCCTGGTCGGCCTGCACCCGGCTGCGCGTCAACGAGAAGATCGTGGCCAGCGCCAGCAGCGTCAGCGCGATCACCGTCCCGCGCTGGAAGAGGGTGAAGGAGGCGCGCGTCGGGTCGTCGAAGGAGAACCACGCCCCGGCGCCGATCGCGAGCAGCGCCGCCATCGCCACCAGGCCGGCGATCCGCGGACCGAGCGGGCGGTAGGTCCGCGGCAGCGTCGGGATCGCAGGGGTGGCCATCAGAGCCGGCAGGCGTGGATGTCGGTGGTCAGGATGCCGCGGGCGCCGAGGCCCCACAGCTCGTCCATCAGGCGCTGGGCACCGGCGCGCGGGACCATCGCCCGGACGGCGACCCAGCCCTCCTTGTGCAGCGGCAGGACCGTCGGGCTCTCGATGCCGGGCGTCAGCGCGACCGCCGCGTCGACGTGGGCGTCCTCGATGTCGTAGTCCATCATCACGTAGCTGCGGGCCATCAGCACGCCCTGCAGCCGGCGCCGGAAGATCTCGGAACCGTCGGCGCGGTGACCGGGGCGGGTCACCAGCACCGCCTCGGACTCCAGGATCGGCTCGCCGAAGGTCTCCAGCCCGGCCTGGCGCAGCGTGCTGCCGGTCTCGACCACGTCGGCCACGACGTCGGCCACGCCCAGCGCGATGCTCGACTCGACCGCGCCGTCGAGCCGGGTCACGGTCGCCTCGATGCCGCGCTCGGCGAGGAAGGCGCCGACGACCCCGGTGTACGAGGTCGCGATCCGGGCCCCCTGGAGCTGCTCCACCGCGGTGAAGCGGCCGATCGGGCCTGCGAAGCGGAAGCGGCTGCGGCCGAAGCCCAGCGCGAGCAGCTCCTCGGCCTTGGCGCCCGAGTCCAGCAGCAGGTCGCGGCCGGTGATCCCGATGTCGAGCGTGCCCTCGCCGACGTAGAGCGCGATGTCGCGCGGTCGCAGGTAGAAGAACTCGACGCCGTTCTCGATGTCGGTCAGGGTCAGCTGCTTGGAGTCGTCGCGCTGGCGGTAGCCGCACTCGCGCAGGATCTCGGTCGCCGACAGCGACAGCGAGCCCTTGTTGGGCACGGCGATCCGCAGCGGGACGCCCTCGGTGGTGGTCGACATGGGGGTGCGGGTCCGTCCTGGCGTCAGAGGTGGGTCAGCGGTGGGTCAGAGGTGGGCGTAGACGTCGTCGAGGGTCAGTCCGCTGGCCAGCAGCAGCACCTGCGCGTGGTAGAGCAGCTGGCTGACCTCCTCGGCGGTGCGCTCGGGGCCCTCGTGCTCGGCGGCCATCCACGACTCCGCGGCCTCCTCGACCAGCTTCTTGCCGATCGTGTGGACACCCGCGTCCAGCTCGGCCACGGTGCCGGAGCCGGCCGGTCGGGTCCGGGCCTTCTCGCTGAGCTCGGCCCACAGGCCCTCGAAGGTCTTCACGGCGGTCCAGACTACGGCGTGCCCCCCACCACCCGGGACCTGGGCGATGATCGTGCGGTGACCGACCCGGACGGCCCCGACCTGACCGCCCTCGCCTGGCCGCGGGCCACCGCGCGGCTCCGGCTGCGCCCGCTGGAGCCGGCCGACGTCCCCGCGCTGCACCGCTACCGCAGCCGCGAGGACGTGGCGTGGTGGCTGGGGGCCACGGCCGGCACCACCGAGGACCTCGCGGCCCGGTTCCTGGACCCCGACCGGACCGGCGCCACCCTCGTCGTCGAGCACGAGGGCGTGGTGGTCGGGGACCTGATGCTGCGCGTCCAGGACGGCTGGGGGCAGGCCGAGGCGTCCGCCGCCGCCGCGTCGACCGAGGCCGAGCTCGGGTGGGTGCTCGACCCCGACCACGGCGGCAGGGGCCTGGCGACGGAGGCCGTACGGGCGCTGCTCGACGTGGCGTTCGACGGTCTCGGCGTACGCCGGGTCACCGCGTCCTGCTTCGCCGCCAACGTCGCGTCGTGGCGGCTGATGGAGCGGGTCGGCATGCGGCGCGAGGGCGAGCACGTCGCCGACTCCCTGCACCGCGAGCTCGGCTGGGTGGACGGGCTCGTCTACGCCCTGCTGGCCGACGAGCCCCGCCCCTGACGCCGCCGCGCGACGGCTCAGGCCCGGTCGAGCCCGCGCAGCACGATCGCGGTGGTCAGCGCGGCCGCGGTGGCCTCGTACCCCTTGTCCTCGCTGGAGCCCTCGAGCCCGGCCCGGTCGAGGGCCTGCGCGTCGGTGTCGCAGGTCAGCACGCCGAAGCCGACCGGGACGCCGTGGTCGAGGGAGACCCGGGTCAGGCCCTCGGTGGCTGCCTGGCAGACGTAGTCGAAGTGCGGGGTGCCGCCGCGCACGACGACGCCGAGGGCGACCACGGCGTCGTACCCGCGACCGGCCAGCGCACCGGCGACCACGGCCAGCTCGACCGTGCCGGGCACGCGCACGACGGTGGCCTCGAGACCGGCGTCGGCGGTGGCGCGGGCGGCGCCGGCGAGCAGGCCGTCCATCACCTGCTCGTGCCAGGAGGCGGCGACGACGGCGAGGCGGAGGCCGCGGGCGGCCTCCGGGTCGACCTGCTGGGTGGTGGGGGCTCCGTGGCCGCTCATGTGGGGTCTCCTTCGGTCAGCGTGCCGCCGCCCTGGTCGACGGCGGGGAGGTCGGGCAGCGCGTGGCCCATCCGGTCCCGCTTGGTCAGCAGGTAGGCGAGGTTGTGGTCGTTCGGGCGGGTGGTCAGCGGGACGACCTCGGCGACCTCGATCCCGAAGTCCTCCAGGTTGCTGACCTTGTCGGGGTTGTTGGTCATCAGCCGGACCCGCTCGACCTTGAGGTCCTTGAGGACCTGCGTGGCGGTGCCGTAGTGACGGGCGTCGGCGGGCAGGCCGAGGTCGAGGTTGGCGTCGATGGTGTCGCGGCCCCCGTCCTGAAGCTGGTAGGCCTGCAGCTTGGCGACCAGGCCGATCCCCCGGCCCTCGTGACCGCGCAGGTAGACCACGACGCCGCGGCCCTCGGCCACGACCCGCTCGAGCGCCTCGTCGAGCTGGGGGCCGCAGTCGCAGCGCTCGGAGCCGAGCACGTCGCCGGTCAGGCACTCCGAGTGCACCCGGGTCAGCACGGGCTCGGGGCCGGTCAGGTCGCCGTGGACGAGCGCGATGTGCTCGGAGCCGTCGACGGTGACGCGGTAGCCGTACGCCGTGAAGTCGCCGTGCCGGGTCGGCAGGCTGGTCTCGGCGACGCGCTCGATCAGGCTCTCGTGGCGGCGGCGGTGGCGCACCAGCGCGTCGATGCTGATCATCGCCAGACCGTGCTCGTCGGCGAACGCGCGCAGCTCCGGCCCGCGCTTCATGGTGCCGTCGTCGTTGACGATCTCGACCAGGACGCCGGCGGGGGTCAGCCCGGCCAGGCGGGCGAGGTCGACGGCGGCCTCGGTGTGCCCGCGGCGCACCAGCACCCCGCCCTCGCGGTAGCGCAGCGGGAAGACGTGCCCGGGCCGGGTCAGCTCCCACGGCTCGGTCGCGGAGTCGGCCAGGACGCGCACGGTGTGGGCCCGGTCGTGCGCGGAGATGCCGGTGCTGACGCCGTCGCGGGCGTCGACCGAGATCGTGTACGCCGTGCGCAGCTTGTCGCGGTTGTGCGGGGTCATCAGCGGGATCTCGAGCCGGTCGAGCATGGCGGCCGGCATCGGGGCGCAGATGACGCCGCTGGAGTGGCGGACGGTGAAGCCCATCAGCTCGGGGGTGGCCTTGCTGGCCGCGAAGATCAGGTCGCCCTCGTTCTCGCGGTCCTCGTCGTCGACCACCACGACCGCGCGGCCGGCGGCGATGTCGGCCACGGCGCGCTCGACGCTGTCGAGACGGACCCCGCCGTGCGGGCCCGGGGACCCTGCCGGGGCGTCGGGGGCGTGCTGCTCGGTCATGACTTCTCCTGGTCCTGCGCGTAGACGCGCACGAGCTTCTCGACGTGCTTGGCGATGACGTCGACCTCGAGGTTGACCCGGTCCCCCACGGCGCGGGAGCCCAGGGTGGTGCGGGCGAGGGTCTCGGGGATGAGGCTGACGGTGAAGGACTCCTCGCCGGCCTCGACGACGGTGAGACTGACGCCGTCGACGCTGATCGAGCCCTGGTCGACGAGGTAGCGCGCCAGGTGCGGCGGCAGCGAGACCTCGACCAGCTCCCAGTGCTCGCTGGGCGTGCGGGCGAGGACCTCGCCGACGCCGTCGACGTGGCCCTGCACCACGTGGCCGCCCAGGCGCTTCTCGGCGGTGACCGCGCGCTCGAGGTTGACCCGGTCACCGGGCGTCACCCCGGCCAGGCTCGTCATCCGCAGCGTCTGGTGCATGACGTCGGCCGACCACTCCTGCCCGTCGTGCTCGACCACGGTCAGGCAGCACCCGTTGACCGAGATCGAGTCCCCGGGCGCCGTGCCCTCCAGGACGAGCGGGCCGGAGACGCGCAGGCGTACGGCGTCCCCCTGGTCGGTGAGGTCGGCGATGGTGCCGAGCTCCTCGATGATGCCGGTGAACATCAGGTCTCCCTCGGGTCGAGCGTGAGTCGTACGTCGGGCTGCTCGCCGTCCAGCCCCGGCAGCACGGTCACGTCGGTGACCCGGGGTCGCAACGCGCGGCTGATGGTGGGGATTCCGAGGTCGCCGACCGCGGCGCGACCGGCGCCCAGCAGGACGGGGGCGACGTAGCAGACGATCTCGTCCACCAGCCCGTCGGCGAGGAACGCCGCGGCCAGCGTGGGCCCGCCCTCGAGGAGCACCCGCTGGCGGTCCCTGACCCACAGCTCGGCCAGCGCCGAGCGGGGGTCGCGGGTGCGCAGGTGGACGGTGTCGGCCTCGTCGTCGAGGACCCGGGCGCCGACGGGCAGGTCGCGCAGGCCCATCACGGCGCGCAGCGGCTGGACCGGGGCCGGACGGTCCTGCTCGTCGCGCACCGTGAGCCGGGGGTCGTCCTCCAGCACGGTGCCGGTGCCGACGAGCATCGTGTCGCAGGCCGCGCGCAGCCGGTGGGCGTCGCGCCGCGAGGCCCGGCCGGAGATCCACCGCGACGTGCCGTCCGCGGCGGCGCTGCGGCCGTCGAGGGTGGCGGCGAGCTTCCAGGTGACGTACGGGCGCTGCTGCTGCTGGGCGCGGCGGTAGACCGCGGCCAGCGCGGCCGCCTCGTCGACCAGCAGGCCGGCCTCGACCTCGATCCCGGCGGCCTCGAGACGGGCCCGGCCCCCGGCGGCGACGGGGTTGGCGTCGGTCTCGGCGAACACGACCCGGCGCACCCCCGCCGCGACCAGCGCCTCGGTGCAGGGGCCCGTCCGCCCGGTGTGGTGGCAGGGCTCGAGGGTCACCACGGCCGTCGCGCCGCGGGCGGCCTCGCCGGCACGGGCGAGGGCCGCGGCCTCGGCGTGCGGGGTGCCGGGCCCGCGGTGGTGGCCCTCGGCGACCGTTCGGCCCTCGGCGTCCAGCAGCACGCAGCCCACCCGACGGGTGTCGGCGACCATCGGCACGCCGGGGGTGGCCGCGAGCGCGAGGGCACGGCGCATGGCGGCCTGCTCGGCCGCGCTGGTGCTGCCTGCGGTGCTGTCCACTGCGTCCTCCGCCCGGTGCCGGTCGCGGCCCGGGGAGGGCAGGAGGCGGGCGGAGCCGTCCGGGGTCGGCGCTCGTCGGGGCGGCAGCGCTCGTCCGGACGACTGCGTGCGCTTCCCATCCGGACTCTCACCGTCGGTCCAGGAGTTCCACCTGGTCAACCGGCCACTGGACGTGGTCGGGTCGCGGACTGTCACCGCCGGCTCGGACTTGCACCGATCCCAGAGCACGCGAGTCGTTGAACTCGTCTCCCGCCAGTCTGCCACAGGCCCCGCCGGGTGCCGGGTGAGTCCGACCACACCGCCGCTGCTCGGATGAGCGCTCTCTCATCGCCGTCTCACCGACACCTCACCACCGCGGCGCAGAGTCCTTCTCACAGCCCCGGAAGAGGATCCCCGATCGACAAGGAGCACCACCATGGCCAGGTCCGGCATCTTCACCGCCCTCACCCCCGCCGTCGCCGCCCGCGGCGACAACACGAACTCGCGCAGCCGGGACGGTCGCCGTCGGCGCCGCAACCGCCGCCGTCGCAACCGCCGCAGCCGGTCGCGCTCGCGCACCAACTGACGCCCCGGCGCAGGGCCGCCCGACTCACCTCAGGAGCCGGACGCGCGGCCACCACGCAGCGGTCGTACCCCACCGGGGTGCGGCCGCTGTCGTGCGTGCGGGTCAGGCCTACGGGGCCGCGGTCCCGGCCGCGGTCTCGGCGGCGCTGCGCAGGGACGCCACCATCGCGTCCGGGTCGTCGGCGCCGAAGACCGCCGAACCGGCGACGAACACGTCGGCCCCGGCCTCGGCGCACCGCTCGATGGTCTCCAACGACACCCCGCCGTCGACCTGGAGCCAGGTCTCGACGCCGTGCCGCTCCATCAGCGCGCGGGCCCGGCGGATCTTCGGCAGGACCAGGTCGAGGAACGACTGGCCGCCGAAGCCCGGCTCGACGGTCATCAGCAGCAGCATGTCGAGCTCGGGCAGCAGGTCCTCGTACGGCTCGACCGGGGTGGCCGGGCGCAGGGCCATGCTGGCCCGCCCCCCGGCGGAGCGGATCTCGCGAGCCAGGCGTACGGGCGCCGCGGCGGCCTCGACGTGGAAGGTGACCGACCCGCAGCCGGCCTCGACGTAGGCCGGCGCGTGCCGGTCCGGGTCGTCGATCATCAGGTGCGCGTCGAGCGGGACCGGGCTGACCCGGGCCAGCGCCTCGACCATCGCCGGCCCGAAGGTCAGGTTCGGCACGAAGTGGTTGTCCATCACGTCGACGTGCACCCAGTCGGCGCCGGGGATGCGCCCGACCTCCGCGCCGAGGGCGGCGAAGTCGGCGTTGAGGATGCTCGGTGTGATCTGGATGCCCACGGGTCGAACCCTAGGGCCCGGGCGGCCGCGCCGGGGCGGTGGTGGGTGCCGGCGTACGGGCCCCGGGCCCGCCGGTCAGGCGTCGGGGTCGACCGGGGACTCGGCGCCGGCGCGGTCGTCGCGGTCGGCCCACTCCAGCAGCGGCGTGAGGTCGAAGACCTCGTCGTCGATCCGCTCGTGCAGGTCGCCGAGCTCGGCGAAGCGGGCCGGGACGGTGAAGATGGTGAAGTCGTGCGGGTCGCAGTCGTCGACCTCGTCCCACCGGACCGGGGTCGAGACCCGGGCGTCGGGGAAGCCCCGCACGGAGTAGGCCGCGGCGATCGTGTGGTCCCGGGCGTTCTGGTTGTAGTCGACGAACAGCTTGGCCGGGTCGCGGTCCTTGCGCCACCAGGTGGTGGTGACGTCGCCGGGGGTGCGGCGCTCGACCTCGCGGGCGAAGGCCAGCGCCGCGCGGCGTACGCCCTGGTGGTCGTGGTCGGGGCGCACCCGGACGTAGACGTGCAGCCCGGAGCCGCCGCTGGTCTTGGGGAAACCCACCGCGCCCAGCTCGTCGAGCACCTCGTGCACCACGCCGGCGACCCGCTGGACCTGGGCGAAGTCGGACTCGGGGCCGGGGTCGAGGTCGATGCGCCACTCGTCGGGATGCTCGGGGTCCTCGCGACGGCTGTTCCAGGGGTGGAACTCGACGGTGGACATCTGCACCGCCCAGATCACGCTGGCCAGCTCGGTCACGCACAGCTCGTCGGCGGTGCGGTCCCACCGCGGGAAGTGCAGCCGCACGGTCTCGACCCACTCCGGCGCTCCCCGGGGCAGCCGCTTCTGGTGGATCTTCTCCCCGGCCAGCCCGGTCGGGAAGCGGTGCAGCATGCACGGCCGCTCCCACAGCGCGTTGACGATGCCGGGCCCGACCGCGAGGTAGTAGTCGACGAGGTCCCGCTTGGTCGCCCCGCTCTCGGGGAAGTAGACCCGGTCGGGGTTGGAGACCCGCACGACACGGTCGTCGACCTCGATCTCGACCGACGGGGACGTCGACGCCATCGTTCAGACCTTCCGCAGCAGGGCCAGGAACATCGCGTCGGTGCCGTGCCGGTGCGGCCACAGCTGGGCGGTGCCGGGCAGCCGGCCGGCCGCGTCGGGCATGCCCGCGGGCAGCAGCGGCAGCAGGTCCTCCACGACGACGTCGGGGCGCTGGGAGACGGCCGCGACGACCTCGTCGGTCTCGGTCAGCACCGGCGAGCAGGTCGCGTAGACCGCGACCCCGCCCGGACGGAGCAGGTCGAGCGCCGAGCCGAGCAGGCGCCGTTGCAGCAGCACCAGCGGCAGCACGTCGTCGGGCCGGCGCCGCCACCGCGACTCCGGGCGCCGTCGCAGCGCCCCCAGCCCCGTGCACGGCGCGTCGACCAGGACCCGGTCGACGGAGCCGGGCAGCAGCGGGGGCCGGGTGCCGTCGGCGGCCAGGACGGCGTACGACGCCCCGACCGCGCGGGTCGGGGCCAGCGACCGCGCCACCAGGCGGGCGCGGTGCTCCTGCCGCTCGACGGCGACCACGCGGGCGTCGCGCTGCGCGGCGAGCGAGGTGAGCAGCGCGGCCTTGCCACCCGGGCCGGCGCACAGGTCGACCCAGGTGCGGTCCCGGCCCTCCACCGGCGCCGTGGCCAGGAGGTGCGCGACCAGCTGGGAGCCCTCGTCCTGCACCCCGGCACGCCCCTCGGCCACCGCGGGCACCCCCGACGGCGCACCCGCGGCCAGCACCACGCCGTACGGCGACCACGGCGTCGGCTCCCCCGGCAGCTCCTCGCGCGTGGCGAGGCCCGGCCGGGCCACCAGGGTGACCCGCGGCGCGACGTTGTCGGCGCGCAGCAGGTCGTGCAGCTCCTCGTCGCCGAGCGCCCGGCGCAGCTCCTCGACGATCCAGCGCGGGTGGCTGAAGGCGATCTCCTCGTAGCGGCTGGACCGCGGCGTGGCCGGCGGCGCCAGCGTCGCCACCCAGCCGTCGAGGTCGTGGGCGGTGACGCCGTGCAGCACCGCGTTGGCGAAGCTGGCCGCACCGGAGCTGGCCCGGTCGCGGACCAGGTCGACGGTGGTGCTGATGGCGGCGTGCGGCGGCACCCGCATCGAGAGCAGCTGGTGGGTGCCGAGCCGCAGGGCGTCGAGCACCTTGTCCTCGACCTTGCGCAGCGGACGCTGCACGCAGGCGCCCAGCACGGCGTCGTACGTCCCCCGCAGCCGCAGCGTGCCCGAGGCCAGCTCGGTGGCGAAGGCGGCGTCGCGCCCCTCGAGCCCGAGCCGGGCGAGGACGGCCGGGAGCACGAGGTTGGCGTAGGCGTCGTCGACGCGCACGGTCTTCAGCACCTCGTAGGCCGCCAGCCGCGCCGGGTCGACCCGCGACGAGCCGGCCGCGGGGCGCGCCGACGGACGGCGCGCCTGCCCGGACGCCGAGCCGGACGCCGCGCCGGACGCCGGACCGCCGGCGCCGGGTCGGCGCGGACGGCCGGGGCGTCGCGACTCAGCCACGCGCGTCCCCGGCCGCGGCGGAGGGTGCCTCGCCGATCGGCCCGCCGAGGCGGGCCCCGGGGCCGGGTCGGGCGCCACGGGCCCAGTCGGCCGCGGCCATCCACCCCTTGCCGACCGGCTTGACCCGGCCCAGGCGCAGCGTGCCGCGGGCGGTGCCGACGTGGACGTCGCGGCGCCCCACGACCAGCTCGCCGGGCGCCGGGGGCCCGCCCAGCAGGGCGGCGCCCTGGATCTCGACGTCGCGCTCGAGCTCCACCGGCTCCAGCTTGAGGCGCTCGCCGTCCCAGGTGGTCCAGGCTCCGGGAGCCGGGGTGCAGGCACGGACCAGGCGGTCGATGCCCACCGCCGGGTCGGTCCAGTCGACCTCGGCGTGCGCGACCTCGATCTTCGGCGCCACCGTGACGCCCTCGACCGGCTGCTCGCGCGCGTCGATGCTGCCGTCCTCGAGCCCGTCGAGGGTGGCGACCATCAGTCCGGCCCCGCCCTCGGCGAGCCGGGCGAGCAGGTCGCCGGCGGTGTCGCGGGGGCGGACCCGCTCGGTCATCACCCCGAACGTGGGTCCGGCGTCGAGCGCCTTGACGATCCGGAAGGTGGTCGCCCCGGTGACCTCGTCGCCGGCGAGCAGCGCGTGCTGCACCGGGGCGGCGCCGCGCCAGGCGGGCAGGCAGGAGAAGTGCAGGTTGACCCACCCGTGGCGCGGGATGCCCAGCACCGACTCCGGCAGCAGGGCGCCGTAGGCCACGACCGGGCAGCAGTCCGGCTCCAGGGCGGCGAGCTCCTCGGCGAAGCCGGGGTCGCGGGGGTGCGCCGGCTTCAGGACGGGCAGCCCGAGCTCCTCGGCGGCGCGGCCCAGCGGGCTGGCCACCAGGCGGCGGCCGCGGCCGGCCGGGGCGTCGGGCCGGGTCACCACGCCGACGACGTCGTGGGAGGAGGCCACCAGGGCCTCGAGGGTGGGCAGGGCGACCTCGGGGGTGCCGGCCAGGACGACGCGCACGGCCCTAGAACCCGAGTCCGCGGGTGGCGTGGGGCGAGACCTTGACCCGGGGCTGCTCGGCTCCGAACCAGTCCGACTCCCGGATCTCGCGCATGGCGAGCTTGCGCGCAGCCGGGTCCAGCCGGTCCAGGAAGAGCACCCCGTCGAGGTGGTCGGTCTCGTGCTGGACCGCACGGGCCAGCGTGTCGGAGCCGACCAGCCGGACCGGCTCGCCGTGCATGTCGAACCCGGTGGCCACCACCGACAGCGCGCGCCGGCAGTCGATGACGAGGCCGGGGATGGACAGGCAGCCCTCCGAGCCGTCCTGGGTCTCCTCGGACAGCTCCAGCTCGGGGTTGACCAGGTGGCCCACCTCGCCGTCGACGTGCCAGGTGAAGACCCGCAGGCCCACCCCGATCTGCGGCGCCGCCAGGCCGGCCCCGGGCGCCTCGAGCATGGTCTCCGTCAGGTCCGCGACGAGGGTGCGCAGCTCCTTGTCGAAGTCGGTGACCGGCGTCGCGGCGCGCCGCAGCACCGGGTCACCGAACAGGCGGATGGGCTGGACTGCCATCGGGGGTGGGTCCTCCTGAAGGGGGTACGGGGGCCGGCCGGGGGCCGGGGCGGCGTGGGGACCGGCCGCGCCCGCCCATCCTAGGAGGCCGGACCCGGGACGCCGGTGCCCGTCGGTGTCCCCGTCGGTATCCCCGTCGGTGTGCCCGTCGGCGGGCTCAGAGCGTCGGGGGGTCGACCTGGACGCGGACGGGGTCGAGCTTGCGGGCGGACCGGACCCGCTGGAGCTCCCCCAGCGCGCGGGACAGGGCGACCCCCTCGCCCCGCGGCACCCGGACGACCACGCGCTCCCGGCCGTCGGCGACCGGGGCCGGGCCGAGGACCTCGGCCGAGCCCGGCGGGGCGAGCAGGGTCAGCGCGTCGTCGAGCGCTCCGGGCTCGGCGGTGAGGCTGGCCAGCCGGGAGGACGGGGGCAGGTGGGCCTCGCGGCGCTGGTCCACCTCCCGCTCGGCGTGGCCGGGCTGGTCCCAGCGCACCAGCGCCTGCACGGCCGGGTGGGCGGGGTCGGCGACCACGACAGCGCGGGCACCCGGGCGGGCCAGGGCCACCGCGTTGCTCCAGCGGCGCAGCGCCTCCTCCTCGGCGCGCAGGTCGACGCGGTCCAGGAGCAGCCACGCGTCGAGGAGCAGCACCGCGGCGTAGCCGCCCTCGGCGACCGGTTCGGCGCCGGGCGTGGCGACCACGACCTGGGGGGTCGCGTCGACGTGGGCCAGGACGCGGTCACCGGCCGAGGTGCGCACCCGGGCCCGCGGGAAGGCCCGGCCGAGCTCCTCGGCGGTGCGGACGTCGCCGACGACCGGGGCCCGCAGGCCGTGCCCGCCGCACTCCGGGCAGGTCCACGCCTGCGCCGGGGTCGCGCACCAGCGGCAGACCGGCGGCTCGAGCGGGCCCACCAGCGCCAGCGGGCCGGTGCACCGCGGGCAGCGGCACGGGGTGCGGCAGCGGTCGCAGGCCAGCGCGGCGGCGTACCCCCGGCGCGGCGTCTGCACCAGGACGGGGCCCTGCTCCAGGCCGGCGCGGAGCACGGCGTGGGCGGCTGCGGGCACCCGCGCGCCGCGCCCGTGCGGGTCGCGCTCCCGGGCGAGGTCGGTGGCGCCGGCCACCTCGACGCGCACCCGGTCGCGCACGGTCGCCCGGGTGGCGCGCAGCGGCCGCGCCCACCCGGTGCGCAGCAGGTACGCCGCCTCGGCCGTGGCGCCGAACCCGCCGACCAGCGCTGCGGTCCCCTCCCGGGCGGCGCGCAGCAGCAGCACCTCGCGGGCGTGGGGGTAGGGCGCGCGCGGCTCGGCCAGCAGGTCGTCGCCGTCGTCCCACACCGCCACCAGCCCCAGGTCGTGCACCGGCGCCAGGGCCGCGGCGCGGGTGCCGACCACGACCCGGCGCACCCCGCGGGAGACGGCCAGGAAGTCACGGTAGCGCGCGGCCGGGCCGGCCTCGGCGGTCAGCGCGACGTGGTGGCCGGGGCCCAGCACGTCCTCCAGCGCGGCCGAGACCCGCGCGACGTCGCGCCCGTCGGGCACGCAGAGCAGGGACCCCCGGCCGCCGGCCAGGGTGGCCGCGGCGGCGTGGGCCAGCGAGCGCGGCCAGTCGGTGCCGGGGGCCGGGTGCCAGGCGGCGCGGGGGGCGCCGCCCTCGCGCAGGTGGCGCAGGAACGCCTCCCCCGTGTCGTGGTCGGCCCAGGCCGCAGCGGCCGCCTGGGCGTCCCAGCGGGCCGGCTCGGCCGCGGGGACGGTGGGCTGCTTCTCGGCCGCCGCGTGGCGCGGTGGGACCGCGAGGCGGAGCACGTCGGCGCGGGTGCCGGCGTACCGCTCGGCGACCTCGGCGGCCAGCCCGGCCACGACCGGTGAGAGCACCGGCTCCGCCCCGACGACGCGGCGCAGCGGGGTCAGCGTCCCGCCGTGGGCCGAGCTCGCCGTCCGCTCCAGGACGTAACCGTCGGCCTCGTGCCCAGCGAAGCGGACCTTGACCCGCACGCCCGGACGGGCGGCCTCGGACATCGACGCCGGCACCGAGTAGTCGAAGTCGCGGTCGAGGTGGGCCAGCGGGGCGTCGACGAGGACGCGGGCCACCGGGTCGACCTCGGCGGTGGCCGCCGCGGCGGCCTTGCGGGCCCGGGTCTCGCGGGCGCGGGCCTGGGAGACGCGGACCTCCTGGCGCACCAGGCCGGGCAGCAGCTCGGGGTCGGGACCGGCGTCACCGGTCCCCCGCTCGAGCTGCTGCCGCGTGCTGCCATGTCCCGGTGTCTACCAGCCCGCGGCGACAGGCCGCGGGCCGGCAGACGGGCCGGTGGACGGGCCGGTGGACGGCCCGGGGGTGGGCAGGATCAGGCGCCGACGGCCGCGCGCAGGGCGTCGGCGCGGTCGGTGCGCTCCCAGGTGAAGTCCTCGTGCTCGCGGCCGAAGTGGCCGTACGCCGCGGTGCGGGCGTAGATCGGGCGCAGCAGGTCGAGGTCCTGCACGATGGCGGCCGGGCGCAGGTCGAAGACGTCGAGCACGGCGGCCTGGATCTTCTCGTCGGGCACGGTGCCGGTGCCGAAGGTCTCGATGAAGACCCCGACCGGCTGCGCCTTGCCGATGGCGTAGGCGACCTGGGCCTCGCAACGACGGGCCAGACCCGCGGCCACGACGTTCTTGGCCACCCAGCGCATGGCGTAGGCCGCCGAGCGGTCGACCTTCGAGGGGTCCTTGCCGGAGAACGCGCCGCCGCCGTGGCGGGCCATCCCGCCGTAGGTGTCGACGATGATCTTGCGGCCGGTCAGGCCGGCGTCGCCCATCGGGCCACCGACCACGAAGCGCCCGGTCGGGTTGACCAGCAGCCGGTAGTCGGCCGAGGGGATGTCGAACTGCGCGAGCACGTGGTCGATGACGTGCTTCTTGATCTCGGGCTCGAGGGTGTCCAGCTCGACCTCCTCGGCGTGCTGGGTCGACAGCACGACGGTGTCGACGCGGACCGGGCGGTTGTCGGCGTCGTACTCGATCGTGACCTGGGTCTTGCCGTCGGGGCGCAGGTAGGGCAGCGTCCCGTCCTTGCGCACGGCCGAGAGCCGCTCCGAGAGCGTCTGCGCGATCTTGATCGGCAGCGGCATCAGCTCGGCGGTGTCGTCGCAGGCGTAGCCGAACATCAGGCCCTGGTCGCCGGCGCCCTGCTTGTCCATGGCGTCGACGGAGCCCGTACGGGACTCGTGGCCGGTGTCGACGCCCTGGGCGATGTCACCGGACTGGCCGCCGATCGCGACCATGACGCCGCAGCTCTCGCCGTCGAAGCCCTTGTCGGAGTGGTCGTAGCCGATCTCGAGGATCCGGTCGCGCACGACCTGCTTGATGTCGACGTAGCCGGTGGTGGTCACCTCGCCCGCGACCACGACCAGGCCGGTGGTCAGCAGGGTCTCGACCGCGACCCGGCTGTGCGGGTCCTGGGCGAGCATGGCGTCGAGGATCGAGTCGCTGATCTGGTCGGCGATCTTGTCCGGGTGACCCTCGGTGACCGATTCAGAGGTGAAGAGACGTCCAGGCACTGTTGCTCCGTTCGGGCAGGTTCATAGACACGACCGGGGTGCTCCCGGACGGGGGAAGGCTAGACCCGCCGCGCGGGCGATCCCGAATCGCGGGACGCTCGTCCCGGTCCGTGGTCAGCCACGCCGCGGCGTCCCGGCGTCCGGGTGGCGTCCGGGTGGCGTACCGGCGGGCGCGCTGTCACGCTCTGTTACTCCGTCTGGTGCACCGTCACGACGCCGCACCAGGTGAGGTAACACAGCGTTACAGCTGGCGGGCGGGCGCGTCGGCGGCGGGCGGGGCTGCGAGCCGGAGCGCGACCTGGTCCCACACCACGTGGGCCAGCGCCGACTTCGGTCCGCGGGGCACGTCGACCTCGGCGCCGTCGGCGGCGAGCACGACGGCCTGGTTGTCGGCCTGGCCGAAGACCGCTCCCCCGCTGACGTCGTTGACCACGAGCAGGTCGCACCCCTTGCGGGCGAGCTTGGCGCGGGCCAGGTCGAGCACGCCCGTGGCGTCGTCGCCGGTCTCGGCGGCGAAGCCGACCAGCACCTCGCCGGCGCGTCGGGTCTCGGCCAGCTCGCGCAGGACGTCGGGGTTCTGGGTCAGCTCCAGGACCGGCGCGGAGCCGTCGGCGGCCTTCTTGATCTTGTGCTGCTCCTCCCCGACCGGGCGGAAGTCGGCGGGGGCGGCGGCCATCACCACGGCGTCGGCGCCGTCGCGGGCGGCGAGCACGGCCGCGCGCAGCTCGGCGGTGGTCTCGACGTGGACCACCGAGACGCCGGCCGGGTCCGGCAGGGCGGTGTTGGCGGCGACCAGGCGGACCCGGGCGCCCCGGGCCGCGGCGGCGCGGGCCAGGGCGTAGCCCTGCAGGCCCGACGAGCGGTTGCCGAGGAACCGGACCGGGTCGATGCGCTCGCGGGTGCCGCCGGCCGACACCACGACGGTACGCCCGGCGAGGTCCGGGGCGGCGACCCCGCGGGCCAACACCTCGAGGGCGACGGCGGCGATCTCGGCCGGGTCGGGCAGGCGTCCCTTCCCGGTGTCGGCGCCGGTCAGCCGGCCCTCGGCGGGCTCGACGACGACCACCCCGCGCGAGCGGAGCGTGGCGACGTTGGCGCGGGTGGCGGGGTGCTCCCACATCTCGGTGTGCATCGCCGGGGCGAGCACGACCGGGCAGCGCGCGGTCAGCAGGGTGTTGGTGAGCAGGTCGTCGGCCAGGCCGTGCGCGGCCCGGGCGAGCAGGTCGGCGGTGGCCGGGGCCACGACGACGAGGTCGGCCTGCTGGCCGAGCCGCACGTGGGGCACCTCGTGCACGCCGGACCACACGTCGGAGGCGACCGGGCGCCCGGAGAGCGCGGCCCAGGTGGGCGCGCCGACGAACTCCAGCGCCGCGGCGGTCGGCACGACGGTGACGTCGTGGCCCGTCTCGGTCAGGCGGCGCAGCAGCTCGCAGGCCTTGTAGGCCGCGATCCCGCCGGCCACGCCGAGGACCACCCGGGGGGCCGTCGACCCCGACGGGGTCGACGGCGCGGCGCTGGTCAGGATCAGCCGTTCTGCGCGGTGGCCGCGGCGTCGGCCTGCGCCTGGGCGGCGGCGGCCTCCTCGGCGGCGAGCTCGGCGGGGTCGACCGCCTCGCAGGTCAGCAGGTCGCCGTCGATCTCGCGGAGCGCGATCGAGAGCGGCTTCTCCTGGACGTGGGTCTCGACGAGCGGGCCGACGTACTCCAGCAGGCCCTCGCCGAGCTGGGAGTAGTAGGCGTTGATCTGCCGGGCGCGCTTGGCGCTGTAGAGCACCAGCTGGTACTTGCTGTCGGTCTTGGTCAGCAGGTCGTCGATGGGCGGGTTGGTGACACCCTCGGCGCCGATGTTGGGGCTGGACACGCGTTGGCCTCGCTTGGGTCGGGGGCGGTGGGGCGGGCTCCGGGGGCGGATCCGGTCGGGATCCGGCCGGGCGCGCCGCTCAGGCGGGGGTGGGCCCGCTCATCAAGGCTACCAACTCGTCCGCCGCAGCGTGAATCTCACGGTTGACGACGGTGACGTCGAACTCCGACTCGGCGGCCAGCTCGTCGCGGGCCGTGGCCAGCCGGCGCTCGCGCTCGGCCTCGGTCTCGGTCCCCCGGCCGACCAGGCGGCGGACGAGCTCCTCCCAGGACGGCGGCTTGAGGAAGACGAACAGCGCCTCGGCCATGGTGCGGCGCACCTGGCGCGCGCCCTGCAGGTCGATCTCCAACAGGGCCGACCGGCCGGCGGCCAGGGCGTCCTCGACCGGGCCGCGCGGGGTGCCGTACCGGTGGGTGCCGTGCACGACGGCCCACTCCAGCAGGTCGCCGCGCGCGATCATCGCGTCGAACTCCTCGGGCGTGACGAACCAGTAGTGCTCGCCGTGCCGCTCGCCGGGGCGTGGCGCCCGCGTGGTGGCCGAGATCGAGATCCAGACCTCGGGGTGGCGCTCGCGCACGGCGGCGGCCACGGTGCCCTTGCCGACCGCCGTCGGCCCGGCCAGCACGACCAGCCGGCTGCGGGACCCCGACGGGTCCCGGTCACTCACCCGCGGCGAACTCGCGCTGCAGCGCGGCGACCTGCTTGGTGCCGAGCCCGCGGACGCGGCGGGACTCGGCGATGCCGAGGCGCTCCATGGTCTGACGGGCCCGGACCTTGCCCAGGCCGGGCATCGACTGCAGGAGGTCGACGACCTTCATCTTGCCGATGACCTCGTTGCTCTGGCCCTGGGCGAGCACGTCCGAGATGGAGGCCCCGAGTTCTTCAGACGGTTCTTGACCTCGGCGCGCTCCCGGCGGGAGGCCGCCGCCTTCGCGAGGGCGGCTTGGCGCTGTTCGGGCGTGAGCGGGGGCAGAGCCACTGCAGATCCTTTTCGTCGGTCCGGCGGTGGGGACACACCACCGTCCGGTGCAATCTAGTCAGACCCGCCCCGGTCGGCAATCGGGACCCCGGGCCCGAGGGCCCTGGAGAGTCCTACAGGGTGAGCGAGGTGCCGCAGACGTCGCGGGCCTGCTGCTGCACGGCCTCGAGGGCGCGGACCATCTCCGGGGTGGCCAGCTGGCGGGCGGCGGACTCGACGGCGGTCCGGTCGTCCTCGCCGAGGTCGTCGGCCTGCTCCTCGGCGTCGTACGTCGCGGGGTCGACGCCGGCCTGCGCCAGCGCGTCGTCGAGGGCGGTGAGGCGGCCCACCACCACGTCCCAGTCGTCGCGCAGGTCGGTCGGCGAGGCCCCCTGCAGCTCCTCGAAGGCCGGCAGCGCCTCCAGCAGCGCGGTGGGGCCCCCGCGTCCGCGACGTCGCTCAGCGGCTGTCGCTGGTCCTCGACCTCGGCGCAGTACTCCTCCACGGGGTCCCCGGAGCAGGCGGCGAGCAGCCCGGGACCGAGCACGACCCCCGCCAGCGCCCCCGCGACCCGGCGCCTCGTGCGGCGGCCCGTACGGCGGCTCGTCACGCGTCGGCCCCGTCGGCGAGCGCGTCGGCGAGCTCGTCGTTGCCGCGGCGGACCGCGTCGCGCAGCGCGACGGGGTCGGGGCCGTGCCGCAGCAGGTCGCGGGAGGTGGAGGCCAGCACGGCGTGCGCGGAGGCGCCGAAGATCCGGCGCAGGTCGGCGGGCGTCCCGCCCTGGGCGCCGTAGCCGGGGGCCAGCACCGGGCCGTTGAAGGCGAGGTCCTCGGTGGTCTCGCCGATGGTGGCGCCGACGACCGCACCGAAGGAGCCGAGCGGCTGCACGCCGGCGTTGAGGGCGCGCAGGTGGTCGAGCACGACCCCGGCGACGCTGCGCCCGTCGGGGGCGCCGGGCTCGGGGCCGACGGCCCGGGCGTGCTGCACCTCCGGGCCCTCCTTGTTGGAGGTCAGCGCGAGCACGAAGACGCCCGCGCAGTGCCGGCGGGCGCTCTCGATCATCGGGTCGAGGGAGCCGAAGCCGAGGTAGGGGCTGGCGGTGATCGCGTCGGCGGCCAGCGGCGAGGCCGGGTCGAGGTAGGCGTCGGCGTAGGCCTGGGAGGTCGAGCCGATGTCGCCGCGCTTGACGTCGAGCAGGACCAGCGCGCCGGCCTCGCGGGCGGTCGCGACGACGCGCTCCAGGACGGCGACGCCGCGGCTGCCGAAGCGCTCGTAGAACGCCGACTGCGGCTTGACCACCGACGCCTCGCCGGCCACCGCCTCGACCGCGGTCATCGCGAAGCGCTCCAGGCCGCCCACGTCGTCGGGCAGGCCCCACTCGGCCAGCAGCCCGGCGTGCGGGTCGATGCCGGCGCAGAGCTGGCCGCGGTCGGCGAGCGCGGCGTGCAGCCGGGCACCGAAGGACGTGGGGGCACCGGCCGGCCCACCGGTCTGGGCGCCGGTCTCGTCGCCTGTCTGGGGGCGGGTCGTGGTCATCGGGTCTCCTCGCGCAGCGCGGCGGCCAGGCGGGCGGCCGTGGTGGGGTCGTGCAGCAGGGCGGTGCCGACGCCGACGGCCCGGGCCCCGGCGTCCAGGAACGCCCGGACGTCCGTGGGCGTCGCGACGCCCCCGACGCCGACGACGTCGACGTGGGGCAGCGCGGCCACGACCCGGCGCACGCAGGCCAGCGCGACCGGGCGGACGGCGGGCCCGCCCAGCCCCCCGGCGCGGCCGTCCGGCAGCACCGCGGACAGCCCGTCGCCGACGACCACGGCGCCGGCGCCGGCGTCGACGCAGGCCCGGGCGACGGCCACGACGCGGTCGGGGTCGTTGCGCACCTTGGCCCAGACCGGCAGGCCGGGGGGCAGCTCGCGCGCGACCGCGCCGACCATGCCCGCGGCCTGGTGCGGCTCGAGGGCGGCGAACAGGTCCTCCTCGTCGGGGTCCTCGGCGTGGCCGCCGGGCGGGGCCAGCGCGAGCTCCACGGCGCTCACCCCCGGGGCACGGGCCAGCCGGCGGGCCAGCGCGGAGGCGTCGGCGGCCGAGGTGACCGCGAGCGAGACGACCACGCGGACGTCCTGGGCGACCAGGCCGGGCAGCTCGGTGGCCAGGAAGTGGTCGAGCCCCGGGTTCGGCAGCCCCGTGGCGTGGACCAGCCCCGAGGGGCTCTCCACGACGCGTCCGGCGGGCGCGCCGGGCCGGGGGTCGGAGGTGACGGTGCGGGTGGTGAAGGCGCCCAGGTCGGCCAGGGGCGCGTACGCGGCCAGCTCGCGCCCGGTGCCGCCGCAGCCGGCCGCCACCAGCACCGGCGAGCGCAGCCGGAGCCCGGCCACCTGCACCTCGGTGCCCGCGCCGCTCACAGGTCGGCCCACCGGACGCGGTCGCCGCGCAGGACCGGGCCGTCGACGCAGGCGCGGGCCGACCGGGGGGTCCCGGCCTCCCCCACCACCGGGACCTGGCAGCCGAAGCACAGGCCGGTGGCGCACGGCGACGGCACCTCGAGCGCGACCTGGCTCCAGGCGCCGTGGTCCTCCGCGGCGGCGGCGACGGCGTGCAGCAGCGCGGTGGGGCCGGCGGCGTAGACGACCTCGGCGCCGCTGGAGGCCAGCGCCTCGGGCAGCGCGTCGGCGGTGCGTCCGGCCCGGCCCACGGAGCCGTCGGCGGTCACCACGGTGACGGCCCGCGCCGTGCGGCGGGCCTCCAGGGCCGACATCAGGTGCGCCTCGTCGCGGGCCCCGAGCAGCAGGGTCACCGCGCAGCCGCGCTCCCGCAGGCGCAGGGCGAGCGGGAAGATCGGCGCGGCGGCGTACTCCTCGGCCACCAGCAGGCAGGCCACCGGCTCCTGCGGGAGCGCGAACGGCCTGCCGAGGGGCCCGGTGAGCTCGAGGGGGGTGCCGACCGGCGCCTCGGCCAGCCACCGCGACCCGGCGCCGCGCGGCTCCACGACCAGGCCGACGGCGAGGCCGCGGCCGCCGACCGGCTTGACCTCGTGGATCCAGTAGCTGCGTCGTGCCAGCCGGCTGCGGGAGACCGGGTGCCCCACCGACACCGCCACGGCCGTGCCGGGACGGAAGCGCTCCCCGATGCCGGGGGCCAGCACGCTGAGGTGGACCAGCCCGCCGCTGGCCCGGGAGGCGAGCAGCTCGCCGCCCACGTGGACCGGTCGTCGGTCGGTGCTGCTCACGCCCCCAAGCCTCGCACGACACGGCGCGCCCAGGCGGGACCCTCGTAGACGAACGCGGTGTAGGCCTGCAGGAGGTCGGCGCCGGCGGCCAGCCGCTCGCGCGCGTCGGCGGCGGTGGTGATCCCGCCGACCCCCACCAGCACCGGACCGGGACCGAGCCGTCCGCGCAGCAGCCGGGTGACCTCGAGCGCGCGGGCGGCCACCGGGGGCCCGGAGAGGCCGCCGGCGCCGGCCGCCTCGACGGTCGCGGCGGCGGTACGCAGGCCCGTGCGCCCCGTGGTGGTGTTGGTGGCCACGACCCCGTCCACGCCGTCGTCGCCGCGGACCAGGTCGGCCACGGCGAGGACGTCGTCGTCGGCGAGGTCGGGGGCGATCTTGACCAGCAGCGGCACCCGGCCCAGCCCGGCGGCGTGGCGGACCTCGTCGGCGCTGCGCCGCACCTGCGCCAGCAGCGGCTCGAGCCGCTCGACGGCCTGCAGCGTTCGCAGGCCCGGGGTGTTGGGCGAGGACACGTTGACCACCAGGTAGTCCGCGTGCGGCGCCAGCAGCCGGGTGCTGGTGTCGTGGTCGGCCGCGACGGCCGCCGCGTCGTCCTCCGGCACGACCTTGGACTTGCCGAGGTTGACCCCGAGCACCGGCGAGCCGGGCCCCGGACGGCGGGCGGCCAGGCGGGCCGCGACGGCCGTGGCGCCGGCGTTGTTGAACCCCATCCGGTTGACCACGGCGCGGTCCTCGGTGAGGCGGAACAGCCGCGGGCGCGCGTTGCCCGGCTGCGGCAGCGCGGTGACGGTGCCGACCTCGACGAAGGAGAAGCCGAGCGCGCCGAGCGCCTCGACCCCGCGGGCGTCCTTGTCGAAGCCGGCGGCGAGCCCGAGGGGGTGGGCGAAGCGCAGCCCCATCGCGTCCACCGGGCCGACGCCGGCCGGCACCCGTACGGGCCGTCGGCGCAGGACCGGTCCCCCGGCGCGGACGGCGGCGAAGCCGAGGTGGTGCGCCCGCTCGGGGTCGACGCGGGTCAGGGCGCGGTCGAAGAGCAGGCGGTAGGTCACCGGCCCGCCCGGTCCCGGGCCCAGTCCTGCAGGCTGCGCACGCCGATGTCGCCGCGCCGCATCGCCTCGATCCCCTGGACCGCGGCGCCGAGGCCCTGCACGGTGGTGATGCAGGGGACGTTGGCCATCACCGCCGCGGTGCGGATCTCGTACCCGTCGAGGCGGGCCTGCCCGCCGGTGCCCGCGCCGTACGGGGTGTTCACGATCAGCTGGATCTCGCCGTCGCGGATCAGGTCGACCGTGGTCTTCTCCCCGTCCGGGCCGACGCCCTCGAAGTGCTTGCGCACCACCCGGGTCGCCACGCCGTTGCGGCGCAGCACCTCGGCGGTGCCCTGGGTGGCGAGGATCTGGAAGCCGAGGTCGGCCAGCACCTTGACCGGGAAGATCATCGAGCGCTTGTCGCGGTTGGCCATCGAGACGAAGACGCTGCCCGCGGTGGGCAGCGGGCCGAACGCCGCGGTCTGGGACTTGGCGAAGGCGGTGCCGAAGTCGGCGTCGAGGCCCATCACCTCGCCGGTCGACTTCATCTCGGGGCCGAGCACGGTGTCGACCTGGGCGCCGTCGGGGGTGCGGAACCGGTTGAACGGCATCACCGCCTCCTTGACCGCGATCGGCTGGTCCGGCGGCAGGCTGCCGCCGTCGCCGGTGGCCGGCAGGACGCCGGCGGCGCGCAGGTCCGCCACGCTCTCCCCGAGCATCACCCGGGCCGCGGCCTTGGCCAGCGGGGTCGCGGTCGCCTTGGAGACGAACGGGACGGTACGGCTGGCGCGCGGGTTGGCCTCGAGCACGTAGAGGATGTCGGAGCCCAGGGCGAACTGGATGTTGAGCAGCCCAAGCACCCCCACCCCACGGGCGATCGCCTCGGTGGCCTCGCGGATCCGGGCCACCTCGCGCTCGCCGAGCGTGATCGGCGGCAGCGCGCAGGAGGAGTCGCCGGAGTGGATGCCGGCCTCCTCGATGTGCTCCATCACGCCGCCGAGGAAGAGCTCGTCGCCGTCGAAGATCGCGTCGACGTCGATCTCGACGGCGTCGTCGAGGAACCGGTCGACCAGCACGGGCGCCTCGCGGCTGATCATGCCCTCGGCGACGTAGCGCTCCAGGTAGGTCTGCAGGGAGACGTCGTCGTAGACGATCTCCATCCCGCGCCCACCCAGGACGTAGGAGGGCCGCACCAGGACCGGGTAGCCGATCTCATGCGCGATCCGCTGCGCCTCGGGGTAGGAGGTCGCGGTGCCGTGCTTGGGCGCGGTCAGGCCGGCCTCGGCGAGCACCCGCCCGAAGGCGCCGCGCTCCTCGGCCAGGTCGATGGCGTCCGGCGACGTGCCGACGATCGGCACCCCGGCCGCGGCCAGGCCCTGCGCCAGGCCGAGCGGGGTCTGCCCGCCGAGCTGGCAGATCACCCCGGCGACCGGCCCCGCGGCCGTCTCGGCGTGCACGACCTCGAGCACGTCCTCGAGCGTGAGCGGCTCGAAGTAGAGCCGGTCGGAGGTGTCGTAGTCGGTCGAGACGGTCTCGGGGTTGCAGTTGACCATCACGGTGTCGTAGCCGACCTCGGACAGCGCCAGCGAGGCGTGCACGCAGGAGTAGTCGAACTCGATGCCCTGCCCGATCCGGTTCGGACCGGAGCCCAGGATGATCACCGCCGGCCGCTCGCGCGGGCCGACCTCGCTCTCCTCGTCGTAGGAGGAGTAGTGGTACGGCGTGGCCGCCGCGAACTCGGCCGCGCAGGTGTCCACGGTCTTGAACACCGGCCGGATGCCCAGCGCGTGGCGCACGCCGCGGACGACGTCGGGGGTCATCCCGCGGATCTTGCCGACCTGGACGTCGGAGAAGCCGTGCCGCTTGGCCCGGCGCAGCAGCGCCGGGGTCAGCTCGGGGGCGGCGGTGACCTCGGCGGCCACCTCGTTGATCAGCGCCAGCTGGTCCACGAACCACGGGTCGATGCCGGTGGCGTCGTGCACCTCCTCGACGCTCGCCCCGGCGCGCAGGGCGTCCATCACCACCTTCAGGCGGCCGTCGTGCGGGACGCCGGCGCGGGCCAGCAGCGCGGCCTTGTCGAGCTCGACCCACTCCTGGTGCCAGTCGAAGACGGCGTCCTTGGACTCCAGGCTGCGCAGCGCCTTCTGCAGCGCCTCGGTGAAGCTGCGCCCAATCGCCATCGCCTCCCCGACCGACTTCATGTGGGTGGTCAGCACCGGGTCGGCGCCGGGAAACTTCTCGAAGGCGAACCGCGGCACCTTGACCACCACGTAGTCGAGCGTCGGCTCGAAGCTGGCCGGGGTCTCGGCCGTGATGTCGTTGGTGATCTCGTCGAGGGTGTAGCCGATCGCGACCTTCGCCGCGATCTTCGCGATCGGGAAGCCGGTGGCCTTGGAGGCCAGCGCGCTGGACCGCGAGACGCGCGGGTTCATCTCGATCACGACCAGCCGGCCGTCGGCGGGGTTGACGGCGTACTGGATGTTGCAGCCGCCGGTGTCGACGCCGACCGAGCGGATGATCCCGATCGCGAGGTCGCGCATCTTCTGGTACTCGCGGTCGGTCAGCGTCATCGCCGGCGCCACGGTGATCGAGTCGCCGGTGTGCACGCCCATCGGGTCGACGTTCTCGATCGAGCAGACGATCACCACGTTGTCGGCGGTGTCGCGCATGACCTCGAGCTCGTACTCCTTCCAGCCGAGGATGGACTCCTCGAGGAGCACCTCGGTGGTGGGGCTGAGCGACAGGCCGGTGCCGGCGATCCGGTGCAGGTCGGCCTCGTCGTGGGCCATGCCCGACCCGGCGCCGCCCATGGTGAAGCTGGGCCGCACGACGACCGGGTAGCCGAGGTCCTCGACCGCGGCCAGGCAGTCGTCCATCGAGTGGCAGATCGCGCTCCGGGCGGACTCGCCGCCGAGGTCGTCGACGATCTTCTTGAACACGCTGCGGTTCTCGCCGCGGTCGATCGCCTCGATCGAGGCGCCGATCAGCTCGACGCCGTACTTCTCGAGCACCCCGGCGGCGTCGAGGGCCATCGCGGCGTTGAGCGCGGTCTGCCCGCCGAGGGTGGCCAGCAGCGCGTCGGGGCGCTCCTTGGCGATCACCTTCTCGACGTACTCCGCGGTGATCGGCTCGACGTAGGTGGCGTCGGCGAACTCGGGGTCGGTCATGATCGTGGCCGGGTTGGAGTTCACCAGGACCACGCGCAGGCCCTCCTCCTTGAGCACCCGGCAGGCCTGGGTGCCGGAGTAGTCGAACTCGCAGGCCTGGCCGATGACGATCGGCCCGGAGCCGATGACCATCACGCTGGCGATGTCGGTGCGCTTGGGCATCAGGCGTCCTTCCGCTCGGACATCAGGTCGCAGAACCGGTCGAAGAGGTACGCCGCGTCGTGCGGGCCGGCCGCGGCCTCGGGGTGGTACTGCACCGAGAACGCCCGCAGGTCGCCCTCGGGCGAGCGCAGCTCGAGGCCCTCGACCACGTCGTCGTTGAGGCACACGTGGCTGACCCGGGCCTCGCCGTACGGCGTGGTCACCGGCTCGTCGAGGCCGACCCCGTCGGGCCACGCGACCGCGAAGCCGTGGTTGTGCGCGGTGACCTCGACCTTGCCGGTGGTCCGGTCCATCACCGGCTGGTTGATCCCGCGGTGGCCGTAGGTGAGCTTGAAGGTGCCCAGTCCCAGGGCCCGGCCGAACAGCTGGTTGCCGAAGCAGATCCCGAAGTACGGCACCCCCTGCGCCAGCGCGGCCTGGAGCAGCGCGACCTGGTCGGTCGTCGCGGCCGGGTCGCCGGGCCCGTTGGAGAAGAACAGCCCGTCGGGGCCGTCGTCGCCGACGGCCAGGACGTCCTCGAGCGTGGCGGTGGCCGGCAGCACGTGGGTCTCGATGCCGCGCTCGGCCATCCGGCGCGGCGTCATGGTCTTGATCCCGAGGTCGATCGCGGCGACGGTCGCGCGCCTCTCGCCCCAGGGGCCCGGCTCGGCCGGCACGACGTACGCCTCGCGCGTGGAGACCTCGGCGGCCAGCTCGGTGCCGGCCATCGACTCCTGCTCGCGCACCCGCGCCAGCAGCCGGGCCGGGTCGGTCTCGACCGTGGAGATGCCGACGCGCATCGCGCCACGCTCGCGCAGGTGCCGCGTCAGCGCGCGGGTGTCGACGCCGCTGATGCCCACGACGCCCTGCTCGCTCAGCGCGTCGTCGAGGGTGCCGGTGGCCCGCCAGCTCGACGAGCGGCGGGCGGGGTCGCGCACGACGTAGCCCGCGACCCAGATCCGCCCGGACTCCACGTCCTCCTCGTTCACGCCGGTGTTGCCGACGTGCGGGGCGGTCATCACCACGACCTGGCGGTGGTACGACGGGTCGGTCAGCGTCTCCTGGTACCCGGTCATCCCGGTGTTGAAGACGGCCTCGCCGAAGGTCTCGCCCTCGGCGCCGTAGGCGTCGCCGTGGAAGGTGCGCCCGTCCTCCAGGACCAGCATCGCCGCGCGGGGCGGGGTCCGGACGGGGGTGGGCTGCGGGCCGGTCTGGGGGTCTGTCTGCGGGGTGGACGGGGAGTCCGCCGCGGGGGCATGCAGGGGCACGCCGTACCTCCTTCTCCGCCTCACGGGACGGATCGTTAAAGGATGTCGAGCGGGGCCGAGCCTAGCAGCGGGCGGGCCCCCCGCCGCGCCGCGTCCGCGCCGCGACCGCACCCCGTCCGGGCCGCCGGCGGGTCGCTGGCCGGTGGGCAGGCCGGTGGGCAGGCCGGTGGGCAGGGCGGTCGTCCACAGGCACTGCGACGTCGTTGACACCGCTCGCAGGTCGCCGGGGCCTGCGGACCTGCGTGCGGTGTCAACGACGTGCCGAGCCCTGTGGACGACGGTCAGGGACGGGGACGGCGGGGGCGGCGGGTCGGGGGCGGCACGCCCTTCCCCTCGCGCCCCGGGACGAGGATGCTCGGACGGTGGCGGAGGCGACCGCGGGGTCGACGGGCGTCCCTGGTCGGGAGCCCGGGATCGGACGCGTCCTGGCGTGGCTGGACGCGCGGGCGGGTGGTGCCGCCGACGCCCCGCCGGTGCTCCTGGTACGCCTCCCGGCCGGGCCGGACGGCACCCGCCAGGCCGGCCGGCTGAGGTCGGCGGCGAGCCGGCCCGTGCCGGACGGGGCGCCGCCGGTGCTGTTCCTGGAGGACCTGCAGCACCAGGGCAGGCCGACCCTGGACCTCCTGGTCGAGCTGGCCGGCCGCTCGGGGGCGGCCGCGGTCAGCGTCCTGGGGAGCTGCGGCCCCGCGGACCTGCCGCCCGGCCACCCCCTGGCGCAGGCCCGGGACCGGCTGCGCGAGGACGGCCTGCTCCTCGAGCTGGCCATCGACCCGGCCCTCGACCCGGCCCGCGACCCCGACCGTCCTGTGGCGCCGGTCGACGTCCCCGGCCGGCCCGGGGACGCGCGGCGGTGGGAGGCCACCGGCGAGCACGCTGCCGCCGCGGCGGCGCTCGCCGTCCTGGCCGACCGCGCCGGCGCCGCGGGCCGCCCCGGGGAGGCCGGCGACCTGCTCTCCCGGCTCGCGGTCCAGCAGGACCTGCTCGACCGTCCCGGCGAGGCGCTGCTCGCCCGGGAGCGGGCCGCGGCGGCCCACGACGCGGCCGGCCGGCCGGGTGACGCGGCGCAGGAGCGGCTCACGGTCGCCGTGCAGCTGCGCGCCGGCGCCGCGTTCGGCGAGGCCCTGGAGACCCTCGACCTCGCCGAGTCCGGGGCGCAGGAGGCGGGGCGCGCCGACCTGCTGGTGCGGGTCGCCGCCCTGCGCGGCAACCTGCTCGCGCGGTCCGGCCAGGGCGCCGCCGGGGTCGCCGGCGTCCGGGCCGCGCTCGACCGCGCCCTGTCGGACGGGTTGTGGTCGGCGGCCGGGGAGGCGTACCAGCGGCTGGCCGACTCCCTCGAGCACACCGGCGACTACCGGGCCGCCGGCCGTGCCTACGAGGGCGCGCTGCAGCACTGCGCCCGGCACGACCAGGACGCCACCGGCCAGGTCTGCCGGGCCTGCGCCGCCGCGGTGATGCTGACCCGTGGGCTGCTGGACCGCACGCTCGCGCTCTGCGCGGAGGTCACCGACGACCCGGACGCCCCGCGGACCGCCCGGGCGGTGGCGACCGGCGTCGGTGGGCTGGCTCTCGCCCTGCGCGGGCGGGCCGGGCCGGCCCGGGAGTCGCTGCTCCGCGCCCGGGTGGTGGCGGTGCGTCACGACCTCGTGGCCGTCGACGTCCTGACGGCCTGGGGCCTGGCTCTCCTCGACGAGGAGGCCGACGCCGACCCGGCCGCGCTGCGCGGCTACCGGGGGGTCGTGGACCTCGTGGCCCGCACCCAGGAGCGCCACTACTGCCTGCCGGTCCTGATGAGCGCGGCGACCGCGTTCGCGCGCCACGACCGCCCCGGCGACGTCGCCGACGTGGTCGCGGTGCTGGGCCAGGCCGCCTCGACCGGGCTGCCCGAGGCGGTGGCCGCGTACGCCGCGGCGCTCGGTGAGGCCGCCCTCCTCGCCGACGGTCCCGGGGCCGCGCTCCCCCACCTGCGCCACGCGCTGGACGTGCTCACCGCGCCGGACAGCCCCGGCGTACCGGTGGTGGAGGTCCTTCTCCGGCAGCGGACCGCGGCCCTGCTGGCCGCGGGCGGGGCCGACCGGGGCGGCGGAGCGGACCGCGAGCCGGCGGTGGCCCAGCTCCGCGCCGCCGAGGACGTCGCGCGCCGGCTGCGCGCGGGCCTGCTGCTCCGCCGGCTGCACCGCGACCTGGCCGGCCTCGGCGAGACGCCGGCCGCGGCGGCCGGACGCTCGGTGCGCACCGGCCTGACGCCTCGCGAGGAGGAGGTGCTCCGCCTCGTGGCCGAGGGCCTCAGCAACCGCGAGGTGGCCGCCCACCTGGTGCTGAGCGTGCGTACCGTCGAGATGCACGCCGCCCACGCCGTGCGCGCGCTCGGCTGCCGCTCGCGGACCGACGCGCTGCGCACCCTCGCCGCCCTCGACCGCAGCCGCGTCGGCGTACCCCCGGGAACCCCGTAGTCCTCCGGTACCGCACCCCCGGCCGCGTCCCTAGCGTCGTGGACGTGCCGCCGCCCGGCGGCCACGGACCCCGGGAGGGCCTGATGAGCCAGACCACCGAGCAGCAGCACCGTCCCACCGACCCCGCCGACCCGGCGGACACCGCGCTCAAGGCCCGGCACCGGGCGATGTGGGCGCTCGGCGACTACCCGGCGGTGGCCGCGGAGGTGATCTCCGCCCTCGGGCCCCGCCTGGTCCGCGCGGCCGGGGTCGGGCCCGACGACCGCGTGATCGACGTCGCGGCGGGCTCGGGCAACGCCTCGCTGCCGGCCGCCGCGACCGGCGCGACCGTGGTGGCCGGCGACCTGACCCCCGACCTGCTCTCCGCCGGGCGCCGGGCGGCCGCGGTCGCCGGGCTCGACCTCACCTGGGAGGAGGCCGACGCCGAGGCGCTGCCCCACCCCGACGCCTCCTTCGACGTGGTGCTCTCCTGCGTCGGCGTGATGTTCGCGCCCCACCACCAGGTGGCCGCCGACGAGCTGGTCCGGGTGTGCCGCCCCGGGGGGCGGATCGCGCTGCTGTCCTGGACGCCGGCCGGCTTCATCGGTCGGCTGTTCGCCACGCTGCGCCCGTACGTCCCCGCACCGCCCCCGGGCGCGTCGCCGCCCCCGCTGTGGGGCGACGAGGCGCACGTGCGGGCCCTGCTGGGCGACCGGGTGGAGCACGTCGAGGCCGTCACCGAGGAGCTGCCGGTGGACCGGTTCGCGACGGGCGCTGCGTTCCGTGACTTCTTCCGCCAGCGGTACGGCCCCACCGTCGCGGCCTACCACGGCCTCGGCGACGACACCGACCGGGTGCGTGCGCTCGACGAGGCGCTGGCCGAGCTGGCCGACGAGGCGCTCACGGGCGACCCGGCGACGATGGGCTGGGAGTACCTGCTGCTGGTCGCGCGCCGCGCCTGAGGCGACGACGCGAGACGGTGGTCGAGGAGCGAGCGCCAGCGAGCGTCTCGAGACCCACCAGGTCTCGAGGCTCGGGCCTGGCGGCCCCCGCACCTCGACCGCCGAGCACCGGTCCGCTCAGGGACGCGGGCGGCGGGGGGCGGCGCGGCGGGTCGGGGGCGCGGTCCACGGGTCCTCGGGCCAGGGGTGGCGGGGGTAGCGTCCGCGCATCTCGGCCCGCACCTGCGGGTAGACCTCGTCCCAGAACGACCGCAGGTCGGCGGTGACCGCCAGCGGGCGCTGGGCCGGGGAGAGCAGGTGCAGCAGCAGCGGCACCCGGCCGTCGGCCAGCAGCGGCGAGGCCTCCCAGCCGAGCACCTCCTGGAGGCGGACGGCCAGCACGGGCTGGTCGCCCGCGTAGTCGACCCGCACGCTCGACCCGCTCGGCACCCTCACCCGCTCCGGGGCCAGCTCGTCGACCCGACCGGCCTCGGGCCAGGGCAGGAGGCCGCGCAGGGCGGCGACCAGGTCCGTACGCCGGGGGTCGGCGCCCAGCCACAGCTCGGCCGTGGCGGCCAGGCCGGCGTCGGAGACGTCGGGCCACGGGTCGCCCAGGGTGCGGTGCAGGAAGTCCAGCCGGCGGCGCAGCGAGCGTGCGGCCTCGCCCCACGGCAGCGCGTCGAGGCCCTCACGGCCCAGCCGCTCGCGCCAGGCGGTGGCCAGCGCCCCGGGCGGCAGCGTGCTCAGCGGGGCGGAGGACAGCTCGATGGCGCCGAGCCGGGTGACCCGGCGGGCCGTGACCCGGTCGCCGCGCCAGCCCACGTCGTCGGTCTCCTGCCAGCGGGCCGCGGCCGCCTCGAGGGCGAGGTCCTCGGTGAGCGGCGCGGCGGCCCGGACGGTCGCGTCGCCCGCGCCGGGACGACGGTCGAGGTCGGCCACCGCCAGCCACTCCAGCGCGCCCAGACCCGATGAGCCCGAACCGGTCGTGCCTGCGTCGCGGTCGCCGGCGCGCGGCAGGGCGGCGCCGGTGCCGCCGACGGTGAGGTAGGAGGTGCCACCGGGGCGGCGGCGCGCCACCCGGTCCGGGTGGGCCAGGGCGACCACGAGGCCGACCGCGACGTCGTCGGTCAGCCGCTCCGACGGCGCACCGGCGCCGCCGACCAGGCCCTCGAGCCGGCGCGCGGTCGCCTTCCAGCTCGCGGTGCCGGGTCCGCCGCGGCGTACCGCCCGGAGGGCCGCGACCAGGTCCGCGCCGGGGGCGCGGACGTCCTCGGCCAGCAGCGCCACCACCTCGGCGGCGCGTCGGGCCCCGACCAGCGGCGCCCCGTCGAGCAGGGCCCGGGCCAGCCGGGGGTCGGTCGGCACCTGCGCGAGCGCGCGGCCGCGGGCGGTGACGGCCCCGCCGTCCTCGGGCGTCTCGACCGCGCCGAGGTCGGCGAGCACCGCCCGGGCCGCGGCCAGGGCGGGCGCCGGCGGGGCGTCGAGCAGCGCCAGCCCGGCGCCGTCCGGGGCGCCCCACACGGCGAGCTCGAGGGCGAAGCCGGTGAGGTCGGCCGTGACGACCTCGGGCTCGGGGTGCGCGGGCAGGTGCGGCTCCTCGGACTCCGACCAGCAGCGGTGCACCACGCCCGGCCCCTCGCGACCGGCCCGCCCGGCGCGCTGGTCGGCGCCGGCCCGGCTGACCCGGACCGTGACCAGCCCGGCGAGGCCGCGGCGGTGGTCGGTGCGGGGCTCGCGGGACAGCCCGGCGTCGACCACGAGGCGTACGCCCGGGACCGTCAGCGACGACTCGGCCACGGCCGTCGAGACCACCACGCGCCGCTCCCCCGGCGCCCCCGGCGCCAGGGCCCGGTCCTGCTCGGCCGACGGGAGCCGGCCGTGCAGCGGGTGCACGTCGGCGGCGACGGTGCCGCGCAGGCGCCGGACGACCCCGTCGACCTCCCCGGCCCCGGGCAGGAAGACCAGCAGGTCGCCGGCGTCGCGGGCCAGCGCGGCCCGGGCGGTGGCCGCGACGTGGTCCAGGAAGGCCGGGGTGGTGCCCCGGTCGTCGAGCCGCTTGACCCCGCCGGGCAGCGGCACCCACCGCCGCTCGACCGGGTGCAGGGCGCCGGGCACGTCGACGACCGCGACCGGCTCCTCGCCGCCGGACAGCGCGGCCGCGGTGCGCTCGGCCTCGACGGTGGCCGACATCGCGACCAGCAGTAGGTCCGGGCGCAGCGCGGACCTCACGTCGACCGTGAGGGCGAGGGCCAGGTCGGCGTCCAGGGCCCGCTCGTGCACCTCGTCGAGGACGACCGCGCCGACGCCCGGCAGGTCCGGGTCGCGCTGCAGGCGGCGCAGCAGGATGCCGGTGGTGACCACCTCGACCCGGGGCTCCGGGCCGACGACGCGCTCGCCGCGCACGACGTAGCCGACGCTGCGGCCGACCGGCTCGCCGAGCAGGTGGGCCAGCCGCCGGGCGGCGGCCCGCGCCGCGATCCGCCGCGGCTGGGTGACCACGACCCGCCCCCCGCCGGGGCCGAGGAGGTCGGCCAGCACCGGCGGCACCAGCGTGGTCTTGCCGGAGCCGGGCGGCGCCTGCAGCACCGCCGCGCCGCGCTCGCCCAGGGCGGACCGCAGCGCGTCCAGGCCGTGCCGGACCGGGAGGTCGGGCGGGTCGGCGAGGAGCCGTCGTACGGCGTCCTCCCCCGCGCGGCCTCCCCCGGCCGGCGCGCTCACCGCGCGGCCGGGTCGACCAGCTCCCCGTCCAGCAGGGTCGGCCGGCCCCGCAGGACGGTGGCCCGGACCTCCCCGGTCAGCCGGCGGCCGTGCCAGGGGTTGTTGCGCGAGCGCGACACCGAGGCGTCGCGGTCCACGACCCGGGTGGCCGTCGGGTCCACCAGCGTCAGGTTGGCCGGGGCACCGGCGACGAGCTCCGCACCGTGGCCGGGCAGGCCGGCGATGGCGGCCGGTGTGGTCGACAGGACGCGGGCGACGTCGGCCCAGGTCATCCGGCCCGTCTCGACCATGGTGGTGGCCACGACCGGCAGCGCGGTCTCGAGGCCGACCATCCCGAAGGCGGCGTCGACGAAGGCGTGCTCCTTGTCGTGCCGGGCGTGCGGGGCGTGGTCGGTGGCCACCGCGTCGATGGTGCCGTCGGCCAGGGCCGCGCGCAGGGCCTCGACGTCCTCGTCGGGGCGCAGCGGCGGGTTCACCTTGAAGGTCGGGTCGTAGCCGGACAGCAGGTCGGTGGTGAGCAGCAGGTGGTGCGGCGTGACCTCGGCGGTGACCGCGATCCCCTGCGCCTTGGCCCACCTCAGCACCTCGACGGTGCCGGCGGTGGAGACGTGGGCGACGTGCACCCGGGAGCCGGTGTGCCGGGCGAGCATGACGTCGCGCGCCACGATCACCTCCTCGGCCACCCCGGGCCAGCCGGGCAGCCCGAGCCGGCCGGACAGCTCGCCCTCGTGGCAGCAGGAGGCCGGCCCGGCGAGGTCGGGGTCCTGCGCGTGCTGGCTGACCACGCCGCCGAACGCCTTGACGTACTCCAGCGCCCGGCGCATCACGCGGGCGTTCGCCACGCAGCGGCCGTCGTCGGAGAAGACCCGGACCCGCGCCCGCGAGCGGGCCATCAGGCCGAGCTCGGCGAGCTCCTCGCCGGCCAGGCCGTGGGTGACCGCACCGACCGGCTGCACGTCCACCAGGCCGGCGGCCCGACCGAGGTCGAGGACCCGCTCCGCGGCCTCGGCGGTGTCGGTGACCGGGCTGGTGTTGGCCATCGCCAGGACGGCGGTGAACCCACCGGCCGCCGCGGCCCGCGAACCGGTGAGCACGGTCTCGGCGTCCTCGCGGCCGGGCTCGCGCAGGTGGGTGTGCAGGTCGACCAGGCCGGGCAGGGCGACCAGCCCGTCGGCGTCGATGACCTGGGCGTCGCCGGGCGCGAGGGACCGGCGCTCGCCGACCTCGGCGACGACGCCGTCGCGCAGCAGCAGGTCGGCGGTGCGCTCCCCGAGCAGCGAGGCGCCGCGGACGAGCACGGGACGGGTGGCGGTCTCGGGCATCAGGAGTCCTCTCCGGCGAGCAGGTGGTAGAGGATCGCCATCCGCACCGCGACGCCGGCCGAGACCTGGTCGAGGACCAGCGACTGGGCGGCGTCGGCGGCGTCGGCGGCGATCTCGAGGCCGCGGTTCATCGGGCCGGGGTGGCAGATCGGGACGTCGGGGCCGAGCACGTCGAGCCGGTCGCGGGTCAGCCCGTACCCGACGGTGTACTCCCGCGCGCTGGGGAAGTAGCCGCCGGCCATCCGCTCGCGCTGGACGCGCAGCATCATCACCGCGTCGGCCTTCGGCAGGACCTCGTCGAGGTCGTAGGACGTGGTGAACCCGGCCTCGCGCGACCACGCCTCGACGCCGCTGGGCATCAGCGTCGGCGGCGCGACGACGGTGACCTCGGCGCCGAGCTTGGTCAGGCACTTGACGTTGCTGCGGAAGACGCGGCTGTGGGTCAGGTCGCCGACCATCACCACGTGCCGGCCCTCAAGGGCGCCGATCCGCTGCTGGAGCGTGTAGGCGTCGAGCAGCGCCTGGCTGGGGTGCTCGTGCGTGCCGTCGCCGGCGTTGACCACCGAGGCGTCGACCCACTGCGCGACCTGCTGGGCCGACCCGCTGGCGCCGTGGCGCATCACCAGGGCGTCGACACCCATCGCCGCGATCGTGCGGACGGTGTCGCGCAGGCTCTCGCCCTTGGACGCCGAGCTGCCCTTGCCGGTGATGTTGACGGTGTCGGCCGAGAGCCACTTGCCGGCGATCTCGAAGCTGGACCGGGTGCGGGTGGAGTCCTCGAAGAACAGGTTGATCACGGTGCGCCCGCGCAGCGCGGGCAGCTTCTTGACCTGGCGGCGCTGCACGTCGTGCATCTCGGTGGCCGTGGCGAACAGGGCGGCGATCTCGTCGGCGTCGACGTCGTCGACCGACAGCAGGTGGCGGCGCATCAGCGCTCCTCCCCCGGCCCGGCGATCCGTACCTCGTCGTGGCCGTCGAGCTCCTCCAGGCGCACCATCACCCGCTCGGTGCGGGCGCTGGGCAGGTTCTTGCCGACGTGGTCGGCGCGGATCGGCAGCTGCCGGTGGCCGCGGTCGACGAGCACGGCCAGGCGGACGACCTCGGGGCGGCCCAGGTCGTTCATCGCGTCGAGCGCCGCCCGGACCGTACGCCCGGAGAACAGCACGTCGTCGACCAGCACGACCGTACGGCCGTCGATCCCGCCCGGCGGGACCTGCGTGCGCTGCGGGCCGCGGGTCGGCTGCTGGCGCAGGTCGTCGCGGTAGAAGGTGACGTCGAGCGCGCCGACCGGCACCTCGACGCCCTCGGTCGCCGCGATCCGGGCGGCAACCCGGCGGGCCAGGCCGACGCCCCGGGTCGGGATGCCGAGCAGCACGAGGTCCTGGGGCCCCTTGTTGCGCTCGAGGATCTCGTGCGAGATGCGGGTCAGCACCCGGGAGATGTCACGGGCGTCGAGGACGACGCGGCCGGCGGCGTCAGCGGCGGGGCTGTCGGTGGGCGTGTCGTCGGGGCTGTCGGCGGGGGTCTGCGGGGTGGGCACGAGGGCGCCGGACCTCCTTCTCCGCCTCACGGGACGGCTCGTTAAAGGATGTCGATCGCGGCGACCCTAGCAGCGCCGGACCGGCCCACCGGCCCCCGCCGCGGGCCCCGGGCCGGCTGTAACGCTGCGTTACTTCATCTGGTGCAGCGTCACGACGCCGCACCAGAATGAGTAACACAGCGTTACAGCGGCGCTCGGCGGCCGCCGCGCGGGCTCAGCCCTCCGCGACGTCGAGCAGCGCCTTGCCGACCAGGCCGGCCTCGACGGCGTCCTGGGCGGCCCCGACCTCGGCCAGCGCGTAGTGGTGCAGCGGCAGGCCGGCCTCCTCGCCCACGCGCAGCGCGCCGTCGAGCACGGCGGCGCTGACGTCGGTGACCGCGAGCGAGAGCAGGGCCGGGTCGAGGGTGTAGAGGATGATGAACTGGTAGCGCAGGTTGCGGCTGAACGTCTCCCGCAGCGGCAGCGTGAGCTGCTCCCCGCCGTTGTTGGCGTAGACCGCGATCGTGCCGTGCACCCGGGTCACCGCGAGGTCGAGCGCCTGGTTCGGCGCCGGCGCGACCTCGACGACCAGGTCGACGCCGTCGGGGGCGAGGTCGAGGATCTCCGCCTGGGCGTCGCCGTGCACGTAGTCGACGACGTGGTGGGCGCCCGCGGCGCGCGCCAGGACCGCCTTCTCCTCGCCGCTGACCGTGGTGATCACGGTCGCGCCGGCCCAGCGGGCGAGCTGGATCGCGGCGTTGCCCACGGCGCCGGCTCCCCCGGCGACCAGCACGACGTGGTCGTCGAGCGTCCCCGGCGCGAGCCGGTTGACCTCGCCGGAGGTCAGCGCCCGGTGCGCGGTGATCGCGGGCACGCCGAGGGCGGCCCCCAGGTCGTACGACGTCTGCGCGGGCAGGTGCACCACGCGGTCGGCGGGCTGCACGGTGTGCTCGGTGGCGGTGCCGTACGCCGTGCCGTGCTGGGCGAGGTAGACCCACACCCGGTCGCCCACGGCGAGGTGCTCGATGTCGGCGCCGACGGCGTCGACGACGCCGCTGCCGTCCATCCCCGGGCTGACCTCGTCGTGGCCGCGCATCGCCCCGGCGCGGAACTTGTGGTCGGTCGGGTTCACCCCGGAGCGCACCACGCGGACCCGGACCTCGCCGGGCCCGGGCTCGGGCAGGTCCCGCTCGACGGGCTGCAGGACGGAGGAGGGACCGGTCTCGGTGTAGACGACTGCTCGCATGCCGGCGACGCTAACGGCCGCCGTACGCGCCGCTGGTCACCCTCCCGTGCGACCGGGACCGCTACAGCGTGTCGGTCATCCCCGCACAGGCCCGCAGCCAGGCGCGGCGCGTCTGGCTCGAGAGCTGGGCGTACGGCACGACCGAGCCGGTCACCAGCGCCGGGTCGTACGGCACCCGGTAGACCGCCCGGGTGCGCTGCTCGTAGACCTCGGTGAGGTCGCGGACCAGCCGCTCGTCGACCTTCGGGGCGGGGTCCGAGAGCACGGTGACCGTGCGGCGCTTCAGGTCGGCGTGGCCGGCGTCCTGGAGGGCGTCGAGCATCCACAGCCCGCTGTAGCCGGTGTCCTCGCGCACGGTGGTGGTGACCACGAGCAGGTCGGCCTGCTCGGCGGCGGCCAGCCAGTTCTCGGCGCGCATGTTGTTGCCGGTGTCGACCAGCACCAGCCGGTAGAACCGCTCCAGCAGGCCGTGCACGGCCGCGAAGTCGTCGGCGTGGATGGTGCCGGTGACGTCGGGACGCTCGTCGGAGGCCAGCACGTCGAAGTGGGCGTCGCCCTGGGAGCGGACGAACGCGCCGAGGTCGCCGATCCGGGACTGGTAGACGTCGCTGAAGCGGCCCAGGTCCTCCAGCAGCTCGCGGGTGGTGTTGCGGTGCGCGCCGCGGGCGCCCCGGATGCCGAGGGTGCCGCGGGTCTCGTTGTTGTCCCAGGCCACCACGCCTCCGCCGCGCACGGTGCCGAAGGTGTGGCCGGCGGCGAGCACGCCGGTGGTCTTGGCCGCGCCGCCCTTGGGGTTGACGAACACGATCGTCCGCGGACCCTCGAAGTCGCGCTGGACCGAGGACCGCTGCTGCTCGTGCTCACGCTCCGGCCCGCCGGCCGGCAGTCGCAGGACGCCGCCGCCGACCGTGTTGAGCAGGCCCCGCCAGCCCCAGGTCGCCGGGCCCGGCTCCTGGTCGTGGCGACGGCGGTCGAGGAAGTCGGTGGCGGTGACGAAGCGGCGCGGCTCGACCGGCTCCCCGGGCTGCCCGGTCGGCGCCGGGGCGACCCGGCGCCCCACGGCTGCCTCCGGCACCGCGTACGGCTGCGCGGCGGAGGCGGGCTGCTGGACCCGTCGGCCGGGGGCCGGCAGCGGGGCGCCGTCCGTGATCGGGTCGGCGGGGTACGGGTCGTGGCTGGTCATGGCGCTCCGTCGGGGTGCGGTCGATGACGCCCCACCCTCCCACGGCCCGGGGTCGCGGTCGCCCGTCCGATGGTCCCGGGACCCGGGGTCGGCGGGACCGGGTTCGGCGGGACCGGGTTCAGCGGGAGAGGTGGCGCGCGCGGGCCAGGCAGAACACGCCGTACCCGGCGATGCCGACCGCGACCAGGCCCAGCAGGTAGCGGCCGTACGGCTGCTCGAGCACCTGCTGCAGGGCCTGGTCCATGCCCCCGGACTTGGAGGCGTCGTGCGAGATCGCGGCGTAGGCGAACAGACCGCCGATGATGGCCACGGCCACCGCCTTGGCGGCGTAGCCGAGCTTGCCGGCCAGGACGTAGAAGCGGCCCGCCGTGCCCTGCTTGCCCTCGGCGGTGAGGTGCTTACGGAAGTCCTCGGTCACGGCCTGCTTGGCCTGGACCCCGGCGTAGGCCAGGACGCCGAGGGCGACCACGCCGACGATCAGCTGGCCGCCGGGCAGCTGCAGGACCCGTGCGGTGGGGCCGTCGGTCCCGTCGCTGCCGCCGCTGCTCCCGCTGCCGGTGGCCACCTGGAAGGCGCTGAACCCGACCACGGCGTAGAGCACGCCCTTGAGCAGCGACACCACTCGCTTCTTCACGCGGTCCGACCCGCTCTCGGAGCGGTGCCCGGCCACGGCCTCGAGGACACGCCAGGCCACGAGAAGCAGCATCCCGACCACGACCAGCCACAGCGCGACCTGGCCGAACGGCTGCTGGGCCAGCTCGGTCATCGCACCGTCGGTGTTGGTCGACCCGGTGCCCTGGCCCAGGGCCAGCTGCAGCGCGAGCCAGCCGACCAGGAGGTAGACCGCGCCGTAGGCGAGCATCCCGAACCGGACCGCGTGGTCGACCCAGGAGTGGTTCTCGGCCTCGGCCAGGGACCTCGGCGCGCGTTCGGACGTCCCACCAGTGCTCATCAGAGGAGGGTAGGGCCCCGGCCGGGTGCCGCGCCCCGACCCGCGGGGGGTAGCGGCCGGGACCGGCTCACTCCTCGGCGAGCTCGCCCAGCGCGGTCTCGATCGCGCGGTGGAAGGTCGGGTAGGCGTAGATCATCGTGCGCAGGGTGTCCACCGGCACGGCGGCGTGCACCGCGAGCGCGAGCAGGCCGAGCACCTCGCCGCCGCCGGGCCCGGCGGCGGTCGCGCCGACCAGGACGCCACGGTCCGCGTCCTCGACCACGGTGATCAGGCCCCTGGCCCCGGGACCGTGGGTGAACCCGCGCGAGGAGCTCTCCATGGCCGTGCGCCCGACGCGGACGCGCAGCCCGGCGTCGCGCGCCTGGCGCACCGTCATGCCGACCCCGCCGACCTCCGGGTCGGTGAAGGTCGTGTGCGGGACCGCGTGGTACGCCGCCGGCGGTCCGTCCTGGCCGAGCACGTCGCGCAGCGCGACCGCCGACTGGTACATCGACACGTGCGTGAACGCGCCCTTGCCGGTGACGTCGCCGACCACCCAGAGGCCCTCGACGGGCCGGCCGTCGACGGTGGCCCGCATCCGCTCGTCGACCTCGATCGTGCGCGCGGACGGGTCGAGCCCCACGGTGTCCAGCCCGAGGCCGTCGAGGTTGGGGGTGCGGCCAGCGGCGACGAGCAGCTGGTCGGCGTGGAGCGTCTCCGTCGCCTCGCCGTCCTCGCCGGTGCCCACGGTGAGGGTGAACGTGCCGTCGGCGTGGGCGACCTCGCTCAGGTCCGCGCCGGTCATCACCCGCAGCCCCTCGCCGGCCAGCACCTCGGCCAGCAGCTCGCCGGCCTCCGGCTCGTCGCCCGGCAGCAGCCGCGGACCGTGCTGGAGGATCGTGACCCGCGCACCGAAGCGCGCGAAGACCTGCGCCATCTCGCAGCCGATCGGCCCGCCGCCCACCACGACCAGGCTCGCGGGCACCCCGGTGGCCTGCACGGCCTCCCGGTTGGTCCAGTACGGCGTGCCGGCCAGCCCGGTCACCGGCAGCTCGGCCGGCCGGGTCCCGGGGTTGAGCACCACGCCGACGCGGGCGGCGTACGCCACCACGGACCCGTCGGGCAGGGTGACCTCGACCGCGCGGGGGCCGGTCAGGCGGCCGACGCCGTGGTGCACGGTCGCCCCGGCGTCCTCGAGACGCCGCACGGCGACGGCGTCGTCCCAGTCGGTGGTGGCCTCGTCCCGGATCCGGGTGGCCACCGGCGTCCAGGACGGCGTGACGGCCACGTCCCCGGCCAGGGTCCCGGCCCGGGACGCCTCGGCCAGCGCGTCGGCGGCGCGCACCATCATCTTCGACGGGATGCACCCGTAGTAGGGGCACTCCCCGCCCACGAGGTGGCGGTCGACGACGACGACCGACAGCCCGCCCGCGGCGGCGCCGGAGGCCAGCGCCTCCCCGCCGGGGCCGGCGCCGACCACGACGAGGTCGACCTCGGTGACGTCCTGGGTGCTGGTCTGGCTGGTCTGCTGGGTGCTCACGCCCCCAGGGTGCCACCCCCCGGCTCGCCCGGAGGGCGGGTGGACTACCGGGTGAGCGTCTCCTTCTCGCGCGCGATCCGCGCGAGCAGGCCGTTGACGAACTGCGGGGAGTCGTCGGTGGACAGGTCGCGCACCAGCGCGATCGCCTCGCTCACCGCGACCTCGTCCGGCACGTCCTCGGCCCACAGCAGCTCCCACACGCCCAGGCGCAGGGCGTTGCGGTCGACCGCGGGCATCCGGTCCAGGGTCCAGTCGGTGGAGTAGGTCGACAGCACCTCGTCGATGCGGGTGCGGTGCTCGACCACGCCGCGCACGAGCGTGGCGGTGTAGTCGTTGGTCGGTCCCTCCCCGGCGTCGATCGCGCGGTCGAGGGCGACCACGGCGTCCTCGGCGCGCAGGTCGGAGGCGTACAGCACGTCGAGGGCCCGCTTGCGGGCCTTGGAGCGGGCTCCCACCGGGCGCCCGCTCAGCTCTTCACGCGGCCGAGGTAGGAGGACTCGCGGGTGTCGACCCGGACCTTCTCGCCCTGCGTGATGAACAGCGGCACCTGAATTTCGTGCCCGGTCTCCAGCGTGGCCGGCTTGGTACGCCCCGTGGCGCTGTCGCCGGCGACCCCGGGCTCGGTGAAGGTGATCTCGAGCTCGACCGAGGCCGGCAGCTCGATGTAGAGCACGCGGCCCTCGTTGGTGGCCACGAGCGCCTCCTGCTGCTCGAGCAGGAAGTTGGCGGCGTCGCCGACGATCTCGGGGGCGACCTCCAGCTGCTCGTAGTCGTCGGTGTCCATGAAGACGTAGGAGGTGCCGTCGTTGTACAGGTACTGCATGTTGCGCTTGTCGACCGAGGCCACGTCGACCTTCACGTCGGCGTTGAACGTCTTGTCGACGGTCTTGCCGGACTCGACGTTCTTCAGCTTCGAGCGCACCACGGCGCCGCCCTTGCCGGGCTTGTGGTGCTGGAACCAGATGACCTGCCAGAGCTGGCCGTCGAGGTTGAGCACCATGCCGTTCTTCAGGTCGTTGGTCGTTGCCATGCGCGCGTGTCAGCCTTCGTGGTCGGAGACGGGGTGCGGCACCACCCGGGCCGTCCCGGCGGTGGCCGGGGCGCGGGGCGCCAGCGCCCGAGTCTAGCCGTTCGCGAGGTGGGCGAGCGCCACGCGGTAGCCCTCGACGCCCTGCCCGGACACCACCAGCGCGGCGTGGGGGGTCACCACCGAGTGGTGGCGGAACTCCTCGGGCCGCTGCAGGGGGTCCGAGAGGTGCACCTCGACCAGCGGCGCCTCGAGCATCGCGCAGGCGTCGAAGAGGGCGTAGGAGTAGTGCGTCCACGCGGCGGCGTTGAGCACCACCGGCGTCCGGTCGTCGGCGGCCGTCCCGAGCCAGTCGAGCATCAGGCCCTCGTGGTTGGTCTGGCGCACCTCGACCTCGAGCCCCAGGTCGACCCCCCAGCCGACGCAGCGCTCGGCGAGCTCGGCGTGGGTCGCGGTGCCGTAGACCTCGGGCTGGCGGCGCCCGAGCCGTCCCAGGTTGGGGCCGTTCAGGACCAGCACCCTCACGGCTGCGGGTCCTCGTCGGTACGCGGGTCACCGGGGCCGACCAGGGTCGGCTGGAGGCCGCGCACCACGTCGTACGCCGCGCGCAAGTCGGCCTCGTCGGGACCGGCGAGCACCTGCGGACGACCGAGCCCGCCGAGGACGACGAACCGCAGCTGGGAGCCGCGGGCCTTCTTGTCGACGCGCATCGCGGCGAGCAGGTCCTCGAAGTCCGCGCCGGCATAGCCGACGGGGAGCCCGACGCGGGCCAGGACGTCGCGGTGCCGGTCGGCCAGGGCGTCGTCGATCGCGCCGGTGCGCCGCGCCAGCTCGGCGACGAACACGCAGCCGACCGCCACGGCGTCGCCGTGGCGCAGCGCGTACCCCTCGGCCCGCTCGATCGCGTGGGCCAGCGTGTGGCCGTAGTTGAGCGCCTCGCGGCCGGGGTGGCCGGGCTGGTCGGCGCGACCGCCGGTCTCCTTGAGGTCGGCCACGACGACGTCGACCTTGACCGCGATCGCCCGCTCCACGAGCTCGCGCAGCACCGGCGAGGTCGGGGTCAGGTCGGCGGGGTCGGTCGTCTCGACGAGGCGCAGGATCTCGGGGTCGGCGATGAACCCGCACTTGAGGACCTCGCCCAGGCCGGCCACGAGGTCGGCGCGCGGGAGGGTGTCGAGCAGCGCCAGGTCGCAGACGACCCCGGCCGGCTCGTGGAAGACGCCGACCAGGTTCTTGCCGGCGGCGGTGTTGATCCCGGTCTTGCCGCCGACGGCGGCGTCGACCATGCCCAGCAGCGTGCTCGGCACGTGCACGACGCGCACCCCGCGCAGCCAGGACGCCGCGACGAAGCCGCCGAGGTCGGTGGTGGCGCCGCCGCCGAGGGTGACCACGGCGTCGGAGCGGGTGAACCCGCGCTCCCCCAGCGCCTCCCAGCAGTCGGCGGCGACCGCGGCGGTCTTGGCCTGCTCGGCGTCGGGCAGGCCGAGGGCCAGCACGTCGTAGCGCTCGACGAGCCGCTCGGCCAGGGCCTGGGCCTGCTCCCCGAGCTCGCCGGCGAAGAGCAGCGCGACCCGGGTGGGGCCGTCGCCGAGCAGGTCGGCGACGCGGTCCAGGACGTCGCGGCCGACCACGACGTCGTACGGCGACGCGCCGCGCACCGCGATGGTGCGGGCCGGCGCGCTCATCGGTCCTCCCCGGAGTCGGTCCCGGACAGCAGCGCGTCGACCTCGTCCGCGACGTCCTCGGGGGTGCGGCCGTCGGTGTCGACGACGTGGCGGGCCACGGACTCGTACACCGGGGTGCGCTCGTCGAGCAGCGCCTTGATCCGGGCGCGGACGTTGCCCAGCAGCATCGGCCGGCCGACGCCGAGCCCGACCCGCTTGACGGCGTCGGTCAGCCCGACGCGGAGGAACACGACCTGGTGCCCGGCGAGCACCTCGCGGGTGCCGGCGTCGACGACGGACCCGCCGCCCAGCGACAGCACGCCGTCGTGCTCGGCCAGCGCCGTCGCCACGGCGTTGCGCTCCAGGTCGCGGAAGTGCTGCTCGCCGTCCTCGACGAAGATGTCGGAGACGGCGCGGCCGGTCGTGGCCTCGACGTCGGCGTCGGTGTCGCGGACCGCGACGCCCCACCGCTCGCCGAGCAGGAGTCCGACGGTGGTCTTGCCGGCGCCCATCGGGCCGACCAGCACGACGCGGGGGCGGACGTGCGGCGGGCGGCCGCTCGTGCGGGTCACCGGTACCTCAGCGCCTCGAGGTAGGACTGGACGTTGCGGCGGGTCTCGTGCACGGCGTCGCCGCCGAACTTCTCGATGACGGCGTCGGCCAGGACCAGCGCCACCATCGCCTCGGCGACGATGCCGGCGGCCGGCACCGCGCAGACGTCGGAGCGCTGGTGGTGCGCCCGGGTCTCCTCGCCGGTGGCGACGTCGACGGTGCGCAGGGCCCGCGGGACGGTGGCGATCGGCTTCATCGCCGCGCGCACGCGCAGCACCTCGCCGGTGGTCATCCCGCCCTCGGTGCCGCCCGAGCGACCGGTCGAGCGGCGGATGCCGTCGGGACCGGTGACGATCTCGTCGTGCGCCTGCGAGCCGGGCGTGGCCGCGGTGACGAAGCCGTCGCCGACCTCGACGCCCTTGATCGCCTGGATCCCCATCAGGGCGCCGGCCAGGCGGGAGTCGAGCCGGCGGTCCCAGTGGACGTACGACCCGAGGCCCGGCGGGAGGCCGTGCACGACGACCTCGACGACGCCGCCCAGGGTGTCGCCGTCCTTGTGGGCCTCGTCGACGCGGGCGACCATCGCGGCCGACGCGTCGGGGTCCAGGCAGCGCACCGGGTCGGCGTCGAGGCGCTCGACGTCGTCGGGCTCCGGCACCGACCCGGCCGGCGCCGGGACGCCGCCGAGCTCGACGACGTGGGAGACCACGCGAGCGCCGGTGGCCTGCTGCAGGAAGGACGTCGCCACGCAGCCGAGCGCGACCCGGGCCGCGGTCTCACGGGCCGAGGCCCGCTCCAGCACCGGTCGGGCGTCCTCGAAGTCGTACTTCTGCATGCCGGCAAGGTCGGCGTGCCCGGGGCGCGGGCGGGTCAGCGGCGCGTTGCGGCCGAGCCCCTCGAGCGTCTCGGCCGGCACGGGGTCGGCCGACATCACCTGCTCCCACTTGGGCCACTCGGTGTTGCCGACCTCGATCGCGACCGGCCCGCCCTGGGTGAGCCCGTGGCGCACTCCCCCGGTGATCGTGACCTGGTCCTGCTCGAACTTCATCCGGGCCCCGCGGCCGTAGCCCAGACGACGACGGGCCAGGGCGTCGGCGACGTCCTCGCTGGTCACCGCCACGTGGGCGGGCAGGCCTTCGAGGATCGCGACGAGGGAGGGTCCGTGGGACTCACCCGCGGTCAGCCAGCGCAACATGCGCCCAGTCTCCCACCCGCCCCGCGCACCCCCACGACCCGCCCGACGGGCGGGCGGCGGGGCCGTCGCGGCCGGTCGGGCTGGCAGGACGGGTCGTGGGTCAGCGGACGCGCCGGAGCGCGTCCGTCGACCCACGACCTCACCGTGGGGGCCGGCCGTCCCTCAGGCCCAGCCGAGCGCCCCGGCCACCACGTCCCCGAGGAGGACGCCGAGCAGGGCGCCGAGGAGGAGGAACGGGCCGAAGGGGTACGCCGCGCGCAGCAGCGAGCGGTCGCGGCGCACCAGCGCCCACAGCGCCCCGGGCACCCCGAAGACCAGGAAGCCCGCGTAGAGCCCGACCAGCACCTCGGCCCAGCCCAGCTGCCCCAGGCCGGCGCCCACCATCGCGGCCAGCCGCACGTCGCCGAAGCCGAGGCCGGCGGAGCGGACGAACCACAGCAGCCAGTACGCCGTGCGCGCCGCGACCAGGGCGACCAGCGACCGGACCAGGGCGTCGGTCTCCGCCGGGCCGCCGAGCAGGGCCGCGACCGCGGCCACGGCCACCAGCCACGCGGTGGCCGGCAGGACGAGCACCTTCGGCAGCAGCCGGGTCCGCAGGTCGACCGCGCCGAGCGCGACCGCGACCGGCACCACCGCGACCAGGCCGACCAGGGCCGGCTCGGCCCCGACCGACCAGGCCAGCAGCCCGGCCGCCAGGGCGCCGACGACCGCCGTACGCCGCGCCAGCCCGGGCGCCGCGGCGACCTCGGCGTAGGTCGGCGGCGGGTCCTCGCCCTCGGGCAGGTGCAGCGACGCGGGGTCGGGCTGGGGCAGCCGCCGGACCAGCGCCGGGACGGCCGCGCCGCCGGCCCCGCCGAGCAGGGCGCAGCCGAGCACGAGCAGCAGGCTCACGCGGACACCCTCACAGCGGCGCCCTCACGCCGACACCTCACGCCGGCGTCCTCACGACCGCGCCGCACGCGCCGCGAGCTCCCGCTCGCCGGCGCCGCGCAGCAGGTCGACGTCGACGTCGAGGCCGGTGAAGGCACGGACCTGGAGCACGGCCTGGTGGACCAGCAGGTCGAGCCCCGAGACCAGCACCCCGCCCCGGTCGAGCACGGACGCCGCCAGCGGGGTCGGCCACGGGTCGTAGATCGCCTCGAAGACCAGCCCCGCGCCGGACCACGCCGCGACCAGCCGCGGGTCCTGGGCCGACGCCGGCACGGTGCCGACGACCACGTCGGGGTCCCAGGGGTCTGCGTCGAAGCCCGTGACCCGCACGTCGGGCCGGTCGGGGTGTGCCCGGACCAGCGCCGCGGTCGCCGCGGCGCGCGCGGGGTCCCGGGCCAGCAGGGTCACCCGCCGCGCGCCGAGCTCGCAGAGCCCCAGCAGGATCGAGGCGGCGGTGGCGCCGGCCCCGAGCACGACCACGTCGTCCACGGGCCCGTGGTGCCGCTCGCGGACCGCCGCCGTGGCGCCCGGCAGGTCGGTGTTGTCGGCGTGCACGCCGTGCTCGGTGAGCACGAGGGTGTTCGCTCCCCCGGCCAGCCGGGCGCGGCCGGTGGCCCGGTCGGCCAGGGCCAGCGCCTCGCGCTTCAGCGGCGCGGTGACCGACAGGCCCCGCCACGGCGGTCCGCCGTCACCGGCCCGCAGCCGGGCCACCGTCCCGGCCAGCTCGCCACCGGCGGCCCGGACGGTGCCGTAGGTCCAGGCCAGGCCGAGCCGGTCGTACGCCGCGGCGTGCAGCACCGGGGACAGGGAGTGGTCGACGGGGTCCCCGACGACGGCGCAGCGCACGACGTCCGCCCTCAGCAGCGGTCGGACTGCGTCGCGCAGTACTCGTCGAGCTCGGCCCGGAAGCCGAGGAACTCCTCGTAGCTCTCGGTGAACTTGGTCTCGCCCGTCTCCAGGTTGACCGTCGCGTAGTAGTACCAGGGACCGTCGGCCGGCGCGGCCGCCGCGGCGATGGCCGCGTCGCCCGGTGCCTCGATCGGGCCCGGCGGCAGGCCGGGCTGGGTGTAGGTGTTGTACGGCGAGTCGGACACCGACTCGATCTGGTCGGTCGTCAGCCGCGCGATCGGCTCCCGGCCGAGCGCGAAGTTGACGGCGGCGTCGATCTGCAGCAGCCCGTTCGTGCCCGACGTGTCCGGGTTCTCCAGGCGGTTGTAGATCACCCGGGCCACCTTCGGCATGTCGTCGCCGCGGCCCTCGGCCTCGACCAGGCTGGCCACGGTCATCAGCTCGTGCGGCGTGTAGCCGAGCGCCTCGGCGGCGGCCTCGAGGTCGGCGTCGTCGGCGGCCTGGCGCCACCGGTCGACCATCGCGGTCAGCATCGTGAGCGGGGTGTCCTCGGGGCTGAAGGCGTAGGTGGAGGGGAACAGGTAGCCCTCGGGGTCGCCCCCGGCGTAGTCCGGCAGGCCGATCCGGCCGGGCTCGTCCAGCACGGCCTCGAACCGCTGCCGGGGGAACTCGGTCTCCTCGGCCAGGATGTCGACCACGTCGACGACCCGCAGGCCCTCGGGCACCGTCACGGTGGTGTTCACCAGGTTGCCCGGGTCGACCAGCACCGACAGCGCCTCGGTCGACGCCATCTTCCGGCGCAGCTCGTAGTAGCCGACCTGGATGCCCGTCGCCCGGTCGTCGCCGTTGGCCGTCTCGATGAACGCCTCGACCGAGGCCACCACGTCCTGGTCCTTCAGCTTGCGCCCGATCTCGGCGACCGTGTCGCCCTCGGCGACCTGGAAGGCGACCTCGCCGCGGCCGGGGCCGCTGTAGTCGGCCGGGTCGGCGAAGTAGTCCTCGAGGGCCTCCTGGCCCTTGGTCACCCCGACGTAGCCGAGACCCACGATGATCGCCAGCACCACCAGCACCGGCAGGCAGCCCGACAGCCGGGGGCCGCGCCGGCCCCGCGCACCGCCACGGGCCTCGTCGTCCCGGGTGATCTGCGCGAGGTCGCCCTCGGGCTCGCTCATCGGGTCTCCTTCTCGTCGGGTGCGGCGTCGGGTGCGGCGGCGTCAGCGGGGGCGTCGGCAGCGTGGTCGGTGGGGCCCGGGACCAGCTCACCGGGAGCCTGGCCGGTCCCCCGCTCGATGTCGAGCGCATGCTGAAGGATGACGACCGCGGCGGCCATGTCGACCACGGCGCGCCGGTCCTGGCCGTGGCGACCGCGCGAGCGGAGCGTCGACTCGGCGCTCACGGTGCTGAGCCTCTCGTCGACCAGGCGGACCGGCACGGGGCTGAGCCTACGGGCCAGCCGGTCGGCGAACTCGCGGACCTTGACCGCCGCGGGTCCCTCGCGACCGGACAGCGAGCGCGGGAGTCCGACGACGACCTCGACGGCCTCCGACTCCTCGGTCAGGCGGCGGATCCGGCGGACGTCGTCCTTGCCGCGGCGCACCGTGTCCAGGGGCGTGGCGAGCATGCCGGAGGGGTCGCTGCGGGCCACCCCGATCCGCGCGTCGCCGGGGTCGAGGCCGAGCCGTACGCCGTGGCGCACCCGCTCAGCCCGCCACCGCGGCGGCGACCACGCGGCGCACCTCGGCCAGGGCCTCCTCGACGCGGGTGGCGTCGGCGCCCCCGCCCTGCGCCACGTCGGCCTTGCCGCCGCCGCGCCCGTCGACGAACGGGCCGACCGCGCGGACGAGGTCGTTGGCCGAGAGCCCGCGGGCGCGGGCCTCGTCGGTGGTGGCGGCCACGACCGCGACCTTCCCGCCGTCGACGCCGACGACCACCACGACCCCGGGCACCGCGGCCGGCATCCGGCCGCGCACGTCGAGGGCCAGCTGGCGCACGTCGCCCGCGGCCGCGCCGTCGACGCGGTGCGCGACGACCTTGACGCCCGCGACGTCCTCGGCGGCCGCGGCCAGCTCACCGCCGGAGGACAGCAGCGCCGCCACGCGGACCTTGTCGATCTCCTTCTCCGCGGCACGCAACCGGGTGACGAGGTCCTCGACCCGCTCGGGCAGCTGCTCACGGCGCACCTTCAGCGCGTCGGTGAGCTGGTTGACCAGGACGTTCTCGCGGGCCAGGAACCGGTACGCGTCGCCGCCGACCAGCGCCTCGACCCGGCGCACGCCGGAGCCGATCGAGCTCTCCCCGAGCAGCTTGACGACCCCGAGCTGGCCGGAGCGGCCGGCGTGGGTGCCGCCGCAGAGCTCGCGCGCCCAGTCGCCGACCGAGACCACGCGCACCTGGTCGCCGTACTTCTCGCCGAACAGCGCCATCGCGCCGGAGGCGACGGCCTCGGCCTGCGTCATCACCTCGGCCTCGACCGCGAGGTCGTCCAGCACGACGTCGTTGACGCGGGCCTCGACGTCGGCCAGGACCGAGGTCGGCACGGCGCCGGTGGCGGAGAAGTCGAAGCGGAACCGGCCGGGGGCGTTCTCGGACCCGGCCTGGGTCGCGGTCTCCCCCAGCGCCTCACGGAAGGCCTTGTGGACCATGTGGGTCGCGGTGTGGGCGCGCGAGATCGACCGGCGGCGCTCGAGGTCCACGACGCTGTGCGCGCCGAGCCCGACGCTGACCTCGCCGGACAGCACCGTCGCCCGGTGGACGACCAGACCGGTGACCGGGCTCTGCACGTCGCGCACGGCCAGCCGGGCGCCGTTGTCGAGCTCGACGACGCCCTCGTCGGCCAGCTGCCCGCCGCCCTCGGCGTAGAACGGGGTGCGGTCCAGGACGACCTCGACCTCCTCGCCCACCGAGGCCGAGCCGACCGCGCCGCCGGCGCTGATCAGACCACGCACGGTGCCCTCGGCGACCACGTCGGCGTACCCGACGAACTCCACCGGGCGGCCCAGGTCGTCGGCCACGGCGCGGTAGGCGGTGGCGTCGCGGTGCGCGCCCTTCTTGGACCGGGCGTCGGCCTTGGCGCGGTCGCGCTGCTCGGCCATCAGCCGGCGGAAGCCGTCCTCGTCGACGGCCAGGCCCTGCTCGGCGGCCATCTCCAGGGTCAGGTCGATCGGGAAGCCGTACGTGTCGTGCAGCGCGAAGGCCTGGTCGCCGGGCAGCTGCGTCGCGCCGCTGCCGCGGAGCCGGGCGCTGGCCTGGTCGAAGATCGTGGTGCCGGCGCGCAGCGTCGAGCGGAAGGCCTCCTCCTCGGCGTAGGCGACCGAGGAGATCCGCTCCCAGTCGCGCACCAGGTCGGTGTAGGTCTGGCCCATCTTGTCGCGGCTGACCGGCATCAGCTCGGGCAGCGCGGGGTCCTCGTAGCCGAGCAGGCGCACCGAGCGGACCGCGCGGCGCAGCAGGCGGCGCAGGACGTACCCGCGGCCCTCGTTGCCGGGCACGACGCCGTCGCCGATCAGCATCATCGAGCTGCGCACGTGGTCGCCGACCACGCGCAGCCGCACGTCGTCGACCGGGTCGGCGCCGTAGGTCTTGCCGGCCAGCTCGGCGGCGCGGTCGATGACCGGGCGCATCACGTCGATCTCGTACATGTTCTCGACGCCCTGGAGGAGCATCGCGACCCGCTCCAGGCCCATCCCGGTGTCGATGTTGCGCTGCGGCAGCGACCCGGCGACGTCGAAGTCGGACTTGCTGCGTACGGCCGACAGGTCGTCCTGCATGAAGACGAGGTTCCAGATCTCGACGTAGCGGTCCTCGAGCTCGGTGGGCATGTCGGGGCCGAGGGCGGTGAAGTCCGCCTCGGGCCCGTACGCCGGCCCGCGGTCGTAGAGGATCTCCGAGCACGGGCCTCCGGGCCCGGGGACGCCCATCGACCAGTAGTTCTCCTTCGCGCCGAGCTTCACGACCCGCTCGGTCGGCAGGCCGGTGACCTGGCGCCACAGGTCGACGGCCTCGGGGTCGTCGACGAACACGCTCGGGTAGAGCCGCGACTCGTCCAGGCCCCAGCCGCCGTCGGCCAGCGGCTTGGTGACGAGGTCCCAGGCCAGCTCGATCGCCGTCTGCTTGAAGTAGTCGCCGAACGAGAAGTTGCCGCACATCTCGAAGAAGGTGCCGTGCCGGGTGGTCTTGCCGACGTCCTCGATGTCGGGCGTGCGCACGCACTTCTGGATGCTGGTGGCCCGGTCGTACGGCGGGGTCTCGTCACCCAGGAAGTACGGCTTGAACGGCACCATGCCGGCGTTGACGAACAGCAGCGTGGGGTCGGCCGCGAGCAGCGACGCCGACGGGACCACCGTGTGCCCGGCGGCCTCGAAGTGGGCCGTGAAGGCGGCGCGGATCGCGGCGGTGTCCATCGGGGTTCAGTCCTCCTGCTCGGGGTGCTGCTCGGGGTGCTGCTCGGGGTGCTGGTCTGGGTGGTCCTCGGCCGGGCCTGCGGCGGGCGCGGCCAGCTCGGTTCGGGCGGTGGTGCTGCGCAGCGTGCGGTGGTGCATCTGCTCGCGCAGCTCGTCCTCGCGCTCGGCCTTGCCCGCGGCGACCTCGGCGCCCATCATCCGGGCGCCCAGGACCGCGGCGTTGACCCGGTCGCGGAGGCCGTCGGCGGTCAGTGCCTCGGCGGCGCGGCGCCCACGGACCATCCCGTAGATCCCGGCGCCGGCCCCGGCCACGAACCAGAGCCCGCGGCTCATGCCGCGCTGCCCTCGTCGAGACCCGGGTCCTCGGAGGCCACCTCGGCGCGGCGACGCGCCTCCCAGTCCCGGCGGGCGGCGCGCAGGTCGGTACGGCGCTGCTTGCGGGCGCGCTTGACGTCGCGCTTCATCTCCAGGCGCACGCGGTGGCGCACCTCGGGCGCCAGCGCCCGACGGACGCCGGCGGCCAGGGACGCCGCCTGCACCACGGACTCGCGCAGGACGAGGTCCGCGAAGAGCGGTGCGGCGACCACCGGCCGGTCCGCTGGTGGTCTCGAGACGCTCGCCGGCGCTCGCTCCTCGACCTCCGGCGGGTCGTCGCCGACCCGGGTGATGACGTAGTCGGACGGGGTGGTCGGCGGGACGGTCGGGGCGCGCTGCTGCTGCTCGAGCACGGCCACCACGTCGCGCAGGGCGCCGACCTCGGCTGCGGTGGCGGTCGCCCGTCGCCCGGTCCGACCGACCCGCACCGCGAGGAGCAGGACCGCGACGAGCAGGGCCAGCCCGACCACGACCGGCAGCAGGACTGCCCAGGCGGGGAGGGTCCACTGCTGCGTCATGGGTCACGACCCTACCTGGCACGGACGGGGGTGACCGGCCGCTACCCCTGCCCCCGGATCAGGCGGCGCACCCGCTCCCACCGCTCGCGCACGGCGCCCTCGGCCCCGAGCCGGGTCGGCCGGTAGTAGGTCGCGTCGGCGACCACGTCGGGGGCGTACTGCTGCTCGGCCACCCCGAACGGTGCGTCGTGGCTGTAGACGTAGCCCTTGCCGTGGCCGAGGTCCTTCGCGCCCCCGTAGTGCGCGTCGCGCAGGTGGGAGGGCACCGGGCCGACCTTGCCCGCGCGCACGTCGGCGGACGCGGCGGTGATCGCGGTGGTCACCGCGTTCGACTTCGGCGCGACGGCCAGCGCGATGGTGGCCTGGGCGAGGGTCAGCCGGCCCTCCGGCATCCCGATCAGCGCGACGGCCTGGGCCGCGGCCACGGCGGTGGTCAGGGCGGTGGGGTCGGCCAGCCCGATGTCCTCGCTGGCCAGGATGATCAGGCGCCGGGCGATGAACCGCGGGTCCTCCCCGGCCTCCATCATCCGGGCCAGGTAGTGCAGGGCCGCGTCGGCGTCGGAGCCGCGCACGGACTTGATGAAGGCGCTGGTCACGTCGTAGTGCTGGTCGCCCTGCCGGTCGTAGCGCACCGCGGCCTGGTCGACGGCGAGCTCGGCGGTGGCCAGGTCGACCACGTCGCTGCTCTGGGAGGCCGCGGCCCCGGCAGCGGCCTCGAGGTAGGTCAAGGACCGGCGCGCGTCGCCCCCGGCCAGGCGGACCAGGTGGTCCAGGGCGTCCTCGTCGACGGACACCGCGCCGGCCAGACCCCGCTCGTCGGCGACCGCGGCGAGCAGCACCCGGCGTACGTCGTCGTCGGTCAGGGACTCCAGGCGCAGCAGCAGGCTGCGCGAGAGCAGCGGGGAGATCACCGAGAAGAACGGGTTCTCGGTGGTGGCCGCGACCAGCGTGACCCACCGGTTCTCCACGCCCGGCAGCAGCGCGTCCTGCTGGGCCTTGCTGAAGCGGTGCACCTCGTCGACGAAGAGCACGGTCTCCCGTGACTCGGTCACCAGCCGGCGGCGGGCGGCGTCGATGGCGGCACGGACCTCCTTGACGCCGGCGGAGACCGCGGAGACCTCGACGAACACGCGGTCGGTCTGCATCGAGACGATCGAGGCGATCGTGGTCTTGCCGGTGCCGGGCGGGCCCCACAGCAGCAGCGACATGGACTGGTCGCCCTCGACCAGGCGGCGCAGCGGTGAGCCCGGCGCCTGGAGCTGCTCCTGGCCGACCAGCTCCTCGAGCCGGCGGGGTCGCATCCGCACCGCCAGCGGCGCGGAGGCGTGGTCGTTGCCGGCCAGGCTCCCGCCCCCGACCGGTGCGGTCGGGGTGCGGGAGTGCGCCGGTGCTGCGACCTGCGGTTCAGCCGGGGCCGCCGGCGACGCGAACAGGCCGTCGAGGTCGTCGCCGGTGTCGTCCACGGGGGACGAGGCTACGCGCCCGGGCGGGGCGTGCTGGTGATGGTGCGGGCCTCGAGGTCGTACCAGGTGGGCCCGAAGCCGGGCCGGTCGTCGATCTCGGCCGGGGTGGCCCCGGGGTCGGGGGCGCCGGCGTCGTCGGTGCCGAGCAGGCGCGCGGTGATCGGGCGGTCCGGTGCCTTGCCGAGCTCGCCGGGGAAGTGGCAGGCGACCTTGTGCGTGGGGCCGATCTGCAGCAGCGGCGGCTCGACGCGGGCGCAGATGTCCTGGGCCAGCCGGCACCGGGTCCGGAACGAGCAGCCGGACGGCGGGTTGATCGGGCTCGGGACGTCGCCCTCGAGCATGATCCGCTCCCGACGGTGGCCGGCCGCCGCCTGCGAGACCTCGGGCACCGCGGAGAGCAGCGCCTGGGTGTACGGGTGGTGCGGGCGGTGGTAGAGCGTCTCCCGGTCCGCGACCTCGACGATCCGGCCGAGGTACATCACCGCGACCTCGGGGCAGAAGTGGCGCACGACGGCCAGGTCGTGGGCGATGAAGAGGAACGCGATGCCGAACTCGCGCTGCACGTCCTGGAGCAGGTTGATCACCTGCGCCTGGATCGAGACGTCCAGGGCGGAGACCGGCTCGTCGGCCACCAGCAGCTTCGGCTGCAGCGCCAGGGCGCGGGCGATGCCGATCCGCTGGCGCTGCCCGCCGGAGAACTCGTTGGGGTAGCGGTTGTAGTGCTCCGGGTTGAGCCCGACGATCTCCAGCAGCTCCTGGACGCGCGGCAGGATCTTGTCCTTGGCGACGACCTTGTGGACCTCCAGCGGGGTGCCGACGATCGTGCCGACGGTGTGCCGCGGGTTCAGCGAGGAGTACGGGTCCTGGAAGATCATCTGGATCTCGCGCCGGATCGGCAGCATCTGCTTGTTGGAGAGCTGCCCGATCTCCTGGCCCTCGAAGTCGATGGTGCCCGCGGTCGGCTCGTAGAGCCGGGTGATCAGGCGGCCCAGCGTGGACTTGCCGCAGCCGGACTCCCCCACCAGGCCCAGGGCACGCCCGGACTCGACGGTGAAGGAGACGCCGTCGACGGCCTGCACGTTGCCGACCGTGCGGCGCAGCAGGCCCGAGGACTTGACCGGGAAGTACTTCTTCAGGTTGCGGACCTCCAGCAGCGGCTTGCCGTCGGAGGTGGCGTGGTGCGCAGCGCTCGAGACGGTCCGGGTGCTGGGGCCGCCGCCGGTCGTGCGGGGGGTGGTCGGGCTCGCGTCGCTCACCGCGCGTCCTCTCCGGTCGTGGGGGCGTGGGGGTCGTGCCCGGCCGACGTCAGGAGCTCGGCCTGCTTGGCCTCGAAGACGGCGTCGGGGTCGGGCAGGTGGCAGCGCTTCTCGTGGCCGGGGCCGCGCCCGCCCGGGACGAGCGGCGGCAGCTCGGTGCGGCACAGGTCACCGGGGACCTGGTCGCGGAAGGTGCACCGCGGGTTGAACGCGCAGCCGGACGGCGGGTTCAGCAGGCTGGGCGGGGTGCCCGGGATCGGGACCAGCGGGACGTCGACGTCGCCGGTGACCTCGGGGATGCTCGACAGCAGGCCCCACGTGTAGGGCATCTCGGGGTGGGTCAGGATCTCCTTGCAGGGGCCCTTCTCCACCGCGCGACCGCCGTACATCACCAGCACGTCGTCGGCGACCTCGGCGATCACGCCGAGGTCGTGGGTGATCATCACGATCGCGGAGTCGAACTCGCGCTGGAGGTCCTGGAGCAGGTCCAGGATCTGGGCCTGGACGGTCACGTCGAGCGCGGTGGTCGGCTCGTCGGCGATCAGCAGGGTCGGGTCGTTGACCAGGGCCATCGCGATCATCGCGCGCTGGCGCATGCCGCCGGAGAACTGGTGCGGAAAGTCGTCGACGCGCGACTGCGGCTGCGGGATGCCGACCCGGTCGAGCACCTCGATGGCGCGCTTGCGGGCCACCGACTTCGACACCTTGTGGTGGATCCGGTACGCCTCGATGATCTGGCGCCCGATCGAGTAGAACGGGTGCAGCGCGGTCAGCGGGTCCTGGAAGATCATCGCGACCTCCTGCCCGCGCAGCTCCCTCAGCGTCGAGGACGACGCCCCGATGATCTCGCGGCCGTTGATCCGGATGGAGCCCTCGAGGCGGGTCTGCTTCGGGTCGTGCAGCCCGAGCACCGCCATCGAGGAGACGCTCTTGCCGGAGCCGGACTCCCCCACGATGCCGAGGGTCTGGCCCCGGCGCACCGTGTAGCTGAGGTCGGTGACGGCCTGGACCAGGCCGTCGTGGGTCGGGAAGCGCACCGACAGGCTGCTCACCTCGAGCAGCGGGGCGCCCGCGGTGGCCGAGGTGGTGGGGGTGCTGGTCACGAGATCCTCACTCGGGGGTCGAGGAAGCCGTAGACGATGTCCACGACCAGGTTGGCCAGGGTGATGATGATCGCCACCACCAGCACGGTGGCGATGACCACCGGGAAGTCCAGCGGCGGCCGGGTGACGGCGTCGAGCGCCCACAACCCGATCCCGTCGATCTGGAAGATCTTCTCGGTGAAGATCGTGCCGCCGAGCAGGGCCGCGAAGTCGAGGCCGAAGATCGTGACGATCGGCACGATCGCGGCGCGCAGGCCGTGGCCGAAGACCACCTTGTTCGGGCTGACGCCCTTGGCCGAGGCGGTGCGGATGTAGTCCTCACCGAGGGTCTCGACCATCTGACCGCGGGTGAACCGGGCGTAGTTGGACGAGGAGAACAGCCCCAGCACCAGCCAGGGCAGCAGCATCGCGAAGAACCACGCTCCGACGCTCTCGGTGATCGGCAGGTACCCGGTCTCGTCGAAGATCGGTGTCTTCAGGACCAGGAAGATGTAGGCCATCAGGCAGAACAGGTAGTACGGGATCGAGCTGACCACCAGGCTGGAGCTGACCAGCAGCCGGTCGGTGGCGGTGCCACGCACCTTGGCCGCGAGCACCCCGAGGGTCACCCCGACGACCAGGTAGATGATCGAGGCCCCGATGGCCAGCGAGATGGTCGCGGGCAGCCGCTCGACGAGCTCGTCGGTGATCAGCCCGCGGGTGCCGTACGAGACGCCGAGGCACGGCGCCGGGCAGTCGTACGCGGTCTCGCCGAAGCTGACCGTGCGCCCGGCGAAGACACCCGTCGCGAACTCGCCGTACTGCGTGAGGATCGGGTCGTTGAGACCCATCTGCTCCTCGATCGCGGCCAGCCGCTCCGCGGTGCAGCGGCCCTGGGCGTCGCAGACCGGGCCGGCCGGGTTGGCCACGCCCTTGTACAGGAGCACGAAGACGAAGATCGACGTCAGGAGGACGACCAGGAGCGCCGTGAGCACCCGGCGCACGATGAAGCCCAGCATCGGGGCACCTTTCGTAGCGGAAGAGGAGGGGGTGGGGCCGCGGGAGCGGGGCTCGACCGGGGCCCGGGTGGCACGGGCGGTCCGATGGGGCGGGTCCGGGTGGACCCGCCCCATCGGCTCGTCAGGATCGGACGGACGTCCGGATCAGCAGGGGCTCAGCCCTGGTTGACCCACATGTCCTTCCAGGTCGGCATGCCCAGGTTCTGGTCGACCTGCATGCCCTCGATGGCCGAGCCGTGCGCCATCGCGGTGCCGGTGTAGGAGTACGGGATCACCGGCATGTATTCCTCGGCGATGTACTGGTCCAGCTCGTTCCACAGACCGGGCTGGTCCTCGATCGGCGAGCCCAGGATCTCCTGGATCCGGTCGTCGACGTCCTGCTCGCTGAACACGGCGTAGTTCGAGCCGAGGCCCTCCGCGTTCAGGTTGGTCGACTGCAGGGTCGGCGGGAACCACGAGCCGCCCGACGGCCAGTCGGAGCACCAGCCGGCGGTGCGCAGGTTGATGTCGGCGTCGGGGTCGGCGCGGACGGTGGAGAGCTCGGCCAGGGTGGTGGCCTGCGGGCTGGCGGTGAAGCCGGCGTCCTCGAAGGCCCGGACGAGGACGTCCTTGGCGGCGACCGCGTTGGGGTCGTCGTTGGCGAAGAGGAACTTCAGCTCGAAGCCGGTCTCGCCGGCCTCCTCGAGGATCTGAGCGGCGCGCTCGGCGTCGGTCGTGCCGGGCTCGTGCTCGGGGATCGGGTTGTACTCCTCGCGCCCGGGGATGCCGGGGGGCATCAGGTTGGTCGCGTCGATGATCCGCGTCACGTCGATGATGTAGCCCGCGGCCGTGGTGGCGTCCTCGTAGGGGTAGGCCCAGGCCAGCGCCTCGCGGATCTCCTTGGACTCGATCTTGCGGTAGTCCGGCGCCAGGTAGTAGGTGCACGGCGCGCCGCCCTCGACCAGACGGTCGGCGGCGTCGGACTGGAAGGTCGGGTAGTTCGAGGCCTGCACGTTGTCGTAGGTCAGCGTGCTCTGGCCGTCACCGGAGTCGTTGAGGATGATCTCGTCGATCTGCGCGCTGTCGCGCTGGAAGTCGAAGACGTACTCGTCGGGGTACTGCGTGCGCCCCGGGTCGGTGTTCGGGTCCCACTCCTCGTTGCGCACCAGGGTCAGGCTGCGCTCGGGGTTGTACTCGTCGAACTTGTACGGGCCGCTGGCCAGCGGGCGCTGGGCGTACTTGGCCGGGTTCGACTCGGGGCCCTCGGGGATCGGACCCATCGCCGGGAAGGTGCCCCAGTAGGGCATGTCCGGGAACGGGGTCGCCATCTGGATGGTGATGTCCTGGCCGTCGACCTGGATGGCGTCGAAGTCGGTGCTGCCACCGGTGTAGGGGCCCTCGTACTCGGCGCCGCCCTCGAAGTAGTCGTTGGAGAACGCCGGGCCCTCGGGGAACGCGGCGCGGTCCATCGAGCGGAGCATCCCGAACTTGATGTCCTCGGGGGTGATCGGGTCACCGTTCTCGTAGGTCACGTCGTCGCGGATCGTGAAGGTCCACTCGGTGAAGTCCTCGTTGGAGGTGCCCAGGTCGGTGGCGAGGTCGGGGACCAGCACCTGCTGGCCCGACTCGGCGTCGTAGACCAGCTGGGTCAGCGACCGGGTCACCAGGCCCTGGAGGATGGAGGAGGTGTTGGTGTAGTACGCCTCGCTCGGGTCCAGGCTGTTGGCGCCGTTGACGCTGAGCACGTCGACCGTGCCGCCCTCGGTGGCGCCGTCGATCTCGACCGGGCCCTGCCGCTCGGGGTCGGTGGCGTCGCCGGTGTTGGCGAGGTTCTCCCGGTCGACGTTCTCCGAGCCGGTGGTCGGCCCGTCGCCGCTGCCACCGCAGGCCGCCAGGGACAGCAGGCTCACGCTGGTCAACGCAATGAACGGCTTCTTGAACCGCATCGTGTCTCCACCCTTCCTAGATGGGTCGTGCTTCCTCGGGTGGGGGTCACCGTCGGGGTCGTGCCACCTGCCGGTGAGGGTCACCGGCGGGTTCGGGGGTCGAAGGCGTCTCGTACCGAGTCGCCGAGGAGGTTGAGGGCGAGCACCAGGACGGCGACCACGCCCACCGGCACCCAGAGGTAGATGCCGTAGGTGTTGTAGAAGCCGGTGGCCCGCAGGATGGTCTGACCCAGCGAGGGCTGCCCGGTCAGGCCGATGCCCAGGTAGGACAAGCCGGCCTCGGCGGCCACGTAGGCCGGCAGCGAGAGCGAGGTGGCCACCACGATCGGGGCGACCATGTTGGGCAGCAGCTCCTTGAACAGGATCCGCCGGGTCGGCACGCCGATCACCTGGGCGCTCTGCACGAACTCCCGCTCGCGCAGGGAGAGCACCTGGCCACGGATCAGGCGGGCCAGGGACATCCAGCCGAAGATGACCAGCACCGCGATCAGCCCGAGCAGCTGCGCCCGGTTGAGCGCGTCGAGGTCCGTGCTGAACCGCGAGGTGATGATCGGGGCCAGGGTCAGCGCGCCGAGCAGGAACGGGAACGAGAGGAACAGGTCGATCACGAAGGAGAGGAACCGGTCGAGCCAGCCGCGCGAGAACCCGGCCATCAGGCCGATCGCGATGCCCACGAGGGTCGAGACGATCGTGGCGAGCGTGGCCACCAGCAGCGAGGTGCGCAGGCCGTAGAGCAGGTTGGACAGGTTGTCGACGCCCGTGTTGGGGGCGATGCCGAGCGGGTGGTCCCAGGTGAACCCGAAGTACGGCGGGCCGACCTCGGGGTAGTTGAACTGGTCCAGCACCTCCGAGGGCTTCGGGGCCCCGGGACTGTTGATCTCGGGGTAGATCCCCATCGCCCGGCTGATCAGCGGGGCCGCCAGGGCCAGCACCACCAGCAGCAGCAGGATGGCACCGCAGACGACCGCGACCTTGTCCTGGCGCAGCCGCTGCAGCGCGATCTGGGTGGGCGACTTGCTGGCCGGGGTGCCGGTCGACTCCCGCGGAGCACGACTCGTGTCCTCGGGCTCAGCAGGTGCGCCGGGCTCGAGACCGGACTGCAGGGTCATGCCCACCTCTGTTTCGACGGGGATCTGAACGGCACGGGACGGTGGTCCGACAAACCGCTTGACGGCACGTGGACAACGGGTGTGTGACCCGCACCGCTCGGGAGCCTATGTCAGGTCTAGCCCGGATCCGATGAGGGAGCCGTAACGGTTTGGTTGCGGAACACCCTCCGAGGTGGGCGGCCGCGGACCGCAAGGTCCGCGGCCGACCGGCCTCAGGCCGGGACGTCCTTGCCCGGACGGGCGTCCACACCGGCATCCTTGCGCTGCTCGGCGGTGATCGGGGCCGGCGCCGCAGTGAGCGGGTCGAACCCGCCGCCGGACTTCGGGAAGGCGATCACGTCGCGGATCGAGTCGCTGCCGGCGAGCAGCGCGCAGATCCGGTCCATGCCGACCGCGATGCCGCCGTGGGGCGGCGCGCCGAACGCGAAGGCGTCCAGCAGGAAGCCGAACTTCTCCTGCGCCTCGTCGGGCGAGAGCCCCATGACGGCGAAGACCCGCTCCTGCACGTCGCGCTGGTGGATCCGGATCGATCCACCGCCGAGCTCGTTGCCGTTGCAGACGATGTCGTAGGCGTAGGCCAGCGCGCTGCCGGGGTCGGTGTCGAAGGTGTCGACGAACTCGGGCTTCGGGCCGGTGAAGGCGTGGTGCACCGCGGTCCAGGCGCCGGAGCCGACCGCGACGTCGCCGCTGGCGACCGCCTCGGAGGCCGGCTCGAACATCGGGGCGTCGACGACCCAGGTGAAGGCGAACGCGCTCTCGTCGATGAGGCCGCCGCGGCGACCGATCTCGAGGCGGGCGGCGCCCAGCAGGGCGCGGCTGGACTTGGTGGCGCCGGCGCCGAAGAAGATGCAGTCGCCGGGCTCGGCGCCCACGTGGGCGGCCAGGCCGGCCTTCTCGGTCTCCGACAGGTTCTTGGCCACCGGGCCGGTCAGCTCGCCGTCGGGCTGCACCAGGACGTACGCGAGTCCCTTGGCGCCGCGCTGCTTGGCCCACTCCTGCCAGGCGTCGAGGACCTTGCGCGGCTGGCTGGCGCCACCGGGCATCACCACGGCGCCGACGTACTCGGCCTGGAACACGCGGAACGAGGTCTCGGAGAAGTACTGCGTGCACTCGACGAGCTCCTGGCCCATCCGCAGGTCGGGCTTGTCGGAGCCGAAGCGCGCCATCGCCTCGGCGTAGGTGATCCGCTGGATCGGGCGCGGGACCTCGACGTCGATCAGGGCCCACATCGCGGCCAGGACGTCCTCCATGAGGGCGATCACGTCCTCCTGGTCGGCGAAGCTCAGCTCGATGTCGAGCTGGGTGAACTCCGGCTGCCGGTCGGCGCGGAAGTCCTCGTCGCGGTAGCAGCGCGCGATCTGGTAGTAGCGCTCCATGCCGGCGACCATCAGCAGCTGCTTGAACAGCTGCGGGCTCTGCGGCAGGGCGTACCAGCTGCCGGGCTGCAGGCGCGCGGGCACCAGGAAGTCCCGGGCGCCCTCGGGCGTGCTGCGGGTCAGCGTCGGGGTCTCGACCTCGACGAAGTCGTGGCGGTCCAGGACGTCGCGGGCGGCCTTGTTGACCTTGCTGCGCAGGCGCAGCGCGGCGGCCGGGCCGGCGCGGCGCAGGTCGAGGTAGCGGTGGCGCAGGCGCGCCTCCTCCCCCACCTCGCCGGCGCCGTGGCCGGACTCGTCGATCGGGAACGGCAGGGTCGCGGCGGCGTTGAGCACCTCAACCTCGGTCGCGATGACCTCGATCTCGCCCGACGGCAGGTTCGGGTTGGCGTTGCCGTCGGGGCGCAGCGAGACCTCGCCGACGACCTTGAGGCAGTACTCGTTGCGCAGGGTGTGGGCCACGGCCTCGTCGCGCACGACGACCTGGCAGACGCCGCTGGCCTCGCGCAGGTCGAGGAAGGCGACGCCGCCGTGGTCGCGGCGGCGGGCGACCCAGCCGGCGAGGGTGACGGTCTGGCCGACGTGCTCGGCGCGCAGGGCGCCGGCGTCGTGGGTGCGGATCATGGTTGCTGCTCCTCGGTCAGGACCCGCGCTCGCAGGTCCTCGGTGGGGGTGTCCAGGTGGCGGGGTCGGCGGCGACCTGCTCGCCGGAGCGGATGTCCTTGACCTCGTGGGTCAGGGCGCCCGCGGCGTCGGGCTCGCCGCCGTCGGGATCTCGCCGCGAGAACCAGACGTACGGGATCCCGCGCCGCTCGGCGAAGCGGATCTGCTTGCCGAACTTCGCGGGGGTGGGGGCCACCTCGCAGGCGACCCCCCGGGCACGCAGGGCCGTGGCGACGCGCTGCGCCGCGGGGCGGGACTCCTCGTCGGTCAGGGCGACGAGCACGGCGCTGGGCACCGGCCGGCTGCCGGCGAGGACGCCGTCGGCCATCAGCGGAAGCAGGGTGCGCGAGACGCCGAAGGAGACGCCGACGCCGGGGTAGGTGGTGCGGCCGTCGCTGGCCAGGGCGTCGTACCGGCCGCCGCCGCCGACCGACTTCAGCCGCTCGTAGCCGGCCATGAAGATCTCGAGCACGGTGCCGGTGTAGTAGTCCAGGCCGCGGGCGATGCGCAGGTCGACCTCGACCGAGACCCGGTCGGAGACCACGTCGGCGCAGCCCTCGACGACCGCGGCCAGCTCGGCCAGGCCGGTCTCGAGGAGCTCGTCGGTGACCCCGAGGGCGCGTACCCGCTCCACGAAGGAGGTGTCGGCGACCCGGATCGTGGCCAGCTCCAGGCAGCGCTGCGCCTGCTCCTCGGTGGCGCCGGCCTGCTCGACCAGCTGGGCGGCGACGACCTCGGCGGGCAGCTTGTCCAGCTTGTCGATGACGCGGATGGCCGTGGTGACGTCCTCGATGCCCAGCCCGCGGTAGAAGCCCTGGATCAGCTTGCGGTTGTTGACGCAGAACGTCAGCGGCGGCAGCGGCAGCGCACCGAGCGCCTCGACCATCACGCGGACCACCTCGACGTCGTGGTGGAAACCGAGCTCGTCGCGCCCGACGATGTCGATGTCGGCCTGCGTGAACTGGCGGTAGCGGCCCTCCTGGGGCCGCTCGCCGCGCCAGGCCGGCTGCACCTGGAAGCGCCGGAACGGGAACTCGAGGTGACCGGAGTTCTCCAGCACGTAGCGCGAGAACGGCACCGTGAGGTCGAAGTGCATGCCCAGCGTCGCGTCGGCGGCCGTCTGGTCGGGTCCGGCCTGCAGGCGCTGCAGGACGTAGATCTCCTTGTCGATCTCGCCGCCCTTGGCCAGCACGTCGAGGGGCTCGACGACCCGGGTCTCGATGTTGGCGAAGCCGTGCAGCTCGAAGACGCGCGAGAGCGTGGCGATCACCTCGCGCTCGACGACGCGCTGGGCGGGCAGCAGCTCGGGGAACCCGCTGAGCGGGGTGGGCTTGGGCACGGGGCTCAGCGCTCCTGGAGGTCGAGCAGGTACGGGTTGGTGGCGCGCTCGCGGCCGATCGAGGTCTGCTCGCCGTGGCCGGGGAGCACCACGACGTCGTCGGGCAGCGTCAGCACCTTGCTGGTCAGGCTGCGCAGCATCGTCGGGTGGTCGCCGCCGGGCAGGTCGGTGCGCCCGATGGACCCCGCGAAGAGAAGGTCGCCGGCAAACATGACCTCGGAGACGTCGTTCGAGGCGTCGTACGGCGCGCGGAAGGTCACGGACCCGGCGGTGTGGCCGGGGGTGTGGTCCACGACGAACCGCATCCCGGCCAGCTCGAGGTCCTGGCCGTCGGCGAGCTCGCGCACGTCGTCGGGCTCGGCCCACTCGTGCGCGCCGCCGAGCAGCATCTGCGTGGTCTCGGGCGACATCCCAGCCATCGGGTCGGTGAGCAGGTGCCGGTCCGCGGGGTGCACCCAGGCGGTGGCGTCGTAGGTGCCGGCGACCGGGGCGACGCACCACATGTGGTCGACGTGGCCGTGGGTGACCAGCACCGCGACCGGCTTGAGGCGGTGCTCGCGCACCAGCTCGACGACCCCGGCGGTGGCGTCCATCCCGGGGTCGACGACGACGCACTCGCTGCCGGGACCGGTGGCGGCGACGTAGCAGTTGGTGCCCCACGGACCTGCGGGGAAGCCGGCGATCAACACCCCCGCAGGCTAGCGTCCCCCGCCGGGCCCGCCGCCCGGCGGTGCGCCCACTAGCATGCTGACCGGCGACGCCAGCACGAGACGACCGCGACGAAGAGGATCGGCAGTGACGAGCAGCGAGTGGGGCCGGGTCGACGACATCGGCACCGTGTACGTGCGGACCGCGACGGGCGAGGAGCGTGTCGTCGGTCAGTACCCCGAGGGCACCCCCGAGGAGGCGCTGGCCTTCTACGCCGACCGCTTCACCGCCCTCGAGACCGAGGTGCACCTCCTGGACCAGCGGGTCCGCTCCGGCGTGCTGTCGCCGGAGGAGGCGACCGAGCGGGTGAAGACCGTGCGCGCGTCGCTGGTCGAGGCCAGCGCCGTCGGCGACCTGGCCTCGCTGACGGCCCGCCTGGACTCCCTCGGCCCCGTGCTCGCGCAGCAGCGCAGCGCCAGGAAGGCCGAGAAGGCGCAGCGCAACGCCGAGGCCAAGAAGGCCAAGGAGGACCTGGTCGAGGTCGCCGAGAAGGTCGCGGCCGGCAACGACTGGCGGCACGGCTCGACCCGGCTGCGCGACCTGCTCGAGCAGTGGAAGGCGCTGCCCCGCATCGACCGCCCCTCCGACGACGCCCTGTGGAAGCGGTTCTCCGCGGCCCGGTCGGCGTACGGCAAGCGCCGCAAGCAGCACTTCGCCGAGCAGGACGAGAAGCGCGGCGGCGCCCAGGTCGTCAAGGAGCGGCTCGTGGTCGAGGCCGAGTCGCTGGCCACCAGCACCGAGTGGGGCCCGACCTCGGGCCGCTACCGCGACCTGATGCGCGACTGGAAGGCCGCCGGCCCCGCACCGAAGTCCGTCGACGACGCGCTGTGGAAGCGGTTCCGCGGCGCGCAGGACCAGTTCTTCGGCGCCCGCGACGCCGCCAACGCCGAGCTGGACCAGGAGTACGCCGCCAACGCCGTGGTCAAGGACGAGCTCATCGCCCAGGCCGAGGCGCTGCTGCCGGTGAAGGACGCCGAGGCCGCCAAGCGCGCCTTCCGCGACATCGCCGACAAGTGGGACGAGGCCGGCAAGGTCCCCCGCGACCGGGTGCAGGAGCTCGAGGGCCGGATCCGCAAGGTCGAGCAGGCCATCCGCTCGGTCGAGGACGAGAAGTGGAAGCGCTCGGACCCCGAGAAGTCCGCCCGCGCCGACGACATGGTCGCCAAGCTCGAGGCCGCGATCGCCGGTGTCGAGGCCGACCTGGAGAAGGCCCGCACGGCCGGGGACGACAAGCGCGCCAAGCGCCTCGAGGACGACCTCGCCTCCCGTCAGGCGTTCCTCGACATGGCCCGCCGCGCCGCTGCCGACTACTCCGGCTGAGCCGCCCGGGCCGGTGCGGGTGGGGTTGTCGCAACGACAGCTCGCCCGCCGTCGGCGGGCAGGACCGGCCCGCTACTGCGTGACGCGGTAGGCGTCGAAGACGCCGGGGACCGTACGCACGGTGCGCAGCACCTGGTCGAGGTGCTTGGTCTCGGCCATCTCGAAGGTGAAGCGGGAGGTGGCGACGCGGTCGCGGCCGGTGCTGAGCGTGGCCGAGAGGATGTTCACGTGGGCGTCCGAGAGCGCCATCGTGATGTCGGAGAGCAGCCGGGCCCGGTCGAGGGCCTGGACCTGGATGTTGACCAGGAACATCGACTGCGCCGTGGGCGCCCACTCGACCTCGAGCACCTTCTGCGGCTGCTTGCGCAGCGACGAGGCGTTCGGGCAGTCCTGGCGGTGCACGGAGACGCCGCTGTCCTTGGTGACGAAGCCGAGGATCTCGTCGGGGGGCACCGGGGTGCAGCACTTCGCGAGCTTGACCCACACGTCGGCGGCGCCCTTGACCACCACGCCCGAGTCGCCGCCGCTGGAGGCCTTGGCCCGGCCGCGGCCGCGGCGCCCGGTGATCGTGACGGCCTCGGCGAGGTCCTCCTGGGCGCCGTCGTTGCCGCCGTGCAGGTCGAGCACCCAGCGCACGACGGCCTGGGCGGAGATGTTGTTCTCCCCCACCGCGGCGTAGAGCGCGGAGACGTCGTTGAGGTTGAAGTGGCCGGCCGCCGACAGCAGGGACTCGTGGGTCAGCAGGCGCTTGAGGGGCAGGCCCTCCTTGCGCATCATCCGCGTGAGCTGGTCCTTGCCGCGCTCGATGGCCTCCTCGCGGCGCTCCTTGGTGAACCACTGCCGGATCTTGGAGCGGGCGCGCTGCGACTTGACGAAGCCGAGCCAGTCGCGTGACGGGGCGGCGTCGGCGGAGCGGGAGGTGAAGACCTCCACCACGTCGCCGTTGTCCAGGGTCGACTCCAGCGGCACCAGCCGCCCGTTGACCCGCGCGCCGATCGTGTGGTGGCCGACCTCGGTGTGCACCGCGTAGGCGAAGTCGACCGGGGTGGCCCCGGCCGGCAGCGCGATCACGTCGCCGCGCGGGGTGAAGACGTACGTCTCCGCGCGGTTGATCTCGAAGCGCAACGACTCCAGGAACTCCCCCGGGTCCTCGACCTCGCTCTGCCAGTCGAGCAGCTGGCGCACCCAGGACATGTCGTCCATGTCGCCGCGCTTCTCGGTCTCGAGGCCGGCGCGGCCGTCCTCCTTGTACTTCCAGTGCGCCGCGACGCCGTACTCGGCGCGGCGGTGCTGGGCGAAGGTGCGGATCTGCATCTCGACCGGCTTGCCCGACGGACCGATCACCGTGGTGTGCAGCGACTGGTACATGTTGAACTTCGGCATCGCGACGTAGTCCTTGAACCGCCCGAGCACCGGGTTCCAGCGCGAGTGGAGCACGCCGAGCACGGAGTAGCAGTCGCGGTCCTCGTCGACCAGGACGCGGATGCCGACCAGGTCGTAGATGTCGGAGAACTCGCGGCCCCCGACGATCATCTTCTGGTAGATCGAGTAGTAGTGCTTCGGCCGGCCGGTCACCGTCGCCTTGACCTTGGCCTCGCGCAGGTCGTTCTCGACCTGGCTGATCACCTCGGAGAGGAACTGGTCGCGCGAGGGCGCGCGGACCGCGACCATCCGGACGATCTCGTCGTAGATCTTGGGGTGCAGGGTCGCGAACGCGAGGTCCTCGAGCTCCCACTTGATGGTGTTCATGCCCAGCCGGTGGGCCAGCGGGGCGTAGATGTCGAGCGTCTCGCGGGCGACCCGCTCCTGGGTCTCCTGGCGCACGTAGCGCAGGGTGCGCATGTTGTGCAGCCGGTCGGCGAGCTTGATCACCAGCACCCGGATGTCGCGCGACATCGCGACGATCATCTTGCGGATGGTCTCGGCCTGCGCCGAGTCGCCGTACTTGACCTTGTCCAGCTTGGTCACGCCGTCGACCAGGCGCGCGACCTCCTCGCCGAAGTCCCTGGTCACCTGCTCGAGGGTGTACGGGGTGTCCTCGACGGTGTCGTGCAGCAGCGCCGCGCACAGCGTCGCCTCGGTCATCCCGATCTCGGCGAGGATCGTCGTCACCGCGAGCGGGTGGGTGATGTACGGGTCGCCGCTCTTGCGGGTCTGGGTGCGGTGCAGCTCCTCGGCGGTCGTGTACGCCCGCTCGATCAGCGCGAGGTCGGCCTTCGGGTGGTTGGCCCGCACCGCGCGCAGCAGCGGCTCGAGGACCGGGTTGCCGGGCTGGTTGCGGGTGCCCATCCGGGCCAGGCGGGCGCGCATCCCGCGCGCCGACGGCGGGGAGGCGGTGACGCTGCCGCCCTCGGGCCGGGCCGGCTGCGACGGGTCCGGGGCAGCGTCGTCGGCGCGGTCACGCGTGACGGTCTGCTCGTCCTCCATCACCCCATCCTAGGGGGTGCCGGCACGGGGCTCAGACCGGACGGAGCGCCGTGACCGGGACCCCGGCCACCGCGTCGCGGCCCGGCAGGAAGGTCAGCTCGAGCAGGACCGCCACGGCGACCACCACTCCCCCGCACCGCTCGACCAGGTCCCGGGTCGCCGCGGCGGTGCCGCCGGTGGCCAGCACGTCGTCGACCAGCAGCACGCGCTCACCGGGGCGTACGGCGTCGCGGTGCAGCTCGAGGGTCGCCTCGCCGTACTCCAGGGCGTAGGTGACGGCGTGCGCCTCGCGCGGCAGCTTGCCGGCCTTGCGGACCGGGACGAACCCGACGCCGAGGTCCAGCGCGACCGGGGGCCCGAGGATGAACCCGCGCGCCTCCATCCCGACCACCTTGTCGACGTGGACGGCCCCGTCGGCGTCGCGCCCGGCGGTGGCCAGGCCGCCCACGACCGCGACCAGCGCGTCGTGGTCGGCCAGGACCGGGGTGATGTCCTTGAACACGATGCCCGGCTGCGGGTAGTCGGCGACGTCGACGATCAGCCGGTCCAGGGCCTGCCCACCGCGCTCGACGGCGCTCACGTGTCGCGCTTCGAGCGGGGCCGGCGGGTGGGCTGGGGACGGCCGGAGGTGCCGCCCTCGGAGACGGGCCCGCGCGAGGGCGGGACCGTTCGGCCCTTGCCGGCTGCCTCCGGGCGGCGCGGCGGTGCGGTGCGCGGAGCGGCGGGCGCGCCGGCGGCCTCCTGGCCACCGACCGCGGGCTCGCCGAGGTCGTCGCCCTCGGGCGCGTCGGCGACCGGCATGTCCTCGACGTAGGTCGGCACGGTGGCGTACGGGTCCGCGGCACGCGCGCGGGCCTTGGCGCGCTGCTCGGCCTGCACGATGTCGGGCTCGTTGCGCTTGAGCTGCACCGCGAGGGGCGTGGCGATGAAGATCGAGGAGTACGCCCCGACCGCCATCCCGATGAACAGCGACAGGGACAGGTCCTTCAGCGCCCCGGCGCCGAGCTGGACCGCACCGATGTAGAGGATCGCGCCGACCGGCAGCAGCGCCACGATCGAGGTGTTCACCGACCGCACCACGGTCTGGTTGACCGCGAGGTTGGCGCCCTGGCTGTAGGACATCTTCAGCGCCGGCAGGTTGCGGGTGTTCTCGCGCACCTTGTCGAAGACGACCACGGTGTCGTAGAGCGAGAACCCGAGGATGGTGAGCAGGCCGGTGACGCTGGCCGGGGTGACCTCGAAGCCGACGATGGCGTAGATGCCGATCGTGATCACGACGTCGTGGATCAGCGCGACCAGGGCCGCGACCGACATCTTCCACTCACGGAAGTACGCCCAGATCATCAGCGCGACGAGGACCAGGAACACCCCGATGCCGAGCAGCGCCCGCTCGGCGATCTCGGCGCCCCAGCTGGGGCCGATCTCCTCCTGGGAGATGTCGGCGGGGTTGGTGCCGGTCGTGTCCAGGATGACCTGGACGACCTCGGCGCTCTCCTCGTCGGTGAGCGTCTCGGTCTGGACCTGGACCGCCTGGTCGCCGGACGTGGTCACGATCGGTGACGACGCCTCGGGGATCCCGGTGCCGGCGACGGCCTCGCGCAGGTCGTCGGCGGTGTCCTGCGTGGCGTCGGCGGCCGGCAGCGACACGGTGTACTGCGCACCGCCGGTGAACTCGATGCCGAGGTTGAGGCCCCGCACCAGCAGCCCGCTGATCGCGATGGCCAGCAGGACCGCGGAGACGGTGTACCAGAGCCACTTGCGGCCGACGAAGTCGTACGAGCGGCGCCCGGTGTAGAGGTCGTGGCCCAGCCGTGAGTACTTGCCCATCAGGCTCTCCCTCCCACGCCGACGGCGTGGTCGCGCTCAACCGGCGCGGTGGTGGTCGTGTCGAGACCGAGCGTCTCGTCGGACAGCCCGGAGAACCGGTGGCCGGTGTTGAAGAACTTCAGCCGGGCCAGCGAGGAGACCATGGGCTTGGTGAAGAAGAAGAACACCACCAGGTCGATGATCGTGGACAGGCCGAGCGCGAACGCGAAGCCCTTCACCACGCCCGCGGCGAAGATGTAGAGCACCACCGCGGCCAGGATCGACACCGCGTCGGCCGCCACGCAGGTGGCCCTGGCCCGCGGCCAGGCGGACTCGACGGCGACCCGCATCGACTTGCCGTCGCGCATCTCGTCGCGGATCCGCTCGAAGTAGACGATGAACGAGTCCGCGGTGATGCCCACCGCGACGATCAGCCCGGCGATGCCGGGCAGGGTCAGCGTGAAGCCGGCCGCCTCGGCGAGCAGCAGCACGCTGGAGTAGGTGACCGCACCGGCGACGAGCAGCGAGGCGATGATCACCAGCCCGAGACCGCGGTAGTAGAGCATGCAGTAGATCATCACCAGGCCGAGGCCGATCAGGCCGGCGAGGATGCCGGCGCCGAGCTGGTTGCCGGCCAGGGTCGGGCCGACGTTGACCACGTTGGGGTCGTCGCCGAACGAGATCGGCAGGGCGCCGTACTGGAGGCTCGTGGTGAGGCTGGTCGCGGTGACCTCGTTGAAGTTGCCGCTGATCTGGGCCTGGCCGTTGGGGATGACCCCGTCCATGGTGGGGGCGGAGATGACCGACCCGTCCAGGACGACCGCGAACTGCTCGCCGGTGCCGACGAGCTCGCGCGAGATGGTGGCGAAGGTGCCGACGGCGTCGCCGCCGAGCTGCAGGCTCACGACCCACTGGAGCTGGCCCTGCGGGATGCCCGCGGAGGCCTCGGTCAGCGAGGTGCCCTGGATGACGGCCTCGGAGAGCAGGTACTTCTGCGCCGGGACGTAGTCGGTGCTGCCGACCGAGCCCTCGGGCTCGGAGCAGGCGACCAGCGGCTGCGTTGAGTCGTCGGGCAGCCGGGTGGGCTCGCCGTCGGAGTTCAGCAGGACGCCGTCGTCGCGGCAGGTGTAGGAGTTGAACGCCTCCACCGCCGCGGGCGTCGGGCTGTTCATGAAGGCCAGGGCCTCCTGGACGTCCTGGACCGCGTCCGGGTCGGCCGGCGCCTCGGAGGCGGCGTCCGAGGGGCTCGCGGACGGGTTCTCCGCCGGGCTCTCGGAGGGGCTGGCGGCGTCCGACGGGCTGGCCTCGCCGGAGGGGGCCGGCGTGGTGTCGGAGAACCCGACCGGGGCGCGGTTGGCGTTGCCGCCGTTGCCGGTGTCGTTCCCGCCGGCGTTGCCACCGTTCCCGCCACCGTTGCCGCCGTTGCCGGCGCCGTTGCCGCCGCCGGGGGCGGTGTCGGGGATCAGCGAGTCGGCGCCGCCGGGGACCGGGGCGTTCGAGGGCGCGCCGCAGGGGTTGGAGTCCGAGCAGGCCACGAGGCGGAAGCGGAGCTGGGCCTGGCGGCTGACCGTCTCGACGAGGTCGCGCTGGTTCTCACCCGGGACCTCGACCACGATCTGGTCGCCGCCCTGGGTGGTGACCTCGGCCTCGGCGACGCCGGAGCCGTTGACGCGCTGGTCGATGATCGCGCGGGCCTCGCTGAGGCTGTCCCCGCTCGGGTCGCCCTCGGCCTGCAGGGTGATCTGGGTGCCGCCCTGGAGGTCGAGCCCGAGCCGGGGGCTCCAGCTGGCGGCCACGGCCACCAGGCCGTAGGACAGGGCGACGAGGACGAAGAAGACCGTCAGCGTGCGCAGCGGGCGGGGCTTGCGACGCGCCACCTCAGACGTCCTCGGGACGGGCGGTGTCCGCCGGTCCGTCGAGCGTGGCGGTGGTGCGGGCCGCGATGGAGCCGCGGACCACGGTGACGTGGACGCCGGGGGCGACCTCGATCTGCGCGCGGTCGTCGTCGAGCGAGCGCAGGGTGCCGATCAGGCCGGAGCCGAGCAGCACCTCGTCGCCGGGCGTCAGCGACGCCTGCAGGGCACGCATCTCCTTCTGGCGCTTCTGTGCGGGGCGCAGGATCAGCAGCCAGAAGATGAGGACGAGCCCCACGATCGGCAACAGGTTGACGAGCTGTGACACAGCACAACCTCTCGAGGTCGTCGGGTACGGGTGGTCCGACCCGCGCCGAGGGGCGCCGAGGGCCGACAGGTCACTCTAACGGCAGCACCCAGACGGGTGACCCACTAGTCCTCGAAGAGTGTCGGCGCGGCGGCCGGGGCGTCCGCAGTCGTGCCCGGGGCGTCCTCGACGGCCTCCGGCATGCTCGAGGCCGGGGGGACGAGCCCGAGGTGGCGCCAGGCGGCGGCGGTGGCCACGCGCCCGCGCGGCGTACGGGCCAGGAACCCGATCCGGACCAGGAACGGCTCCGCCACCTCCTCGACGGTCTCGCGCTCCTCCCCGACGGCGACCGCGATGGTGGAGACGCCGACCGGTCCCCCGCCGAAGCGGCGGCACAGCACGTCGACGACGCCGCGGTCGAGCCGGTCCAGGCCCAGCTCGTCGACCTCGTAGAGATCGAGCGCGCGCCGGGAGATGTCGTGGGTGACCACGCCGTCGGCGCGGACCTGGGCGTAGTCGCGCACCCGGCGCAGCAGCCGGTTGGCGATCCGGGGGGTGCCGCGGGAGCGGGAGGCGATCTCGGCGGAGCCGTCGACGGCCAGGTCAACGCCGAGCAGGCCGGACGAGCGGCGCAGGATCTGGTCGAGCTCGTCGGGCTCGTAGAACTCCAGGCGTGCGGTGAACCCGAACCGGTCGCGCAGCGGCCCGGGCAGCAGGCCGGCGCGGGTGGTCGCGCCGACCAGGGTGAAGGGCGGTATCTCCAGCGGGATCGCGGTGGCGCCGGGGCCCTTGCCGATGATGACGTCGACCCGGAAGTCCTCCATGGCCATGTAGAGCATCTCCTCGGCCGGGCGCGACATCCGGTGGATCTCGTCGACGAAGAGGACGTCGCCCTCGTTGAGGCCCGACAGGATCGCGGCGAGGTCGCCGGCGTGGGTGATCGCGGGGCCGCTGGTCAGCCGCAGCGGGGAGCCCATCTCGTGGGCGATGATCATCGCCAGGGTGGTCTTGCCCAGGCCGGGCGGCCCGGAGAGCAGGACGTGGTCGGGCGGCTTGTCGCGCATCCGGGCGGCCTCGAGGACCAGGCCGAGCTGCTCGCGCACCCGGGACTGGCCGACGACCTCGTCCAGGGAGCGGGGGCGCAGCGCCGCCTCGACGGCACGCTCGTCGCCCTCGGCCTCCGCGGCGGTCAGCGCGGACCCGCCGGTCATCCGCGCCAAGTGCGCCTCCTCGAGCGCGCCGAGCTCGTCCTCGCCCACGTCAGGCCCTGCTCAGGGTGCGCAGGGCGGCGCGGAGGAGGGCGGCGACGTCGGGCGTGGGTCCGGCGTCCGGGGCGACGGCGTCGACGGCGCCGTCCGCGTCGCGGGCGGGCCAGCCGAGCCCGACCAGACCCTGGTGCACCTGCTCGCGCCAGGCCTCGGCCGGGGCGGGGGCGAGCGCGGGGCGTACGCCGGTGGGCCCGCCGAGGCGGTCCTTGAGCTCCAGGATGATCCGCTGCGCGCCCTTCTGACCGATGCCCGGCACGCGGGTCAGGGTCTTGACGTCCTCGGTGGAGACGGCGCGGCGCAGGTCGTCGGGGGCGAGCACGGCGAGCATCGCCTGAGCCAGCTTCGGGCCGACACCGGAGGCGGTCTGGACGAGCTCGAAGACCTGCTTCTCGTCGGCGTCGGCGAAGCCGAAGAGGGTCAGGGAGTCCTCGCGGACCACCATCGAGGTCGGCAGGTGCGCGGTCTGGCCGGCGCGCAGCCCGGCCAGCGTGCCGGGGTTGCACATCAGCTCGAGGCCGACCCCGCCGACCTCGAGGACGGCGCTGGTCAGGCCGACCTCGGCCACCTGGCCTCGGACGAAGGCGATCATCGGGTCCTCCCGGGGGCTCGTGCGGGGGTGCGGGCGGGGGTGCGGGTGCGGGCCGCCGCCGTGGCGGTCGCGGCCGCAGCGGCGGCGGCCGCGAGGCGGGCCTGGGCGCCGCCGCGCCAGATGTGGGTGACGGCCAGCGCGAGGGCGTCGGCGGCGTCGGCGGGCTTGGGCGGGGCGTCGAGGCGCAGGATGCGGGTGATCATCAGCCCCACCTGCTGCTTGGTGGCGCGGCCGTTGCCGGAGACCGCGGCCTTGACCTCGCTCGGGGTGTGCAGCGCGACGGGCAGTCCCATCCGCGCCGCGACGACCATGGCGATGCCGCTGGCCTGGGCGGTGCCCATCACGGTGCTGACGTCGGAGCGGGCGAAGACCCGCTCGATGGCCACCGCGTCGGGGCGGTGCTCCTCGATCCACGCCTGGACGCCGCGCTCGATGGTCACCAGCCGCTGGGGCACCGGCAGGTCGCTGGAGGTGCGCAGGACGTTGACGTCGACCAGGGTCAGCGGCCGGCCGGTCTCGCCGTCGACGACACCCATCCCGCAGCGCGTCAGGCCGGGGTCGATCCCGAGCACCCGCACCTGCCCACCTCCTGCCGTCCGAACGTGTGTTCGCACGGCACGCTATCCGGCGGCGCCGACGGGGCGTACGCCGACACGCCCGCAGCACGCCGGCGGCGGGTCGGGTCCTGGGGGTCAGGCGTCCTGCAGCTGCTCCATGACCTCGTCGGCGATGTCGAAGTTGGCGTAGATGTTCTGCACGTCGTCGAGGTCCTCGAGCACGTCGACCAGGCGCAGCACCTTGCCGGCGGCGTCGCTCTCGAGCTCCACCTGCATGTCGGGGCGGAACTCCGCCTCGGCGGAGTCGTAGTCGACCCCGGCGGCCTGCAGCGCGGTGCGGACCGCGATCAGGTCGGTGGGCTCGGAGAGCACCTCGAAGACCTCGCCGAGGTCCGAGACGTCCTCGGCGCCGGCCTCGAGGGTGGCCTCCAGGACGGTGTCCTCGTCGACCTCGCGGCCCTCCTGGTGCACCGGCACCACGACGACGCCCTTGCGGTGGAACAGGAACGACACCGAGCCGGGGTCGGCCAACGAGCCGCCGTTGCGGTTCATCGCGGTGCGGACCTCCATCGCGGCCCGGTTCTTGTTGTCGGTCAGGCACTCGATGAGCATCGCGACGCCGCCGGGGCCGTAGCCCTCGTACATGATCGTCTGGTAGTCCGCTCCCCCGGTCTCGGCACCGGAGCCGCGCTTGAGCGCGCGGTCGATGTTGTCGTTGGGGACCGAGGCCTTCTTCGCCTTCTGCACCGCGTCGTAGAGCGTCGGGTTGCCCGACATGTCGCCCCCGCCCATCCGGGCGGCGACCTCGACGTTCTTGACCAGCTTGGCGAACATCTTGCCGCGCTTGGCGTCGACGATGGCCTTCTTGTGCTTCGTGGTCGCCCACTTGGAGTGGCCTGACATGCGGTCCCTCTTCGGTCCTCGGGGTGGTGACGGCGCCTAGGGCTCGTCCGATGACGGTGGCGGCCCGGAGGCCGGGCCCCGAGCCTACCGCCGACGGGCGGTCAGGCCAGAGCCGCGACCCCGTCGAGGAACACCCGGTGCACCCGCAGGTCGCCGCCGACCTCGGGGTGGAACGACGTGGCCAGCAGCGGGCCCTGGCGTACGGCGACCGCGTGGCCGGCCGCCCGGGCCAGGACCTCGACCCCCGGACCGACCTCCTCCACCCACGGGGCGCGGATGAACACGGCGTGCACGGGTTCGGCCAGGCCGCTCATCGTCACGTCGGTCTCGAAGGAGTCGACCTGACGGCCGAAGGCGTTGCGGCGCACCGTCACGTCGAGCCCGCCGATGGTCTGCTGGCCCGGCTCGCCGTCCAGGACGCGGTCGGCGAGCAGGATCATCCCGGCACAGGTGCCGAGCACGGGCATCCCGCCCGCGATCCGCTCGCGCAGCGGTCCAAGCAGGTCGAAGGTGCGGGCCAGCCGGGCGATGGTCGTCGACTCGCCCCCGGGCAGGACCAGCGCGTCGCAGCGGTCGAGCTCCTCGACGCGGCGCACCCGTACGGCGGTCGCGCCGAGCGCCTCGAGGGCCACGACGTGCTCGCGGACGTCGCCCTGCAGGGCCAGCACGCCGACGGTGAGGCCGTGGGTGCCGGCGGAGGCGGGGGGCTGGGACACGGGCCGATCGTAGGAGAGGGTGGCGTCGTGCGATGTCGCCCGGTCCCCCGCCTGGTACCCCGCCTGGTACTCCGGCTGGTCCCCCGCCTGCGTCACGGCGCGGTGGCGCTCGTGCTGGCGTGCCTGGCCGGGACGACGGGGTGCGGCGGCGCCGAGGACGGCACCGAGGAGCCGCGCTCCTTCGTGTCCGTGTGGACGACCTCCCCGTCCCCCTCCCCGCTCGCCTCCTCCCAGGCGCCGGCGGCCGACGACCCCGACGGGCCCGCGGCGGCGTACCGGGCCTGGCTCGGAGCCCTGGCCGCCCGCGACGCCGCGCGGGCGTGCGCGCTGCAGGCGCCGGAGCTGACGATCGAGCTGCGGCAGCGGGCGATCCTCGAGGACCGCGCCGAGCAGGGCGACCCGTGCGTCGGCTTCGAGGCGCTGCTGTGGGAGGACCCGGTGCGCGAGACCGACCCGCGCGGCGTCGAGGTCACCCAGGAGACCGCGGAGGACGCGGTGCTCGCCGTCGACCTGGCCGGGGTCGACCTGACCGTACGGATGGTGGTCGCCGACGCCGCCTGGCACGTCCTCGACGAGTCACCCCGGGCGGCGGCCGGGAGTGCCGCGGACACCGGGCGCTGGGTGCGGGCGTGGTGCTCGCTGGAGGTCGGGTCCGGGCTCGACGAGGTGGTGCAGGCGATGGGCGGACCGTCCGGGGTCTACACCGTCTCGGACGGGGGCGAGCCGCAGCTGTGGTGGGCGGCGGGACAGTACGACTTCCGCGCCTACCTCGACGGCGACGGAGCCGACGCGCGGGTGCTGGACCTGGTCGGCGACTACGACGCGCTGGGCGCCGCCGACCGCGCCCGGCTGGACTGCCCGGAGCTGCGGTAGTCGGGTCGGGCCGGCAGCCCGGGCCGGCCGGGCCCACAGCGCGCTGTAACGCTGTGTTACTTCCTCTGGTGCGGCACCGTGACGCCGCACCAGGTCAAGTAACACAGCGTTACAGCGCCGGGTGGGTCGTCGCCGCCGCCGCCGCCGGTCCGCCCCGCGGGGGAGTTGGTGGGCCGAGCCGGCCCGGGCCGCCTACCAGCCGCGCTGCGCGAGCCGGTGCGGCTCGGGGAGCTCCTCGACGTTGATCCCGACCATCGCCTCACCGAGCCCGCGGGAGACCTTGGCGATCATGTCGGGGTCGTCGTGGAAGGTGGTGGCCTTCACGATCGCCTCGGCACGCTCGGCGGGGTTGCCGGACTTGAAGATGCCCGAGCCCACAAACACGCCGTCGGCACCGAGCTGCATCATCATCGCGGCGTCGGCGGGGGTGGCGATGCCACCGGCGGTGAAGAGCACCACGGGCAGCGAGCCGCGCTCGGCGACCTCGCGGACTAGGGCGTACGGCGCCTGCATCTCCTTGGCGGCGACGTAGAGCTCCTGCTCGTCGAGCCCGGCGAGCCGGCGGAGCTCGCCGCGGATGGTGCGCATGTGCATCACGGCGTTGGAGACGTCGCCGGTGCCGGCCTCGCCCTTGGAGCGGACCATGGCCGCGCCCTCGTTGATCCGGCGCAGCGCCTCACCGAGGTTGGTCGCCCCGCAGACGAAGGGCACGGTGAACGCCCACTTGTCGATGTGGTGGGTGTAGTCGGAGGGGGTCAGCACCTCGGACTCGTCGACGTAGTCGACGCCCAGGCTCTGCAGGACCTGCGCCTCGACGAAGTGCCCGATCCGCGCCTTGGCCATCACCGGGATCGACACGGCCGCCTGGATGCCCTCGATCATGTCGGGGTCGCTCATCCGGGCCACGCCGCCCTGGGCGCGGATGTCGGCCGGCACGCGCTCGAGCGCCATCACCGCGACGGCGCCGGCGTCCTCGGCGATCTTCGCCTGCTCGGCGGTGACCACGTCCATGATCACGCCGCCCTTGAGCATCTCCGCCATCCCGCGCTTGACGCGGTCGGAGCCGGTCGTGGGGGTGGTGGCGGCGGGGTCGTGCTGGGTCGCGGACATGCCCCGATCGTACGTCCGGCGCCTCACCGCAGGTCCCACCGGGCCGGGGGTCCCAGGCCCCCGGGATCCGCAGGTCAGACGCAGGTCAGACGGTCGCCGGCCCGGCGTCGGCCGCGACGGCCTGGCGGTGCACCTTGCGGATCCGAAAGACCACGGTGGCGGTGTTGGCCACGGCCAGGATCCACAGCGCGACGTAGGTGAACCACTCGAGCCCGAAGATCGCCCCGAGCCCGGTCGCGACCAGGATCAGCACCAGCCGGTCGGCGCGCTCGGCGACGCCGCCGCGGGCGTCCATGCCCAGGGACTCGGCCCGGGCGCGGGCGTAGGAGGTGACCGCGCCCATCACCACGCAGTACAGCGACAGGCAGAGGTAGAGGTAGTTGTCCCCGGGGCCGGCGAAGTAGAGGACCAGCCCGCCGAAGACGGCGCCGTCGCCGATCCGGTCCAGCGTGGAGTCCCAGAAGGCGCCGAACTTCGAGGTACGCCCCGACAGCCGCGCCATCTGCCCGTCGACGAGGTCGCTGAACACGAACGCGGTGATGAACAGGACCCCGGTCAGCAGCATCCCCTGCGGGAAGAAGATCAGCGCCCCGGCCGCGACCCCGAGGGTCCCCACGAGCGTCACCGCGTCCGGGCTGATGCCCAGGCGCAGGAAGAGGCGGACGAACGGCATCAGCACGACGCCCTGCCAGAAACCCTTGAACCGCTCCAACATGGTGCCCGCAGGCTAGCGGTCCCCCGGGCCCGGACGGACCGCCGGCCCGCGCGCGGGCGCCGCCCGGCCCGAGGCGGCAGGCGTAGTGTCGGTGGACGGGGCCATCCAGGCCCTCCACCGACAGGACTGCCATGAGCGACAAGTCACCGCGCCAAGCCATGTCCAAGAAGTCCGGCGCCTCTCTCAAGGAGAAGCGCAGCGCCAAGCGCGACAAGAACGACGCCGCCTCGCAGGCGATCAGCGCCGTCGAGAAGGTCGTCAGCAAGAAGAAGAAGTAGCCCGCCCCGGCCCCCGCCGCCGACCGGGAGCACCACGGCGCGGCGGGTGCCGGGTCAGCGCCCGCCGACCGGCGGGGTGCCGAAGGTGACCTCGTCGAGGCTCGCCACGGTACGGACGTCGCGCGCCCGACCGTCTCCGCTGCGGTCGACGAGGACCGCGTCCAGACCCGCGCGCAGCGCCCCGCGGACGTCCTCCTCGAGGCTGTCGCCGATCATCAGCGCCTCCTCGGCGTGGGCGCCGATCCGGGCGAGGGCCCCGCGGAAGGCACGCACGTCGGGCTTCCCGGCAGGCAGCGACGAGGCCGCGACGAGGACGTCGACCTCGTCCTCCAGCCCGACCAGGTGGAGCTTGCGCCGCTGCTGCTCCTCGTCACCGTTGGTGAGGACCGCGACGACGAGCCCGGCGGACCGTGCGCGCCGCAGCGCCGGACGCGCGTCGTCGAACAGTCTCCAGCCGGCCTCGTACCGCCTCAGGTACCCGGTGAAGAGGTCGTCGGCGTCGGCGTCGGCGACCTCGAGCGAGAGGAGCTCGCGCACCCGGGCCCGCCGCTGGTCGGCGAAGGACAGCTCGCGACGCTGGTAGCGCCCGTAGTGGACTTCCGAGACGGCCGCCCACCGCCGGCGCACCCCCGGGTCGTGGATGCCGTGCTCCGCCGCCCAGGCGACCGCGGCCGCGTCCGCCGTGCCCTGGTGGTCCACGAGGGTGTCGTCGAGGTCGAGCAGCACCGTCCGAGCAGGTCGTGCCGCGGATGCCCCGGTGTCGCGCACGTCCCGCGACCGCACCCCTAGCCCCAGGCGTCGGCCAGCAGGCCGCGGGTGTCGGTGAGCAGCTCGGGCAGCGTCTTGGTGCGCCCGATCACCGGCATGAAGTTCTGGTCGCCCGGCCACCGCGGCACGACGTGCTGGTGCAGGTGGGCCGCGATCCCGGCGCCGGCGATGTCACCCTGGTTCATGCCGACGTTGAAGCCGGCCGCGTTCGAGACCCGCCGCAGCGTGCGCATCGCGGTGCGGGTGAGGTCGGCCATCTCGGCGGCCTCGGCGTCGGTGGTCTCGGTGTAGTCGGCGATGTGGCGGTAGGGGCAGACCAGGAGGTGCCCGGGGGCGTACGGGTAGAGGTTCAGCACCGCGAAGACCAGCTCGCCGCGGCGCACGACCAGGCCCTCGTCGTCGGGCAGGGACGGGATGCGGCAGAACGGGCAGGTGCCGGACGTGTCGTCGTCGGGCTTGTTCTCGCCGCGGATGTAGGCCATCCGGTGCGGGGTCCACAGGCGCTCCAGGCCGTCGGGCTCGCCGAGCCCGTCCTGGTGCAGCACCTCGGTGCCGTCGGTGCCGTCGGTGCCGTCGGGCGTGCTCACTGCTCTCCCTCGTCGTCGGTGCTCATCGCGGGCGTGCCGCCCGGGGCCGGCTCGTCAAAGGCGTCGGCCAGCAGCACCTCGAGCGGCACGTCGCGCTCGAGCACCACGCCGCGGGTCGCGGCGAGGCCGGCGATCTGGTGGAAGATCGCCTCGCTGAGCCGCTCGACGAACGCCGGGGCGGCCGGCTCGCGCACCGCGCGGCCCATCCAGCGGCGTACGGCGGTGAACACCGCCCCGACCATCCCGAAGACCAGCGGGTCCAGGGACTGCCGGTCGTCGTCGTCGAGGCGGACCCCGAGGACCTGCACGGCCATCGAGAACAGGTCCTCGATCTGCTGGGCGATCTGGGCGATCGCCGCCTCCATGTGGGAGCCGCCGCCGTTCGGCGGCTCCTGCTCGGCGAAGCGGTGCAGCGCGGGGTGGGCCGCGGCCCAGCCGACGTACGCCGCGATGATCCGCTTCACGATGTCCAGCGGCGTCCCGTCCAGGGACACCACGGGCTGGACCTCGTCGCGGATCTGCTCGACGATCCGCTCGCGCACGGCACCGTCGAGGTCGGCGCGGTCGTCGAAGTGGCGGTAGACGACGGTCCGGCTCAGGCCGGCCGCCACGGCGACCTCCTGCACCTTCACCTCGACGCCGGGGCCGACCTCCTCGAGCACGTCGAGGGCGGCGTCGAGGATGTGCCGGCGGCGCACGAGGTTGTGGCGGTCCCAGCGGGCCTGGCGCCCGTCGGTGCCCTTGCCCCCCGTGCCCGCCATGTCATCCCCGTCCGACTGCTCGTCTCCCCCGCGCGACGACCGCGCCGGAAGTCTGCACAGCGTAGTCGCGCACGGACCGGTCGCGACCGCCCCTGGCCACGGCCGCCGCCTCACCCGGGTCGAGCACCTTGACCCGCGGCCGCCCGAGCAGCGCGCCGCGGCGGCGCTCCTCGGCGTCGAGCCGGCGCCAGGCGGCGAGGTCGAGCGCGCCGGACTCGCGGCGCAGCCGGCGTCGCAGGTCGGTACGCCGGGCCCGGGCCGCGGCCTCGTCGACCGCGTCGGCGCGGTGGCCCGCGTCGAGGTCGTCGAGCAGCACCCCGACGGTCTCCTGGGCGTCGGTCTTGTTGGTGCCGATGAACCCGGTCGGGCCGCGCTTGACCCACCCCGCGACGTAGACGCCGGCGCGGACCCGGCCGCGCTCGTGCGGGACGGTGCCGGTCGCGGCGTCGTGCGGCAGGTCGGGCACGGGGTGGCCGCGGTAGCCGACCGAGCGCACCACGAGCCCGGTCTCCAGGTCCTCGGTGAGCCCGGTGGGCACAGCGGCGACCCGGCCGTCGGCCTCGACCAGCCGGGTGCGCTCGACGCGCAGCCCGGCGACCCGTTCGCCGGCGGCGTCGCCGAGCACCTCCACGGGCCGGGTCAGGAACCGCAGGACCACCCGCGGGGTGCCGGCCGCCGGGCGGGGCAGCGCGGCGATCTCGGCCAGCACCCGTTCGCGGGGCGTGGCCCCGAGCACCTCTCCCCCGGTGTCGACGACGACCTCGAGCCGACCGGCCTCGGCCAGCCCGCGCAGGCCCACCAGCTCGGGCACGGTGAAGGCGGCCTGGGCCGGCCCCCGCCGCCCGAGGACGACGACCTCCCGCACCCCGCCGGCGCGCAGGACCTCCAGGGCCTCGGTCGAGACGTCGGTGCCGGCCAGCACGGCCGGGTCCAGGGTGAGCACCCGGGCGACGTCCAGGGCGACGTTGCCGTTGCCGACCACCACCGCGCGCTCGTGGGAGAGGTCGACGGCCAGGCCGCGCCGGTCGGGGTGGCCGTTGTACCAGCCCACCAGGTCGGTGGCCGCGAGCGAACCGGCGAGATCCTCACCGGGCACGTCGAGGCGCTGGTCGGCCGAGGCGCCCACGGCGTAGACCACGGCGTCGTACGCCCCGGCGAGCTCGACCAGCCGGACGTCACGCCCGACCTCGACGCCGAGCAGGTAGCCGAACCCCGGCTGGTCCTCGATCATCGCGAACAGCCGCTCGACCTGCTTGGTCGCCTGGTGGTCGGGGGCGACGCCCGAGCGGACCAGCCCGTACGGCGTGGGCAGCCGGTCCAGCACGTCGACCGTGACCTCGGGGTGGCGCAGCAGCTCGTCGGCGACCTGGAGGCCGGCCGGTCCGGCGCCGACGACCGCGACCGCGAAGGTCCCGTCGGCGCGCAGCCGGCGCTGGCGCGGAACGACGGCCAGCGGGGTGCGGTCGCGGTGCGGGAAGACCGCGAAGTAGTCGGCGTTGAGCTGGCGGAACGGCTCCTGGTCGGGCGTCAGCGCGGTGTGCGGGACGACCGCGTCGACCGGGCAGGCCGTCGCGCAGGCACCGCAGTCGACGCAGGAGTCGGGGTCGACGTAGAGCATCTCGGCCTCGGCGAAGCCGGGCTCGCCGGGGGCCGGGTGCAGGCAGTTGACCGGGCAGGCGACGACGCACGAGGCGTCGGCGCAGCAGGACTGCGTGACGACGTAGGGCACGGGGTGGCCGGGTCGGTGGGGTCGGCGATCAGTGCGCGGCGGAGGCCGGTTCGCTGCGGTAGCGCGAGCGGCGGCCGTCGATCTTCAGCAGCCGCCACAGCACCCGCGAGAGACGGTTGGTCAGCCCGGCCTCCTCGGCCAGCATCCGCACGTCGGCGAACAGGTCGCGCAGCAGCTTGCGCGACTCCGGGCGCCGCCACCACAGGTCCCGGACGACGTGGCGCGGGATGCCCATCTCGCGCTGCGCGCGCCGGCTCGGGACGAGGATCTGGTCGCACAGCACCCGCATGATCACCGGGAAGGCGAGCGACAGCCAGAAGCGCTGGACGAAGCCGAGCTGCGGGGCCTTGTGGGTGATGAACTCGTGGGCGAAGCCGATGTGGCGGGCCTCTTCGGCGACGTGGATCTGCATCACGCGGCTCAGCAGCGGGTGCAGGTCGTCGCCGGAGCGGAGCATCGACTTCTGCACGTGGTCGATCGGCTCCTCCCCGGCGAGCACGCCGACGAAGAACGCCACCGGCAGCCAGCGGGCGAACAGCGGCAGGAACGGCGCCAGGACCCGGAAGCCCCAGGTGCCGCCGGTGACGTCGGCGCCGGTGCGGTTCACCAGCTCCTGGAACATCTGGGTGTGGTGGCACTCCTCGGTCGCCTCGTGGGTGGCGTACCGGAACTCGGGGGAGCCGTTGGGCCGGGTGAAGGCGTAGTTCATCAGCCCGGCGACCAGGATCTGCTCGAACTGCAGCCCCACCTTGGCCACGTTGGCCTGGCGGTAGCGGCCGACCTCGACCTGCCGGTCGTGCGGCAGCGCCTGGTACCACTCGTGGCCGCCCAGGGTGTCGATCGCCGGGAGGACCCACCGCGGGTCGTCGGGGCGGACCTCGTTCTCCGGGGCGTCCCAGGCGATGTCGGCGAACGCGTCGAAGTGCTGGGTGACCGACGCCTCGCTCAACGTGCGGAGACGGGCCTCGTACGCCGCCCGGCGCGCGTCGGCCTCGAGGTCCTGCCGTGCGTGCTGCGAGTGCTGCGTGAGCGTCATGGCCATGCCTCTCGCCGGGGGTGTGGTGCCGGTCACTCACGTTAGTGCGACGCCCTGTCACGTGTAAAGAGGTGAGTGCGACAGCGTGTCGCGACATCTGGACCGGACTTGTCGGCGCGCTCGGCGCTCGATACGCGCCCCACCCGGACGCCCGACCCCCGCCACGAGCAACGAGCAGGGAGCAGGAGCAAGGAGCAAGGAGCAACGAAAGAACGTACAGAGGGCCGATCTGATCGAACGCACACCTCGCTGACCTGCGACGACGCAGGGCCTCTGGGCCGAAAACACCCTTGTGTACGTTCTTTCGTCGCGCGGCGCGGGCCGGCCGACGGTCAGGCGGTGGTGAAGGCGTCGATCACCAGCTCGGCGGTGGCGCGGGCGCGGGACAGCTGGTCGTCGCCGGGCTCCCGCAGGCGCATCGCCAGGCAGCCGGTGACCACGACGAGCAGGTGCGCACCCAGCTCCTCGGCACGCTCCTGCGCACGCTCGCCCTCCCCGACCACCGGACCGGCGAGCGCGACCAGGCGGTCGCGGAGCAGGGCGGAGTCGCGGCGTACGGCGTCGGCCACCGCCTCGTCCGAGGTCGTGCCCTCGGCGGCGGCGCCGAGGAAGCTGCACCAGCGGGTGCGGCCGTAGGCCTCGCCGAACGAGTCGAGCGCGTCGAAGACGGCGAGCAGCCGGCCGCGGTCGCCGTCGGCCTCGTCGACCGCGGTGGCCCAGGCCTCGTCCCAGCGGGCCAGGCGCCGGTCGAGGGTGGCCGCGAGCAGCCGGTCCTTGCTGCCGAAGTGGGCGTAGAGCGTCGCCGGCGCGACCTCGGCCCGGGCCAGCACGACGTCCACGGGGGTGGCGGCCCAGCCGCGGGCTGCGACGAGGTCGTCGGCGGCGTCGAGGAGCCGGTCGTGAGCGGGTGGGCGGGCGGGTGAGCGGGGAGCCATCACTCGACTGTAACGTGCGTTCTATGAAACGACCGTTTCACTCCCTGTCCCTCGTCCTCGCCGGCACCGCCCTGGTCGCGGCCACCTACGGCCTGGTCCGCGGCGCGTACGGCCTGGTGCTCCCGGCCGTCCAGCAGGACCTCGGGCTGACCTCGGTCGACGCCGGCGTCGTGTCCGGCCTGACCTCGTTGGCCTACTGCGTCGCGGCCTCGCTGTCGCTGCTCACCTGCCAGCGCCACCCGCGCGCGGTCGTCCTGACCGCCGGGGTGGCCGGCACGATCGGCGCGGCCGGGGTCGCCGCCGCACCCACCGTCGGCTGGTTCGCCGCCGCGGTCGTCCTCGGCAGCGGCGGCGCCGGTGCCGTGTCGCCCGCCCTGGTGGTCCTGGTGGCCCGGGCGGTGCGCGGTCCGCGGTCCGCCGGCGCGCAGTCCCTGGTCAACGCCGGCCCCGGCCCGGGCCTCGTCGTGGCCGGGCTGCTGGCCCTGGCGGTCGGGCAGCAGTGGCGTACGGCGTGGGTGGTCGCCGCCGTCGTCACGGCGCTCGCCACGGCGTGGACCCTGCACGCCTCCCGCCGCCTGCCCGCCCCCGACCCGGACGGTGACGACCACGACCACGACCACGAGCACGGCGAGGCCGTCGACCTGTCGGCCGCCTGGGTCGCCCCGGCCCTGGGCGCGTTCGCCTTCGGCGTCGGCAGCGCGGCGGTGTGGACCTACGGCCGGACGGTGCTCCAGGACGCCGGCGTCGCACCGACCGACGCGATCCTGGCCTGGGTGGCGCTCGGCGTCGGCGCCGCGCTGTCGGCGCCGGTCGCCCCGTGGCTGCTGCGCCGCGGCCCGCACCGCGGGTGGGTGGCGTGCCTGGCGATCACCGCCGCCGCGACCACCCTGCTCGCGGTGGCCGACGACCGGTGGACGGGGTGGGCGGCGACGCTGCTGTTCGGGCTCGGGTTCAACGCCGGCACGACGGTGCTGATCGCCTACGCCGTGCAGGTCTCGCGCACGCCCGGCCCGGCGGCGTCGGCGTTCTTCGTCGCCGCGCTGCTCGGTCAGGCCGCGGGCGCGCCGCTGGTCGGGCGGCTGCTCGAGACCGGCCCGCTCCTCGCCTTCGGCGCCGCCGCGACGGCGACGCTGCTCGGCACCCTCTCGGCCGTCACCCGCCCCCGCGACCGCCCCCGCGCGCAGGAGGAGGAGCCGTCAGCGCGGGTCGGCGAACCAGCGGCCCAGGTCGGCTGAGACGCCGGGGCAGGTCACGTTGTGGTCGCGGGAGTCGGCCAGCCACTGCCCCATCACCGGCTCCCCGCCCTGGATCGACGACTCGGGCCCGCACCGCGCGAGCGCCTCGGCCCGCGAGGTCTCCCCCGCCGCGCGCCACTCGGGCAGGCCCAGCTCGAGGTCGCCGACGATCTCGGCCCACAGGTAGGCCGTGGAGTAGATCCCGACCTCGTAACCCGCGTCCTCGTAGCCGCGCACGACCCCGCGCACCACCGCCGCGTTGGCGTCGAGGTCGCTGCTCCACTCGAAGTCGGCGACCGGCTCGACGTCCACCCACACCACGGGGGTCTCCAGGCCGGTGCGCTCCATCTCGGCCACCCCGAACGCGGCCTGCTGATACCCGGTGTTGGCCAGCGCCCCGCCCGCGGTCGACCCGTCGTACGGGCCGTCGTCGCCGACCGCCTCCAGCGCCTCGTCGTCGGGGTAGCTGGTCACGGCGTACGACGCGAGCAGCCGCCCCGAGGAGCGGACCGAGGCCACCTGGTCGGCCAGGCACGGGTTCTCGGTGAACGCGGGGCCGTTGGTCAGGCCGATGATCACGTACTCCGCCTCGGGCAGCGGCGGCGGCAGGCCGAGCGTGGGGCGCTCGGGGATGCCCAGCCCCTTCGGGCACTGCGGCCAGGAGATGTCGGCGCCGAGGACGATGCCGGTGCGGGCCAGGTCGTCCTGCTCGCGCGCGCTCTGCTCGGCCAGCTCGGCGAGGTCGCCGAGCGCGTCCTCGTCGATGGACGGCGCGGACTCCGGGATCTGCGTCGGCGCGTCGGAGGCGTCACCGCCCGGCGCCGGACCCGGCCGGTCGTCCTCGACCGCCGGCGCTGACGAGACGGCCTCCTCCACGGCCGTCTCCTCCGGGCCCGACCCGCACCCGGCGAGCAGGAGCGCCGCCGCCGACGCGGCGACGGCGACCCCCCGTGCGTACGACACCCGAGCGCGCCGGGTCAGACCTGCGCGCGGGAGGCGACCGCGTCGACGACCCGCTGGATCGCCTCCTCGATCGGCACCCCGTTGTCCTGGTGGCCGTCGCGGTAGCGGAAGGAGACCGCGCCGGCCTCGACGTCCTGGTCGCCGGCGATGACCATGAAGGGCACCTTCTGCAGCTGGGCGTTGCGGATCTTCTTCTGCATCCGGTCGTCGGAGTCGTCGACCTCGACCCGGATCCCGCGCGCCTTCATCTGCCGCGCCACGTCGTAGAGGTGGTCGGCGTGCCTCTCGGCGATCGCGATGCCCTGCACCTGGACCGGGGCCAGCCACGGGGGGAAGGCGCCGGCGTAGTGCTCGACGAGCACCCCGAGGAACCGCTCGATGGAGCCGAACTTCGCCGAGTGGATCATCACCGGGCGCTGCCGCGAGCCGTCGGCGGCCTGGTACTCGAGCTCGAAGCCGCGGGGCTGGTTGAAGTCGTACTGGATGGTCGACATCTGCCAGGTGCGCCCGATCGCGTCGCGGGCCTGCACCGAGATCTTGGGGCCGTAGTAGGCCGCCCCGCCCGGGTCGGGCACGAGCTCGAGACCGGTGTCGGTGGCGACCTTCGCCAGCACCTCGGTGGCCCGGGCCCACTCGTCCTCGTCGCCGACGAACTTGTCCGGCTTGGAGTCGTCGCGGGTGGACAGCTCGAGGTAGAAGTCGTCGAGGCCGAAGTCGCGCAGCAGGCTCAGCACGAAGTCGAGCAGGTGCTTGATCTCGCCCGGCGCCTGCTCGGGGGTGACGTAGGAGTGCGAGTCGTCCTGGGCGAAGCCGCGCACCCGGGTCAGGCCGTGGATGACGCCGGACTTCTCGTAGCGGTACACGTGGCCGAACTCGAACAGCCGCAGCGGCAGCTCGCGGTAGGAGCGCCCGCGGGAGCGGAAGATCAGGTTGTGCATCGGGCAGTTCATCGCCTTGAGGCGGTACTCGTTGCCGTCCAGGCCGAACGCCGGGAACATCCCCTCGGCGTAGTACGGCAGGTGCCCGGAGGTGTGGAAGAGCCCCTCCTTGGAGATGTGGGGGGTGCCGACGTAGTCGAAGCCCTCCTCGATGTGCCGGCGGCGGACGTAGTCCTCCATCTCCCGCTTGATCACCCCGCCCTTGGGGTGGAAGACGGGCAGGCCGGAGCCGATCTCGTCGGGGAAGCTGTAGAGGTCGAGGTCGCGCCCGAGCTTGCGGTGGTCGCGGCGCTCGGCCTCCTCGATGCGGTGCAGGTGGGCGTCGAGCTCCTCCTTGGAGGGCCACGCGGTGCCGTAGATGCGCTGCAGCTGCTTGTTCTTCTCGTCGCCGCGCCAGTACGCCGCCGCCGAGCGCATCAGCGTGAACGCCGGGATCCGCTTGGTGGTCGGCAGGTGCGGGCCGCGGCACAGGTCGCTCCAGGCGACCTCGCCCTTGCGGTTGACGTTGTCGTAGATCGTCAGCTCGCCGGCGCCGACCTCGACCGACGCCCCCTCGGCGGCGTCGTCGCTCTTCCCAGAGCCCTTCAGGCCGATCAGCTCGATCTTGTACGGCTCCTCGGCCAGCTCGGCCAGCGCGTCGGCGTCGGTGGTGACCCGCCGGGAGAACCGCTGGCCCTCCTTGATGATCTTGCGCATCCGGGTCTCGATCTTGGCGAGGTCCTCCGGCACGAACGGGGTCTCGACGTCGAAGTCGTAGTAGAACCCGTCGACGACCGGCGGCCCGATCCCGAGCTTGGCGTCCGGGAAGAGGTCCTGCACGGCCTGGGCCATCACGTGCGCGGCCGAGTGACGCAGGATGTCGAGACCGTCGCGGCTGTCGATCGCGACCGGCTCCACCTCGTCGCCGTCGACGAGGTCGTAGGCCAGGTCCTTCAGCGCGCCGCCGACGCGCGCGGCGATGACCTCGGGCTCGTCGGCGAAGAGCTGCCAGGCCTTGGTGCCGTCGTCCACCTGGGTGGTGGTCGTCTCCCGCTGGCCCTCACGCTCGGCGTGGGCGCGGACGACGTGGATCTCTGGCACCGGGTGCTCCTCGGTTGATCAACTCGGACGGTCCGCCCGGACGGTCGGCCGGGCGGGGGCGCGGCGCAGGGGCGCGCCGCCCGGCGATCGTAACGAGGACCGGCGACGCCGCGCGCCCCGGTTTGCCTCACATGTCGCGGTAGCGCTTGGACTCGGCGAGCTTCGCGCGGATCCGGTCGGCGTCGGCGGCGATCGGGTGCTCCCAGTCGTCGCCCTCGACGTAGGTGCCGACGTACGCCGCGGTGTCCCGCTGGAAGCGCCACGACTCCTCGAGCGTGCCGCCGTCGAAGGTGTCGTAGCCGATCGAGTCGAGGAACTCCGCGACCGTGCGCTTGGCCGGCATCTCGTCGCCGGCGATGATCAGCGTGGTCCGCTCGGGGTCGCTGTCGGGGCGGGCCATCGTGGCGAGGTGCTTGAAGAAGATGTTGTTGAACGTCTTCACGACGTGGCTCTCGGCGAGGTGGGCCTGGACCATCTCGCTGGTGGTCGTGGTCTCCTCGTCGAGCGCGGCGACCTGGCCGTCCCGCTCGGGGTAGTAGTTCAGCGTGTCCATCACGACCTTGCCGGCCAGCTGCTTGGCGGGGAGGTCCGCCAGCGCCTTGAGCGGCACGGTGACGACGGCCAGCTCGGCGGCCTCGGCCGCCTCCGTGGCGGTGGCGGCGCGGGCGCGGGGGCCCAGCTGCTCGATCAGGTCGGCGAGCGTCTCCGGGCCGCGGGAGTTCGCGATCACGACCTCGTGCCCGCCGTCGATCGCCAGCTTCGCGACCGTGCTACCGATGTTGCCTGCTCCGATGATTCCGATGGTGGTCATGGGAGGGGAACGGACCACCCGCCGTCGTCATTCCTGGCGGCGCCCGGCCCGGGTCGGCGCAGGACCGGCCGGGCGACCTACGGCGCGGCTGGTGGACGGGGGTGCGGCCTCAGGCCAGGGTGGGGCGACTAACACCGTCGAGCCCACGAAGAGGTACCCCCATGAACACCCGGACCATCGCCATCGCAGCCCTCGTCATCGCCGTGATCCTGCTGCTGTTCTTCCTGCTCTGAGCGACCGCTGACGTTCGATGCCCCGTCACCGTGAGGTGGCGGGGCATCGTCGTCTCGTCGACCTCAGGCGGCGTTGCACTCCTCGACCGCGGCCTCGTACTCGGCCGACCCGGCCGACGCCTCGGTGATCTCGCCGCCGAGCACGGCGAAGAACCGGTCGTCGTAGGTCGTGAACTGGTCGCCGGACTCGCAGGTGACCACGCTCGGCAGCTCGGGCTGCCCGTCGACGCTGCAGCCCTGGTAGCCGGCGTCGAGGGTCTCGCCGTCGATCCAGACGTCGGCGCACTCCCCCAGCTCGTCGGCGCGGCCGGCCGTACCGGACTCGTTGTTCTCGGTCTGGTCCGAGCAGGCGACGCCCGTGGCGGCGAGGACGAGGGCGGAGAGGCCGAGAGCGATACGCATGCTGCGACGGTACGGGCGCCGGCGGTCACCCCCTGCCACCCCTGCGGGCGGCTCACGCAGCCCGCGCTCCGGCTCCCGGGACTGCTACTCCCGGCGCTCGTAGCGCGCCGGCTTCAGGCGGTCCGGGGCGTCGTGGGCCTCGACGAAGTCGCAGGTGAACTCCCCGTCGTAGCCGAAGAGGAACCCGAAGACCGGGTTCGACACCACGAGGTCGATCCGGAAGACGCCGGCCGCGTCGTCGTAGCTCTCCCGGAGCACCGCCCGCCCGCTGAACGCCATCGGGAAGCGGAACCCGACGGCGCGCTCGTAGAACCGCTGCGCGTGCGAGGTCAGCAGCAGGCTGCCGTCGGCCTCGACGCGCAGGTCGAGGTCGACGGCGAGGTGCTGGTGGGTGCCGAGGTAGTCCAGGACGCGGCCGTCGGCACCGGCGGCGACCATGGTGGCGTCGAAGCGACGCGTCCGCCCGCGCAGCCGGTACTCGCGCACGAACGTCACCGCCTCGCGGCCGTACGGGTCCCGGTAGGGGTAGTTCTCGATTGTGAACGGCACGTCCGTGCCGGTGTCGGGGACCAGGATGTTCCGCATCCGACCCAGCTGCAGGAACGGCACCGTCCACCAGGGCCCGCGCCGGATCCGGTGCATGGTGCCGCGGCCGGTGCAGGCGTACCCGGCCTCCAGCCCGACGCCGAACCGGCGCTGCAGCATGGGGTGCAGGCGGGCGAAGTCGTCCCCCATGGCGGCCTCGAAGATGCTGGTCACGGTGCCTCCAGGGTGTCGAGGGTGGCCGGTGCGGACTCCATCACGCGGCCGTCGGACGCGCTACGGCGGCAGCGGCCGGCCCGCGGTCGCTCGGGGCGCCACCACCACAGCACGGAACGGACCGGCCACTGCTCGGGCTCGGCGCCGTCCTCGGCCCAGATCCGGAGCCGGTCGAAGCTCCACGCGGTCAGCCAGCCGATGAACCGGCGCAGCACCAGCCGGTCGACCAGACCGCCCCAGCCGGGCCGGTAGTCGTACCCGGTGGTGAACCGCACGCCGCCGTCGAGGGGCTCGTAGCGCCAGTACCCCCGGCCGTCGCCGAGCGGGCTGAGCCGGTCCGGCGTGGTGAAGCGCAGCGCCGAGGTACGGGTGCCGTCGGGCCGTCGCTTCTCGCCGATGGTGGTGCCGGTGCCTGCGAGCAGGTGGCCCGGGAGGCGCAGCTCGTAGCGGAACCGTCGGCCCCCGCCGGGCAGGTCCTCCACCGGCTCGATCGTGCTGAAGCGCAGGTCCCAGCGGGAGTGGAGGCTGGTGTCCTGGGTCAGCCGCCAGACCTCGTCCATCGGCGCCGCGATGTCGACCGAGACGTAGATCGGCGGACCGCCCCGTGCCGGCACGCTCACGCCTCGTCGAGCGTGGACTCCTTGTGCGCCGCCTTCGAGCCGGACTTCGACGACTCCACGATCCAGTACGGCTCGTCGTCGCTGGCCTTGAACTTCTGGTTGTCGTGCTGGAACTCGGAGGTCTTCTTCTCGACCGCCGTGCCCTCGGTCGTGCCCTGCGGGGTGTTCCAGGTGACCTTGTCGCCCTTGCTGATAGCCATGCGTCGGAGAGTAGGGCGCCCTCAGGCCGGGGTCCCCCGCCCACGGGGGTGACGGGCCGCGAGGGCGCGGGCGCCGTTGCGGTGCACCAGCATCCCGCCGACCACGAGGAGGACGCCGAATGCCAGGAAGCCGAGGTCCCACGACAGCGGGGCTCCGAGGTCGTCGCGCAGGTGGTGCACCCCGAGGATCTGGTGGTTGATCAGGCCCTCGACGAGGTTGAAGATCCCCCACCCGGCGGCGACGAGGCCGAGGTGGAAGCGCCAGGTCGGCGCGAGCCGGCCCTGCTGCCAGGCCCGGATCGCCAGCAGCGAGGCGGCCAGCAGGAACAGCCAGGTGGCGACGTGGAAGAACCCGTCGGCCAGCGTGTTGGCCTCGAGCCCGGCGACGGTGGTCGTGGGGTAGCCGTCGACGTCGCTGACCATGTGGTGCCACTGCAGGATCTGGTGCAGCACGATCCCGTCCACGAACCCGCCGAAGCCGATGCCGTAGAGCAGGCCGAAGGCCTTGGTGGGCGGACGGGCGTCGGGATCCGCCGTGGTGCGGGCCGGGGTCGCGGGCGCGGACGTCATGCGAAAAGGTAGCCCGCGACAACCCCTCGCCGCGTCTCCCCCCGCCTCCCTCCGCGTCTCGCCGGTGGGACCGGAACCGGGGCGAAGGGCCAACCCATGGGTCCTTGGTCCTCATCTGAGGGGTGGAACCTCCCGTGATCGGCGCCTGCCCCGGTAGCCGGCCGGATCTGTGGTCCTCTTGACTTCCCCCACGCAGGAGATCGGCCCCCCATGGATGATGTCGCGCTCGACCGACCCTTCCCCCTCGCCCGACCCTTCACCTTCGACGACCCCACCCCGACGGTCCTCGACGCCGGGCGGCTGCGGGCGCTGCGCAACACGGGCCTGCTCGCCCTCGGGCGGCACCCCGCGCTCGACGCGATCACCCGGCTCGCGGCCCGTGCGACCGACTCCCCCACCGCCCTGGTGTCGTTGATCGACGCCGAGCGTCAGGTGTTCCCCAGCCGGCACGGCTGGACCGACGACCTCGCGGACGTGACCAGGGAGACGCCGCTGGCCCTCTCGTTCTGCAAGTACGTCGTCGCCAACGACGCCCCGCTGGTCGTGGAGGACGCCCGGGTGCACCCGACCCTGGCCACCAGCCCCGGAACCCTCGAGGGCGGCGCGGTGGCCTACGCCGGCGTGCCCCTGCACGACCCGTGCGGGCACGTGCTGGGGGCGTTGTGCGTGACCGACGTGGTGCCCCGGCAGTGGAGCGAGCAGCACCTCGAGGGTCTGCGCGACCTGGCGACCGCGGCCGAGACGAAGATCGCGCTGCGGTTGAGCACCCGCGAGATCGAGCTCGACCGCGAGCGGCTGATGCACGTGCTCGACGGGGCCGCGAACACAATGGTCGTCATCGCCGCCGCCGACGGCGTGATCACCACGATGAACGAGCAGGCGGCCGAGCTCCTGGGGCACGAGGCGTCGGCGTTCGTCGGCTCCGCGACACTCCTGGACCTGGCGGCGCTCGCCGACCCGACCGTCCCCAAGGCCGCGCGCGGCGAGGCCCAGGACTGGACGGTGGCGACGGCTGACGACGGACCGCGCGTCGTCTCGGTGCGCACCAGCACGCTGCTGGACGGTGTCGGGGACGTCGAGGGCTACGTCGTGATCGGCGACGACGTCAGCGCCCACCGGCAGGCCGAGCAGGTGCTGCGCGACACCGTCTCCCGCCAGGCCGAGGCCGTACGGCGCCTCGAGGCGCTCGAGGTGGCGCGCAACGACTTCATCGCGACCGCCAGCCACGAGCTGCGGACACCCGTGACCAGCATCAACGGCTTCACCGAGCTCCTGGCCGAGGGGATCGTCGGCGAGCTCACGCCGCCCCAGCGCGACCTCGTGGCACGGATCGGGCGCAACAGCCGGCGGCTGCTGCACCTGATCGAGGACCTGCTCAACCTGACCCGCCTCGACGCGACCGTCCCGGACGTCCGCACCGACGTCGCGGTCGGCCCGCTCGCCCTCCGCGCCTGGGAGAGCATCCAGCCCGAGCTCGCGGCCCGCGACCTCGAGACGGCCCTCGAGGTCAGCGCCGGAGACGTCGTCGTGCAGGGCGACCCCGTGCAGCTCGAACGGGCGCTGCTGAACCTGCTCACCAACGCCGTGAAGTTCACCCCCGACGGCGGCGCGGTCGCCCTGTCGGTGCTGCCCCACGAGGCCGGCGTCATGTTCGAGGTCGCCGACACCGGCCGCGGCATCGCCGCGGACGAGCAGGCCCACGTCTACGAGCCGTTCTTCCGCACGCGCGACACCCACGAGAAGGCCGTGCCCGGCTCGGGCGTGGGACTGACCGTGGTCAAGCGTGTGGTCGACGCCCACGGGGGGCAGGTGCTCCTGGACTCCGAGGTCGGGCGCGGGACGACGGTACGGGTCGTGCTCCCGGTCGACTAGCTCCAGCGGCCGAGGAACTCCACCGTCGCCGCGTTCACCACGTCGGGGTCCGAGGCGCTGAGGAAGTGCTGGCCGCCCTCGACGACCCGCAGCTCGGTGTCGGCGGCTTGGGAGAACCGGCCGATCTCGTCCTCGGCGTTGGCCACGGAGTAGACCGCGTCGGCGGTGCCCTGCATCCACAGCACCGGGCAGCGCACGCCGTCCAGCCGACCGTGCAGGCCGTCGCGGTCACGCAGGTTGATGGTGCTGACCCGGAGCCGGTGCCGGCCGGCGTCCCCGGTGTAGTTCTGCTGGTAGGTGGTGTGCCAGAACGCCCGCTCGTCGTCGGTGACGGCCTCGCCCAGACCGGCACCCAGGACGGCGTCGACGAACTCGCCCGGGACGACCCAGTCGTCGCCCACGGGCTCGGCCAGGGCGTCGATCGACGGCGTGCAGAAGTCGAGGCCGTCCCAGCACCCCAGGTCGCGGCTGCGCTGGCTCTCGTAGTCCATCGAGGTGCCGAGCGGGACGATGCCCTGGATGACGTCGGGCGCGAGGATCGCCATCCGGGTGGCCACCCAGCCGCCCTGGGACGTGCCCAGCACGAACGCCCGCGGGATGCCGAGCGCCTCGAGGACCTGCAGGTTGGCGATCGCGCTGTCCCAGTAGGTGAACTGCTCGTACGCCGCCCGCGTCGCGCCGTGGCCGTACAGCTCGATGGCCAGCAGGTTGGCGGCCTCACCCAGCCCGGCGTGGGCGAACTGCGGGCGGTAGAGCTCCACCGAGGTGCTGAACGAGTTCACCATCACCAGCGTCGGGAGCGCGGGGTCGTACGGCTTGCCGAGCTTGTAGCCGATGGTGGACCCGCCGAGGTGCGGGACGGTGACTGTCTGGGCGCCGTTGCTCATCGCGTCTCCTGTGGTCGTGGGGAGGGTGATGTTGCTCCGGCGCCCGGCACGCGTCAACGGAAGCGTGCTGTTGGTCCCGGCTGATGTCAGTCGGCGAGCTCGTGGTCGCCACGCAGGATGCAGAACTGGTTGCCCTCGGGGTCGGCCAGGACGACCCAGCCGGTCCCCGGGCCGTAGATGCCGCGGTGGTCGGCGACCTCCGTCGCCCCGAGGCCGAGGAGCACCTCGAGCTCCTCGTCGCGGGTGCGCTCGGTGGGGCGCAGGTCGAGGTGGATCCGCTTCGGGATCGACGTGTCGAAGCCGGGCACCTCGAGGAAAAGGACGTGCTCCCCCGTCGTCGGGGAGAGGATCATGCACTCCTCGTCGCCGGGGCCGTTGGGGTCCTCCTCGACGTCGACGAAGCCGAGGACCTGCTTCCACCACTCCGAGAGCTCGTAGGCGTTGACGCAGTCGATGCTGAGGTGCGAGATGCGGGCCGTCATCACGGCATCCTGGCAGGCACCGGCTCCCCCAGCCCGAGGAAACCACCGAGCTCGAGCAGGCCGTGCGTGCTCGTCGGCATGAACGCCGTCAACGACCTCGACCGGACCACGACCGCCTTCCACTGCGCCCGGGACACCGCGACGTTCACGCGGTTGCGGTTCAGCAGGAACTCCATCCCCCGAGGGACGTCCTCCTGCGACGACGCCGTCATCGACACGACGACCACCGGCGCCTCCTGGCCCTGGAACTTGTCGACGGTGCCGACCCGTACGGCACCGAGCCCCGCCTCGGCCAACCGCTCGCCCAGCAGGACCCGCTGGGCGTTGTACGGCGCGACCACCAGCACGTCCGCCGCCCCGAGGGTCCGTGACGCCGCGCCGTCGTGCCACCGCGCGCCCACGTGGCGCCGGACCTGCTCGACGACGACCGCGGCCTCCTCCAGGCTCGACACACTCCGCCCGCCGTGGTCGACGAGGACGATCTCGACGCCGGGGTCGACGCCCTCGAGCGACCTCGCGCTCGCGGCGTCGGCGGCGTGCAGCTTGCCGTCGTAGGACAGCCGCGACACGACCTCGCAGACGGCCGGGTGCATCCGGTAGGACGTCTCGAGGAAGTAGCCGAGGTCCTCGGGGAGCGTCGCGCTGGCCCCGATCACCCAGCTCAGCGCCGAGTCGTCCACCGGCTCCCCGTGGCACCCCTGGCTGACCTGGGGCAGCTGCTGGGGGTCGCCGAGCAGCAGGAGCCGCTGCGCGGCGGTCGAGACCGCGAGGGTGTTGGCCAGGCAGAACTGTCCGGCCTCGTCGACTACCAGGAGGTCGAGACCCTCGGGTTCGACGGCGTTCCCGACGAAGCCCCACACGGTGCCGCCGACGACGTACCCGGCCGTCTGCTCGGCCTTCCACGTCGCCAGGGAGGCCGGGCTCAGACCGACCCACGTGGCGGCCTTGTTCCGCTTGTCGCGCTTGGCGACCACCGCGGGCGAGAGCCCCTTGCCGACCACCGCGTCCAGGAGGTTCTCGACGACGGCGTGCGACTGACCGACGACCCCGATCCGCCAGCCGTGCTCCTCGACCAGCCGCTTGATGACCAGCGAGCCGAGGTACGTCTTGCCGGTCCCGGGCGGGCCCTGGACGGCGAGGTACGACCGGTCCAGCGCCAGCAGCGTGGACACGAGGTCGGACTCGCGTTCCCCCGTCCGGGCGACGCCGGGGAGACCGACCAGCCGCGGCCCGCGCCGGGCCAGGACGTCCACCGCCGGCTGCGCGGGCAGGGCATCGCCTTCGGCTGCCCGCTGGGCCAGGGAGCCGATGGTCGCGGCGATCTGCGCCGTAGGCGGACCGGGCGTCGGCGCGAGGGCGAGCGGCAGTGCCTCCCAGGTGCTCTGCCCCTTCCTCACCACCTCGACGACGGTCACCGTCACCGTGCCGTCGGCGTGCTGCTCGACGTCGGTGAGCTCCATGTCGCCGGTCGCCCCGTGGAGGCCGCGGGCCGGGACGACGACGCCGTCCGGAGCGGGGGCGGCGTACACGCACCGGACCGAGCCCGGTGCGGCCAGGGTGCTGCCCGGTCCGGGCCGGCCGGTCAGGCGCAGCGTGCGCCGGCGGTTCTTCTGCTTCCCGGTCGTGCCCCAGTCCTCGACGACCTCGGCGGTCTGCACGAGGACGACGTCCTTGGTGTCGGCCCACTCGTCCGGCTCGTGCATCAGCCGGTCGAAGTGCGCCCACCAGAAGGGCTTGTCCTCCCGCCGGTGGTAGTCCAGCGCGCCCTCGAGCAGCGCCCACGCCTGCTCCTCATCGGTCCTCTCGGAGCGCAGCTCGGGCCCGGAGCGCGCCAGGAGGTCGCGGGAGAGCGCGACCCGCTCCGGGGGTTGCTCCCGGACGACCTGCCCGGTCAGCTCGACGTCGTCGTCCGGCCCCGCAGCGTGAGCCCCCGGCGGCAGCTGGTTCAGCAGCCAGTCCCGCAGCTCCAGGGTCGACTCGCAGTCGTAGTGGTTGTACTGCAGCAGGTCGTCCCGCTCCGCCGATCTACTCGGGTCGTCGAGCGCGAGCTTCTCGCGGTAGATCCCGTACTGGACGATCGAGTCGTCCCCGGCGGCCAGCCCCTCGCGCTCGTGATCCATGTAGAGCGGCTCGAGCTTCTTGATGCTGTAGGACGGCTGCGAGACCCGGACCGACCCGCGGACGGTGGCGTAGAGGTCGACGAACACCCCGTGGCGGAGCAGGTCGTCGAGCTCCTCCTCGTGCGTCTTGAACTCCGCGACCAGGCGCTTGAGCGCGGAGACCTCGTAGGCCGCGTAGTGGTACACGTGCATCCCCGGGTACGCCTCGCGCAGCGCGGCCACCGTGTCCAGGAACGTGACCAGCGCGGCCCGCTCCTGCACCCGGTCGTCGGCCCACAGGTGCCAGAACTCCCCCAGCGACCCGTCGGCCCTGCGCGCGGTCTGCACGCCCCAGAGGTATTCCAGGCCCCACCGCTCGCTGCCCGGCTCGTGGTGGATCGGGTCGCCCTCGAAGTCGAAGAACAGGTCGCCCGGCGTCGGCTTCGGCAGCGCCCGGATCGGCAGCGGGTCGAACACCTCGAACCGGACCCCCTCGTCGGCGAGCTGCGCGGCCTGGAGCGTTGCCTGGGCGACGAGGCGGTCGAAGACGCCGTGGTTCATCCCGGTGGGGCAGGTCCCGGCAGCCGCGAGGTCAGTCATGGTGTGGATCCCGGCGTCCTTGAGGCGGGCTCGCTGCGAGCGGCGGAGGTTGGCGACCTGCAGGAGGTCGTCGGTGTCGGTCACCGCCGTCGCGCAGTCGTCGCAGGACCCGCAGAAGACCAGCCCCGGGGTGTCCCACGCCGCCTTCCCCGGGCTCGCGCGATGCTCCGTGATCAGGTCACGCAGCCGCGCCCGGCGCTCGCGGAAGACCGCCATCAGGTCGGCACGGGGGAAGGAGACCGTGTCGCCGGTGCCGAGGATCAGCCTCACCTCCGGGGCGACGTCGAACCCGAGGCGCTCGAGCTGGTCGGCGTACGCCGCGACCTGCAGCAGCGCGGTCGTCTTCGCGCGCCGCGCGATCTTGGAGTCGGCCACGACCCAGCCGTCCGGGGAGGCGAGCAGGAAGTCGGCGTACCCGTGGAACTCCCCGTCGGCGAACCCCGCCTGGAAGACGACGTCGGCGCCCGACCCCAGCGCGTCCGTGGTGCGGCGCACCAGGTCGGCGAGATCCGCAGGAGCCTTGCCGGTGGCGCGGGCGACGGTGACGACGCCGTCGCCGTGGGTCGCGACGAGATCGTCCAGGACCTGCCGCTCGTGGCGGTCCCCGGCGGCGGAAAGCTGGTCGCGCAGCGGGCTGGGGGTCGCGTCGGCGACGTCCGTGGGGTCCGTCAGGCGGTCCAGCGACCGCAGCAGGGCGAACTCGCAGGTCGCGGCGGAGGCGAGGTCGGAGGCGCTCCAGTGCACCCCGGTCTCGTTCTGGAACACAGGACTCCTCGGGGTCACGGGCGTGGTTTACGCCGACGGACCGGGGCCGCTGGCGGGGCCAGTGTGCAAGGTGCACGGCGTTGTCGCAGCGACTCGGCGGGTTCGGGGTGTGCCGGAAGGAACGAGATGGTGGAGTAACCGCGACAGAGGCGGGATCAGCAGACCCATCAAGTCCGGTCGGAGGCGTACGCGCGTGTGGGAGTGGTTGCTCAAGGCGTTCGGCGTCGCGGACGAACCCCTCATCTCGCCCACGCCCGTCCCGGCCCGCATGACGCCCTCCCTGGCCCACGAGGCGCTCCTGATCTGCGTCCACCCGGTCACCGGCACGCTGTGGGACCACACCCGGCACATCTGGTCCGCGGCGCTCCTCATCGAGCTCGCGCACGAGGGGCGGTTGCAGGTGACCGGGTCCGGGAAGGCCACCCGCCACACCCTGGTCGGCTCCTCCCTGCTCGGGGACCCTGAGCTCGACATGACCCTGACGCGCCTGGAGCTCTACCGGCCGGGATGGAAGACGGTGGGCCAGGTGGACTTCCTGCCGGGTCCCGAGCACCTGGTCGAGCGGCTGGTCGCCGAGGGCCTGGTCGTGGAGGAGGAGCGGGTGACCGGCGGGCTCTTCAAACGTCGCCGCCTGCACCTCACGGCGGCCGGCCGCGACGAGCCGGCTGCCCGGGTGCGTGCGGCCCTGCTCGGTGAGGCGGTCCCGGACGAGCGGACGGCGCTGCTCGTCGCGGCGCTCAACGTCGCGATGCCGACGAGGCTCCTCGTCCCGAAGGACAGGGTCAAGGAGGCCGACCGCCGGATGAGGGAGATCGTCGCGGGGGTCGGCGAGGCCGAGCGAGCCCTGATCTCGGCGGTGCGGGCGGCGCGGGCCCGCAGCGAGGGCGGTGGCGACGGGGGTGGTGGCGACTAGTGCTTGGCCGAGTTGTCGCAGAACTGGGGCAGCGGGGAAATGGCCCTTGTCAACGTCACCCCGCGGCAGAGGGTAAGCCTCGCGTCAGTCGTTGCCCCCGAGACCTCGGACGGCAATGAGGCGCCCCGCTCGTCACGGGTTTCTGCGCCACGTGCGTCCGGGCCCCGTCCCTCTCGCGGCTGAGCGAGCTAACTTTACTCAGCGATACCGGACGACTGTTCTGGTCAGGGTGTCTGCGAACTCGCGGTTCGGTAGGCCGATCGAGGTGTACGCGGTCTGCTTGCCCACACCTTCTCCGAGGCAGGCCTGCGGGACGCGTACTACAAATCGGTCCTGGTCGAGCTTCCATGTGGCGCGAAGGCCACTGCAGTTCAGTCGGTCCCAGGTGCCGCCGCTCCGGCTGTACAACACCTTCGTTCTTGCGCCGCCACGCGCACGCTTGGCGTAGACCTCGAACTGGGAGTTCCTGCGTTTCATCGCGGGGGTCGCGAAGCTGACGCGGACCTGGGTCGTCACGTTCTGCAGGTTGGCGACCTTGGCATTGACGCTGAAGGCCTGCGCGCTGTTGACGTACTTCCCCGACAACAGGTCGTACTTGGCGGCCGCATCGCCACGCGGATCGGTGCGCGTGGCGTCAGCAGCACTCGTGGGAGGGGCCAAACCCAGGACGAGTGCTGAGGAAGCGCCGAGGATGAGCGCACGCATCGCAGTTGCCATGAGGCAGACCTTAGATCGAATCGTGCGGACCGAGACCTTTTTCCGAGGCCTTGCCTTCTCTTGCTCACGACGGGTGGTTTGAGGCTTACTCGACGGCGCGTCGGCCGACCGCGAACCGGTCCGACAGCACGGCTGAGGGAAACGAACGGCTGAGGGTGGCAGGCAAGGCCAACCCTGCATTGGTCGGCTGGGAGCGGTACGAGGCTGCTCGGATCGAGGTCACCGACATGAAGACGGGCGACGTCGTGCCGGAGTCCGTGGGGCGGCCGCCGATCCTGCCGCACCACAGAGGCCTGTAGTTCCCAGCCGAGGAACCCGGGACGCCTTCGCGTCGGCCGCCTTCTTGCCAGAGCCTGGGTCTCGACGACGTCCCCTTGACGGGAGGATCGTCTTAGAGGCGCGCCAGCAACTCAGTCTTCTTCGCCACGAACTCGTCTTCGGTGAGCACACCTTGGTCGCGGAGTGCAGCGAGTTTCGCGATCTGCTCGGTGAGGTCCGGCACCGACGTCGGCGGGGCCGGAACAGCCATCGGCTGGGGAAAGTCCTGGGTCCGCGCGGCGGGCTCGGGCGGCGGCGCGGCGAGCAACGCTTGGCGGTCTTTCAATACGATCGCGAGGTGCGTGAACAACTTCTCCGGCAGTTGGATCAGGGACTGATCCCCGTCGGCCCAATCGATCCGAAGGGTGCGAGCCGGGCGCATCGTATCGACCGTGGAACCGATAGCGGCTGAGGCCAGCTTACCGACAAGTCCTGGCAAGACAGCGCCCGCCATCGCTTGACCGACGGCACCGACGGCACCGGCAGCACCGGCCCGCGTTTCCGTGTTGAGCTCTTCCCAAGCCAGAACTGTTTCCCGATTAAGCGGCACCTTCCTGAACTTGAGAGGAACCTGCAGGGCGAGTTCGCCCTTAGGGGTCAGCAAGACCATTGCGGTCATATACCGGCCGCCGACCACTTTCCCGTTTGCCATGGCGCCACATTACGGGTGTTGACACACCGGAGTTGGTGGACTGACCAGCCCCGCCGACGTCCACCGAACGGATGCAGGATGCCGCCACCCAGAGTTGCCGCACGAACGGGTCCCCGCGCCCGTCCCGGGCGGGTACAGCCGTGATTACCCAGCCCTGCCACCCGCGACCCTCGAGCGGAGGGCGCCACGCCAGCAGGAGCCCCGGCGCGACGTCTTCGCCCCAGCGGCCGGTGAAGCAGACCTCGACGCGCTCGGCACGCTGGTGATCAAGGCCGGTGAGGTTACGACCCGGGCGCCGACGAGGGGAGCGTTCGGGCCGGTCCCCGCCCCTGGCAGGCCAGGTTTCCGGTCCGGAAACGGACCTCAGATCAGGTCTCGGACCTTGTTGTTGGCCTGAGCAGTATCGCTAGCCAGGGCACGGACCTTCTTTGCGGCGGCCGGGTCACACCTGTCATAGAGGGCACAAAGCGACAGTTCGTAGTTCATCTCGGTCAGCGGAACCATGGTCCGCTGGACAGCTCGGTACAGCTCCTTGGAGCAGAGAACGCTCATTTCGCTGTCCAACGCCCGGAGGTTGTCCAGGTTCACAGTCTCGGCAAACGCTGGTGCCGTCGTGGAACCGTCGAGGGAGTGCTCCCCGACCCGGTCAGTCCAGGTCGCGGCCGCGACGCGACAGTCGTCGCTCTCACCTTCGGGTGCCGGCTCCTCGCTCGGAGATGGCGGCGCCTCGGTCGACGGTGCGGACGTGGACTCCCCCTCGGACGAGTCGTCTCCGCACCCGGCCAGCACCACCGCCAGCGCGGGCAAGAGCAGCAGGATTCGAGACGGCATGGGCACAGTGTGGGGGCTCCGGACCGTCCATAGTCCGTTTCCTCAGGTAAGTGCTGCCCGTCGTGCTATCCCTCCGCATCCGTCCGGATAACACGTGGGTAGCACGAAGGCAGGTCCTCGCGAAGCAGAACCAGCCCTGACCTGCGCAAGTGACGGTGGGCGATACTGGGTTCGAACCAGTTTCCGACGTACTTGGCGTCACTGGCCCTGACCTGCTCAAACCCGGTCGTGACCTGCGAACACTCGGAACAGTAGCGCGGTACGTAGCGGAACACAACGGAACAGACTGCTAAACTGATCTGGCATGCTGGTGGCACGACACGGAGGTCAGATGCCCAACACCAAGGGGAGCCGGACCGGCTTCGGCAACACCCGACGACTCCCCTCGGGCCGCTGGCAAGCGCGGTACACCGGCCCTGACGGTCATTCGCATAAGGCTCACGTCACCTTTGACACCAAGGGCGACGCAGAGTCCTGGCTGTCGACAGTCCGCACTGACATCGTGCGCGAGACATGGCGACCACCGACCGGGGCGCCGGGAGCCAAGGTGCTGACGTTCGGTGACTACGCCGAGGCGTGGATCGCGGGCAGGTTGGTGCGGGGCCGACCCCTGGCTGATCGCACCCTCGAGCACTACCGGACGCTGCTGGACACCTACATCCTGCCCACGTTCGGCGGGACTCCCCTGCGCTACATCACGCCTGAGCTCGTCGACCACTGGTATGCCGTAACTGCCGTCGGGAAGCCGACCACCCAGGCACACGCCTACTCCCTGCTGCGGACCATCCTGGGCACTGCGGTGGACCGAAACCTCATCACGACGGCCAACCCGGCCAAGGTGCGCGGAGGTGGCTCGACCCAGCGCGTGAAGAAGGTCCGGCCGGCCACGCTCGGCGAGCTCGAGGCCATCGTCGCCGCCATGCCCGAGCGGTATCGGTTGATGGCTCTGCTGGCGTCCTGGTGCGCCCTGCGGTTCGGCGAGCTGACCGAGCTGCGCCGCGAGGACGTCGACACCAAGACCGGCACGCTTCGCATCCGTCGTGGCGTCGTGCGTGCCGCAGGGCGGACGATCATCAAGGCGCCCAAGAGCGACGCGGGCAGCCGTGACGTGGCGATCCCGCCCCACTTGATGCCGCTGGTGCGCGAGCACCTGTTGCAGCACGCCGAGCCGGGTCGTGGCGGGTTGCTGTTCCCAGCCAAGGGCGGTGGGCACCTGGCCCCCTCGAGCCTCTATCGCGTGTTCTACCGCGCCCGTGACGTCGCTGGACGCCCGGACCTCCGATGGCACGACCTTCGGCACACCGGAGCCGTGCTGGCCGCGCAGACCGGCGCCACGTTGATCGAACTGATGGGCAGGCTGGGGCACTCGACGCCGGCAGCGGCGCTGCGATACCAGCATGCCGCGCAGGAGCGTGACGTCGAGATTGCACGGCGCCTGTCGGCCATGGTGGAGGTGAGTGAGTAGTGGGAGGCGAGCTTCCCGAGGGCCACATGATCCAGTGGGCCTACGACAACGACTACCTGATTGTCGGCGGCAAGATTGTTCCGATCGGCAAGTCGGTCGCGCCGGAGTTCGCGTACCGAATACTGAGCGAGGAGGAACCGCCAGAAGGTGGCTGGACTGACGAACAACTGTCGGCTGCGGCCGACTTCCACTGGTACCGGATCACATCGCACTTCGACCCGTCACCCATGATGAATCCGGAGTTGCACGCCCCCCGCGACCAGGCCGTGATGTGGCGTCTCGACTGCCCGTCCTGCTCGGCCAAGATGGCCTTGTTCGGAATTGACGCGGAGGCGGTCAAGTTTCGACAGGATGCGGTCTGGATTCATACCTACCGCCGCGTGGGGCAGCAGTACCACGGCCTGAGCGAGTCCTTTAGTGAGGGTGAGTACGAGGCCTTTACCCAAGTGCGACTGACCTGCGGGACGCCGAAGTGTCGCGGGTTCGAGAAGTATCGAATCGAGACGGTGGTCAACCGGATGCACCGGCTGAGGCTGGCATACGAACCGGGCAAGATCGTGACCGGCGCACTCCCTTCCAGTTGATGTAGGATGGTTCCACCAGCAGCTCCATTCGGGGTTGGCGGATGACAGGATGAACTTGCTCCTTAGGCAAGGCTTAATTGCCATGCCCAAGGAGCTTTTGCATGTCCATCAGAATCACCGACCGCCGTTGGCTTAGCCAGCAGGAGGCCGCCGACTATCTCGGCGTGACCGATCGCACGGTTCGCAACTACATCTCCCGCGGCACCCTCGACGGCCACCGCGTCCGTGGCTCTCGTCTAGTCCGTATCGACCGCGCGGACCTCGATGCCCTAATGCGTCGCATCCCGGCCGGGGGGTCCGCCTGATGGCCCGCCGGCTGAACCAGTCGGACCCGACCGCCAACAGGGCGGTCGCCAACGTCGATCGCGAGGCGAAGGCTGCCCCCAAGCGCAAACTGCTCCACGAGTTTCCTGAGGTCTTCGATGACCTCAGCGACTACGGCTGCCGCTTCGTCGCGTTCCGCGCCCTCGGTCTCGCCGGGGACAACGTCTGGGCTATCCGGCTTGAGCACCTTGAGAAGGCCCGAGCGGAGTACGGGGCGCAGGCATGAGGCGCCGGCGCACCCTCGAGGTGGAGATCGACCGGCACCAGAGCATCCTGCGCGGCCGCGGAAGCCGCGAGATCCTGATCCAGATCACGGGCCGAGCTCCAGTCTGGGTCGCCAGCGCACGCGGCTGGAGTTGTCAGGAGCGTTCGGCTCGGTCATCGATCGCGCTCGCCGAACACCTTGGCTACGACATCGAGGTGATCGGCAGACGATCGGCACGAGCCCGTGCGATTGACGCGTTGCTGGCCGCGCCCGCCCCTCGCTTCCCCGAGCAAGCTGACCCGGGTGGTGGTCGCTGGTGACGCCGGAGCAGCAGGACCACGTCGAGCACTTCCGCGCACGGGTCCTCGCCCAGGCCCTGCTCGACGGGTGGAGCATCCACAACGAGCGGCAGGCCGCACGCTGGGCCGCCGCACGACCCCGAGCAGACGACTACCTCGGCCAGTCGACCCTCGAGCAGCAGCGTGAGCGCTACTACCGGATGACTGCGGTCGCCTCGGCGTACCGCAACCGGTCGACGATCGTCCCGTTCGTCGAGCTGGTCGACACCTTCGACTCATTGTGGGAGGCGTCTTGAGCAACCGCCGCACCTACACCGAGCGCCGGACCTACTCCGCGCGCGTCATGCAGTTCCGCAAAGCCGTCTACGCGGACCGCGAGCCGGTCGAGGTCGTCGTTGAGAAAGGGAAGCGGCGCGGTCAGGTGGAGTCAGTGGCGATGACCAATGGGGCTCGGCTGCTGCTCCTGCGCCTGTCTGACGACATGAATGCGAACGGCATAGTCTCTGTGCCCAGCGGCGAGCTGGCCAAGCACTTCGGCGTGGCTCCCGCGCGGATCTCGGAATGGATCAAGGCGGCGCGTGCGCACCGGTTCCTCGACCCAGTGACCCGTCCTCGCCAGGGCCACACCGCGGTCTACCAGGGCCTGAATCCAGACAAGCGAGATGTACGCGAGAGCCGTCATCTCGATGTACGCCCTGGCGTACATCTCACCGAACAGGAGCACGGTGAGATGTACGCCCTGGGGGGTAGCCACGAAGAAGCAGTAACCGCACCGGAGGCGCACATCGGTCCGGAGGCCTCTACTCGCCGTCGCCGACGAGGCAGAGAAGAAGGGACCCAGCACGACCCGGTGGCCTTCCATCTCGCGGTCTGCGCGGCTCACGGCGATCTCGCCTGCACTTCCTGTCGCACAGACCAGCGCGAGGTGTCGTGATGACCGCAACCGTCATCCCATTCCCCAGCCAAGACCGCGACCCCGCGCCCTGCCGATGCCCGCGCTGCGAGCTCGACGCCCTAGCCGACCGCGTGCGAGCAGCTCTCGACCAGACCGAGGGCGAGTTGCTGATCTCGCGAGACGAGCTCGGCATTGCCTACGCCGACCTGCTGGCCACGACTGACCGGCTGCTGCCGACCGAGAGGAACACCAAGCCATGACCGTCCTCGACCAGCAGGTAAGCAACCACTACCTCCCAGCCTGGGCGCGGGTGTGGGTCTGGGCTCTGGCCAACGCCGACAGACACGGCCACGCTCGGGCCTACCCGGGTCAACTGCGCGACGTGCTGGATACCCGTGACTCACGGCAGGTAAGCCGGGCTATCAAGCTCGCCCGCGAACGCCGCGTCATCGACGGGTGCAGCAGCGCCGGGTGTCTGGTCCTGCCCGGCCACGCCGGCCACCCGTGTCCTGCCATCCACCGGGGTGGCGCATGAGCGGCAGTTGGTCAGGACGCAGGGTCACCACCGCACGCACCATCGTGGGTGCATGGCTGCCGGTGCAGTGCGGGCGCTGCCCCCGCATCGTGGACGGCACCGAGCCCTGGGTCGTGGGCCACCGGGTCAGCCGCGTGATGCGGCCCGACCTGATCGACGACCCTGGCAACTGGCAGGCCGAGCACCGGGGGTGCTCCGACGCCAGCGCGCAGGCAGCCGTGATCGAGAAGGCCCGAGCAGAGGGCGCACGCGCCGCACTGAGCGATTTTCCCCACGACGACGGCCCCGGGCAGCCCCCGCTCCTTCCGACACACACACGGGAGGCCTCAGTGCCGCTCGTCGAGGCTCGAGACGGTCTCGCGTGGGCCGATCTCTGCCGGGACGCACCGCAGTGGCTCACGCCGTACCTCGACGTCCCTGGGGATGGTGCTCCACCGCTGTGGGTCACGGGCGTTCACCCCGATGCGGTCGGCAGCATGGGGCCGGCGGCCATCGAGTGGATGGAGTCCAACGTCATGGAGCGCGGTCGGCCTCTGCGTCTGCGCTGGTGGCAGAAGCTGGCGATCGTCCTTCAGCTTCAGCACCGCGCGGACGGCACGCTGTGCTGGCGGGTCATCCTCGAGTCGGGGCCGCGGCGGATCGGCAAGTCGGTTCGCCTGCGTGGGATGGCGTTGTGGCGACTGGCGAACGGCCCGACGCTCTTCGAGCCCGAGCAGCTGGTGCTGCACACCGGCAAGGACCTCGCGATCGTGCGTGAGGTCATGCGCAAGGCGTGGGCGTGGGCGCAGCCGCTGGAGGACTGGGACATCAAGCGCGGCATGACCGAGCCGGAGGTCTCCTACCTCGGCGTGAACCGCTGGGTCGCCCGCAGCAAGGACTCCACGACCGGGTACGACGCCTGCCTGGCGCTGTGTGACGAGGCGTGGGACGTGCCGCCCTCCAGCATTGACGACGACCTCGAGCCGACGATGCTGGAGCGGCAGTCACCGCAGCTCGTGCTGACCTCGACGGCGCACCGACGGGCGACCAGCCTGATGCGTGGGCGGATCCTCGACGCTCTGGCTACCGACGACGGGGAGACGCTGCTGCTGGTCTGGGCGATGCCTCCTGGTGCGGACCCGGGTGATGAGACGGCTTGGCGCTCAGCGTCGCCGCATTGGTCGGAGGATCGCCGTCGGATGGTCGGCAGCAAGTACGCGAAGGCGCTGGCCGGCGAGGCCGACCCGGAGGCAGACGACCCCGATCCCATGCAGGGTTTCATCGCGCAGTACGGCAACGTCTGGCGCTTCCGGGAACGTCGTCAGCAGCGGGGCGAAGGGATCACCACCGAGACCAGGTGGGGCGCCCTTGTCGAGACCGCAGGTGTAAATACACCCGACGGCGCTGCGATCGAGTCCTGGTTCGGCCGCGGGATCAGTCTTTCGCTGGTCTGGCGCCTCGACGAGCGCCTGGTGGTCTCGGTCTCCGACCATGCCGACTTCGACTCTGCGGTCGACGCTCTGCGGGCCACCGGCTACCGGGGGCGGACCCCGCTGGGTGCCTCGCTGATGACGGAGCCGGCAGCCAGGCGCGTCAACCGCACGAAGGGCGAGAGCCGCACCGCCACCTCGGTCAACGACCTCTCCCGGATGCTGTCTGAGGATCTGGTGCGCCACGACGGAGGGCAGCACCTCACCGATCAGGTGCTCGCCGTGCGCACGTTGCCGGGAGCCGACGGGCCTCGCATGGTCTCCTCGAGCAGGGCCGATGCGATCAAGGCCGCGGTCTGGGCGATCCGCGTTGCCAGAGCTCGAATCGGCAAGCCGCGCGTGGTGGTGGCCAGTTCCTGACCGTGGGGTCGGCCAGGACTGACAACGCAGCCCCGCGCGGGCGCGACGCCCGACACGGTGGTGCTCGTGGGGTGGATGTGGGATGCGCTCCGGGCTGGTCCTCCGGCAGTAGACACGGACTCGGCGTCGACCTTCGCGGTCGACGCCGAGTCAGTCCCGCCCTCAGTGATCGGCCTGGAGTCCTACGCCTCCGCCACCGCGATCGCTCCCCGCGTCTCGCGCCGTGAGGCCATCCAGGTCCCGGCCGTCAAGCGGTCCCGCGACCTGATCGTTGGCTCGCTCGGCCAGCTCCCGCTCAGCGTGGTCAAGGCCGATCTCAGCATCGAGTCCGCCTCCTGGCTCCAGCAGCCCGAGCGCAACGTCCCCCGCTCGGTGACCATGTCCCGCCTGGTCGAGGATCTCCTCTTCGAGCAGGTCGCCTGGTGGCGGATCATCGAGTCCGACTACCGCAACTTCCCGGCCCGCGTGAAGCGCCTCAAGCCCGACGAGGTCTCCCTCGACGAGGATCAGGGCAAGGTCTACGTCGGCGGCAAGCACGTCCCTGACGACGAGCTGATCCGCTTCGACTCCCCGAACGACGCGCTGCTCGTTGCCGGCGCCCGCGCGATCCGTCAGTGCCTCCTGCTCGACCAGGCCGCTCAGCGTTACGCCGACGGTGCGCCTCCCGGTGACTACTTCACCCCGGCCGAGGGCGCCGACCCGTTCGACGACGACACCGAGGCCCAGTCGCTGCTGCTCGACCCTTGGGCGTCTGCCCGGAAGCGCCGGTCGACCGCATGGGTCCCGGCCGCGGTGAACTACCACACCGCCACCTTCAATCCCGAGCAGCTCGAGCTGGCCGACCAGCGCCAGCACGCCGTGCTCGAGATCGCCCGCGTGGCCGGCGTCGACCCCGAAGAGCTGGGCGTCTCGACCACCTCGCGGACCTACGCCAACCAGTTCGACCGCCGCAAGAACTTCCTCGACTTCACCCTCGGCAGCTACCGCGCCGCCGTCGAGGACCGCCTCTCGATGGGCGACGTCACCCCGCGCGGCTCGCTGGTGCGCTTCGACCTCGACGGGTTCCTGCGCTCGTCTGCCAAGGAGCGTTTCGAGGCTTACAAGCTCGGCCTGGAGGTCGGCGCCATCGGGCCCGAGGAGATCCGGCCCGCCGAGGGCAAGCCGCAGTTGATCGCTGAGCGCCCCATCGCTCCCGTGCGCGCGATCGGCAGCACGCCCACCCAGCGCACCGAGGAGACCGCATGAGCGAGACCGTGACCATGGACGTCGCCGCACCCGCCGGGACTGTCTTCGCCGTCGACGTCGAGAAGCGGATCATCCGCGGCCGAGCCGTCCCCTACGGCGTGCAGGGCCTCAAGGACGGCAAGCAGTTCCAGTTCAGCAAGGGCACCATCCGCCCCCGCGAGGGGATGAAGGTCAAGCTGTGGGCCCTCCACGACAAGACCCAGGCCGCTGGGGTCGTCACCGAGTGGGACGACAACGACGAGGGCCTCGACGTCGCCTTCCGGGTCGCCCGTGGCGCCGACGGTGACCGCGCCCTGTCCCTTGCCGAGGACGAGGTCTGGGACGGCCTCTCCATCGGCCCCAGCGAGGGAGCCAAGTACGCCATCCGTGGCGGCGTCTACCACGCCGTCGACATCCCGATCCACGAGATCAGCCTCACGCCTGCGCCGGTCTTCGGCGGGGCGCGAGTTACCAGCGTCGCTTTCGACACCGAGGAGAACCACATGACCGACACCACGACCGAGCCGGTCGTCGAGGCCCCCGGTCTCGACTTCTCGGCGCTCACCGACGCCCTGAGCGCCGGCATCCAGACCGGCTTCGCGAACCTCCAGGCCCCGCAGGGAGGCCGCGAGAGCGTCTCGGCCACCGAGGGTCTCGAGGTCACCGAGGCCCTGCCGTACCGCTTCGACGGCCTCGCGGGCGACCACAGCCTGGTCGAGGACATGCGGGCGGCGCAGAACGGCGACAGCGTTGCCAAGCAGCGTTTCGAGACCTTCGTCGAGGAAGCCTTCGCGGTCACCACGACCAACACCGGCACGCTGAACCCGACCAAGAACCGGCCCGAGCTCTACGTGCCGAACCTGACCTACGCGACGCCGCTGTGGGACTCGGTCTCCACCGGCACGATCGATGACCGCACCCCGTTCACGGTGCCCAAGTTCTCCTCAACCTCCGGCCTGGTGAGCGTTCACACCGAGGGCGTCGAGCCCACCCCCGGCGCCTTCGCGGCGACCTCGCAGACCATCACCCCCGGCGCACTGTCGGGCAAGATCGAGATCAACCGCGAGGTCCTCGACCAGGGCGGCTCGCCGCAGGCCGACGGGATCATCTGGGGCGAGATGCTCAACGCCTGGTTCGAGGCGCGAGAGGCCCGCGTGGCCGCCGTCCTGGCCGCCGTTCCCACCGCCGAGCTGAACCTCGCCAGTGCCGTCGACGCACCCCTGATCAACGCGCTGACCGACTACTTCGCCGGCCTCCAGTTCGTCCGAGGCGGCAACCGCTTCACCCGCTTCGTCGCCGACGGTCAGCTCTTCCCCAAGCTGGTGTCTGCTGCCGACTCGACCGGCCGCAAGCTCCTGCCCGTCCTCGGCGCCACCAACGCCCAGGGCACCGTCGACGCAGGCTTCGACCGAGTCCAGCTCGGCAACCAGACCATGCGCGCCGCGTGGGCCCTGGGTGCGACCGCGGCCAGCAAGTCCTACTCCTTCGTCCCCTCCAGCGTCTACGCCTGGTCCTCGGCCCCGAAGCGGTTCACCTTCGAGTACCAGGTCAAGTCCGTCGACATGGCGATCTGGGGCTACGCAGCCGGCGCAGTGCTCCGCGACTCCGACGTCAAGCCCATCGACTACACCACGGCGGATGCCTGATGGCCCGTCAGCGTCGCACCGTCGAGACCGACGACGGCGAGACCCGCACCGCTCCCACGGCTGAGGAGCGCAAGGGCATGCGTGCCCACGACGACAACGGCAACGTCCGCCCGGCCGATGGCCGCTGGGACCTGCACGAGCCGGCCGAGGAGTCGGTCCACGTGCGCACCTCGAAGGGGAACGAGTGATGGCTGAGACCGAGAAGAAGACGACCTACAAGGTCGGCGACACGATGGCGGTGAAGCCTGCTGGGATCGTCATCCGCCCCGACGGCTCGACGCACATCGTCATCCGCGGCACGTTCTACCTCGACCAGCCCGGCAAGTTCCTGGTCGACGGCACCGAGGTCATGGTCAAGTGACCGCGTCGGTGCCCGAGGCCTCTGACGTCGCGATCGCCCTCGGCAGGGACGCGTTCGTGATCCAGGACGTGTACGAGGCCGAGGTCGCCGACCAGTCCCGCCGATGCCGCGTCGAGCCGTACAACGCGGCGCTCGCCTCTGCGCTGGTGCGCCGGGTCAGCCGGTCTCTGGCCATGCGCAACCTGCCGCTCGGCGTGCTCCAGGACGAGACCGGCGCAACCCGCGTCGGATCGGTCGACCCGGAGGTTCGTCGGCTCGAGGCCCCCTACCGCAGGGTCGTGATCGGGTGAACGGCCGAGGCGACATCGCCGCCGCGGCCAGCTCGGTCCCAGGCATCATCGGCCACGAGTACGTGGTCGGTGAGACCGACCCGGGCACGGTCTACCCGCGCCTGGACCGCATCGAATATCCCAACGCCTTCGGCGGGGTCGCGCACTGGAACGTCGTTCTCGTGCTGCCTCAGGACCTTGCCGAGGCCGAGCGTTACGCCGAGGACACGCTGCCCGTCCTCAAGGCCGCGCTCGACCCGCACCTCGTCATCACCGCCGTGCTGCTGCAACGGCTCCAGCTCGACGGCGTCGGCACTCTGCCGGTCGCCTTCATCAACGGACACAGAGAGGCGGATCTGTCATGACCGCACTGGGAACCCGACTGCTCACCCTGACCATCGGCGGGGAGGAGTACGCCGCGCAGGTCTCCAACTGCCGCATCACCACGGGCGAGGCCGACTCCGACTTCGTCTCCTTCGCACAGGCTGCGGCCGGCGGTGGCCGGGAGTACAAGCTGGCCTTCACCGCCGTGCAGGACCCCGACGCCGACACGATCTGGGACCTGGTGTGGACCCAGGCCGGCTCCACCGTCGCCGCGGTCATCAAGCCCAACGGCGGCACCGTAGCGGGCCCCGCTACACCGCACTTCACGGGCAACGTCGTCATCACCGAGCCTGACGGCGACATCCTCGGTGGGGAGGCGAACGCCTCGAGCACCGCCAAGTTCACCTTCGAGGCCGAGTGGACCTACACCGCCAAGCCCGTCCGCGTCATCGCCTGAGCGCCCGGTCACGATGCACCTGTCGCGGCGCTCGCTCACCCTGACCGTCCACGGGACTTCGCGTACCGCGGACGTCAGCAACTGCCGCATCGTCAGCGGAGCGATCCCCGCGACCGAGAGGCGGTTGTGCGGGCCCACGCGCCAGTACCGACTCCAGGGCACGGCCGCGCAGGACCCCGGCAAGGACTCCTTCTGGGACCTGGTCTGGAGCAATGCCGACGAGCACGTCGACATTGCCCTGCGCCCTGCCGGCGGAGAGGTCCCGACCGACGAGCAGCCCTGGTTCATCGGAACGGTGCTCATCGGAGAGGCCGACGGAGACCTGCTCGGGGGTGAGGCAGACGCAGCGCCGGGCGCCCGCTTCGTGTTCGGGTTCGACTGGGCATTCACAGCCAAGCCGACCCGCGTGACGGACCCCCAGGACGAGGCGCTGCTGTGAACCGCGTCGGCTTCCGAGTCCAAGGCCTCACCCAGGTGGTGCGGGCCCTGCAAGACCTGGGCGTCGACGTCGAGGACCTCAAGGGCGCCTTCTCTGCCATCGCAGCCAAGGGCGCAGGCCTGGCCTCCGACTTCGCGCCGAAGAAGTCCGGCCGCCTCGCCAGTGACATCCGGGGCAACCGCGCCAAGTCCAAGGCCGTCATCACCGCCGGACGGTCCTCAGTGCCCTACGCCGGCCCCATCAACTACGGGTGGCCCAAGCGCGGCATCGAGGCCGCCGGCTTCATGCAGCAAGCCGACCAGGCCCTCCAGCCCACCGTGCTCAGCGAGCTGGAGAACGAGATCAACGACCGCATTCGAGCCAGAGGACTGAACCAGTGACCAAGACCCAGGACAAGACTCAGCCCACCACCCCGCTGACCGTCAACGAGTACGTCGAGTCGCTGACCGGGTACGAGGAGGACGGCATCCTCAAGCACTTCGGAGCCGAGGTGCTGGACCTGCTGACCACGCGGCCGATCAAGGCCGGCCGCGGCCTGATCTACGTCGACCGCAAGCGCGGGGGCGACAACGACACCGACGCCGTCAAGGCCGCCATGAGCCTGTCCATGCGAGACGTCGACGCCTACTTCACCCCCGAGCCCGTCGAGGTCGACCCCGACGAGCCGGAGACGCCTGAGGGAAAAGACGACTCGCAGGCCGCCTGAGGGCTGAGGAGCAGGCCGCGTGGTGCCTGCTGACCGGTCAGGCACCTGAGGTCTACCGGAGCCTCACGCGGCTCGAGCGGGACGCATTCGTAGACGTAGCAACAAGGAAGAGGTGACCTGATGGCCGGGCCGATCCGTATCTCCGTACTGGCCAACGCCTCGCAGGCGCGTCGGGAGCTCGACTCCACCGGACGGGCCGCAAGCGGGATGGGTGACAAGTTCGCCCGAGCAGGCCGCGCGGTCGCCATCGGAGCCGGAGCCGGTCTGGCGATCGCCGCCGTCGGTATTGCCAAGCTGGGCATCGCCTCCACCCGGCTGGCATCGGACGCTGAGCAGTCGCTCGGCGCCACCGAGACCGTGTTCGGCCGCTACGCCGACAACGTCACCCGCGCCAGCAACAAGGCCGCAACGTCGGTCGGGCTGAGCGCCAACGAGTACCGCGAGAGCGCGAACCTGATCGGCTCGCTGCTGGGCAACCAGGGCGTGGCCACCGACCAGTTGGCCGGCAAGACTGACCGCCTGGTCAAGATCGGCGCTGACCTCGCGGCCACCTTCGGCGGCACGACCCGCGAGTCCGTCGAGGCGCTCGGGTCGGCCTTCAAGGGCGAGTTCGACCCTCTCGAGCGGTACGGCATCAGCGTCAAGCAGTCCACGGTGAACACCGAGGCGCTGCGCGTTGCCAACGTCAAGAGCACCTCGGCCTTCGAGTCACTGAGCACGGCCCAGCAGACCGCCGCCAAGCAGCAGGCCACCACCAACCTGATCCTGTCGCAGTCCTCGAAGGCCTCCGGTGCGTTCGCCCGCGAGACCGACACCCTCGCCGGGCAGCAGCAGCGCCTGACCGCGCAGACGCAGAACCTCGGCGCAACGATCGGCACCGGGCTGACCCCGGGCCTGACCACCCTCGGCAAGGTCGTCAACCGCGACGTGCTGCCCCCGCTCCAATCCCTGGCCGAGGAGTACGCCCCCAAGGTCGGCCAAGCGTTGGGCAACCTCGCCGAGCAGGCAGGGCCGAAGCTCCAGCAAGTCCTGACCAACCTCCCCGCCGCCTTCGACCGCTTCCGCAGCAGCAACGCCGCCGGCACGGTCGGTCAGATCGCCGGGAGCCTTGCTCAACTGCGCCCGGTCGCCGAGGCCACCCTCCCGATCCTCGCGGACGGCCTCCAGGTCACCGCGACCGTCCTGCGAGTCGCAGCAGCGAACTCCGACGTCCTCGCCCGTGCGCTGCCGGTGCTCGCTGCCGGCTACGTCGCGGTCAAGACAGCCACCGTCGCCAGCAACATCGCCAAGGCCGCCGAGGTCGCCCTCAACCGCTCCGTGGCCGCATCCTCGACCCAGGTAGCCGGCGCCCACCGCGCAGAGACAGCCGCGATCAGCAAGATCGGTCTGGCCGCCCGAGGTGCTGCCGGTATCGGCGGACTGGGTGCCCTGGCAGTAGGCGCCAGCACGTCGAACGACGCGCTGAGCACGCTCGCCAACGTCGGCGGTGGCGCACTGACCGGGTTCGCCGTCGGAGGCCCCATCGGAGCCGCGATCGGAGGTGGCGCCGGGCTGCTGCTGTCCCTGGCCACCAACACCGACAGTGCCGCAGACTCGTTGGCCCAGGCGCAGCCCCCGGCCGTGACGTTCGCCGACTCCCTCGACCAGGTCTCCGGCGCGGCACAGAGCAGCACCCGCTCCCTGGTGCTGATGCGCCTTGAGCAGCTCGGCGCGATCGAGTCGGCGTCCGCGCTCGGCGTCTCCACCCGCGACCTGGTCTCCTCCACCCTCGGCAATGCCTCCGCGCAGCAGCGCGTGCGTGCCGCCATCAAGGGCGCCCCGAGCGAGGTGCAGCTCACCGCCGGCGCCTACGGCAGCCTGGGGTCCGCGTACTCCGTCGCGAACAAGGATGCGACCGCGCTTGCCAAGGCTCTCGGCATCACCAAGGGCGAGTTGCGCGCCCAGCAGGCCGAGACCAGGTCGACTGCGCTGGCCACCGCCAACCTCGGGCAGGTCTACCGCGGCGTCCCGAAGGACGTCATCACCAAGATCCGAGCCCTCGGCGGCGAGGTCACGCGTCGCCAGCTCGCCGATCTGGCGCGCAGCGCGAACCTCACGCCCAAGGAAATCCGCATCATCATGCGGGCCAACAACATCAAGGGCACCGTCAAGGACATCCGCGGAGTCGGCGACACGATCCGTGAGGTCGACGAGACCCGAGCCAACCTGAAGGCCTACAGCGACAGCACGCAGCGCGGCGTCAACCTCGCAGACCGCAACGCCCGGCGCGGCGTCACCGACCTCACCCGCACCCTCGAGGGCGTCCAGCGATCCCGGGCGAACCTGAACCCGTTCCTACAGGGCGTCAACCAGGGGATGTCTCGGTCGACGTCGTCGGCGAAGAAGGGCAGCGACAACATCCGCCAGGCCGCCGAGCGCGGCCCCAGAGAGGCTCGGGCAAACCTTTCGGGCATGCAGTCCTCGGTCACGTCCGGACTGGCCGGCGTCCGCGGCGCAGCGGCGTCGGGAGGGTCCTCGGTCGGCGTCGCGCTGAAGCAAGGCATCGAGGGCGGGTTCTCCGGCGTCGTGTCATCGCTGGTGAATACCGCAGCGTCCGCAGTCAACGCCGCCGTCGCAGCCGCGAGGCGCGCGGCCGAGTCCCGGTCACCGTCGCGGAAGATGATGCGCGTTGGGCGGGACCTCGGCCTCGGCGGAGTCATCGGCATGGACGCCGAGCGCCACCGCTGGTCCCGCGCTGGTGGCGACCTCAGCCGGGGCGCCCTGCGCGGCGCCCAGGACGCACTCAAGCGTCAGCCCGCGCTGCGGTTGGGGCTGGACGAGACCTATGCCCGTTCCCGCGGAGGACGGTCGCAGTACGTCGAGGGCATCTCGTCGGCTGCCGCTGACCGTGTCGCCGGCAGGCGCGAGCGAGGCATCAGCGTCACCTTCGAGCCCGCCGTCATCGACCTCCGCCTGCCCGACGGCCGGACCCAGCGCGCAGAGATCCGCGCGATCGCCCGCCAAGAGTTCGCATCCATCGAGCGTGACGACGAGAGGGAGTTCCGGTGACCGGTCTAGGAGTGGCACAGATCGCCGAGCTGGCCTGGGGCTACACAATGGCCGACATCGACAGCATGTCGTTCAAGGCGGCTCGCCGATCCCGCGGCGGGTGGACCCTGGACTTCAAAGATAAGCAGGAGACTGCCTGGGGAGCCATCGTCGAGATGCTCTATACCAGCACCGACCAGCCCGCCTACTTCACGCTCCTCACCTGTGGGACCGACGCCGTCGACCGCGAGGCCCGACACGTCAACAGAAGTCACGGCGTCAGGGAGGGCAGGCCGGGCGACGACGAGAAGCCGCGGTTTCTCCAGTACTGGTTGCCCGTCATCGGACCCATGAGCGACTTCACCGACAAGATCTGCGAGCGCGAGGCGCTGCCGCAGATCCTCTCGAAGCTGACCCCAAGCGAGTACGAGACCATCGTGACGCTGGCCGCTTACGGCACCCAGAAGGCGGCAGCCGAAGCACTCGGCCTAAAGCTCCCCACCTACAGCGCCCGGCTGTGGAACGCCCGTATGCGGCTGTGGCGCTTCTGGTTCGAAGGCGAGACCCCGCCCCCGAAGACCAGGTCGTCCGCCACGACTTGCCGGTACGGGCACCTGCGCTCCGAGTACGGCTTCATCAACAACCACGGCAGCCAGTCGTGCCGGCGATGCTCACGAAACAGGACCAACAAGCACTACGGGAAGAAGCGCGACGACCGCCTCAAACTGGACCTTGACGACTAAGAACTTAGTGCGACGATAAAGCATGGACGTCACGTACAGCGCCAGCAGCGAGGCCATGCAGCGCGAAATTGTGAAGGCATTTGATCGAGAGGGTTACCGAACCTCGACGCGCATGATCCTCCGCAATCATCGGTGGACGGTCCGCGTCTGGCGGGTCGAGCCAGCCAACGAACAGACCGTGATTGACCTGATCCAGTCGACTGACCCGCAGTCCAAGCCGGTCATCCCGAAGCCGTCCTACGCATTCGGCTGACGGCCGAGAAGCCACCAAGCGAGCTCGAGCGTTAGGGCGCATCGCCGTAACGCGCCGAATGTGGGTCATTCAGTTCGCACTCGGGGTTCAGGCACTCTCTCGCTCGCATGACGGACGGCTCGCCATCGCCGCGCACATTGCCCCCAACGACCTTCCAGCAGACTGGTTTTTTGCAATAGCTGCACGGCGGTTCGCCTGCGGCGGGTTCGCGATGGCTGGGGCGAAGAGGTTCGGCCATAGTCCAGCCTGACACACAGAACCGCCCCGGCCGGTTCTTGCGGCCGGGGCGGTCTGCTGTCTTCTCGCTGGTCAAGTTCTGGCATACCAACTTTGACCCGACTGGAGTTCAGCCCGCCAGGTTGGTTGAAGCCATGGTCCCGTGGAGACCTAGGTTTCGAAGTTCACCAACCTGTACTTCGACTGGTCCACTCCGTACCAGTTCAGAATGGACGGGCGAGCTTCCAGGTCTGGAAGACGGTCGCACCGGTCTTCCAGTGGGTCTGGACGACCGATGGCAGATGACCGCTGCAATCCAGCCATCATGACCTCACGAGTCCTGCAGGCCTGCCTCTGCTCGCCGTAGGCACACCTTGCAGTCCCGCGACTTCGACACGACCATCAGTCCGCCGACGACTGGCAGGTCACGCTGGGTCCGCGGTGACGTGACGCGCTTCGAGTACCTGCCACAGAGGTACGGGGTGGGGAGACCGACCGACTCGGCCAAACGGGCCTGCGCAGCGACGTAGTAGTGGGTGACCTTGGTACGTCGGGCGATGTCGGGGTGGTCGAGATCGGTCAACTTGGCGTTGCCAACGCCGAGTTGAATCATCACGCCTCCTGGCTGGTCGGCGCGAAGGCGGACGTGGGTGACGGCTTGATCAGCCCGTAGCCCCCCGCGTCAACGCCCAGCAGGAACGCGTTGCGCTCGTGCTCATGCATGGTGCTGCGGCGCACCAGGACGACCGGCAAGCGGTCGGCCGTGTGGTCTGCCAGCGCGTTCCAGCACTCCCGCGCCCAGGCCCTCACTGGCGGGCCTCCAGACGCTCGATGCGCTCCACGAGGCCGGTCAGGTGTTCCCGCGTCTCCTGCAACCCGCGGTCAATCTCCCTCAGCAGCTCGAGGCACTGAGCGGTCACGTCGCGCTCGTCCGTCGCGGCGCTCACTGGTGGGCCTCCGCACGGTCCGCGCCATCGAGCAGCAGGCGTGCCAGCTCGCGGGCCTCGGTGGGCGTGAGGTCGGCGGGACCGTCGTGGCCGTCCACGAAGATCTCGACCACGGCGGGACGCATTGTGCGATCGGCCTGCTCGACGGAGCAGACCTCGACACCGACGCATCGGACCGTGACCGGGTCCTCGCAGTGGTCGCGAAGAGTGGCGTCGTCGGTCTCGTACCAGTGCTGGTAGCCCTCTCCGTCGTGGCCGGCGCACCAGGGCGGGCAGATGGCCTCTGTCGGGCGCTGGGTGGGGTGGGTGGTGATGGTCATGGGCGGTTCCTCTCAGGGAGGGCCGCGTACCTGTCTGGCACAGACATGGCACGGGGCCGGGTTCCTTGTCGGAAACCGGCCCCTGACCTGCAACGATGCTGGTGGGCGATACTGGGTTCGAACCAGTGACCTCTTCGGTGTGAACGAAGCGCGCTACCACTGCGCCAATCGCCCGTCCCCGGCGTGAGCCGGTGCGGTCGCAGACTCTAGCCCATGGGGCGCCCAGGACTCGCATCAGCCTCGTCGGAGGCTGCTACCGCCCCAGCATCTCGGGCTCGCGACGCTTCCAGGTCTCTTGCGCGTCCCAGGTGACGGGACCGGGGGCCGGCAGGGCGCGGTCGTCCCAGGACGAGACCGCCTGCACGTCGCGGGTGGTGGAGACGAGGAAGACCTCGGTTGCCTCGGCCACCACCTCGATCGGCTCGTCGACCTCCCGGCCGCCGACCCAGTCGAGGACCAGCCCGCGGGTGACGCCGGCCAGGCACCCGCTGGCCAGGGACGGCGTGCGCAGCTCGCCGTCGACGACGTAGAAGACGTTGGTGCCGGTCCCCTCGCACAGGTGGCCACGGGTGTTGGCGAAGATCGCCTCACTGGCCCCGCGCCGCTGCGCCTCGGCGAGCGCGATCACGTTCTCGGCGTACGACGTGGTCTTCAGTCCGGCGGTGGCGCCGCGCTCGTTGCGCGGCCACGGGACGGTGGCCACGGTGGTGACGTCGGGGGTGGGCGCCATCGGGACGGCGACCACGGCCAGGCGGGGCGCTCCCCCGCTGCGCCCGGACCCCAGCGGCGCCGACCCGGCGGTCAGGGTGACGCGCAGCCGACCCAGTGGGAGGTGCTCGGCTCCCAGTACGGCGCGCACGCCGGCGCGTACGGCGTCGAGGTCGGGCGTCGCCAGGCCGAGGCCCTCGGCGCTGCGGACCAGCCGGTCCAGGTGCAGCCCCAGCGCGAACGGCTGCCCGTCGACGACCTTGACCGCCTCGAAGACGCCGTCGCCGACGGTGAACCCGTGGTCGGTGACGGGGACGACGGGGGCCTCGGGGTCGGCGAGGAGCTCGCCGTCGATCCAGGTGTGCATGAGATGAACCCTAGGTAGCGGGGGGTCGGTTTTGCCCTCCGGTGGGCGTGGGCTAATGTTTCGACCGCACCGCAGGTCAGCCTGGGGTGCAGGCGGACGTAGCTCAGTTGGTAGAGCGCAACCTTGCCAAGGTTGAGGTCGCGAGTTCGAGCCTCGTCGTCCGCTCGGAGAGGTACCTCATGGTTTGGCCTCCATGGTGGGTTGGCCGAGAGGCGAGGCAACGGACTGCAAATCCGTGTACACGGGTTCAAATCCCGTACCCACCTCGACACCACCACACAACTCCACACCCGGGCGATTGGCGCAGCGGTAGCGCGCTTCCTTGACACGGAAGAGGTCACTGGTTCAAACCCAGTATCGCCCACCACGTTTGTGCAGGTCAGAGGCTTGTTTTAGCGATCAGGACCGCAGCGGGGAACATTTGGGGAACAGGGGGCCTGTTCTGGCTGACCTTGTGCCGACCACATCGTTCTCGGCGACGTCGCACTCCTCGGCGCCGCCAATCGCCTGCGGCGGCTTCTGCATCGACGTTTGCGATTCTCTGTGGTGACCGTTGGCCACGAGGCGTCCGTCCAGGTCTGTCGCCCAAGCGCTGGCTGCGGCGGCCCTCCGGGTGCGAGTCAGCAGCGCCACCCTGCCCCAGGCGGCAGCGCGCCGCACTTCGATCTGCGTCGGCCGATTCGGCTCGTCTGACATCCCTCGCTCAGCAGGACGATAGGTTTACGTGGCCGCCTGCCGCATGTCGATGGGGGTTGCCCGTGCTGGCCGAATCTGAGGATGTGGATATGCCCTTGAGCGAATCGCTGGCGAGTGAGGTGATGGAATCCCAAGTCCATCACCTCGATGACGGTCACGTCGTTGACTTCCTCAGGAACATTCCGGTTAGGGACACCCCCAAGGAACAGGTCCGGCAACGGATCATGCGCGTGCTGTTCCACGAGTACCAAATCACCCCAGAGGACATGGAGGCCGACTTCCCGATCAGAGCCAACGTGAATGGCAAGGCCCGGACGAAAAAGGTCGACATCGCGATCTTCGCGCCCGGCCAAGAACACACCGCGGAGAACTTGCGTCGGGTCGTGACATGCAAACCCGAACCCAAACGCGCCAAAAATGTCGTCAAGCTCCGCACCCTTGATGAAGCCCGATCTGAGATGGACGAGCTCCAGGCCCTACTCGGTGCCGAAGATCAACCCGAGCGCAACTACGGGATGTGGACCGACAACGTCGACTTCTTCTTCTTGCAGAAGGTCAGCACCCGGTTCGGCGCCGACTATCTTGTGCGCCACGACTGGCCGCTGGCCGACGGCACAATCGGCAGCGGCCAAGCGGCCTCGAACACACAGCTGCGCCGCGCCGAGCCGGAGATGCTCAAGATCACCTTCCGGCGGTGTCACAACTACATCCACGGCAACGAGGGGCGATCCAAGGATGCCGCCTTCTGGCAGGTCCTCTACTTGCTGTTCGCCAAGATGTACGACGAGCGCGCCGCTCGCCAGGGACGGCAGCGCCGCTTTTATGTCTCCATGACGGAGCCTTATGACGACGAGGGCCGTGCTGCTATACGTGAGCGGATCACTGATCTCTTCGAGGACGTCAAGAGGCAGTACGCCGACTCCGGCCTATTTAAGGCCAACGACGAGATTTCCCTCTCCGACCGCGCCCTCGCCTTCATTGTCAGCGAGCTTGCTCCCTACGACCTGGGCCTGACTGACATCGACGCCAAGGGGCTTGCCTACCAAGAGATCGTTGGGACGAACCTGCGTGGAGACAAGGGGCAGTACTTCACACCCCGAGGCGCGGTGAAACTGATGATCGACATCCTCGACCCGCAGGAGGACGAGACAGTCCTTGACCCGACATGCGGCACGGGCGGGTTCTTGCACGCCACCCTTACCCACCTTCACCACAGGATGCAGGCTGAAGACGAGACCCTAGGCTTGCCCGACTCGCCCGAGCAGTCCGAGCGCTACCGCGACCGGTTGCGCAAGTACGCGGACGAGCACCTCTTCGGAGCTGACTTCGACCCGGATCTGGTGCGAGCTACCGCGATGAACATCATGACTCTGGCCGGCACCCCAGGGAACGTCTATTACATGGACTCGCTCGGATTTCCGCGTGGGCACCTCTCAGGTGTCGCGGAGGCGGGCAAGCGGATCCCTCTGGCACGGGACGGCCACCCCGGTGTCGTCGATGTCGTCCTCACGAACCCACCCTTCGGCGCCGACATCCCCATCAGCGACGAGTCCGTACTCGGCGACTTCCGGGCCGGCGTTGCCAAGTCGTGGTCGCGCGACAAGAGAACCGGTCAACTTGTCGAGAGCGCCAACGCGCCAACCTCGATGTCCCCCGAACAGCTCTTCGTCCAGCGCGCCATCGAGTGGCTCAAGCCCGGCGGGCGACTCGGCATCGTCCTGCCCAACGGCATCCTCTCCAACCCCGGCCCCAGCGATGAGGGACTTCGCCGGTTCATCCTCAAGGAGTGCTATGTGCTGGCCAGTGTTGAGCTGCCCGTGGAAACCTTCATCGTGGACGCTAACGTGAACATCCTCACCACACTGCTCTTCCTCAAGCGGAAGACCACCGACGAGAAAATCGCCGAAGAGCTCAACGGCCCCGTCTCTTACCCGATCTTCATGGCGGTTGCCGAGAAGGTCGGATTCGACCGCCGCGGCAACGACCTCTACAAACGCCACCCGAACGGCGACATCGTGATGGAGACATACGAAGAGACCGAGTACATCACCCGCAAGGGCGTGCGCCACACGAAGGTGATCAAGCGCAACCGTCCGGAGATCGACAACGACCTGCCAGTCATCGCCGAAAAGTACGCGGACTTCCGGAGCGTTTATCCGATCCCCGGCATTGACCTGCGGGCCGTCAGAAAGGCTGGGGCATGAGAGTCGCCAGCCTCGATAATCCTGTACGGGTCGACTGGTTTTACGATCAACGCCTGCGGCTTGACCCAGCGCCGTACATTTCTGGTGCACTCGAGGCGCGCAAGCGGCTAGAAGCGTTCCCGAACACCGTCCGCCTTGACAGCGTTACTGCAGGCCACAACGGCGGCATCTTCAACGGGCCGATCTTTCGCCGAATCTATCTCTCCGATCCGGAACATAGTGTTCCATTCCTTGGCAGCAAGGACATGATGACCAGCGACCTCACAGGGCTGCCGCGCCTGAGAAGATCTGACGCCGAATCTGGCAGTCTCTCCTACCTCCGACTGGCGCCCGGGATGACGCTCATCTCATGCTCGGGGTTCTACGCGGGACGGAGATCCTACGTGCGGCCCGACATGGCCAACATCTGGTCCTCGCAGGACGTTCTCAAAGTCGATCCTGACCCAGAAAAAATCAGGTCTGGGTACCTTTACGCGTTCCTCGAAAGCCGATTTGGTGAAGCATTCATCAAGGCTTCAGTTTACGGGTCAGCGGTGAAGCATATCGAGCCGCACCATCTCGCAGACCTGCCCGTGCCGCGATTCGGTGGAGACCTCGAGCAGCAGATCCATGATTTGGTCGAGGAAGGCGCACACCTGCGTGCTGCATTCCAAGCTGGCCTCGATACCGCCACCGAGGACTTGTTTCACAGTGTCGGTCTTCCCGAGCTCATCGACCACCGCTGGCACGACACAGAGCGGGAACTTGGCTTCGCCGAGTCACGCTGGAGCTCGGTTTCGCTACGTGCCCTCAATTACTCGCCCCGTGTGCGGCGTCTGCTTGACGCGATAGGTTCTGTCGAACATACGACCCTTGGCGAGGTTTGTGAGACTGGGCAGCTCGCATCTGGCGTGCGCTTCAAAAGGATCGATGCTGACCCGGACCACGGAGCACGACTGCTTGGTCAACGACAGGGGTTTTGGGCTCGTCCGGAAGGGCGGTGGATCAGCCTGGCGGCGGCTCCGGCCGGTGTCCGCGCGGAGGACGAAACGGTCATGATCGCTTCACAAGGCACTCTCGGCGAGCGCGAGGTCTTTTGCCGCCCAATTTTCGTGACAGGATCGTGGCTCGATCACGTCTATTCGCAGCACTTTCTCCGGGTCGTTAGTGGTGATCCAACCGTGACGGGCGCCTACCTGTTCGCTTTCCTGCGGTCGGAGATCGCGTTCCGGATCCTACGTTCAATGAGCACCGGCGGAAAGCAGCAAGACATCCACGAGAGATTGCGACGCGAGATCCCAATTCCATTGGCGTCACTTGCTGATCGTGAGCGGATCGCCGAGACGGTCCGTCAGGCATACCGCGACCGTGATCGAGCGGATCTGTTGGACGATGAGGCGCGGGACCTGCTGACGCAGGCGGTCGAGGGAGCCGACGCCTGATGGCGAGGATCGTTGCGGTCAGTCCGCCAGTAAACGATGCAGAGCGACGGGTAATCGCACACCTGCGCGACGAGGCACCTGCCGACTGGACGGTCCTGCACTCCCTGGAGATTCCAGACTCCCGGGGCAACCTTTTCGAGGTGGACCTGGTGATTGTCACCGGCCACATGGTCTACGTCATCGACGTCAAGGGCACTTTCGGCCGCATCGACGTGCACGGCAGTCGATGGATGCCTGCGGGTAGGGCCGGCTTTCACACGCCACTGCCGAAACTGCGGGAGAACGCCAAGCGACTTAAGGGACTCCTGGAAACCGCGCACGCTCAACTCTCACGAGTATACGTCGATGCGGCCGTCGTTTTGCGAGCGCCGAATGCACGTCTCGTCGACCACAACACCCCGCAGCGCGACGCCGGGGCGACGGTCAACCTCCAACACCTAGTCGCGCTACTCTCCGACGTCTCCCGGGTCCCGACCGGTGCGTTCGCGGTCGACGACGACATCGAGCGTCATCACGACACGATCGTGGAGGCGGTCGAGAACATCGCGCAGGTGCCGTCAGGACCGCTGCAGTTTGGCAATTGGCTGGTTCTCGAGACCCTCAGCGAAACACAGCACGCCCCGGGCGTCGATGTGGTCGCCGAGTACCGGGCGAAGAACGCCAACGCTGTCCAGGGCTCCGGCACGGTGCGGCTCGTCGTCCGTCGGGCCGACCTGTACGCGGAGAAGGCCGACCGCGACAAGCAGCAGAAGCAGATCGGTGTCGCCTACGAGGCACTCGGCAAATTACCGCCGCACCCCACCATCGTCGGGGTGCGTGACTTCTTCCCCGATCCCGAGGATCGCGGATTCGTCACTGTCTACGACGACATCCCGGGCCAGGCGCTTCGGCTGCACCTAGGTGAGAACGGGACCGAGCCGCTCACCAACGACCGCATGCTTCTGATTCTGCGACAGCTCCTGCTCGGGCTTGCCCACGCCCAGAGCCGCCGTCTCGTACACCGGGCGCTTAGCCCTGCCACCGTCTTGCTGAGTCAGGACGGGCGGGCGATGCTCACCGGTTTCGACTACGCCAAGACGGCTCAACTCCGAACCCACACCGTCGCGCTCGATGCCCACGCTGCTGCTGATAACGCGTACCTCGCCCCGGAAGCGATCGCGAGCCCGAAGAGTATGACTGCGAAGGCGGACATCTACGCCCTTGGTGTGATCGGGTTCGAGATGTTCACTGGGCACCGGCCGTTCTCCTCGATCACCTCCCAGGTGCAGGTCGGCGGGGTGCTGCCGGACAAGGACCTGATCGAGGCCGATGTCCCCGCTCCGCTGCGACACTGGCTTTCCCTGCTCTGCGCCACTAAGCCGGAGGAGCGCCCGGACGCCCGGGAGGCGTTGCGTCGCTTTGACCTCGCGGTCGGTGAGGTGAGCCGACCCAGGCGCAAGGTCGCTGGCGGTGGGGGAAAGCCCCCGACGCCGCCCTCCGGTGGTGCGGTCGCGGCGGACGACGGTGAGGACCGGCGAAATGACCCGAACTACTGGCGTCGGCTGGGGCGGGACTTCCCACTGGGCAGCAAGTACCTGGTCCAGAACAAGCTCGGCAATCCCGGGGCTACGGGGGTCGCGTACCGGGTCTTCGACACGATGCGCAACGTCGACCGAGTCATCAAACTGATCCTGCAAGACGACAACCATCCCCGCGAGCGGGCCCGGCGTGAGGCGGCCGTGCTGGAGCGGCTGCGCGGATCTAGCCATCCCAACGTGGTCACCATGCTGGACGTCGATCTGTTGCCGCCGCCGTACCCGCACCCCTACCTGGTCTTCGAGTTCGTCGCAGGCAAGGATCTCAGCGAAGTCATCAAGGCCGGCACGCTCACGGCGGCCGACGTTCTCCGGATCGGGCTCGACGTCGCCGCCGGGCTCAAGCATTTGCACGAGCTCGACGTGTGGCACTGCGACATCAAGCCCAGCAACCTGCTGTGGACTGAGAGCGGGGTCATGATCCTTGACTTCGGGATCGCCAAGACTCCGGAGACCACCCAGGGCCACACCTCCAACACGCCGCGTTACACCCCACCCGACCTCGATCACGTTCCCGCCAATGCCGCCGGCTATGTCGACCGCGACCTCTACGCCCTCGGCATCACGATGTACGAGGCGCTCACCGGTGCATACCCCTGGGACGGCACCAACACCCCGCCGCCCGCGCGGCCCGCCGAGGACCCGCGCGCACGGTTCACCCTGCCCGAGGACGTCCCGACCAAGCTGGTCGAGACAATCCTCAAGGCGATCGCCGAGCAACGTGGTGAGCGGTTCGGCAGCGCCGAAGAACTCCTGACCGCGCTTCAGGCCGCGGCGCAGCCGGCTCCGGTCGTCACACCCCAGCCGGCGGCCACCCAGCCGCATCCCGGCCTCGAGCCGAAGCGTGTCAACGAATCGACTACGGGGACCAACCCGTTCGTTGCCCATCTGCAGACCCTCTACAGCCAGTCCCGACGCAGTAATCGCGGTACTCGCGGCATGGATGCGGAAGAGTTCCGGGTCTACGTGCCGACCGCCCTCGACCTCGCGCTTACCAAGGCGGTGCTCGACGGGGCGCATTCACTGGTGATCGTCACCGGCAACGCAGGCGACGGGAAGACCGCGTTCCTGGAGAATCTCGCCTCCGAGGCGAGGACGCGAGGTGCAGTCTTCACCTCGGAACGGCCCAACGGCGCCGACTTCGAGCTCGACGGGCGCCGGTTCCGCACCAACTACGACGGCAGCCAGGACGAGGATGGTGTGGTCAGCGACGTCGTCCTGGAGGACTTCTTCACGCCGTTCGCCGGCCGCGACCAGGTGGGCATCCTGACCGGTGAGACCCGATTGATCGCGGTAAACGAGGGCCGCCTCATCGACTTCCTTAGCCATCGCCCCGACAAGTTCGGCGCTCTCGCCACCCAGGTCGACGCCGGCCTGTGCGGCGAGGCCGAGCCCGATGTCGTCGCCGTGGTGAACCTCAACCTCCGCGATGTCACCGTCCGGCCCGCCGACACCGCCAACGGAGAAGGATCCGACGACTCCATCCTCGAGCGCATGCTCGACTCGATGACCCGGCCCGAGTTCTGGACCGGCTGTAACGGATGCGAGCTCTTTGACTCCTGTTACGCACGGCGCAACTCCGCCGCCGCGGCGCAGCCGGTGCTTGGCGACCAAATTAAGGAGCGGCTGCGCCGGGTCTACGAGGTGGCCCAGTTGCGCGGCCGGCTCCACATCACCCTGCGTGACCTGCGCTCCGCCCTCGCCTACACACTCACCTCGGGGCGGGACTGCGGCGAGATCCATGAGCTCTACGTCGCCGGCGATCGTGACGAGATCCTCGCCGGCCATTACTTCAACGCCTACCGCGGTGGCGACCCCGCCCTGGAGCGTGACCGTTTGCTGGTCCAGCTTCGGCAGGTCGACGTCGCCCGACTGCCGCAACCGGTGCTTGACCGCCGGCTAGCCAGTGAAGGGCTGCTCGACCAGCTGCTCATCACTACTAACGGGCCGGCGCCCGAGCGGGAGCTGCTGGACCTTCTTTACGCGGCGGCCTCGGCTCCTGACGCCGCGCCGGGCGCGATGCTTCCGTTCGTGTCGACCGCACGCCGGCTGTCCTACTTCGAGATGCGAGACCCGTCAGACGCGCTGCGGATGCTGCCCTACGCCTCGGTCCAGGCTTTCCTCGACCAGCTCGACGGCCCGGGGCCGGTGCGCACCGGGCAGTTCCTCGCCGCGCTGAACCGCAGCGAAGGCGTGGTTTCCTCGGCAGCCACCGGCGACGGACTCGTGACCCAGGTCCGCGACGTCAACCGCGGCACGGTCCGCAGTCTGCGCCGCTTCCTAGGCGCAGGGTTCCGGTCCGGAAGGGTCGGCACCAACTCGCACCCGTACTTGGAGACCAGGGCAACCGCGCTCCGACTTTCCTACACCGATCCCGACCGCCCCGGCGCCCCCACGGCGGAGCTGCGGATCGGACTCGACCTGTACGAACTCATCGAGCGGTTTCGCCGTGGCTACCAGGCATCGGTCGATGACGACCAGGGCTACGCGCTGGCTTTGACCGTCTTCAAGAACCAGCTCGCCGCTGTCCCTTACCAGGAGGTGCTCCTCACCGTCGACGGCTCGGCGATGCATACCGTGCGTCGCACCGAGGACGGCGTACTCCACCTGACCGCTCACACCGGCCGGGCCGAGACCGAAGAAGACATACACGACATCGTTGCGACCGAGGAGACCGAATGGCGCTAGACAGCAAGGACCGCGCCTTCCGCTGTGACGCGATCAGCCGCATCGACTACAAGACCCTCACCATGGATCGCGTACTGACCGCGTTTCTCGGCCGACTCTGGCACCATGGCGTGCCCAGCCGAATGGCGCGAGCGAACGAGCTCACCGTTGACGACTACGTCTACCTCCTCACCGACGAGGCGTACCAAGACAAATTCGACGGGTTCAACAACAATGAGGACATCTCTCGGCGCTGGGCGGCCACTCACCTGCTCGACCTCGTCAACCGTGGTCGGGTTACCGAAGGGGTCGCTGGCCCACGGCCGCTGCACGGCTTCGCCTACCGGCTGCGTAACAGCCGCCGCTCCCGACCCTACGGCGCCGACGAACAGCTGTACGAGCTTCTCGCCGTTAACGGGACAGCCGTTGAAATGCTCCGGTCGTTCTTCTTCGCCGACATCGACCCCGTCACCGGAAAGCCGGTGCCCGGTCCTGACATCGACGTCGAATCGCAGGCGCTGCTGAGCATGGTCGCCGCCACTCGAGGCGACGCCCAGGACCGTGCCGAGACCACACCGCGAAAGGAGCAGCACCAGCCCTGCCGTCAACCGGCCGACCTGCTCGCAGAAGACGTGCTGCGCCTGCTGCTGCACCGCGAGTTCATGCCGCGGACCGTGCTGGTCGAGCACCTCAAGGTCCTGCTCTCCTTCCATATGGCCCTTTATCACTTGCGGATGTTCAAGCTCATCCCGGCGGCAGTGCGAGGCGCAGCGGTCGACCCGTCCTGCCGGTCTGGCCACCAGCCGGGGGGCAGTGTCCCTACTTGCCACACCTTCTAGTCGACGCCGTCGACTCCGAGGACAGCCCTGCGGCGGCGTACGCGGTCAAGAGCGCCGAGGTGTGGTACGGCCGGATCCCGCAGTTCGTCCGTGGCACCTTCGCCGTACTCAAGCTCACCGACTTCGCGACCGACCTCTCGCGGCACGGCAAGTTCACCATGCGTCGGGCCAAAGAGGATCTGGCGGTTACCGAGGCCGTCGCGCTTCTGGGCGAAAGGTACGCCAAGGACCGCGAGACCTTCTTCGACATGCGGGTACGCCGCATCCTCGACGACGAGGCGGAGCCGCTCGCGCCCGAGCTGCAGACCATCGTCGACCTCGGTCTCGACCGGTTCGACACCTACCTCGAGTTGATCATGCACTACCGCGGTACGTTCCAGCGTAAGTATCTGGTCGACTGCATGGACTCGTTGCTGATGAAGAACCGGCCCGGCCAACTGGTGGCGCAGCCTCGAGGCAAGTCGGGTCTCCGACGCTTCGTTCTGGACTCGCGGCTGCTAGAGGTGCTGCTCCAGGTGAGTCTGGTCCAGCCCGACGAGTCAGGCACGATGCGGACCAAATCGATGCGGGTCGACGAGGTACTCGACCTGCTGCGAACTCGTTACGGCCTCTACATCGACACCCTGCCCGAGGCCGACGGCTTCCACGGCCCCGATCTACTCGACCAAGCCGCCCTGCGCGCCAACAGTGCCGCCTTCGTCGAGCGGCTGAGAGAGATCGGGTACTACCGCGACATGTCGGATGCCTACCTAACCCAGACCGTCACCCCGCGCTTCACCATCGGCGCCACCCGGGAGAGGAGCGGACGATGACGGCAGCATCCATCGGGCTCGTCGAGCCCACGCCCGCTGACCAACGCAGCGCCCTCGAAGATGTCCTGGTCCCCTACCTGCTCGGCCTCCTCACTGACCGGCAGGCGGGACACTGCATGCGGGTCACCGAGCTCGACGAGAACCTCGCCGGCCGGCTCGTGCACCGACTGCGCACCGCGACCCTCCCAGGCACCGTGGTTTGCCTACTCGCCTCCGACCAGGACGCCGCCAGCAAAGAGGACGACGCACTTGTCAGCAGCACCCAGCTAGTCGAGCTACGCAACCGACCGGTCGAGGAGTCCTCCGGCCCGTTAATGGTCTTCGTCCCGCCTGGGTTACGAGCCAGCGCCGAAGACTCCTTCGGGGTGGCGACCTTCGAAGAGGTGGAGATCCGCGACGCCTACGCCCGGCTCCACGAAGAGTTGTTGAACCGGGTGCCCGCTGCTTTACGAGATGGCCTCGACCGTCTGCGTGAGCTGTTGAAGCAGAAAGGTGACGGCCGTGGCAACGACCAGGCTTGGGTGTTCTACGTGCTGACCATCGCCGCCAACGGTTACGAGCCCGAAGCCGCCGGCGCTGCGATCTACTGCTTCGGGCTGGTGCCCGATCTCGGCCTCTTCACCTCCGGCGAAGAGGTCGCCGACCGCGCTAGCCGTAACCGCCTCCAGGTGGACGACCTCAGCCGCACCGAGCTCGATGAACGCCAGCGGGTCCTAGGTCTCGGACTCTCCGATACCAGTTTCACAGCCAAGCTCGCCCGCTTCGCCGGTGAGATCGGTTTGGAAGACCGCAACGTCTGGACCCGGCGGATCATCACCGACCGCGCCAACCGCGACCTCACATTCGACCAGTGGCCCGCCCGCCGCCAGGAAGAGGCGCTCCTGGGCATCGACGTGCGACTCCTCGACCTCCCACACGTCGGCGACAGCGCCGAGCACCTGACGACCTACCCGGTGTTGGAGTCCCTCGCCGGGCAGCCTTACCTCGTCGCCGGTGTCAACGGTGTCAAGACACTGGTCAGCCAGATCGCCGTAGAGCCGGCTCTCACTCCGAACGATGGGCTTCTCAAGCTCCGCGTAGAGGTCGTCTCCGAAGACGGCGGCCCCACCAGCCGGGCGGTCAACGTCGCCGCTGGCGTACGGCCGAGGAGCGATTACAAGGCCACGCTCCGCAACCTCCACAAGGCCGACCTCGACGAAGGGTGGCACTACTTAGAGGTCACCCCGGTAGCCGACGCTGATCGCAGGATCGGCGTCAAGGCCGGTACGGGCCGCAGCGCCGCCTTCTACGTCGTCAAGGCCGACGAGAGCGAGGAACCGCCCGAGACCCGGGCCACCCGCTTCGACAGCGTCGCCCACGCGATAGAGCACTTCGCTTTCGGCCGTATCGCGGAAGGCCGGCGCGCTCGCGACGTGGAGCCAAGTGAGACCAGCTGGGCCGGCACATCTCGCAGCGGCGGATACCTCAGTGCGAACGTCCGCGTCACCGGCGGCGGCAGCGCCGAGATTCGTCTCTCTCGGACGCTTGCCGACATCGAGCGGCAAACCCTGCTCGCTCCACGCGAACTCGGGCTGTGGCAGCTCGGCCTGAGCCAAGGCGGCGCGCCGACCCCGGCGGTCCGGGACGAGGCGGAGTGGGTGGTCGGGCTCGGCGGCGACGCCAAGTCGCGCTTCGCTGACTTCATCACCGCCCGCGACCGACTCTTTGTCGCAATCACGGGTGATCCCGGCGAAGACCCTGAAGCGCTCACTAACCTCGTCGAGACCCGCGATCTCGCGACCCTTGGACCCGACATCAATGCCTACGCTCGTAGCTACCTTGGGCTGATCGAGGCGGGGGCGACCTGGGCCGAGCAATGCCCCCCAAGCGAGCGCGGGGCGTCGCTGAAGGCCCTTGCTGGACTTCAGCAGATCGACGCGATCGCCGTGCGGTACGTCGACGCCCTCGGCTCCTATCACCGACTCCTCCTGGTCGGACCGACGCACCCGCTCCGCCTGCTCTGGTTCTCGGTCTGGGCCGCCGTTGGATCGCAGTGGCGCTCCGACCTTGACGGGCAGGGCAAAGACGCCGCCCAGAACGCGAAGGCCAGCTTCTTCAGCCGCCTCGACTCGCTCGGCTTCCCCTTCGCAGTCCCGCGGCAGAACCGGAACCTCATGGCGACGGTCGGCAACCTGACACCGTTCTGGGCGGCGTTCGTACCTAGCGGGACCGCCGACTCCCACGGGCTCGCCACGCGCGTGGCCGCTGCGCTCGGAGTGCCCGAGACTCCAAGCGGCGGCTCGGGCAGCGACCAGACCGCCCAGATCCTCGCCGACCGCATCGCACGCTACGTCGAGCAGCACTCATACGTGCGCAGCCTTGTGGTCAACGTAGTGAATCCCGGCGACGGGATGCTCCTGGTCGAGGTGCTCCTCGACCTACAGCGCCGCACGCACACCAAGGAACTCACCTACGACCTGCGGCTCTGCGTCCAGGACACCGCGATGCCCGGCATAGGGGAGGCGCTAGCCGACCTAACCAAGTCCGACAGCCGGTTCACCAGTGATGAAGCCGAGGCGTTCGGCGCACGTTTAGGCCACGGGATCCCGAAGATTGCCTACTCGGTGCGCTCCACCCAGGAGTTCGAGCAGAACCCCGACGAGTTCGAAGCACACCTCACCATCTTGATCGACGCGTTCTCGGGCGAGCAGCACGACTCCGGGCCGTTGCAGGAGATCCGCCAGGCACCGGCCCACGGGCTCATCCAGCAGGCAGCCACGGTTTTCGAGACCGATGAGGACGGTGCCGGCGTCACCTGGCGAAAGACCCCTCTATTCGCGCCCGAGCCCGCGATCCTGCGTGAATCCGGCGAACTCGTCGCTGCTCTTGCGCGAACGCTAGCCTTGGCCTCCGCTTCTGTTGCAACCGGCGGCGCCGCCGGACGGTTGCCGACCACATCACTCAGCCTGGACGCCAGCCAGCGCTCGCTACTCCACCAGGCGCATGACACCAGCGACTGGGTCGTCATCATCGACCGCACCCTTGGTCTGGAGTACTTTGACCGAGCCGACGAGCACGGCAGCAACGACTACGTCATCGACTACGTCGCCGGCAAGGTCGGACTCGGCCGTCAGGTGCTGGTCAGCTCCCGCAAGGTCGAAGAATTGCATGCCTTGCTCGGTCCCGTCGTGGTCGATCATGGGATCTCGGTCGACAAACAGCACCTGCGCACCTTCTTCGAACAGATGCGGCTGTTGTCGGGCAGCCTGGCGTTCAAGCTCGCCTCCGCCGTGCGGTCCCAACGCTCGGAAGTGCTCGGTCTCGCGCTGGCGCGGCTCTATCTCGACGGGCAGCGTGCTCTCGGCGACCAGATCGTCGTACCGCTGGACGCCCACCAGAACCTGTACAGCGAGGTCCGGCGCCGCTCCGGTGCGGAGAAATCCCTGCGGCGTACTGACCTTGCGCTGTTCAGCTTCGACGCCAATTCTCGCACCATCACGTGTCGGCTGGTGGAGGTAAAGGGCTATACCTCCGTGCCCGACCTGACCGCGCTGGAACGCCTCCAGAGGACGATCGAGGAACAAATCCGTACCTCCGAGGAGGTGCTTACCGCCCAGTTCGACCCGAACTTCCACGACCCCGATCGGGTCGACCGGTCGGTGAAGAACCTGGAGTTCTCAGCACTCCTCCGCTTCTACCTAGAGCGATCCGAGCGCTACAAGATGGTTGAGCGCTCCGTCAGCACCCACGCTCGGCGTCTGCTGGACACCCTCGACGACGGATTCACGCTGACCTTCCGCAGAGTCGGTCTCATCTTCGACCTGCGAGGCACGGGCAGCGACCCGCACAAGATCGACGGCGTCGAGTTCCACCACATTGGCCGTGACGAGATCGACGAGCTCCTCGACGCCGTGCCGACGGAGCTCGACAGGCCGGGCGACCAGACAGAGCCGTATGCGATTAGCGCCCCGGCACTCACTCGCACCAGGCGCGAGGATGCGGCCTTCAGAGCGCCCAGTCTCGACTCGATCGAAGACGAGCCGGGTGCTGACGAGGCTGACGGGTCTTATGTCTCCCCGACTGTCTCGCCCGAGGTTCCGTCCAAGCCTACGAGTGCAACTGCGGAGGTAATGCCAAGCGACTCTAAAGCAGACGCCATGGACTCTCCTCACGAAGTCAGTGCGACTGGAACTAAAGCGCACCGCGCTCATCCCTCAGACACCGTCTCTGGTGATGCGGCCAGCGAGTTGCATACCGCCCCGCCCATCATGGTGGGCACGACTGGCACATCACCCCAATGGGCGGTGCTCGGTGAGGTCGCCGGTGGGCGGAAGACCGGTCTCGACCTCAACGAGACCCACACCATCAGCCTCTTCGGTGTCCAGGGCGGGGGGAAGAGCTACACCCTCGGCTCCATCATCGAAGGCGCCACTCTGCCCGCCACCGGCATCAACCACCTGCCTAGGCCGCTGGCGACCATCGTCTTCCACTACAGCCGAACCCAGGACTACGCCCCAGAATTCACCTCCATGATCACCGCCAACGACCACGAAGGGCAGTTGGTGCTGCTCCGCGAGCGCTACGGCGCCGAGCCGAAGGCGCTCAAGGACGTCGTATTGCTCGCCCCGGTTGCCCAGGTCGATGAGAGACGCGCTGAGTTCCCTGACATCGACGTACAGCCCTTGCTCTTCGGCTCGGCCGAACTCCAGGCCGCGCACTGGTCCTTCCTCCTCGGTGCTGTCGGCAACCAGGCGATGTACATTCGCCAGCTCAAGCAGATCTTCCGAGCGAACCGGAAATCGCTCAGCCTCGACTCCATCCGCCACGGCGTGAACGCTTCCACGATGGCGGACAGCATGAAGGACCTCGCCTACCAACGCCTCGATTTGGCAGCGGAGTACATCGACGACTCGGTCCGGATCTCTGACTACGTCCGGCCCGGCAGGGTCATCATCGTCGACCTCCGCGACGAGTACATCGAGAAGGATGAGAGCCTCGGCCTCTTTGTCGTCCTCATGCAGCTCTTTGCCGAGGCACAGGACGAAACGGGTCGCTTCAACAAGCTCGTTGTCTTCGATGAGGCCCACAAGTACATCGACAGCTCCGACCTCGTCGAGGTGCTGGTCGAGTCGGTGCGCGAGATGCGACACAAGGGCATGAGCATTCTGGTCGCCAGTCAGGATCCGCCTTCCGTCCCTGTCTCACTCATCGAACTCTCTGACGTTGTGGTGATGCACAAGATGACCTCTCCGGCGTGGCTTAAGCACATCCAGAAGGCCAACTCGGCGCTCTCGACGCTTCGGCCGGAGCAGCTCGCGCGGCTACAACCGGGAGAGGCGTACGTGTGGTCCGGGAGAGCCAATGAGTCTGCGCTCACCCACTCCGCAGTACGAGTCACTCTGCGCCCGCGGGTTACCAAGCACGGTGGCCAAACCAAGACAGCGACTGCTTGATGACAGTGATTCACCGCGCCGAACAGTCAAGTCCCTCGCAGCTCCGTTGGACGCCGCTCAACCAGCTCATCCTCATCGCGCGCAACATCGATCCCGACAAGTGACGAGCAGGGCCGATTGTGGAAAGCCGTGCCCAGAACCGTGCAACGACGATTCCAAACTGAGCGGCACGCATGCTACGAAGGTCCGTAGATCGGTCCGCCCCTCGGGGCGGGCCGAACGTCGTTTCAAGGCTAGGTGACGACGGCTGACGGGCGGTGACGAGGCGTGCACGGTGGGGTCAAGTTCTACCGCGGCTCCCCTTCCGCGGCGCGCTCCTACGTGGAAGCTGACCGCTCCCGGGTCGACGACTACTACCTCGCCGAGGGCACCGGGGTCGCGACCAGGTACGTCGCCACCGCTCCCCCGGCGGTGGGGGGACGCAGCATCGCCGCAGTTCAGGACGGGGGGACGCTGGACGGGGACGCCTACGAGCGGTGGGTCGCGGGCTACGACATCGCGACCGGTGCCGCGAAAGGTCGGCTCCGCACGGACGAGCGGGGTTTGCGGTTCGTCGAGGTCGTGGTGAACGGTCCGAAGACCTGGTCGCTGGCGGCGACCTTGCACCCGGAGATCGCCGCCGCCTACGACGCATCCCAGGACCGTGCCGCGACCGAGATCATCGCGTGGCTCGCCGAGCACGCCACCACCCGGGTCGGGCCCCGGGGCCGGCAGGTGCAGGTGCCGGTCGAGCAGCTCGAGGCCGCCGTGGTGCGGCACTACACCTCCCGTGCCGGAGACCCGCACCGCCACCTCCACCTACAGATCAACGCGCGTGTCTTCGCCGCCGGCCGGTGGCGGGGGCTGCACTCAGTGGGCGTGGTAGACAGCATCGAGGCGATCAACGGGATCGGGCACGCCGCCGTCGCGTGCGACCCCCAGTTCCGCGAGACCCTCACCGCCCACGGCTACACCCTCGACCCCAAGTCTGGTGAGATCACCCAACTCAAGCCTTATGCCGGCGCCTTCAGCGCCCGCGCCGCGCAGATCGGCCGCAACATCGACCGTCACGAGGCCGCCTGGCGCACCGAACACCCCGGCGAGGAACCCGGCCCGCAATTACGTCGCGCGTGGGATCGCCGAGCCTGGGCAACAGCGCGACCCGACAAGGTCATTCCCACCGACGGCGCTCAGCTGGCCGAGCGGTGGCGCGACGAGCTCCGTGGCCTCGGGTTCACCCCACCCCACTCCCCCACTCAAGACGGCCACCGACCGTGGGCCGCGATAGGTCGTGTCAACCGCACCGCAGTGGCCGACCTCGTGCTGACGAGGCTCGGGGCCCGGCGGTCGGCCTGGAACGCAGCCGACATCCGGGGCGAGGTCGAGCGAATCATTGCCGTCGCCGGCATCGTCACCCCGGCGCCAGTACGGCGCGAACTGGTTGAGGACCTGACCAGCCGCACCGTCGACCGCTGCGAACTCCTCCTGACCCGAGAAGACGTACCCGAGCACATCCGCGCCCTCACCTCCCACGACGTGCTCGACGTCGAGACCGAGCTGGTCACCCGCCTCGCCGCGCGCGCCGAGCAACCCGCGACCCCCTCCTGGATCGGCCTCCTGGCCTTCGGACGCGAACTGGACCCCGCACAACGGCGCGTGGTGGCCGCGTTGACCGGCACCGGGCCACTCCTGGTGATCGAAGGTGCCGCCGGAGCGGGCAAGACCAGCACCCTGGACGTGGCGCGACGACTCGTCGAGATCCGGTCGCACCGACTCGTGGTAGCGACACCGACGCTGAAAGCCGCCCGGGCAGCCGAGGCACAGCTCGGTACCGACGCGTTCTCTGCCGCATGGCTTGTCCACCAGCACGGGTACCGCTGGGACACCGACGGCCGCTGGACCCGCACCAACGCGCAGCCGGACACGCGGGCTCGGTTGCGGCCTGGAGATGTACTACTCGTCGACGAGGCCGGCATGCTCGACCAGGACACCGCACGCGCCCTGCTCACCATCGCCGACCAGGCCGACGCTCGCGTCGCGTTCGTCGGCGACCGCCACCAGCTCCCCGCCGTCGGCCGCGGCGGAGTACTCGACCACGCCGCCCGCTGGGCACGCCCCGAGGCATGTCTCGCCCTGGACACCGTGCACCGGTTCAGCGATCCCGAGTACGCCGCCCTCAGCCTGCTCATGCGCACCGGGCAGGACCCCGGCACGGTCTTCGACGCGCTACACCGACGCGGCCAGATCGCCGTCCACCGCAGTGAGGTCGAACGCCTCGCTGCCGTCGCCGAGACCGCCCAGGACGGCGGCAGGATCATCGCCGACACCCGCGAACAGGTCACCGCGCTCAACGCCGCGATCCGCGACCAACGCGTGGCCACCGGCCAGACCGTCTCCACCAGAGCACTCATCACTGCAGCCGGCGAACCCCTCGGCCTCGGCGACCACATCACCACCCGCCGCAACGATCGCAACCTAGGCGTGGCCAATCGCGACCAATGGACAGTGACCGGCATGCACAACGACGGAGGACTCCGTGTGCATGGACGCGGCGTCGAGCGAATACTGCCCGCGCCCTATGTCCGCCACCATGTCGAACTCGCGTACGCCACCACCGTCCACGGTGCCCAAGGCGAAACGGTCGACCACGCCCATCTACTCATCGGTGAAGCCACCGGCGCCGCTGGGGCGTACGTCGGCATGACCCGAGGCCGTCGCACCAACACCGCCCACCTCGTCGCGGAGAACAGCGACGACGCCCGCGACCAGTGGACAGCTGTGTTCGCGCGCGACCGCGCCGACCTCGGACCAGCCAGCGCGCGTGAACGCGCCCTCGAGAACATCGGTCGCCACGGCCCTCACGCATCCACCCGCCAACAGCTGCGCGACGAGCATCGGACCGACGAGCACCGCGAGGAGCGTCTCCGGCCGCCGTCAGCGCCACCCGCCCACGGATTCAGAATCTGACAGGAGCCGCACGTACGTCGCTCTCCGGGCAGTGCATCGGGCCGCCACGTCCTGGCATCCCTTCCGAAGGCGCGCACATGACTTGAGTACACACGAAGCTCCCCACCCTGCCGCCAGGCAGGGGCGAGAGGCCCGGAGCATCACCCGCCAGCGTTCGACTCCTAGTGCATCTCAGGGACACCGGCAGTCCACCGCTGACCACGATCGACCGGCCGCGGTTGATCCCACCAGTACCCGTACAGACATCAGTGGGCACACGCATAGCGAAGGAGACGCCCGTGCAGCCCATCCAGATCCCGCCCGAGTGGAACGACAACGGCCTGCTCACCTTCGAGGACTTCTGCACCCTCATCCACACGCCCCAACGCACTGTCCGCGACTGGCGACGGCGCAGCGTCGGACCTCGCTGGGCGCGTCTGGACGGCTGCGGCCGGCTCTACATCACCGTCGCTGAAGCACGCCGCTTCCTCACCTCGGCAACAACCGACCACTCGAACCCCACGACGCGCGAGGCCGATGCATCATGAGCAGGAAAACGGAACTCCCGGTCTATGTCAGTCTCGAAGAGGCCGCCGAGATCATGTCCCTCTCCACCAGGACTATCCGACGCCGCATAAGCGATGGCACCATTCCCGCCTACCAGTGCGGCCGACGTCCCATCCGCATCCGTCTCGACGAGCTGGAGGCCGCGTTACGGCCTGTCCCCTCGGCACGGCGCTGACGAACCCGGGGTGCTGCACTTCGCCCACAATGACGCTGCCATACCCGGTAAGTCGAGATGCAGGCTGTTCCAACACTGGCAGTGCGCGCGCGTCCTACCCAAGCATGCGGGCAATCTGCGACACCCACATTCGAACCACACTTCGGTCGCCATGCTTGAAGTGCCGCATATGAGACAATCTATTACGAACTGGAATCACATCTTGGCCAAATTTCGTCCACACGACTGGCGCGAGGCCCAAGTTGTCGAATTGATTTGATGTAACGATTTCGATGAGTTCCCCCAGGCTCAACCATTCAATTGGATCTCGCAATTCCTTCGAAGATTTTATTGATACGGAACCATCAATCATCGCGCGTCCCAAAACCTTTCCATTGAGATCGCCGTGAAGCACACTACCCCGCCACTTGTTCCCAAATTTAATTACCGCAGCACTGCGCAACGCCAATCGGATGGTACGTTCGATCGTCCAAAGATCACTAGCGATCTCGTCTAGCTCGGATTGCGGTTCGAGTTGTTCCGCTAGCGTCGTTGCTAACTCCTCTCGAAGCTCCCCAAACCGCAACGGCGCGGTTAATGCGTATGGATCCCCCTCGCAGCACAGCGCAATTCCGGCACCACGTAACGCCTCAATCTCGCGAGCGTCAAGAACGTCAAAGATTGCAGATGGTCCGAGTTGTCCGTCGTACATCGCACGATCAAGTGACGCAAGCACTGCCACCCCCAACTCGGTTAGCGATGTTCGATATACGGCACTCAATGACGCGCCTAGTTGAACCGCCGGGTAGACGGACTCTGGATCTTCGTTGGTTGCCGGCAACGTTTCCAAGAAAAATGGTGACGCGTCATCAATCAATGAACTTCCGGGTACTGGCGCGAATGCGACACGAGGAGCCGACGACCAAAGACACACTTCAACACCGCGGCTGAGCAACTCGGAAACTGTTTGTCGCAGCCTACCGAGAGTCGGTTCGATGAACTGACGCGTCGCGTACCGCTCTAGTCCCGTGACGTGGATTTGCCTATCGGTTGACTCTGGATCGAGGCTGCCGACGTCAACAACAACTGAGGACATTTCCCAGACGCGCTCCGTTAGGCCTGCAAACGCGGCGCCGTGCTGCACGAATACTAGTTTGTGACGCCTCAGTCGCTCTTGCAGTTCGAGGCGCGTCGCCCCTGCGTGATTTTCGATACTCATAAGAACTGCAGTACTGGCGTGAGTTCGAACTGCTGACCTCGCCGCTCGACCAATCCAAGGCTGAGAAGGTGACCCAAGGCCGATGGCAGCTCATCCGCAAACGCGGCGAAGTCGTCGTTGTTCGTCTCGAGCACCTCAAGCAGGAACGCCTCGTCCGGGTAATATCTGCGAACGTGGTTCACCATCTCCTGCATGTGGCCGGCTATGACTAGACGCCAGTCCTCTAGCGCCTTAAGGACGTCGACTCGGTCCATCTGCCGGTGAAACACGTCGAGCGGCAATCGAAGCACGACATTCGACGCTAAGTGCCTGTACAGGTACGCATGTCCACCAGTGGCTTCGTATAGAGCTTCTAACGCTCCCTCAGAAATACCGATTCCCATGCGCCTTCCAACTGATAGCGCAAGCTCATCCGCCTCGTACCGCTCAAAAGGTGATACGAAGTTGGACTTTGCCCAAGAGAAGAGCGGATTCGGACGTCCAAACAGCCGACCGCTTTCTGTGATTGCGCTCGTCAAACCGGACAGCACGAAGGTGAAGTTGGAGTTTTCCTGAACCAGACTGCGGAGAATGCCCAGGAATTGAGCAACGGAGGTCATGTCGCCCTCCTGAACGTCAATCCGGTCTGAGGGAGTGAGATATTCGATCTCATCTAGCATTAGGACCACACGCACACCATCATCCGCATTTCCACGAAGAATCTTTTGCAATGCACGTTTAAAGTCGGTCATTGAGGCGTCGGCAGCGAGGCTGCCCAACTCCTTCGTGCGTAGTTGCCGCGATCGGAGTTGGTCCAGGATGTCCAGCCGCAGATCTCGAATGAGTTCGGGTATGGGATCGTCTGGCGGCGAGGGTAGACTTTCTAAATCTCGTAGAACCACAATAGAAGTGGGACTCTCAAGGACTTCTGCTAATTCTGTGAGGACGCTCGTTTTTCCTGCCTTACGCAGCCCGTAGAGACCCGTAACTCGCTGGTTCTGAATATCATCCTTTAAGGACTGCAAAAGTTTGCGCCGCCCAAAGAACCGTTCACCTCTGACGGGCGTGGTCTCGTAAAATAAGTCTCTCGAGAAGGTATAGTCGCGGAGAAGCGAGACAAAGCTCACCGGGTCATCAGGATCTGCCAGGATCAACGGAATAGTCAAGAACCCGCCAGTTGACCAATCGTCGACTTTCTCTCGAAGTCGCGGGTCTGGTGACCAAAAGAACATTATGTCGGGTGTTACCTCGCGCGGGAACTCCTTTAGTGCGCTTCGAGCGGCTTTGAACGTGCGAATTTGCAGGTCCTTATGGCGGCTATAGAAGAACATCACCTCACGCGTTAGACCAAAAGCAGCCTCAATAGCGCCACTGAACCTAACCAATGCTACATAACTGTCCTCAAATGAAGGTACCTTGCAGGGACCAGCATAGAAAAACTGCGACCCGAGTCGCGTTAGGGCTTGCTGGTGTTGTGCAGCGACCGGGAAGTCGCGTACCAATCGAGAAACGTTTCGTAGAACATCCTCATGGGAGGGCGCACGAACGGCGCCAGCATTCCACCCTACAACTCTTGAGGATGACGAACCCTTGAGTCGGTCTCCCAAGTCCCCGTAAGCCAGCAAGACGCGCTCTGCTACATCCGGTCGCACACTCGTACTTGCGCTTCGGGCAAACTCGCCGAGCTCAGCCAATTTCCTGATCACGTCACTCGACGTGACCCCCAGTTGCTTTGCCAACTCGTGTACACGGACGGTCATGGAGCCCCCTTTGGTGGCGATAGTCTCGCACGAGGTCATACAACGAAGTCGACATTGACGCGCTCGGCAACTATCCATGACGTGCAGTCCAGTCAGAGGGGGCGCATCGGACGTGCCGATAGAGCACCCTGTCGGCCGGTGGCAAGCTCGCGCAGACCGCGGGGCGGTCTGGAATGGCCAGTGCATTCCACCCCGGGTGCCCCCTCGGGCTGTAACGGTCAAAGGTGCATCCAGTGTGTCGTTGCACCAGCGACTGGTGCAGCGAGCCGACCCGGCGTCGCCGCCGAGACGACCATGCCAACCCAGGCCGTTCACGCGTCCATGGCCTACCCCATCCAGGTAGCCGGCTGCGAGGTACGAGGTCGTGAATGGTCGTTTGGCCCTTCGTTCGAGCCCGCCATGACCCCGACCCAGTTAGCCGCGGTCTCCTTCGATGGGCCCCACGGGCCGCCCAGCGAGCTCCGGCCCACCATCATTCCGGATCCCGGCGGAAGTGGGCAAGGTTCGTCCGATCGGTCCGACGCCGAGGTGAGCCTAGTGCGCCAGCTGTCTTGCCGCGATGATGGACGCGGGCTGGTGGTTCGCGGAGGGGGAGCAGTGAACGAAGAGGATTACACCGCAGCGCTCAACGAGCTCTACAGATCAATCGGGGAACTTGATGAGCCAGATCTTTTGCAGAGCGTCGTCCTGGCGAGCACGGAGGGACGCACCGGACGGATCAGAATGCTGCGAGCCATGCAGGCCTTGCGACGCGAGTACGAGACTCGGTCCGCCCGCGCTGAGAGGGTCTTATCCCGGTTGAATGAGGTGGTCAGGACCGACGCGGGCGGTGAGGTCCAGGGCATCTCCATTGTTATCGACGAAGATGTGAAATCCCCTCTCGCTCGATCCGTCGACGTGACGGCCGAGGGTCGACAGTTGGACGAGATCGTCGATCTGCTGACCGACCTGATGAATGACGTTGAGGCCGACGATGACTCTCGATGAGAAGGCGTTCCGACGGAAGCTGAACGGCCTCCTGCGCACCATTCCCGGGGGTGGTGGGCGCAGTGTCATTCCCCCCGAGCGCTCAAGGGCAAGTTGTACGAAATTTGGGTGGCGATCGAGATCATGGATCAGCTCCACAAACTAGAGGGCTACGTCCCAACTATGCGCCGCGGCACCCGTCTCGTTCTGCGCAACAAAGGCGGTGGCATCAGCATGGCGTACACGAGTTTCAAGCTCACGCATCCGACTGAGACCGACCTCGAGCTCTGGACGGACATCGAATTCGTTGCCATGAGTCACACTCAACTGGGCTATAACTACCCACCCGCGCCGGCGTTCTACCACGAGCTTGACCTCGTGATTGTGGAGGCGGGCACGACCGGGCGCCCCCGCCACGATGAGATCGTCCTTGCGGTCGAGTGCAAGAACACGTCGACCTTTGAGAAGCGGATGGCTCGGGAAGCCTTGGGCCTACGCCGCGAGCTGAGTCTCCTCGTCGCGGCGTCAACTCGCTTTCAGCAATGGCCATATCACGACGTGCACGCGGAGCCCGCGTCAGCCCTCCTCGTCTATGCCGACGACCCCGCCGTAACCAACTTCAACGGCCCTGGTCTTCTATACGGCATTCACTTCGCGCACCTCGCTGCACCCTAATCCGATGATGGCGCCAGCCACTTAACTGGGCCGGTCAGGTAAAGCATCTCGCCGAATCTCTCATCAAATCGGATGCGCCTCGGTTACCAATGGTGAGCAAAACTTCGATGGCGACCGCCGGACTCAAGTTTCGTGGGGGGTGGCGGACTTGGCCCCTACAAGGCCTGTTTCCTACCGCCGCTAAGCGGCGTAACTGCTGTTGCGTCCGCGCAGGCACGCTACGGGTCGATGACGGGGGCCACTGGCCAGCTCTTCGCGATATCGAGTCACAAGGTTGACGACAGCCAGAACAACGCCTCCACGAGGCCGTTATGAGGACGCACGTGACTCCTCACTCAGACGGCGGTCACACGGTTGTTCGCAGTTTCACGCAAGAGACCACTTTCCCGTTCACGAGGCGAGACCACGCGAATTGAACTATTGCATCAAGTGATGTCCTCGATCCACGCGGACGGGCGTTCCCGGCGGGGTGCCGTCGCGGAGGTTCAACCCGATCCCCATTGCTCCGCGAAGGCCGTCCTAACTCAGGGACTAGTTCACGCGGTTCCGCCGTCGGCGGACGTTGACCGGCCAACGTCACACCCTCCCGTCCCCAAGAGGCATTCGCTGGTCTGAAGCATGGTTAGAGAGCCTGGACTAAGGCAACGGCGACCCGATGCGGCCAGCCCTTATACTGAGGCCGCTGTTCGATGGACTGAAGGCCTTCGCCCAGGAGGCGAAGTGGCGAGACGCCCAAGGTGCCGGAAGTTCAAGTGAGCGGCCGAGGCGCGGTGGGTCCTCGTTAGTGAGGGCTCGCCCCCGAGTCGCGCTCGGGTTGGAGCGCCGCCCCCGTCTAGGCGCGGGCCATGATGATGGCCCCACCTAGGCGGGGGCCCGCCCGGTGAGAAACTCAGTCCAGGAACGGCGACTCTGCCGGGGGCCTTAGAAGTGCCATGTTTACGCGAAGACCCGCCCGGTTGAGTTCCGCGGCGAAGTCCCGCAGATCCTCGCGAGTCTTGACTGGGGCACCCTTCGACATGTCGAAGGTTCGCCCCTTCGGGGATGCCAATTGGAGCGTCTTTTTGTTGTTGGCCAGGAACTTCCAACCTTGCGAGACCGCGTTGTCGAAGAGCAGTTCGAGTTCTTGGTGCAGCACCTTGCTCTCCAGCCCGTCCGATTGAATAGCCGTCCGGCGCCCCGTCCTCGCCGATCGTGAGCCAGAACCGGCAGTCTTGGCCGTCTTTGTCTTTGGTCGCGAGGCGACCACACCAACGTCGTGCCCACCGTTTGGCTCGTCCAATGTGATGGCCTCGCCGCCCCGGTTGGTGCGCCCGTGTTTCAAAATTGCCCGCTCCACCGAAAGCACCGCGCTGTTCAGGGCAGCAGCGATGTTGTTGTCACTCCGCTCGGTGTAGTGCAACCGGGTAAGCCCGAAAACGTCGGACGGCAACCTCAACTCGGAACTGGTGGCGAGCAGGAAGGTGCGCTCCAGCCCGAGTGCGCCAGCGAAGAGCCCGAACTCCAAGATGACGTTGTCGCGCACGGCGGCCGACTCCGCGCCGCGGCTCACTGTCATGTCGTCTGGGGTGGCGATCAGGACGGCGTAGTCAACGTCGCGCGCTACTTCGAGCAGCGACGGCAGCGCATACCCGGACGGTTCAAAGACGTGCTGCCAGAGGACAACCTCGCATATCCTACGGGTCTCCAACTGGTCCTGCAGGTTGGCCGCGACCCGCTGCCCCTCCGAGGATGAGCCAATGAATAGTCGGACGGGGCGAGTGGGAGCAGGCACCGTCCAACCCTAGGCGAGCGCCCCTTCAACCGCCCGAGCGTCTTGCGTTTCGCAGGCGAACCATGCCAAGACAGCTCGTACGGGACTGCCCCAGGTTTGGTTGACACTCGGGGTTGATGGTTCTCAGGCCGCGTCTGCGGCTGCGTAGATCATCTCAAACTCGATCGGGGTGAGCTTGCCGAGGGCTCGTTGGCGACGGCGGCGGTTGTACTTCGTTTCGATCCAGCTGACGATCGCGAGGCGCAGTTCTTCGCGGCTGTCCCAGCGGCGGGTGTCGAGGACGTTCTTCTGCAGCAGCGAGAAGAAGCTCTCCATGGCTGCGTTGTCACTGCTCGATCCGACTCGGCCCATCGAGCCGCGCAGCCCGTTGTTCTTCAGCAGGCGAACCACCTTCTTGGAACGGAATTGAGATCCTCGGTCGCTGTGCACGATGGTTCCCTCCGGTGAGCGCAGGGCGATCGCGTTGCGCAGCGCGGCGGCAGCGAGTCCGGACTTCATCCGTGAGTCGATGGAGTAGCCGACGATCTTGTTGGAGTAGCAGTCCTTGACCGCACACAGGTAGAGCTTCCCCTCCCTGGTGGGGTGCTCGGAGATGTCGGTGAGCCAGACCTGGTTCGGGCCGGAGGTCGCCCCCACGAAGTCGTGGCTCACCCGGCCCTCCTCATCGACGCTCGCGAGCAGGTCGTCATGGACAGCCGGACCGGGCTTGCCGGCCTTACCCCGACGACGGTGGTGGGAGGCGAAGACCCCTGCGGTTGAGCACAGTCGCCACACCCGGTTCTCGCTGGCGGTGATGCCGACGTCGGCAAGCTCGTCGGCGACGAACCGGTAGCCCAGGGTGGGGTCATCGGCGTGGATGCCCAGCACGACGTCGATGACGTGTGCGTCATCCCAGTCCCGTTGGGACACCGGGTCTTTGAGCCACTTGTAGTACCCCTGGGGCGACAGCCCCAGGACCCTGCACGCCACCGCGACCGGCACCCTGATGCGGGCACCGGTCGCGGCCATCTCACGGACGAGCGGGAAGACTATTTTCCCGGCAGGTTCGCCTGCGACAGATAGGCAGCTGCCCGGCGCAGGACCTCGTTCTCCTGCTCCAGCAGCCGGATCCGCTTCTTGGTCTCACGCAGCTCGACACGCTCAGCGTCGGTGAGGCCGGGACGGTGACCGTCCTGGACATCAGCACGCTTGAGCCAGTTCGACAGCGTGCCTTCAGAGATCCCGAAGTCCTTCGCGATCTGGGACAACGGAGCCTGACCCTTACGGGCCACTGCCACGACATCGTCGCGGAACTCCTTCGGGTATGCCTTCGCCATGGTCGACATCCTTCCAGCGAGGACGGATCCTCACAGGTCAGGTGTCAACCAAAGTCTGGGCAGACCCTACAGCAGCGACTGGCCACCGTGAACCGGTACTAGCCAAGACCTATCGCCGCCTCAGGGACCCGGGACGCTCCACACAGATCCGCTCCTCTCGCGTGTGCATCTTTGTGACCTTGATGTTGCGACGGTGGTCCGAATGCGCCACGTAACCCACCCGTCACCAGGGGGTGCGGATTCAGCCGGCAGCAACAGCCCCAATCCGCCAGCGACGTCGGACCTCTCTGGCACTCTCGGGCACATGCCAGGCGCCGCTCATGACGCAGCCACCCTCGCCGCCTTCCAATCCGGCGAGGAGAGACTCGTCTACGCCCGTTTCCGGTCACGACCGAGTGCCGCGCCTTACTACTTGACTGAAGGTGGAGCTGCCGTTGTCGGTTTCCGCGCTTGGGTGACAGAGCATCTCGAGTGCCTTATGCCCAGTTGCTCCGATCGCCGACTCGTCCTCGTGAATCGCGCAGCTTCAGGACGTCGCGACGGCTTCAGTCATCGCGCAGGGTCGGGTGGACACGCACCGGAAAGTCTGTTCCACCAGCAAGGTAAGGCAGCCATCTTGGCCTGGGTCTCGAGTCGGTATCCGCATGTCGTCGCAGCCGCCGAAGTCCCTCTGCCGCAGCGATCGCGGGTCGCCGACGTGATGCTCACTTGGCCAGATGGCGCTCAGGTTGCCGTTGAAATCCAGTACGCGCAACTTGGAATTGAGGAATGGACCCAACGGAATCAGGCGTACCTGACTGCTGGCGTCACGCCGGTCTGGCTTTTTGGCCACCATGGCGCACAGATGCGGACCAGCGCGACGACCGAAGGGGCAACCCTGGTCAAGCTGTCCACCCTCCACCAACACATGCTCGGCCAAGGCGCTCAGCCGCTGTGGATCAACCCGATCGACGCAACCCTCGGCACGCCATGGGCCCGCGTCGCTCATCCAGATGGTGGTGCAGAAGGCGCCCTAATCAACAGCTTTCAAGTCCATTGTCCGTTGGGGACCACGGCAGCTCGGTTTGCTGTGACCTGAATCGCCCCGGGTTTCGTGGAGGCTCGGTTACGTGGAACCAGCCCCGGTCGGGACGGGTAGCTGAGGGTAGTTCTGCGGCGTGATCTGGGACCAGTGGTTGGTCTCGAACTCGGCCGGCGGGACGAGTCCGATCTCGCCGTGCAGGCGTCGGTGGTTGAACCAGTCGACGTACTCGGCAACCGCGATCTCGATGTCGCCGACGCTCTTCCAGCCGCCCTTGGGGCGCATCACGGGGTTGCGGATGCACTCGGCCTTGAACAGCGAGTTCAGCGCCTCGGCCATCGCGTTGTCATACGAATCGCCGCGGCTGCCCACGGACGCGACGGCCTCTGCTTCGGCGAGCCGCTCGGTGTAGCGAATCGCTCGATATTGGACCCCGCGATCTGAGTGATGGATCAGCCCGGTGACGTCCTGGCCGGCGCGCTGGCGGGCCCACAGGCCCATATCGAGGGCATCGAGTGCCAGATCGGTACGCATCGAGGTCGAGACCTGCCAGCCCACGATCATCCTGCTGAAGACGTCCAGGACGAACGCGACGTAGGTCCATCCCGCGTGCGTGCGGACGTAGGTCAGGTCGGCCACCCACAGCTGATTCGGTCCGGTCGCTGCGAACTTCCGCTTCACCAGGTCCTCGGGCCGCTCGGTCTCCGCACCGTCGCCGAGCGTGGTCTTGCGGGTCTTCTCCCGAGGGATCCCGCGCAGGCCCTCGGCGCGCATCAGCCGCTCCACGGTGCACCGCGCCACCTTCACGCCCTCGCGGTTGAGCTCGGCGTGGATCTTCCTCGCACCGTAGACACCCAGGTTCGACCGGTGCGCGATCTTGATGTCGCCGACCAGCTCGGCATCGCGGACCGTGCGCGCCGAGGGCGGCCTGGTCCTGGCCGCGTAGTAGCTGTTTGGGGCGATCTGCACGCCGGCCTTCTTCAGCACAGCGCAGATCGGCTCGACCCCGACCGCGCGCCCATCGACCACGTCGTGTCGATGGGCCTCGAGGTAGGCCACTACCTGGTGGTGGGGCGGTCGAGCTCCGCCGCGAAGAAAGCCGAGGCTGTCCTCAGAATGTGGTTGGCCCGGCGGAGCTCGCGGTTCTCTCGCTCCAGCTCGGCCAAGCGCTGAGCATCCGTGGTCGTGGTGCCAGGACGAACGCCACCGTCGACCTCGGCCTGCCGGACCCAGTTGCGCAACGTCTCGGGGTGCATCCCGAGCTGCTCGGCAACCCGAGGGATCGCGCCCTGCCTCGTATCCGGATCCGACCGCAGTTCCACCGCCATCCTGGTGGCCCGCTCACGCAACTCGTCGGGGTACTTCCTGGGTGCTGCCATGACTCTCATCCTCCATCGGTTGAGAGCCTCCACCAGACCCGGGGCGATTCAACCGCCCTATGTGAGGCGTCTTTGGACTCCACACGGGGCATCGTTACCGCGACCAGTTCCAAGCTTGATCTAGCGGGTGCCGCCCTAGATCAAGCCGTGGCTGAATCTCGCGAGAGAGCGGAGCGTGAGGAGGCGGAATGGCGTCTTCGTGTGGCCCGGGGGCGTCGACGGGCGCGCCAAGAGCGTCTCCGCGCCGATGCCGTAGCCGCCAAAACTCCGTCGAGCGGCGCTTCGGGGCCACCTTGGTCCCACTGCCTTCGCTGTGGGCTCAAGCTTGATGAAATTCTCTACCGGCGCGGTTACCACTTTGGCTGCGAGTCGCTCGGCCGCAAGGCTCCTTCTCTGGGCCTCGCTGAGTGCGATCCGGGGGAAACACTCTTCTAGCTCGTTGGGAATCCTGAGTGCCGGGCCAGTAACCGCGTCATACCACCGCCAATGCCGAATGGCCAACGCAACTGTTCAGCACAAGACAGCCGTGCTGGCGATCTCGGCCTGCAGACGCAGCGCTACGTGCGAGCGACGCTCAGCATTAGCACGCTGTGCGGGTCTGCCATGAACGCGTCGAACACCTCGAGGCTGGCGAACAACGGGGTAGCGGCGAATTCGTCTGCGACGGCAGCTAGAGCGAGAAGCTGAGTATCAGGGTCCCCCTTCTCAACCGATGAGCCAGTCCCGGAACCCGATGCCTTGGTGCCAGCCGTGCCGGCTCCCCATGCCATGTCGAGTCTCTCGAGCGCAGGAAGGACACGGTCAGTGAAAGCGATGCGGTGCTGCTGGCCGAGAGCGTGGAGTTCCTCGCTCTCGGCCGCACATGCTTCCTCAAGGGCGGCCGTTTCCTCGAGCAGCGCGGCGTACCTCTCGTCCCATCGTGGGTCAGGGTCTCGACCGATGATGGCCACACGCAGGCCATACATGATGAGCTGGCTGCCGTACTGGCCGACGATGCCGCCGACCAGTGCAGCCACCTCAGCGTCACCAATATTGCTGCGCACCGCGGCTGTGCAGACCCAGGTGATGGCAGAGCGCACAACGGCTTCTGCCGTCGCCTCGGCAGCCTCAGCCGGGGTCAGCCGGTCGGTTGCCAGTCCATGGATGATGCCCGCGATGTCGATAGCCGCCTGGGTAAGGGCGGGGCCATGGTCCCCATGGGCCCACGAGGCCTGGAAGAGGTTCGCCGAGCCGTCGGCCACCGCACTCTCACCGGCCGTGCGCAGGAACGTGCCGGCTGCCGCAGCCGCCATGGTGGCCGCGCTCGTCCGTGCTCCGGCGACACTCGCTTGGGCCCAGTCGAACCCTTCAAAGGTGCGCTCGTTGTAGAGATGAGCTACGAGGTCCGTGGCCAGCGAGGTCACCACAGCGGCGCCGCCCGCTGCAACCGCGGCGTTGACTGTCCGTTTCAGTTCGATGTCATCGGCTACCCGCTGGAGGTGACCCGATGGATCGTTGGCGGCCTTGGTGAGTTGACCGGTCGTGATCGGGTCAGACGAGACCCCGTCGTACGAGACCACGTCGCCCAGACGTGCCCTGGCGTCTTCGTATCGCTCGCGGTTGACTGCTGTCGCGGGCCGTTCGCCCACCCGATCGAGAAACGCGTGGGTTGGCCCAACGTGATCCGTGGGAACGACCAGGTCCATCCCTTCGTACTTGTGGTCGATCAGCCCGTTGAACGGCCCGACGCGATGCGATTTCGACTCGACGACCTTCATCTGCGCCTCCCGCACAACTGTGCCGCCAGAGGTCTGCACCACGACGTCTGCAGGATCGGCTGGCCTCCCGAGATGCTCCGTTACGTAAGCCCGATGGGATGAGTCCTTGGCGATCGCGTCGAGGTTGAAGCCCAGCGCTTGGAGCCATTCGAAGTGAAAGCCCGCCTTTACGCGCTGATGTGCAGCGCCGCAGCGCTTGGCCAGGCGCTCGATGAACTCGGGCTGCTGCGCCAAGTAGGCCAACTGCTCGCGTTGCACGGTGGTGTTGATCTGCCCGACCACCCACGACACCGCCGGGGCCGAATCGGAGCCCGGGTTCCGCTGCCTGGCACACCGGGACACGACTCGCCTCGCAGCGTCCAGAACTGGGGCCTGGTCGTCTTCCAGCCCCTGCGAGGCGGGCGCATCCACGGAGGCGGCGATAACTGCGGCGACGGTCTGTGCCAGGCCGGCGAGCTCGGCCACCAGCAACCGGCCTGCCTTATCGTAGGTTTCGTACTCGGCATTAGCGGCTACCAGGGCACGCAGCACCGGGAGGCGGTTGAGACCGAGGTCCACCAGTTGCCTCAGCGTCTCGGTGGCTTCCTCGGCTCGCGCGGTGGCGAAATGCAGTCGCTCGAGGTTCAGGGCCTCGAGCATCTCGAGGCGGCGGGCCTCGAGCTCGCGCCGTTTCTGTTCGCGTTCTGCTTCGAGCTTCGCTTCCTTCGCGGCCACTTCGTCGCGCCAGATCGCCAGCATGGTTCCGATCGCCACGACACTGAGAGTGCCGACGATGACGACCATCTTGTTCTTGCTCAGGTTGCGGTTGGCCTGGCGGAACAGGGCCTCGGATCGCGGGAGCGCTTCGCGGCCCTTAGCCATGCCTTTCGTCCAGACCTCAGAGGTGTCCGCCGTCAGGTTCCCTGGCCGGAAGTGGACAGCCGTGCGACCGACATTCGGGCTCTTCGCGGCCGTCTTGATTCCCAGCATCAGTGCCGCCTGCAGCATCCGACCGGTGCCGCCGTTAACCAGCTCGCGCAGCACTTCCGTGGCCATCTGACGGGCCTCGGTATCGATGTCTTCGAGCTCGGGCACGGCTTCCTCGGCTGCTACCTGCACGAGAGTCACCGCATGCAGCTGCCCGAAGGTCTGCGCGAAGGGCTTCAGGTACTTCTCGAACGCATCCGTGCTAATTGCGTCCAGTGCATGGTTGGCATCCCGGAAGCGCTGCTCGAGAGCAGAGCTCCCGAGAGCGCTCTCATCGGGTGTGGTCACCCCGTGAATCTAGCCGCCACCGCCGACACATCCGTTGGGAGTTCTCCGATCCCGCCCGCTCCTGCGACCCAGCAAGTTGAAGCGCCGACCGCCATGCGACCTGCCTCATTCCGCCGCTTATCCCCTTCCCTGCTGTCGGGGCGGGGCGGTAAGCGGCTCCATATGCAAGTCGAGCGTTTGCCGAGTGTGCGAACCTCGCTCTCCTGCCACGATGATCGTCCGCCTCCCGACCGCAGCCTTAGGAGCCCCACGTGCGAGCGATGCTGTATTACCCCTTCGTCCAACCGCCACGGGATGTCTTGGCGCAAGGCGTCTTGTACTGGGATCAGATGGGGAGCATCGTGCCCAAGCACTACCAGCTCCCTGACTACCTACAGCAGATCTCGGATCGCGGTCTCTATCGGCCGCTTAGCGTTGACGAGTATGTGAGTGACGTTTCGCTCGACCGCCTCGTTGGGGAAGTAGAAGGTCTACTAACGGAGCTTCCGAGAGGAGCCCTCGCGCTGCCCCGGGACCCGCTGACATCAGCGACTCGACTGCACTACGGGAAGCTGCCCTACGAGTTGGAGTTCCGCCTGAAAAACGCTGGCTTGCTCCGGGATGTCGCGACGTCCTACCAAGCCTCGGAGGCTCTCCTCGGCCCGCTCCTGACTTTATTGGCCCGGGCCGTCGCCGATGGCGAGCGCGACCCGACCATCGGATGGGTGTGTCATACCAACGTCGCTCGTGCTGCCGCCATGGCCTTCGAAGGTGCAAGCGGGACCGGCGCACCTGCCTGGCGGCTCAAGATGGGTTGGATCTTCAAGGTCCCGCCGCCGGGCACTCCGCTCGAAGAACTCTTAGACTTCCGCGCGCGCTATGAGGATGAGCGCATTGAACTGCTCAGGGCGGTCGACAAGCTGGCTGTCGCGTCCGGAGGTCTCGCCGCTCCTGACCTCCTACCGCAGATCGCGGAGGAGCTCGACTACGCGATGAGACAAATCGATAAGGCGGCGAAGGGCCGCGGGCTCAAACTGAGAAAAGCGGCGAGCTACGGAACCCTGACCGCAGGAGTTGGCGCCGCGGCCACAGCAGCTGAGGCGTTCGGCCCAGTGGGCGCGGCCGCTAGTGCTGGGGTCTTCGGCGTTCTCGGATCACTGCTCTTAGGCGCGACGCAGACCTTCGTCAGGCCCGAGGTGGCGAGCCCGTACAACTACTTACATCGTGCGCGCGCCCAGTTCGGCGACTAGGCGAGTCGAACAACGACGTTCTCACGCTGGTCACCGACAGAACGGCAGGGCGATTGCAGCGTCATTCCGCCGCGATTAGACGGGCAGCAGTCGTAGCAAACCCTCCGAAGCCAGCCCGCCGGGACGGGATGGTTGAGCACGTCGTCGTGCGTGCTTGATTGCGATACTTTCGTCGCACCGCAGGAGCCCGCTGAACATCAACAAGGGTGGTTGCTAGTTGGTCGCTCGGTCTGATCGTCCAGGTGACACGCGGTCACCGTCGGGAACTGCGATTCGGGTCGTCCCCGTCTCGCTCATCATTGCTCCGAGCGAGCTCCGACAGTCGTCTCGCTATCTCGGCGTCTCGATCCGCAGCGGCGTGCTGGTAGCGCATTGCAGCACCCGGAGTCGTATGGCCAAGGCGGCCCATCAGTTCTGCGAGCGTGGCGCCGGTTTGAGCGGCAAGGACAGCACCGGTGTGGCGGAGATCGTGCCACCGCAGATCCGGGCGGCCGGCCGCCCTCCGAGCCGGGTAGTAGACCTTGTAGAGCGTCGACGGCGCCATGTGGTGGTCGCTCTGGTCGGCGGCTGGGAAGAGCAACGCATCCTTGCCAGGCCCGGTGAAGTCCTTCAGGTGCCGCTCGACTGCGGGCAGCAGGTGCGGCGGGATCGCCACGTCTCGGATGCCGGCGTCGGACTTGGGCAGGCCGACGACAAACTCGCCGTCGGCCCGGACAACGGCCCGACGGATCTTCACTCTGTGGGTGCGCAGATCGATGTCGCCCCGGCGAAGCTCGGTGAGCTCACCGAATCGCATCGCGCACCACGCCGCCAGAAGGGCCATCGTCTTGTAGCGAGGAGGCAGTTCGTCGACGATCGTCTCGAGCTCCTCCAGCGACGCCGGCTGAACCTTATGGACGCGCTTGGTGTTGCCGGCCCCGCGGATGTGCGCCGGGTTGTACGGGATCAGCGGGTATGGACGCTCCGAGGCCGCAGTTGTCAAGATGGTGCGCAGCAAGCTGTAGGCCTGTGCGCGGATCGCCTCTCGGCCCGGCGCCAAGGCGTCGTACCACTTGTTCACGTCGTCGACACTGATCCGGTCGATGCGCTCGTCGCCGAAGGCCGGGTAGACGTAGGTGTCCAGCAACATCCGGTACTGCTGCAGCGTGGTCGGACGGAGCTCGCGACCGCGGGTCCTCCGGTTCTTCAGCCACAGGTCGGCATAGACCTGAAGCGTCGGTGTCGCCTTGCGCTCTGCTCCCCGGGTTGCGGCATCAGGCGCCCAGATCTTCATCTCGATCTCTGCTCGGCGCGCGGCGAGCCAAGCCACGGCATCGTCTCTGGTGTGAAATGTGACGGGAGCCCGATAGAGCAGGCCATCAGGACCTACGTACGCAGCTCGATAGCGACCGGACGGACGCCTCTCGATCCGACCGAATCCTCGGCGGGTTCCCGCCTGTTCCCTACGCATAGCCTGCTCCTCTTACCACCGAACTTCGGGGAACATACGGGGAACAAGGACGACCTCTTGTGTCCAACCCTGTCCGTAGGTGTCGCAGCACCGCATGCCCTCTGACCTGGCACTTTACAGCAAAGCTGGACGTCGACGAGGTCACGTGGTAGCTCGGTTCTCAAAGGTTCAAACCCAGTATCGCCCACAGTGTTATCGCAGTTCACGGGCCGGTTTCCCGAAAAGAACCTGGCCCCGTGCCATCCGTGCCAGACAGGTACGACCCTGAGGTCGACCTGAGACATGAAGAACCCGTTTCAGAAAAAGAAGAACTCAATTCTTTGAGCCAAGACGCCGCTCTAGTCATCGCACTGACCGATGCTCGAGGTGGTTGACCAAACGATGCGAGCGTGCTCGTCTGAAATGGAACAACAGAAAACTGTTAGTCGCGTTGCGCGCGATTCTCGCGGCATGCGTGGCCGATTCTCGACCATCCGAGCACCAATAATGGAGAGAGAGATCGCACATGTCGACGATGACTATTTTTCGCCGGACGGGGCTGGCTGCTGCCCCGCTGGCTCTTGCGCTAGCAGTGGGTGGGATGACGACCGCCTCGGCGGCGACCCAAGCCCCCACGGGAGTAGAGGGCAGCAAGGCCGTGGTGTGTGCAAGCCCAGGTCTCAGCGCAGGCCCGACGACCAACATGACGCAGGTCGACGGCCACAGGGCCCGCAACCTGACCAGGGCGGCCCTTGCTGAGGTGAAGAGCGGTGGCCTGGCTACCCATGCTCCGCGGCCGGCTCTGTCCTTCGGGCAGGCCAAGGTCTACAGCGTGGACTCCGACGGCCCTGCGTACTCGTCTGTCACCGTCCCCATCAGTGGGGGCTACAGCATGGTCAGCAACCTCACCATTCTCTTCAATGACAGCGGCGAGATCACCCAGTCCGGTGAGACCCTCATCAGCGAGAACGAGGCAGGGAATTTCAACATCTCCAAGTTCAGTGACGGTGAGCTGGTGAAAAGCAAGGACACCAACCGGCCGTTCATGACAGACGCCCAACTGAGGCAGGACGCTCAGCGAGGCGCAGCCGGTGCTGACACCGTGGCCGCGCAAGGGGCCGGGAGTACCGTGGCCTGTGTCGCAGCGGTGCTCGGTGTGAGTGGCGCAGTCGCGTATCTCATCGTGGGTGCTTGTGCCGGCGCGTGCACGGTTCCGGTCGTGGGCACGGCCATCTGCGTCGCCTGCATCGGTGCCTACGCCGCGGTCGGTGGTTCGTCCATCGCCGCCGTTGCCAGTTGTTTCTGAGGAGTGAGGTAGATGAAGAGCACGAAGCTGTTCGTGGTCAGCCTGCTCGGATTGGCAGTGTCAGCCGCCGTGCTGATCCTGCTCATCCCGTCGCTCTTCGGGTCGGGTGAGCACGCAGATACCTGGCTAGTCGTCGGGCTCGCACTGGTCGCCGCCGCTTTTGCCGTGGGGACGCGGTACTGGCGTCCCCCGACGCGGACCTCCGAGAGCCGATAGTCCAGGACGACCACAAGGTCCCGGCAGAGCCGAGACGCTCCGCTTCCTACTCGACCAACGAGACGGCTCCCGCCTCGTTGGTCGAGCTCGCCCTTGTCCTGTAGCCCAGGCTCACACCAGGTCGGCCTCGCGTACGCCCATCCTGTCTGCTGTCTGGGGCAGTGTGGGTGGACCTCCGTCCTGGTGGAGGTGCGACGGGTAGTCCCTCTCGCCTGACGGGAGAGCACCCGGGTCGAGGCCGTCCTGGGGGGGGAGCAGCCGGGCCCGGGTCTCGGAGAGCTGACTGAGAATCCGCCCGTCGACCAAGCCGCAGGCGGCGTGTCACCGGATCACTGGTGCAGCAACGCCCACGCGGGTCTCCCGAGCTGGGCGCTCTCCCCTTGAAGGGCAGCACCATGTCGTCCACTCCCCGCTTCACCACCCGCAACCGCCGCGGTCTCGCCGCTCTCGCCACCGTCGGCCTGTTGGCCGGCCCGCTCGCCGCGTGCAGCACGCAGAGCGACGCTGCGCCCGCGTCCCCCGCCTCCTCGAGCTCGTCGTCCTCCGACGAGGCCCAGACTCCGCCTCAGCCGGTCGCCGCGATCGACGCGCTCACCGGCCAGGACACCAAGATCGCCCTGGACAAGGGCTTCGTCGACGCCCTCACCCAGCTCAAGCTCACCCCGGGCGTCACCGGGGACGCCACGCTGACCGACGACTCCCTGGTCTTCCCGATCACCGGCGGCAACGTCACCGTGTTCGAGCCCGGCCAGGTCTCGCCCTACGTCATCGGCCAGGTCCAGCACGAGGGCTCCGGCCTCTCGCTTTCCGCCGGGGACACCACCGTCGAGCTCACCAACCTCAACGTCGACCCGGGCGTCTCGCGGGTCTACGGCGACGTGACCGTCAACGGCGAGTTCGCCGTGACCAGCGCGTACCTGTTCAAGCTCGACGGCAGCACCCTGAAGCCCCTCCAGCCCCAGGGCAACAAGGCGATCCTGCAGGGCACCGAGGTCCAGATCTCCGACGTCACCGCCCCGCTGCTCAACGACACCTTCGGCACCGACGCCGTCGAGCCCGGCCTGCTGGTCGGTACGGCCACCATCACCGTCAACACCAAGTAGGGGCCCGGGACCGAACCCGACGGCACCTCTCCGATCAGCCGCTGCACCGAAGGCCTTGGGGCGGCGGCGAGGGACCCCGGTCGATTCCTGCTCCTACGCAGCGACCGGGGCCCCGTCCGAGAACAGGGGCTCGGATGACCTGCTCCCCGGCTGAGTCCAGCATCCTCCGCGGCCCGCGGACACAGCTCAGACATCGCCGCCGTCGAACACGACGAGGCTGATCTGTTCCCCGGCGGGTGTCGTGACCCCGAGGTCCCTGCCGGTGGTTCCGCGGCGGGCGAGCCGACCCGCCGCGACGACGAGAGCCCGATAGCGTCCGGCGATGCCGAGCCGCCGTCCCCCCAGCGCTCGTCTCCGCCGCGCGTCACCGCGCCGGACCTCGACGCCGCAGCGGCCGTTGCCGACCGTCGGGCCGGGCGAGCGGCTGTGGGTGCTCGACGTCCCCTACGGGACCCAGGTCGACGGCGCCACCTGGCACCCGGCGGTCCCGACAAGTCCGGCCTGTCTCTTCCTGCGCCGGCCTCCTCAGCGAAGAGCTTGCAACCGATCCTGAGAGCGCGGACCCTCCAGACCGGCATGCCCGATACTCGGTGAGTGCTTCGTCATCTGTGGTGGGTTCTCGGTCTGGTTCTCATGGTCGGCGGCGTCGTCCTCGTCCTCGTCACCCGGCCCGACCCGGCGGAGTTCGGCTGGTTCGCCTACACACCGTTGAGCGAGGACCCCGACTGGGCCATGGGCTGGGAGGACTCCAGCAGGTCGACCCTGATCGTCTCGTGGTGGCAGCTGGCTGGCGCTGCACTGGCAGCCGTCGGGCTGCTGGTCCTTGCTGCAAGCGTCGGCTTCCGGCTGGGCCGGCGCCGCACCTGACGCAGGTCCGCGGCGGCACCGAGACGCGTCAGAGCCGGCGCTCGAACCCCAGGTGCGTGCTCTCGTACCCGAGCCGCCGGTAGAACGCATCAGGACGATCCCGCGCAGAGTCGGTGCTCGCTTGGGCAACCGACGCCCCGCGCACCCGTCCATGGGTGTGCGCCCACTCGAGCATGGCGGCGGCCAGACCCGTCCCGCGCTCCTCAGGAGCCACGCGCACGCCCTCGACGTGCAGCCGGGTGGTGCCGCCGCGGGACAGACCCGGGATGACCGTGAGCTGCATCGTGCCCACGATCCGGTCGGCCTCGTCGCGCACCGCGGCGAGGTACTGCGCGGGGTCGCGGCTGATGGCGTCGTACGCCGCCTCGTGGTGCGCCAGGTCAGCACCCTCCGCCGGCCGGCCCTGCCCCACGGAGCCCGCGTCCTCGTCGGCCAGCAGCGCAGCCAGTGCCGCGACGTCGGCGCGGGCGGCCCGCAGCACCCGGAACACCCGGTCGCCGAGGACCAGCCGGCCACCGACCGAGGCGCGGGCGGCCTTACGCAACCGCGCGACCAGGGCGTCGAGCCAGCCGCCCACGCTCTCTCTGGCCTGCACCGTGTCGGGGTAGCGGCAGCGCAGGTGCAGGCCGGACTCGTCCAGCACGAACCAGAGCATCACCCCGTCGGTGTGGATCGCGGCCCCGACGTACTGCGCCTCCAGACCCGTGGCGTCGATCCGGACGGGGAGGCGGCGCAGGTCGAGCCAGGAGATCGCGAACATCCCGGGCGCCTCGGGCATGCCGCCCCAGGGGGCGAGGAGATCCTCGAGCGCCCAGGAGCCGAGCCCGATCGCCTCCTTGAGCGCGGCCGCGCACGCTCGGGGCGCTGGGTCGGTCGACTCGAGCACGGAGTTGGTGATGAACCAGCCCACCGAGTCGTGCCACGTCGCGTCGTACCTGCTGTGCACCGGGAACACCGCGCGCAGCGGCGTCTGCGCGAGGTCCTGGGTCACAGCAGTCATCGCGGAGACGACGAGGGTCAGGGTCGAGACGCCGTCGTCGCGGGCCTGGGCCGAGAAGGCGGCGCTGTCGTCCACGTCGAGGACGTCGCGCACCTCGACCCGCTCGCGCTGCGGCGTCGTGACGTCGCCCAGCGGCATCGGGAACCGCGGCATCACGTCGCCGCAGGCGCCGAGGATCTCCGCCCACCGCGCGCGTACCTCCGGCGGCGCCGCGGGCCGCTCCCTCAAGGACGCGGTGTGCTCGGCGAACGCCGGAACCGCCCCGACCGCGGGCGCGCGACCGGTCCCCACCGCGCCCAGAGCCCCGAGGAGGTCGCGGGCGACGACGAGCATCGACCACAGGTCGGTGTGGGCGTGGTCGGCGGCGACGACCACCGTCGGCCCGGTCGCCGTCTCCAGGACGCAGAGCCGGTGTGAGGGGCGCCGGTACGGCGAGCACGCCTCGTCAAGCACCTCCCGCACCGCGTCGTTGGGCGCCTGACCCGGGGCGATGGCGTGCTCGACCCACCCGCCGGGCCCCACCTCCACCTGGTGCAGGACCGGCCCGTCCGCGCCGGGCGAGAACACCGACCGCAGCGTGCCGTGCCGCGCGACCACAGCGAGCCACGCCGCCGCGAGGTCCTCACGGTCCACCGGCTCCGTCAGGCGGAACGACAGCGCCATCCACGACCCGGGGCGGTCCCCGCTCCCGACGTGGCGCCGCTGGTCGAAGGAGACCGGGAGCTCGGCACCGGTGTCGCCGACGGCCAGGTCGTAGCCCCACAGCCGGCCGAACGGCAGCCGCAGCTGCGCCACGTTGGTAAGCCGCACCCCGATAACCTAGGGCCTCACCCGAGCCTCCGAGGAGCACCGTGCCGACCTTCACCGTCCCCGGTGCCGAGCTCGACGTGGAGCTGAGTGACGAGGGCGGGCACCCCGTCGTCCAGCTGCACGGCCTCACCTCCAGCCGCCGGCGCGACCGCCTGCTCGACCTCGACCTGGGGCGCGGGCTCAGCGGGACCCGCCTGCTGCGGTACGACGCCCGCGGTCACGGCCGCTCCACGGGTCGTACCGTCGCCGAGGACTATCGCTGGTCGGTGCTCGCCGAGGACCTGCTGCGCCTGCTGGACGAGTTCTTCCTCGGCGAGCTGGTGCACGGCGTGGGTCCGTCGATGGGCACCGGCACCCTCCTGCACGCGGTGGTACTCGACCCCGCGCGCTTCGCAGGGCTCACCCTCGTCGTGCCGCCCACCGCCTGGGCGACCCGGGCCGCGAAGGCCGCGGACTACCTCCAGGCCGCCGACCTGGTCGAGCGCGACGGGATCGACGCCTTCGTGGAGGCCGGTCGCCTCGCGCCGCGGCCGCCGGCGACGGCGGACACCCCCGACACGCTGCCCGAGGTCAGCGAGGAGCTGCTGCCCTCGCTGCTGCGCGGGGCCGCCCTCGCCGACCTCCCGGCCGCGGAGCAGCTGGCCGAGGTCGCCGTACCGACGACGATCCTGGCCTGGACCGACGACCCGGCCCACCCGGTCTCCACCGCCGAGGCGCTGGCGGACCTGCTGCCGCACTCCCGGCTGGAGGTCGCGCGCACGCCCGCCGACCTGGCCACGTGGCCGGAGATGCTGGCGGCCGACGTGGCGCGACACGGCTGACCGGGTGTGGTCGCGTTGACGCGGGAGTCGTCCCGGCCTGCGGACGCGACGCGCACTTGAGATGGGCTATCTCACGACGGTGAGCGGGCCTTCGTCCGGCGTCGGTGCCTCGAAGTGGTCGAAGTACTGGGCGACGAGGTCTTCGGTGAGCACGAAGTCGTCGGAATGGCTGCCCCGCCTGGCTCGCATGCGTCTCAGGACGGTTTCGCGATCGGTCGCAAGGTAGATCGTCTCGGGCACGACGCCCGTCGGCTCGAGCAGCTTGCGGTAGTCGTCGCGCATGCGTCGCGACCAGAACGAGAAGTCGAGGACGACGTCGGTGCCGGCCGCGACAAGCTGCAGCAGCCGAGCCCGCAGGTCACCCTCGATCTCGTCGCGCACGTGCGGGGGCAGGGGCACCGCCGAGATCCCGCGACGCCACATCTCCACGTCGAACGAGAGCCGCGCCATCCCGTCGCTCTCCAGGCGCTGGGCGTGGGTCGACTTCCCGGCCCCGGAGGGCCCGCACATGAAGATCACGCGGCTCACGCAGAGACCGTACGTCGATCTTCGGTGAGCTCGAGCGCTGAGCGTTCCGGCGACGCAGGGTCGTCCGGTCATCACTGCAACAGGGCCCCGACCAGGGGTCAGGTGAACAGCACGCCGCCGTCGATCAGCGGCGACTGCCCGGTCATGTAGTCGGAGTCCGGCCCGGCGAGGTACGACACGAACGCCGCGACGTCCGAACCCTGCGAGACCCGGCCCAGGGTGATCCCCGCCGCCATCGCCTTCATCGACTCCCCCTCGCCCACGGCGTTGATCGCGCCCAGGTCGTGGTCGATCTCGACCCACATCTGGGTGTCGACGATGCCGGGGCAGTAGGCGTTGACGGTGATCCCGTGCTCGGCCCACTCCTGCGCCGCCGCCTGGGTGAGCGCGCGCACCGCGAACTTCGACGAGGAGTAGACGCCCAGCAGGCCGAAGCCCTTGTGGCCGGCGATGGAGGAGGCGCCGATGATCTTGCCGCCGTGGCCCTGCTTGATCATCTGGCGGGCGGACTCGGTGTAGCAGAGGAAGACGCCGAGACCGTTGACCCGGTGGACGTGCTCGTACTCCTCGGGGGTCACGTCGAGCAGGGCCTTGGTCTGGGCCACCCCCGCGTTGGCCACCATCACGTCGAGCGATCCGAGCTGATCGGCCGTGTCGGTCACGAGCCGGCGGACCGAGGCCGGGTCCGAGACGTCGCCGTGGAGGGCGACGGCCCGTACGCCCCGCTCCTCGATCTCGGTCCGGGTCTTCTCGAGCTCCTCAGCCATGCCGGGCAGGTCGGACACGGCGATCGCGTGCCCGTCGGAGGCCAGGCGCAGGGCGATGGCCTTCCCGATCCCGCGGGCGCCACCGGTGATGTGTGCGACGGTCATGTCGTTCCTCCGTGCTGTGGAGTGCTGTGGGGTGGGACGGGCGTCTCGCGCGGCCGGTCAGGGACGGACCAGGATCTTCACGTTCTCCTCCTTGTTGTTGATCAGCTCGTCGAAGCCGGACGTCACGATGTCGTCGAGGTCGATCCGGCCGGTGATGAACTGGAACGGGTCGACCTTGCCGCTCGCGACCATCTCGATGGTCGCGGGATGGTCGTCGGCGTAGGCGAGGCTGCCGAGCACGTTGACCTCGCGGAAGACGAGGTCGTTCATCGCGACCGACGCCTCGTGCCCCCAGATCGCGACGTTGACGCAGGTGCCGCCCACGCGGGTCGACTGGATGGCCGCCTTGAGGACCTGGTCGATGCCGGCGCACTCGAACGACACGTCCGCACCGCGTCCCTTGGTCAGCTCCATGACCTCGGCCACCACGTCGGTGGCCGTCGGGTCGAGGACGTGGTCGGCCCCGGCGACCGGCGCCTTCGCCTTCCGTACGTCGGCCGGCTCCACCACGATGATCTGCTCGACGCCCCGGGCGCGCAGTGCCGCGGTGGTCACCAGACCGATCGGGCCCGCGCCGAACACCAGCGCGGTGTGGCCCGGCTGGGCGTGCGACAGCCGTACCGCGTGATAGGCCACGGCCAGCGGCTCGATCAGCGCGCCGACGTCCGTGCCCAGGTCGCCGAGGGGGTGGATCCAGCGGCGCTCGGCCACCACGAACTGGCTGAACCCCCCGCCGTACCCGGACAGACCCACGAAGCCGAGGGTCCGGCAGACGTTGTACTTGCCCTGCTGGCAGGCGTCACAGGTCCCGCAGACGATGTACGGCTCGACCACCACCCGGTCCCCGACCCGGAGGTCGGTGACGCCCTCGCCGAGCTCGTGCACCACGCCGGCGAACTCGTGCCCGAGCGTGATCGGCACGCTCTCCCCGGTCAGCGGGTGCGGCGCGTCCGCCGTCGGCGCGAAGATCGGTCCGTCGACGTACTCGTGCAGGTCGGTCCCGCAGATGCCGCACCACTCGACCTCGACCTTGACCGTCCCCGGCCGGGCCTGCGGCTCGGGGACGTCCTCGACCCGGATGTCACCGGGTCCGTAGAAACGTGCTGCCTTCATGAGGTCATCTCCTCGGTACGGGTGCGGGTTCCCGGTCGGTGCGCCATTGACTCCACTTTCGTCCCGCTGTGTGATGGAGCACACACCGTGGACACGGGGGTGCGGAAGCGTTGCACCGCGTTGCAACGGCGCTGTCGAAGGAGTGATCCATCAAGCAACGTGAGCTGGGTCTGCGGAGGGTGCGCGAGGCGAGCCTCAGCGGCGTGGCGCCGGGCGCATCGGCGCCGGGCGGATCGGCGCCGGGCGCCGGCCCCCGTACCGAGATCGCGGCCTCCTGGCGCCGTACGGCCGCCCGCGGGCTCGACCCCGGCGCCGACCCGCAGGTCGCGCTGCTGACCGAGTCGGAGCTGGAGCGGCGGCGTGCCGACAGCGCCCTGGCCCCCCTCGTGCCGCAGCTGCTCGCGTCCCTGGTCTCCGTCGTCGACGCCGGTCAGATGGTGGTCGTCGCCGACACCGACGGGCGGGTGCTCTGGCGCCACGGCAAGGCCGGCGTCCGCCGCGAGGCCGACCACCTCGGCTTCGTCGGCGGCTCCGCGTGGACCGAGGGCAACGTCGGCACCAACGCGATCGGCACCGCGCTCGTGCTCGGCGAGCCCGTGCACATCCAAGGAGCCGAGCACTACCTCGACTCCCACACCCGCTGGGGGTGCGCGGCGGCGCCGCTCCTCGACCCCTGGACCGGACGCACCCTCGGTGTCGTCGACATCAGCGGCCCGTCGCGGTCACTGCATCCCGCCGAGCTCGCGATCGTGCAGATGGCCGCGCGACTGGCCGTCCTGGAGATCCGGGACCAGCACGCGGCGCGGCACGAGCGGCTGCGGTCGGTGGCCGCCCCGATGATCGCGCGGATGGACGGCCACGCCCTCGTCGTCGACCGGTCCGGGCACGTCGTCGCGGCCTCGGGGACGACCCCGCCCACCCGGATCAGCCTTCCGGACGCGATGTCCGTGGGGACGATCTGGCTGCCCGACCTCGGCGTCGCGACCGCCGAGGTGCTGCCGGGCGGCTGGCTGCTCCGGTTGCAGGACCACGACGGCGGCGAGCCGGCCACCGACCTGGTCGTCGACCTCTCCGGTCGTACGCCGCAGCTGCGCGTGACCGGACCGAGCGGCTCGTGGCAGCAGGCCCTGACCCCCCGCCACGCCGAGATCCTGGTCTCGCTGCTGCGCGCCGAGCACGGCCGCACCCCGGCCGAGCTCGCCGCGGACCTGTTTGCCGACACCACCCGGATCGTCACCGTCCGCGCCGAGATGTCACGGCTTCGCAAGGTGCTGGGCGCACTGCTCGAGGGCCGTCCCTACCGCCTGGCGGACGGCGTACGCGCCCTGCTTATGCTGCCCGAGGACCCGACCACCGTCCTGCCGGGGTCGAGCGCGCCGGTGGTCGTGGCACTGGCCCAGGAGCACCCCGGCAGCTAGCGACTGGGGTCAGCTCACAGGTTGATGCTGATGTCGGCGTCCTCGGTGAGCCCGTCGACCAGCGACTGGGCGACGCGGCCCTGCTCCTCGGAGACCGCCTGGTCCTTCAGCTGCGAGCGCACCTGGGCGAACGGCGGGAGAGCCTGCCCGGCCTGCTGGCCCGACTGGGCCTGCTGCTGCTTGACCTGCTGGTAGAGGGTGCGCAGGTCCTTCTCGGTGGGGTCGATCTCCCCGCCGGCCTCGTCGGCGACGAGACCCTCCAGCAGCACCTGGGTCTCGACCTGGGTCCGCACCTCGTCCTCCGAGGTGCCCTGCTCCTCGAGGGCGTCGAGGAACGCCTGGGCGGACGGCAGCTGGTTCTGCTCGGCGAGCGTCGTGAGCTGGTCGTTGATCGCCTGCTCGGAGGCCTCGATCCCACGCGCCTCGGCCTCCTGGCGCAACAGCTCGGTGTCGACCAGGCCCTGGGCGGTCTGCTCCCGCAGGGCGTCCTCGTCCGGCTGCTCGCCGCCGGCCTGGGCCTGGGCGGTCGCCTGCTGGACCTGGGCGGTGTAGGCCGGGACGAACTCGGCGCGGGTGATCTCCTCGCCGTTCACCTCGGCCACGACCTCGGGGACGTCCGCCACGTCGGGCTCGGCCCCCGCGGACTCCGCGGCCTCCGAGGACCCGGACGAGGCCGAGGACCCGGTGTCGGGCTCCTCCTCGGCCCCACCCCCGCAGCCGGTCAGCAGGAGCAGCGCGGCGGTCAGGCCGGCGAGAGCGGTTCTGGAAGACATCGTCGTACGCATCTGATCGACGGTACGGGCCGGACCTGATCGGATCCTGAGCGCCGGGAGCCGCGCCTGGTCGCCGCAGCCCTAGGTTAGACCCATGACGGACGGGCCGAGCGAGAAGAACGTCGAGCAGCGCGCCAACCGCCTCCCCGAGGAGCAGGTGGCCGGCCCCGCGGACGACCCCGAGGCCCAGGCCCGCGCCATCCTCGAGGAGTCGCAGGAGCGCACGGACGACCCGGAGGGCACCCGGGACGACTCCCCGCAGACCCCCGGCCCCTAGGTCCGGTACCTAGTCGTCGGCGGACCGGTCCGACGTCGGGACGCCGACGATCCGGCTCGCCAGCTGCTCGTCGCTGAGCCCCGCTGCCCGGGCCGTGCGCTGCAGCCGGACGATCGCGGTGTCGACGGCGATCCCGTCCCGGGCGGCCACCATCGCGGCCGCCTCGAAGACGTCCGGGCTGCTGGAGGAGCCGCTCACCATCTGTCCATGGTGCCGACATGGCGCCGTCCCCGGATCCACCCGTAGGCAGGATTGCGGCGTCCGGGAGCCACCCCTCGGCGGGAGCGTGCCTCGACGGCGAGACCTCCTCGGGAAACGCCACGGCGGGACGGGTCCGGCCACTACCTTGCGGGGATGCCGAGCATGGGGTGGTGGCGGTCGCTCAGTGCCGTCCTCGCACTGACGGCTGCTGCCTGCGGGGTGGTGGTCTACGGCTGGGTCGACCCCGACGGGGTGCCGGCCGCTGTCGCCTACGTGCTGGTGGTGACCGGGGCCAGCGTGGGTGCCTGGATCGCGGCCGCTCGTGCCCCGCGCGGGCAGCGGGTGGTCCCGCGCCTGATCGCCCTCGGGGTGTCGCTGACGTCCGTGGGCGAGGCGGTGTGGTTCACCCTCGACCTCGTCGGCGCGAGGACCGACGTGTCGATCGCGGACCCGTTCTGGTTCGCCAGCTACGCCGCCCTGTGCGCCGCGCTGTGGATCGTGCTCGCCCGAGGACCGGGCCGCGCCGGCGCCCGCGTCGACCTGGGCTTTACCCTCGACCTGCTGACCATCGTGGCCGTCAGCGTGCTGCTGTGCTGGAGCTTCTCCCTGCAGTCGATCCTGACCGACTCCAGCCTGCCGCCGCTGGTGCGGGTGGTCTCGGCGGCCTACCCCCTCGCGGACGCGATCCTGCTGGCGCTCGTGGTGCGGGTCGTGGTCAGCAGCACGGCCCGGGCCAGCCTCGGCGTCCCGCTGGTGACCGGCGCCTGCCTGTGGCTGGTCGCCGACGTCGCGTACGTGCTGTCCTTCGAGGGCGACGTTGCGACGACGCTGACGGGCGTGGCGTGGATGGTGGCGACGGTCTCCCTGGCCATCGCCGCCGGCCGGATCGGCACTCCCCCGCCGCACCCCGGTCACCCCGGCCACCCCGGCCACCCCGGTCACCCCGAGGCCCGGTCGGCGTTCCGGAGCCCGGCGGCGCAGCTCACCGTCGCGCTGGGCCCCCTCGCGGTGCCGCCCGCGCTCGAGCTCGCCCGGGACCTGCGCGGCGAGCCGGACAGGCCGCTGCAGCTCCTGGCCGGCACCGCGGTCCTGATCGCGCTGGCCGCCGTCCGCACGGCGCGGCTGATCCGTTCGGAGGAACACGCGCGGCGCCAGCTCGAGGCGGCCCGGGACGCCGCGCTCGAGGCCTCTCTGGCCAAGTCGATGTTCCTGGCCAACGTGAGCCACGAGCTCCGGACCCCGCTGACCACCGTCGTCGGCATGGGCGAGCTCCTCGCGGACACGGAGCTCGACGACTTCCAGTCCGGCCTGCTCCGGCGGCTGAACCGCTCGGGGACGCGGCTGCGCGCGCTCGTGGAACGGACCCTGGACTTCTCCCGCATCGAGGCCGGGCGGGTCGAGCTGGACACGACCGAGTTCGACGTCCACGCGATGGCCTCCGACGTCGCCGAGCTCTACGCGCCCCGCGCGGCCACCGCCGGCGTCACCTTCCAGTGGCACGTCGACCCCGCCGTGCCGCGACTGGTGGTGGGTGATCCGGGTCGGTTGTTCCAGGTGGTCACCAACCTCCTCGACAACGCCCTGAAGTTCACCGAGGAGGGTCAGGTCGGACTGCACCTCCGCGTCGCCGCGTGCCCCGCCGGGGGCCCGGAGGCAGGTGACCAGCTGGAGCTGGTCGTCTGGGACACCGGCATCGGGATTGCCGAGCAGGACCTGGAGTCGGTCTTCGAGTCGTTCACCCAGGTGGACGACTCGATGACCCGGCGCTACGACGGCACCGGCCTCGGGCTCGCGATCTGTCGTGAGCTCACCGGCCTGATGGGCGGGACCGTGACGGTCCAGAGCACCCTCGGGGTCGGCAGCACCTTCACCGCCCGGATCCCGGTGCGCCGCCCCGACGAGGACGACGCCCCGGTTCCGCACCCGCCCCCGCCCCCGCTCCGTCGGCGACGAGAGAGCATGGCCCGATGACCTCCACCCGACCGGTCCCTCCGCCCGCGCGGGCTGCCCTGGGCGCCGACCTCGTCGCACTCCTGCGCTCCGGGGCGACCTGCTACCTGGCCACGACCATGCCGGACGGCTCGCCCCAGCTGACCCAGACGTGGGTCGACGTCGACGCGACCGGCGAGCACGTGCTCATCAACACCGTGGTCGGGCACCAGAAGGCGAGGAACGTCGAGCGCGACCCCCGCGTCAGCGTCGCCGTCTCCGACCCGGCCAACCCCAGCAGGTACCACGAGATCCGCGGCCGGGTCAGCCGCGCCAGCACCGACGGGGCGACCGAGCACATCGAGGTCCTCGCCCAGCGCTACCTCGGCGCCCCCTACCCCTGGTACGGCGGCCGCGACCAGCAGCGGCTGCTCCTCACGATCACCCCGGAGCGCCTGCACTCGATGGGCTGAGGCGCGGGCCGGGCGGGCCGGGCTCGGTCCACCGCGCCCCCGCCGGGAGCCTGATGCCGTGGGTGGCCGCGTCGGCCAGCATCGTGACCAGACCGGCCACCGCGGGGGCCACCGGGCGGCGCGGGTCCCGCAGCAGGCGTACGGCCCGACGCCCCACGGGGTCACGCAGCGGGACGGCCACGACGTCGGCGAAGCCCGTCATCGGCAGCACCAGGGCCGGGACGACCGACACACCCAGACCGGCCCCCACCAGGCCGGCGACCGACCCCACGTTGCGGGCCTCGGTCACCGGGCCGAGCGGGACCTGCTCGCGCACGAGCACGCGGTCGGTGAACGTACGGATGCTCGAGGCGTGGTCGAACGCGACGAAGGGCTCGCCCCCGAGGTCCGCCCAGGTCACCGCCGGCCGGGTGGCCAGCGCGTGGCGCGCGGGCACCAGCAGGAAGTAGTCGTCCTCGGCGATGGTCACGGCCTGCAGCGCGGCCGGCAGGTCGTCGGCCACGGTGAGCGCCAGGTCGACCGCTCCGCTGAGCACCAGCGCGGTGACCTCGGCCGCCAACCCGTCACGCACCTCGACCGCCACGTCGGGTCGCGCCGCCCGGTAGGCCGCCAGCACCGGCGGCAGCAGGGTCGCGGCCAGGGACGGCAGGACGGCCACCGACACGGTCCCGCGCTCCCCCCGCAGGAAGCCCTCGAAGTGAGCCAGCGCCCGGTCGTGCTCGGCCAGCACCCCCGCGCGAGCAGGCAGAACTCCGCGCCCTCCCGGGTCGGCACCACCGAGCGGGTCGTGCGCTCGAAGAGCCGGACCCCGATCCGGCGCTCCACGTCCTGCACGGTCCGGCTGAGCGAGGACTGGGCCGTGTGCAGCCGGGCGGCGGCGGCGGAGTACCCCGACTCGTCCGCGACGGCGACCACGGCCCGGAGGTGACGGATCCCGACATCGATGCCCATGACGCATCAATCTATCGCGAACGGATGTTGGACCCGCACGTATGGCGGCCGTCACAGTGAGCGGGTCCTGCCCACCTGATCGGAGACACCGTGCTGACCTTCCTGGGGTTCCTCACCATCGGCGTGATCCTCGCCCTCCTGCTGACCAACCGCGTGGCCGCCGTCGTCGCCCTCGCCGGCGTCCCCGTCGTCACCGCCCTGGTGGCCGGCAACACCCCGGCCGAGATCGGCACCTACGTGTCCGAGGGCCTGGCCGGCGTGGTCGGGGTGACCGCCATGTTCGTCTTCGCGATCGCCTACTTCGGCGTGGTGCGCGACGCCGGCATGTTCGACCCGATCATCCGCCGGATCGTGGCCTTCGCCGGCGACGCCCCCGTGACGGTCTGCCTGGCCACGACCACGCTGGCGATGGCGGCGCACCTCGACGGCGCCGGGGCCACCACCTTCCTGATCACCATCCCCGCGATGATGCCGCTCTTCGACCGGCTCGGCATGAAGCGCCTCACGCTGACGGTCTGCGTCGGCATGGGCGCAGGCGTGATGAACCTGCTGCCCTGGGGAGGCCCGACCGCGCGGGCGTCCACCACCTCCGGGGTCGGGGTGAACGAGCTCTGGGTGCCCCTCATCCCCGCCCAGGTCGCCGGCATGCTCGGTGCGCTCGCCATCGCCTACTTCCTCGGCCGGCGCGAGACCAAGCGGCTCGCCGAGACGGCAGACGACCGGTCGCTCAGCACGGTGGGAGGCCCCGACGCCGCCTCCGGCGGCACCGGTGCGGCCGCACCCTCGGGCGACGACGCCCCGTCCGGCCCCGGGCACGAGCTCACCGAGGAGGAGGCGGCGCTGCGCCGTCCCCGCCTGTTCTGGTTCAACATCGCGCTGACCGCGCTCACCATCGCCGGCCTCGTCACGACGCTCGCGCCCCCGGAGCTGTTGTTCCTCGTCGCGCTCGTGGTGGCGCTCGTCGTCAACTACCCCGGCCTGAAGGAGCAGACGGCCCGCATCCAGGCGCACGCCGAGGGCGCGATGCTGATGGCCTCCACCCTCCTGGCGGCCGGGGCCTTCCTCGGGATCCTCGACGGCTCCGGCATGGTGACCGCGATGGCGACCAGCACCGCCGAGGTCGTGCCGGCCTCCTGGGCCCCGGGCCTGCCGCTGCTCGTCGGCGTGCTCGGCGTCCCGCTCAGCCTGCTCTTCGGCCCCGACGCCTACTACTTCGGCGTGCTGCCGGTGCTCCAGGGCCTGGGCGCCGAGTTCGGCGTCGCCAACGCCGACCTGGCCCGCGCCTCCCTGGTCGGCCAGGAGACCGTCGGGTTCCCGATCAGCCCGCTGACCGGCTCCTTCTTCCTCCTGGTCGGGCTGGCCGGCGTCGACATCGGGCGCCACATCCGCGCCCTGTTCGGCTGGGTCTGGCTGCTCAGCCTGGTCATGCTCGTCGTGGCCGTCGCCACCGGTGCCGTCCCGCTGTGGGCGTCGTGAGCGCGCGGCGTACCAGCGTCCGGCTCGGCGCCGGCGCGGGCTTCGCCGGCGACCGGCTCGACCCCGCGGTCGACCTGGCGGTGCGGGGCGAGCTGCAGTACCTGGTCTTCGAGTGCCTCGGCGAGCGCACCGTGGCCGAGGGCCACGCCCGCCGGCGCCGCGACCCCGCCCTGGGGTACGACCCCCTGCTGGAGCGACGGATGGCCGCGGTCCTCGCGCCGTGCCGCGCCTCGGGGACCCGGGTGGTGACCAACGCCGGCGCCGCGAACCCCGGCGCGGCCGGGGAGGCGGTCGCCGGCGTCGCACACGACCTGGGGCTGCGCGGCACGCGGATCGCGGTCGTCTCCGGCGACGACGTGCTGGACGCGGTACGGGCCGCCGACCCGGTCATCTGGGAGACCGGCGAACCGGTCTCGGCCGGCCCCCCGCTGATCTCGGCCAACGTCTACCTCGGCGCCGACCCGGTGGTGCACGCGTTGGAGCAGGGCGCCGACGTCGTCGTCACGGGGCGGCTGGCCGACCCCTCCCTCTACGTCGGGCCGCTGCGCCACGAGCTGGGCTGGGACCCGGAGGACGACCACCTCATGGGCGTGGCGACGATGACCGGCCACCTGCTGGAGTGCGCCGGTCAGCTGACCGGCGGCTACTTCGCCGACCCCCTGACCAAACCGGTCCCCGGACTGGCCCGCCTGGGGTTCCCGTACGCCGATGTCAGCGCGACCGGCGAGGTGCACCTGGGCAAGCTGACCGGCACCGGCGGCCGCCTCGACGCCCGCACCTGCGCCGAGCAGCTGCTCTACGAGGTCGACGACCCCGGGGGCTACCTGACCCCGGACGTCACCGCCGACTTCACCGGCGTCACCTTCACCGAGACCGGCCCCGACCGGGTGCGGGCCGCCGGCGCGACCGGCCGGACCCGGCCGGACCAGCTGAAGGTCACCCTGGGCCAGGACGGCGGCTGGCTGGGCGAGGGGCAGATCTCGTACGCCGGTCCGCGGGCGCTCCAGCGCGCCGAGCTGGCCGCCGAGGTCGTCCTCGAGCGGCTGGTCGCCGTGCACGGCCTGCCCCCGAGCGCCGCGGAGGTCGAGCTCATCGGCACCGGCGCCGCGTTCCGCGGCCTCGCCGCCCCCGCCGTCGACCCGCCGGAGGTGAGGCTGCGCGTGGCCGCGCGCGTGGCGAGCGAGGTGGCCGCCCACGCCGTCGGCTGGGAGGTCGAGGCGCTCTACACCAACGGTCCCGCGGGCGGTGGCGGCGCGCGTACCGGCGCCCGGCCCCTGGTCGCGGTGCGGTCCTGCCTGATCCCCCGCGACCTGGTCAGCACCGGCGTCGACATCATCGAGGTGGCCTGACATGAGAGTGGACGACGTGGCCGACGTGCGCGCCGGCGACAAGGGCGACACCCTGATCCTGGCGGTGCTGCCGCGCGACGCCGCAGGCTGGGACGTGGTCCGTGACCGGCTCACCGCGGCGCGGGTCGCCGAGCACTTCGGCGCGGGGGTGCGGGGCGAGGTGCTGAGGCGCGAGCTCCCGCACCTGCCCGGACTGGTCTTCCGTGTCCCCGGGGTGCTGACCGGCGGCGTCACCGGTGCGGTCACGCTGGACGGCCACGGCAAGACGCTGAGCTACCACCTGCTCGCCCTCGAGCTCGGCGACTGACCGACCGGACGAGGAGCGCCCGCCCGTGGGACGACGTTCCTGATAGTCGGCTGAGATTGCGCGGGGGACCAAGCGCTCGGCGGCGCCGCGCCGAACTAGGGGTGCAGCAACGCCCACGGGGGTCTCCCGAGCTGGGCGCTTCCTTATGAAGGGCTCCACCATGCGCTCCACCACGTTCTCCACCCGTACCCGCCGCGGCCTCGCCGCTCTCGCCACCGTCGGCCTCCTCGCCGGCCCGCTCGCCGCGTGCAGCAGCGACAGCGAGGCAGCAGCGCCCGCCTCGTCGAGCTCCGCGAGCTCGTCGTCCAGCGAGGCCCAGACCCCGCCTCAGCCGGTCGCCGCGATCGACGCGCTCACCGGCCAGGACACCAAGATCGCCCTGGACAAGGGCTTCGTCGACGCCCTCACCCAGCTCAAGCTGACCCCGGGCGTCACCGGGGACGCCAAGCTGACCGACGGCTCGCTGGTCTTCCCGATCACCGGCGGCAACGTCACCGTCTTCGAGCCCGGCCAGGTCTCGCCCTACGTCATCGGCCAGGTCCAGCACGAGGGCTCCGGCCTCTCGCTCTCCGCCGGCGGCACCACCGTCGAGCTGACCAACCTCAACGTCGACCCGGGCGTCTCGCGGGTCTACGGCGACGTGACCGTCAACGGCGAGGTCGCGGTGACCAGCGCGTACCTGTTCAAGCTCGACGGCAGCACCCTGAAGCCCCTTCAGACCCAGGGCAACAAGGCGATCCTGCAGGGCACCGAGGTCCAGATCTCCGACGTCGCCGCCCCGCTGCTCAACGACACCTTCGGCACGGACGCCGTCAAGCCCGGCCTGCTGGTCGGCATCGCCACCATCACCGTCAACACCAAGTAGGGGCCCGGGACCACCACCCGACGGCACCTCCCCCGAGCAGTCGTCGCACCGAAGGCCTTGGTGCGGCGGCGAGGGGCTCCGGCCGATCCTGTTCCTACGCAGCGACCGGGGCCCCGCCCCGAGAGGACGAGTTCTCGCCATGACCTCCATCCCGACCGAGTCCGCCGTCCGATCCGGCACCGTGCCCGGCACCGTGCCCGGCACCGACGGCGACGGCGTGCACCACTTCGAGGCCGACCTGACCTTCGGCGGGTGCCGTGACCCGCGCTGCCCGACCGGCTCGGTCGAGCCCACCGTCGACATGTCCTGACCGGCCTGTCGGGCCGGCCTAGAGGCTCGTCGCCACGCGTACGAACGCGGCGAGGACGGTCGACCGGCTCTGGCGCGGCCAGGCGATCAGGGTGGCGGCGCGCGGTGCGTCGACGAGCGGTACTGCGACCACGCCCCCGCCGAGCTGGGCCCGGGCGGAGTCCGGGACGGTGAGGTAGGTCCGCCCCAGGGCGATCAGCTGGAGCAGCTGGGTGTGGTCGCGGACCGCCGGCCCCGGCCCGTCGGGGTAGGTCCCGTCGCGACGAGGCCACCGGGGCGCGGGCAGATCCGCCAGGTCCTCCAGGTCGGCGAGCCGGAGGTCGACGCGGGTGCTCAGCGGGTGCCCCGCCGGCAGCAGCACCACCTGCTCCTCCGACAGCAGCACCTCGGTGTCCAGCCCGGTGGTGTCGTCGTACGGCAGGTGCAGGACGGCGACGTCGGCCCGGCCGTCGCGCAGCGTCCGCTCCTGCTCCCCCGGTCCGCACAACAGCACCTCGACCGGCACCGCGCCCGGTTCGGCGGCGTACCGGTCCAGCAGCTTGGCCACCACCTCGTTGGCGGCACCGGCCTTCGACGCCAGCACCAGGCCGGCCCGTCCCTCCGGGGCCGCCGCGGCCCGACGGGTACGTCGCTCGGCCGCCGCCACCGCGTCGAGGACCGCGCGGGCCTCGGCCAGGAGCACCTCGCCGGCCGCGGTGAGCGAGACCGTACGGCTGGTCCGCTGCAGCAACGTCGCCCCGAGCCGCCGCTCCAGCTGGCTGATCGCGCGCGACAACGGCGGCTGCGCCATCCCGAGCCGCTCGGCGGCGCGGCCGAAGTGCAGCTCCTCCGCCACCGCGACGAAGTACCTCAGCTCCCGCGTCTCCACCGTCGACCACCTCCGCTCGCGACTCTGATACCGACAGGGTATCGCCGCCCACCCAGGCGGTGTTGGAGCCGGCCGGGACGCGGAGCGAGCATCGGCCCCATGACACAGACGAACGAGCAGACCCACGAGCAGGCCGACGGACGGACCAGGATCGCGCTGGTCACCGGCGCCAACAAGGGCATCGGGTACGCGATCGCGCGGGGGTTGGCGGCGGAGGGCTTCCGGGTCGGAGTCGGCGCCCGCGACGACGGTCGCCGCGACGCCGCCGTCGCCGCGCTGCGGGACTCGGGTGCGGACGTGTTCGGCGTTCCGCTCGACGTGACCGACGACGACAGCGTCCGGGCGGCCGCCGCGCGCCTCGAGCAGCTCGGCGGCCTCGACGTCCTGGTCAACAACGCCGCCATCACCGGTGGGATGCCGCAGGCGCCCACCCAGGTCGACCTCGACACGATCCGCACGGTGCTCGAGACCAACGTCCTCGGCGTCATGCGCGTCACCAACGCGGTGCTGCCCCTGCTGCGCCGCGCTCCCTCGCCGCGCATCGTGAACGTGTCCAGCGGGGTCGGGTCCCTGACCCGGCAGTCCGCCGCCACCGACGAGCTCTCCGTCGGCCCGGTCTCGGCGGCCTACTCGGCGTCGAAGACCTTCCTGAACGCGGTGATGCTCCAGTACGTCCGCGAGCTCGCCGGCACGGGCATCCTGGTCAACGCCGCCTGCCCGGGATTCGTCGCCACCGACCTCAACGGGTTCCGGGGGACCCGGACCCCCGAGCAGGGCGCCGCCACCGCCATCCGGCTGGCGTCGCTGCCCGATGACGGACCCACCGGCGGCTTCTTCGAGGACGCCGGGACGATCCCGTGGTGACGCTGTCCTGACCGCACCGTGGTGGGGCTGTGACCCGGCCTGAGGGGTCTTTGGTCCCGAGGAGGCCCGCCGTTCCTCCCCGACATGGGGGAGCCCCACGACAGGGGCCCGTCGCGCACGTACTGTCGCGAACGCGGCGGCGGAACACGATGGCCAACTGGAACCACCCGGTCTCCGACCATCTCCCGCCCGCCGTCGTCCCCACCGGGTCGGACAACCTCAGACGGAGGCGCGATGAGCGCTCCCCCAGTCCCCGCCCCGCTCCTGCTCGGCCAGATCGTCGAGGTCTCCGCTGACGCGATCTTCAGCGAGGACCTGACCGGCGTCATCACCAGCTGGAACGCCGCCGCCGAGCGCATCTACGGCTGCTCGCGCACCGTCATGCTCGGCCGTTCCGCCCAGGACCTGCTCCCGGCGGAGACCACCCGTCAGCTGCAGGCCGTCCACGCCCTCGCCCTCACCGGCGAACGGGTCGAACGGTTCGACACCTGGCACCGGCGTCCCGACGGTCGCCGGATCGCGGTCTCGCTGACCGTCTCCCCCCTGCGCGGGTCCGACGGCCTGGTGGTCGGGCTCGCCACGAGCGTCCAGGACGTCTCCGACCGCGTGCAGCTGACCGCCGAGCTCGCCACGCTGCGGCGTACCCAGGAGCGGGCCAACGTCGCGCTGGCCCGCTCCAACCGGGACCTGGAGCAGTTCGCCTACGTCGCCTCCCACGACCTGTCCGAGCCGCTGCGCGCGATGGCGGGCTTCGTCCAGGTGCTGGAGAAGCGCTACTCCCCCGTCCTCGACGAGCGCGGGCTGCGCTACATCGCCCACGTCGTCGACGGTGCCGCGCGGATGCGTGCCCTCATCGACGACCTGCTCGAGTACTCCCGCTACCTGCTCGTCGAGCCCGCCGAGTCCCGCGTCGACACCGCGGCCACCGCGCGGCAGGTGGTCACCGCCCTCGTCGCCGCCGACGCCGACGTGGACGTGGAGGTCGGCGCCCTGCCGGACGTCTCCTACGACGAGGCGTCGGTACGCGCGGTGCTGAGCAACCTGATCAGCAACGCGGTCAAGTTCCACCGCCCCGACACCGTCGCCCACGTCGAGGTCACCGGACGGCTCGAGGACGGGCGGGTCCTGCTGTACGTCGACGACGACGGCATCGGGATCGACGACGACTACCGCGAGCGGGTCTTCACGATGTTCACCCGCCTCCACGTCCGCGAGGCCTACTCCGGCACCGGGATCGGCCTGGCCATCGTCCAGCAGGTCGCCGAGCGCTCGGACGGCGCGGCCTGGGTCGAGACCTCGCACCTCGGCGGCAGCCGCTTCTGCGTCTCCCTGCCCGCGGCGGACCCACCGACCGCAGGCGACGCCCAGGAGGCGACCCGATGACCAGCACCGCGGCCCCTATGCAGATCCTCCTCGTCGAGGACAGCCTCGCCGACATCGACATGACCCTGGACGCCCTCACCGACGCGACGGTGGCCAACGAGGTGACCGTGATCCGCGACGGCGCCGCCGCGCTCGCGCACCTGCGCGCCCACCTCGACGACGCCCCCGACCTGGTCATCCTGGACCTGAACCTGCCCTGCCTGTCCGGGCACGAGGTGCTCGAGGCGATGCAGACCGACGAGGTGCTGCATCGGATCCCGGTCGCGGTCCTCACCACCTCGGCGGCGGAGTCCGACGTGTCGAGGACCTACGACCTCGGCGCCAACTGCTTCCTGACCAAACCGGTCGACCTCGACCAGTTCGTGCACGTCGTCCGGTCGATCGACGACTTCTGGCTCGGCCTCGTGAGGTTGCCGTCGTGACGTCCGTGGCGGAGCGGTCCGCCCGCGACCACCGCTCGGGCGGCGTGGTCGCGCTGGACCACGACACCCGGTTGAGGTTCCTGCTCATCGAGGACTCCCCCAGCGACCGCGAGCTGGTCCAGACGCTGCTCGAGGACGAGTTCGCCAACGGCGACATCGACGTCGCCCGCGACCTCGGCCGGGCGATGGCGCTGATCGCGGTCACCGAGTACGACCTGATCCTCGCCGACCTGACCCTGCCGGACGCGGACGGCGGGACCGTCGTACGGACCATGCGCGAGGCGTGCCCGCAGACCGCGCTGATGGTCCTCACCGGCCGCAACGACGGCACGCTGGCGCTGTGGGCGCTGGCCGAGGGCGCGCAGGACTACCTGGTCAAGGGCGAGCACGACGGGCCCCGGCTGGCCGACGCACTGCTGCGCGGGCTCCAGCGCAGCCGCGCCGAGAAGCTGACCAACGAGCTGCTGGTCGCGGCGCTGCGGCAGGAACGTCGGAGCGCGGAGCAGCTGCGCGAGCTCAACCGCGCCACCGACGAGTTCGTCGCGACGGTGAGCCACGAGCTGCGTACGCCCCTGGCCAGCATCTCCGGCTACGCCGAGGTGCTGCAGGACGAGGAGTCCTTGACCGAGTCCCAGCACGCCTGGGTGGACGCGATCGCGCGCAACGCCGGCCGACTGACCTCGCTCACCTACGACCTGCTGCTGCTCTCCGGGTTCAACAGCGGCGAGGTGCAGATGGAGGACGAGGAGGTCGACCTCCGCGACGTGGTGACCCAGGTCCGCGACATGGTCGGCACCCTCGCCGCCGGGCTGCGGCTCGACGTCTCCTTCGACCTGCCCGACACCCCGGTGCTCGTCCGCGGCGACACCGGGCAGCTCGAGCGGGTGGTGCTCAACCTGGCCGGCAACGCCATCAAGTTCAGCGAGGCCGGCGGCTCCGTCGTCTGCGGGGTCTCCGAGGACGACACGCACGCGGTGCTCGAGGTGACCGACACCGGGATGGGCATCCCCGAGGACGAGCTCGAGGCGCTGTTCACCCGCTTCTTCCGCGGGTCCTCCGCCCGCCGGCGCGCGATCCAGGGCACCGGGCTGGGGCTGCACATCGTGGCCACGATCGTGGACAACCACGGGGGGCGGGTGGGCGTACGGTCCGTCGTCGGCGAGGGCACCCGCTTCACCGTCCACCTGCCGCGCCTCGGGTGACCCGCGCGGGCCGCCGTCAGGACCGCAGCACCTTCTCCATCGCCTTGCCCCTGGCCAGCTCGTCGACGAGCTTGTCCAGGTAGCGGATCTTCTGCATCAGCGGGTCCTCGACGTCCTCGACCCGCACCCCGCAGACCACGCCGGTGACCTTGTCCACGTCCGGGTTGAGCGTGGCCTGGTCGAAGAAGTCCGCGAACGTCGTGCCGGCCTCGAGGTGGGCGGCCAGGGCGGCCTCGTCGAAGCCGGTGAGCCACGCGATGACCTGGTCGACCTCGGCCTGGGTGCGCCCCTTGCGCTCGGCCTTCGCGACGTAGTGCGGGTAGACCGAGGCGACGCTGGTGGTGAAGATGCGGTGCATCCTCGGCAGGTTAGCGGGCGGGGGCGGAGTCGTGGGTCGTCCGACGCGCTCCAGCGCGTCATCCGACCCACGACCCCCGTCCGGTGGCTACCTCAGGGCGTGGGCACCCGGAACGTCCCCGCCGGCAGGTCGCCGCTGCCGATGGTGTTGTCCTCGAGGTAGCGCGCGAGCCAGGGCGACTCGGCGCCCTGCGTGGCGACGTCGTCGGCGGTCGACTGGGTCGACAGCCGCACGGTCGCGTCCCTCACCGTCACGACCCGCCCGCTGGGCAGGGGGCGCCAGCTGCCGCCGGTGATGGTGCCGACGCCGATGGCCATCCGGTGGCCCTGCGCCAGCGTCCAGTCCATGCCCTTGAGGTCGAAGGCACGGCCCCGGGCACCCAGCTCGGCGACGTTCTCGTTGATCAGGGTGGCGGTCTGCGCCTCCGGGTCGACGTCCCACATCGTGACGTGGACCTGGCCCTCGCCCCGGGTCGTCAGCGTGACCCGCGGCGTCCCGGTGACCCGGGTCTCCTGGCGGACCGGTCGCGACCAGGTCTGGTACGACGTGGGGAGCAGGCCGGCCACAGACAGCTCGGCGTCGGCGCGCTCGGCGGCGGTGCCCAGCGAGCTGCGGACCTGCTGGTCGACGTCGCCGTCCCGGCGCTCCACGGTCGTCGGCGGGACCTGCAGCTCAGCCACCCGCCGGGCCTGGGCCGCGCTGAGGCCGGTGCCGGTGGCGTCGCCGCGGCGTACGGCCGCCTCGACCGGGCCGGCGTCGACGTACCGGCCGGAACCGATCGAGACGGCCCTCGTGGTGTCGGCGACCGGCCAGGTGCGCTGGGCGCGCCACTGACCGACGTTGTCCTGGATCGCGAACGCCGGGTCCTTCGCCGAGCGGATCCCCTTGAGGTGGCGGTCGTAGAAGCGGCCGACCTCGGCGAAGAACCCGGACCTGCCCTGGGACAGCTCTCCGGTGCGCGGGTCGACCTCGTTGCCGCGCACGTGCTCCCACGGCCCGAGCCAGCCGCGCGTCGGCCCGACGTGGTTGCGCAGGTACTGCTCCATCTGCTCGGGCTTGGTGTTGCTCTCGGTGAACCCCTGGGTCACGAACAGCGGCGTCCGCGCGCCCGTGGCCTTGGCGGCCTGGTTGCGCAGCGCCCAGTACGGGTCCCGCTGGCTGGTGTTGCTCACGTTGTCGCGCAGGTTGCGTGCCAGGCACTCGGGGTGCTGCTGCTCGTAGGCCGCGGCCTGGTTGTAGCGGTCGGTGTCACCGCTGGTGCCACCGAGGGAGGCGATCGAGTTGTAGGCCAGCGGGGTGCCGGTCTGGTTCCCGCGCGGGACGTCGTTCGAGTAGAGGTACGGGTACATGTTCCACAGCGGCTCCTGCGCCACCACGGCCTCGAGCCCCCGCGGGTCGAGGTCGGCGCCCCAGAGGCCGGTGACGGCGTCGTACGACTTGCCGTACATGCCGACCTTGCCGGTCGACCAGGGTCGCGAGGCCGACCAGCGCACGGCCTTGCGCACGTCGGCCTGCTCGCCGGCGCCCATCCAGTCCAGGCAGCCGGTGCTGGCGCCGAAGCCGCGGTTGTCGACGAGCACGACGGTGTAGCCGCGCTCCATCAACGAGGCGCCGTCGATCAGGTCGTCGAAGCGCGAGCTCGGCTGGACCTCGTCGGTCTCCTGGCCGGTCTGGCCGGCGTGGTTGAAGTAGGGACCGACCGACAGGATCACCGGGGTCTTCTCCGTGGGCGCCAGGCCCTCGGGCCGCAGCACGTCGGCGTGCAGCGTGACCGTGGTCGGCGACCCGGCCTGGGCGGCCCGGAAGTAGTGCTCGGTCCACGACGCCCCGACGGGCACGCCGGGGTTCTCGTCGTTCGTGACGCCGTCGGCGATCGAGCCGGCGGCGGGTGCAGCAGGTGCAGCAGCCGCGGGTGCGGCGGGTGCGGCGGAGGTCGGTGACGTCAGCGCGGACGCGCCGAGCGCGGCCGCGACCACCGAGGTCCGGATGAGGGCTCGCTTCATCAGTGTGGTGCCTTTCCCGAGAGCGCCGGCCCGTCGCGGGCCGGACGGGGCCAACGTACGTCGGGTCGGCGCCCCTGGGAACGGGTCGTGTGCCTGGGAACGGTCCAACAACCGTTCCCGGGCACACGACCCACCTGGCTCTCAGCCGGCCCTCACGCGTGGAGCTGGGCCGGTGCTCGCGCGGGTCGGCTCAGAAGCGGCCGTACGAGCGCGCGACGTCCCAGATCGGGGCGTACTGCACGGCGCCGCCGGTGCCCGGCGCCTCCCAGACCATGCCGTCGCCGGCGTAGATCGCGACGTGCGAGACCGAGCCGCCCGGGGAGTAGAACACCAGGTCGCCGGGCTGCAGGTTGCCGGCCGAGACCGGGGTGGCCGCGGCGGCCTGGGCCGACGAGGTGCGCGGGATGGTCTTGCCGACCTGCGCGAAGACGTAGCTGGTGAAGCCCGAGCAGTCGAAGCCGGACGGGGTGGCGCCGCCGTAGACGTACGGCACGCCGGCGTACTGGCTGGCCGCCTCGACGACGCCGGACGCGGCGCTGCTGGGCGCGGCGGACGGGGCCGGGGCCGAGGAGCCGCCCGACGACGAGCCGCCACCGGTCTGCAGGGTCTGGCCCGGGTAGATCATGGTCGGGCTGGACACGACGTCGCGGTTGGCGGCGTACAGGTTCTGCCACGACGTGCCCATGCTCTGCGCGATCGAGGACAGGGTGTCACCGGACTTGACGGTGTAGTCGGCGGCGCTGGCCGGGCTGGTGAGCGCGGGCCCGGCGGCCAGGCCGGCGGCCAGGGCGACGGTGGCCGCCGCGCGGCGGCCGTGGTGCGTGACCTCGGCGCGGTGCTTGCCGGGGCGCTGGGTGCTGCTGGTGCGAACGAGAGACATGTGTTCCTCCGGACGCCTACGAAGTGAGCTGACGGGTTCGGGCCTGGAGGTGCCCGGCCGCCGGTGGGCCCTGGTGGGGCCCGGTGGCGGCTTCACCCCGGTGGCACCGCGTCGCGGCGCCACGATGGTTCCTCCGCACCCGCCGTCGTGTCATTGCTGGCACTCCGACGCGGCGGGTCTCGGCGACGGCGGAGTGCGGCCCACCTGCTGGTGGGCCGCGGGAGAACGTAGGAGACGGCGGGGCTGGATCAAAACGGGCGCGCGGCCCGGATCCAGGGCATGTCTGCCCGTCGTCGGGGCGGATCGGGCGCAGGGAGTGCCTTGTGCACCTGTGCGGTCCAGACCTGTGTGTTAGATCACGTCGGTCGCGCCACCCGTGCCCCCGAGAGGCGATCGGACTGTCCGCCCTGCCGCTGATCGAACACATGTTCTACCGTGGGTCCATGCCCGTCCTTCCCCGCGCCCAGCACGTCTGGGTGTCGCTCACGGGCGTGTGGGCCGACGACCGGGTGCCGGGGCTGCTGCTGTCGTGGCGGTCGACACCGCAGGGCTGGGAGGGCTGGGTGATCTCCGCCCAGGCGGGCGTCGGGGCGCGGGGGACGGGCCGTACGTGCGGCAGAGCTGGCTGCCGGCCACCGCGATCCGGCCTCTCGGACCCCTCCCCCAGGCGCCGCCGCACCGACCTCCGGGGCCGCGCGGAGCACCGTAGCGGACTGTTGGCGAACGTTTATTCTACTGTTGCTCTGTCGTGGGTGGATAACCCCGTTTCAGCAGCACTGATGTCGGCGGCGAGTGCTTGAGTAGACCCCATGACCACCACCACCGACAGCGACCTAGGTTGGGACACCGACCTGGGGTGTGAGGGACCGTGGGTGCCGGCTCCGGCGCCGGTACGTCCCGGGGTCCGTGTCACCGGTGCCCTGCTCGACGCCCGGGGTGCGGTGTCTGCGGCAGCCGGGGTCTCGACCACGGCGTTGTCGAACACAGACCTGACCACCGCCGCCCACGAGATCACCGCCCTGGAGTCGCAGGTCGCGGCCTACAAGCTCGCCGTCCTCGCCGAGGCGCGCGACCGCGGCCAGCAAGGCCCCGTGGGCGATGAGGCAGACCCCGACCCCGCGGCGTGGTTGGCGAAGCTGACCGGCGACCCCACCGAGGTCCTGCGCGGCGGACTCTGGATCGCCCGCCTGCTCCAGACCAAGTACCACCACACCCGCCGTGCGCTGGAGGCCGGAACCCTGCGTCTCTCGCAGGCCAAGGTCCTCGTCCGTGCCGCAGAGCGCGCCCCCAGGGCCCTGACGGCCGAGCAGATCACCGCAGCCGAGGAGTCCCTCGTCCTCACCGCGACCGGCGAGTCGTCCCCCACGAACACCAAGGGCCGACCCATGACCGCGGCACGGCTGCGTGACGAGGCTCGGCGGGTCTTCGCGAACATGCTCCCGGCGAAGGAGGAAGCGGACGCCGCGGAAGGCGACGATCTGGCTGCTGAGGAGGACGACGCGGCCCGGGAGTGCTACCTCTCGCTGAACGACCGGGGTGATGGGACCTTCCGTGGGACGTTCGTGATCCCCACCCTGCACGGCAGGATCCTGCAAGCAGCCCTCGAGCGCCTCACCGCCCCCCGCCGCCACACCAAGGACTCGACCGGGGCCCCGATCACCGATGAGTCCGCCCAGCACGGCACCTCCTACGGCGAAAAGATCGGGGCCGGGTTCTGCGAGCTCATCGAACACCTTTCCACCACCGGTTTCGACCACGGCAACACCATCGGCCTGCTGATCACCGCCACCCTCGACAAGATCGCCGCCGGGACCGGGACCGGGACCCTGGCCACCGGCGAGACCATCTCCATCCGCTCGATCCGGCGCCTGGCCTGCAACGCAGGCCACCTCCCGGTGGTCCTCGGTGGCGAGTCGATGCCCGTCGACGTCGGCAGGTCGCGGCGCAGGTTCACCCGCCACCAGTCCCACGCCCTCGCGGTCCTGCACGACACCTGCGGGGTCGCGGGTTGCGAGAGACCCTTCGCGTGGTGCGAGCTGCACCACCTCACCGAATGGTCCCGCGGCGGGCCCACCGACCTGGCCAACGCCCTCCCGCTGTGCGGACACCACCACCGCAGAGCACACGACCCCGCCTACGAGATGCGCCGGCACCGAGGACGCGAGTACGTCCTGAAGAAGATCAGACGGTGAGGAGCCGCGAGCGACGAACGGACGGATGACGGCCGGGCGGAACGGTGCATGGGGTCACGTTCCGCGCCGGCCGCCCTTCGGAGGGACAAGAGCTCCCGGTCCGTCCGGTCCAGCGCGACCAGGATGCCGCGCCGGGCGCACTGGCGACCAGGACCGAACGGCCTGTCCACTCGTCCTAGGACCTACGGCACTCAAGGGTGAGCCATCGAGGGGCGGGGACCGGGCTACAGTCCTGCTCGTCGAGTGACTCGCCACGCCCGGGTGGTATGTCCACCTGATTCGGGGTGATCGACGATCCGCGATCTGGTCCGGGTAAGTGACCAGATCGCGGGCCATAGAACGCTGCGCTTGCCGTCGTCCCCTCGGGACGACCCGCAGCAGTCCCCCGAACGTACGCCTGTTGCGGCTGCTTCGCGACTTCTCCCGAGCCGGCAACCAAAGACGCCGCGGCCGCGTCTGACAGGACGAGGCCCGCACCAGGGCCCGTACCCGTCTCGGAGGACCGCGTGACCCGACCGCAGCACCGCACCACCCGTACCACCCGTACCGGACGTACGGGCCGCCCCACTGCACGCCCCGCCGGGTCCGCGACCGTCCGGGAGCGCGGGGCGTCCGACGCGCAGCAGGCCGTGGCCGTGCTGGTGATCGTCGCGCTGGGAGCCGTGGCGGCCGCGGTGCTCCAGCACCTCTGAGTCGCACCGGCCCCGGCGCCGGCGCGGTCCCGGCGCGGTCCCGGCGCGGTCAGCCCTCGACGAGCTTGAGCCCGGCGATGCAGCCGATCAGCCCGACCAGCAGCAGCGCCTTGAGCACCGACACCGACTCCGCGCCGGTCACCATCGCGAAGGTCACCGTCGTCACCGCACCGATCCCGACCCACACCGCGTAGGCCGTGCCGACGGGCAGCTCCCGCAGCGACCACCCCAGGCCGGCCATGCTCATCACGAGCGCGACCCCGAAGACGACCGTCGGAGCGAGCCGGCTGAACCCGTCCGACCGGTCCAGCGCGGTGGCCCACACGGCCTCCAGCAACCCCGACACCACGAGCACGATCCACGCCATGACACACCTCTCCCAGGTCGCCGTCTTGTCGCGTTCCGGGTACGGCGCCGCTCGTCCGGGAGCCGGGAGGGCTCGCGCCCATCCTCTCAAGTCCGGGACCGGACGTCACCTTCGCGACGATGCCCAGCCCGAAGGGACTTCCGGCCCTGTGCGGACCCCTGCCCCGCCACGGCACAGTCGGAGGCAGGTCAAGGGTGGGCGCCACACCAATGACCGGTTCGGTGTGGTGGCGGGGGCGACCCCGCCGCCGCGCCGCCGAACGTCCTCGGATGCCGATCGCACCGATGTCGAGACCGCCCGGACGGTTCCGTCCCAGGGGTGAGCGCGACCACGATGGGTCGCACACCCCGAGGAGGACCACCATGGCCAAGTACCTGCTGCTCAAGCACTACCGCGGCGCCCCCACCGCCCCCAACGACGTCCCGATGGACCGGTGGACGCCCGACGAGGTCTCGGCGCACCTCGGCTTCATGGACGACCTGGCCGACCGGCTGCAGGCGTCCGGTGAGCTGGTGGACGCCCAGGCGCTCGCGCCCGAGGGCACGTGGGTCCGCTACGACGGGCCCGGCCGCCCGGCGGTCACCGACGGGCCGTTCGCGGAGACCAAGGACCTCGTCGCCGGATGGATGGCCATCGACGTCGACACCCACGAGCGCGCGCTCGAGGTGGCCGCCGAGCTGTCGTCGGCCCCCGGCGCCGGGGGCGAGCCGATCCACGAGTGGCTCGAGCTGCGCCCGTTCCTCACCGCGCCCCCGACCATCACCGAGTGACCGCCGGTGGGCACCGACGACCACCGGGTGATCGCCGACGAGGCGCTGCTACGCAGCCTCGTGCCCCGCGTCACCGGGATCCTGGTGCGCCGCGGGGCCGACGTCGCGGCGGCCGAGGACGCCGTCCAGGACGCACTGGTGGAGGCCACGCGCACCTGGCCGACCGACCCTCCGCAGGACCCCATGGGCTGGCTGGTGACGGTGGCGTGGCGCCGGTTCCTCGACGCGACGCGGTCGGAGACCTCGTGGCGCCGCCGGGAGGAGCGGGTCGCCGACGAGCCGGCACCGGTCCCGCCGGCCGGGGCGGACGACACGCTGCAGCTCTACTTCTTCTGCGCGCACCCCTCCCTGACGCCGTCGTCCGCCGTCGCCCTCACGCTGCGGGCCGTCGGCGGGCTGACCACGCGCCAGGTCGCCGAGGCCTACCTGGTGCCGGAGGCGACGATGGCCCAGCGGATCAGCCGGCCCAAGCGCACCATCGCCGGCGCCCGCCTCGACCAGCCGGGCGACGTCGCCCGCGTGCTGCGGGTGCTCTACCTCGTGTTCAACGAGGGTCACTCCGGTGACGTCGACCTGGCCGCCGAGGCGATCCGGCTGACGCGTCAGCTCCTGGCCGCGGTCGACCCCGCCCACGACGCCCACCCGGAGGTCGCCGGCCTGCTGGCGCTGATGCTGCTGCACCACGCGCGGCGCGGCGCGCGTACGACCGCCGACGGCGCCCTGGTCCCGCTCGCCGAGCAGGACCGGGGCCGCTGGGACACCACGCTGGTCGCGGAGGGCGTCGCGGTGCTGCAGGAGGCGCTGGCCCGCGACCGGTTCGGCCCGATGCAGGCCCAGGCCGCGATCGCCGCGCTGCACGCCGACGCCCCGAGCGTCGAGGAGACCGACTGGGTGCAGGTCGTCGAGTGGTACGACGAGCTGCTCCGCCTCGGCGACACCCCGGTCGTCCGGCTGAACCGCGCGGTGGCCGTCGGGGAGGCCGACGGGCCGCGGGCCGGGCTGGCGGCGCTCGCCGACGTCGACGCCTCGGTGCCCCGGCACGCCGCGGTCGAGGCGCACCTGCGCGAGCGGGACGGCGACCTCGGAGCCGCGGCCCGGCTCTACGCCGAGGCCGCGCGTGCCGCGTCGAGCACCGCCGAGCGGGACCACCTCGTGCGGCAGGCGGCGCGGCTGAACGCGCGGTGACGAGTCTCGAGACGCTCGCTGCGCTCGCTCCTCGACCACCGGGCGTCAGCCGGCGACCAGGCCCCGGTAGATCCCCACCGTCGTCTCGGCGATCGCGCCCCAGCTGAAGGACTGCTCGGCACGCACCCGCCCGGCCCGGCCGTACGCCGCCGCGACCTCGGGGTCCGAGACCGCGCCGACCAGCGCCGCGGCGAGGTCGGCGACGTAGCGCTCGGGGTCCAGCGGGGTGCCGGTGCCGTCGTCGGCCTGCTCGATCGGCACCAGCCACCCGGTCTCCCCCGGCACGACGACCTCGGGGATGCCGCCGGTCGCGGTGGCCACCACCGCGGTCTCGCAGGCCATCGCCTCGAGGTTGACGATGCCCAGCGGCTCGTAGATCGAGGGGCAGGCGAAGACGGTCGCGGCGGTCAGCAGCGCCACCACGTCCGGGCGCGGCAGCATCTGGTCGATCCACACCACGCCGTCGCGCTCGGCGGCCAGCCCGGCGACCAGCGACTCGACCTCGGTCATGATCTCGGGGGTGTCCGGGGCGCCGGCGCAGAGCACCAGCTGCACCTCGGGCGGCAGCGCGGCGGCCGCGCGCAGGAACAGCGGGAGCCCCTTCTGCCGGGTGATCCGGCCGACGAAGATCACCGACGGGCGGTCCGGGTCGACGCCGAGCTCGCGCACCCGGTCGGGGTCGACCACCGGGGACCAGGACGTGGTGTCGATGCCGTTGTGGACCACGTGCACCTTGCCGGGGTCGACGTCGGGGTAGCTGCGCAGCACGTCGTCGCGCATCGCCGCGCTGACCGCGACGACGCCGGCCGCGGCCTCGTACGCCGTCCGCTCGACCCAGCTGGAGACGGCGTACCCGCCCCCGAGCTGCTCGGCCTTCCACGGCCGCATCGGCTCCAGGCTGTGAGCGCTGACCACGTGCGGCACGCCGTGCAGCAGGGAGGCCAGGTGGCCGGCCATGTTGGCGTACCAGGTGTGGGTGTGGACCAGGTCGGTGCCCGCGCAGCCGGCGACCATCTCCAGGTCGACCCCGAGGGTGCGGATCGCGGCGTTCGCCGACGCCAGCCCGGGCGGGTCCGCGTACGCCGTCGTGCCGGCCTCCTGGCGCGGCGCGCCGAAGCAGTGCACCCGCGCGTCGACGTCGCCGCGGGAGCGCAGCGCCCTGACCAGCTCGTCGACGTGCACCCCCGCCCCTCCGTAGACCTCGGGCGGGTACTCGCGGGAGCAGACGTCGATGCGCATGGGCGCGAACCTACTGCCAAGATCGGGGACGGGCACCCCTCCCGCACCACGCGTCACGCGGTCTAGGTTCTCCCCATGACTTCAGCGTCGAAGCGCCGCAACGTGCTCGCCATCGTGCTCGCCGGGGGTGAGGGCAAGCGGCTGATGCCGCTGACCGCCGACCGCGCCAAGCCGGCCGTGCCCTTCGGCGGCATCTACCGCCTGATCGACTTCGCCCTGTCCAACGTCGTGAACTCGGGCTACCTCAAGGTCGTCGTCCTCACGCAGTACAAGAGCCACAGCCTCGACCGCCACGTCACCACCACCTGGCGGATGTCGACCCTCCTCGGCAACTACGTCACCCCCGTCCCGGCGCAGCAGCGCGTCGGCAAGCGGTGGTACCTCGGCAGCGCCGACGCGATCTACCAGTCCCTGAACCTGCTCAACGACGAGAAGCCCGACATCGTCGTCGTGGTCGGCGCCGACCACGTCTACCGGATGGACTTCGCCCAGATGGTCGACCAGCACGTCGAGTCCGGCGCGGCCTGCACGGTCGCGGCGATCCGGCAGCCGATCGAGCTGGCCGACCAGTTCGGCGTGATCGAGGTCGACCCCGAGGCACCGTCGCGGATCTCGGCCTTCCGCGAGAAGCCGAGCGACCCCCAGGGCCTGCCCGACGCCCCGCACGAGGTCCTCGCCTCGATGGGCAACTACGTCTTCGACGCCGAGGCGCTGCGCGAGGCCGTCACCCGCGACGCCGACTCCGACTCCTCCCACGACATGGGCGGCGACATCGTGCCGTGGTTCGTGGCCCGCAACGAGGCCGGCGTCTACGACTACCAGGACAACGACGTGCCCGGCTCGACCGACCGCGACCGCGGCTACTGGCGCGACGTCGGGACGATGGAGTCCTACTACGCCGCTCACATGGACCTCGTCGCGCCGCTGCCGGTCTTCAACCTCTACAACTCCGACTGGCCGATCTACACCAGCTACGGCCCGCAGCCGCCGGCCAAGCTCGTCGCCGGCGAGGGCGGCGCCCAGGTCACGGCCTACAACTCGATCCTCTCCCCCGGCACCCTGGTCACCGGCGGCTCGGTGAACAACGCCGTGCTGTCACCGGGCTGCTACGTCGACACCGGCGCCGAGGTCAGCGACTCCGTGCTGCTGCCCGGCGTCCGCGTCGGGGCGGGCGCGGTCGTGCGCAACGCGATCCTCGACAAGAACGTCTGGGTGCCGCCCGGCGCCCGGATCGGCGTCGACCACGAGGAGGACCTCGCGCGCGGGTTCGTGGTGCAGGACGGCCTGACCGTGCTCGCCAAGGACCAGGTCGTCCCGGACCGGGCCACCACCCCCACCACCGAGCAGGAGCAGGCGTGAGCAGCGACCGCGCGGGCACCCTGGCCCGCCCCGAGGACCTCGTCGACGTCGCCGCGCTGGTCACGGCGTACTACACCGAGCAGCCGGACCCCGAGGACCCCGACCAGCAGGTCGTCTTCGGCACCAGCGGCCACCGCGGCAGCAGCCTGCGCAAGGCGTTCAACGACGCCCACATCGCCGCCACCACGCAGGCCATTTGCGACTACCGCCGCGAGCAGGGGTACGACGGGCCGCTCTTCCTCGGCGCCGACACCCACGCCCTGTCCACCCCCGCCTGGACCACCGCGGTCGAGGTGCTGGTGGCCAACGACGTGACCGTGATGGTCGACGACCGCGACGGCTACACGCCCACCCCCGCGGTCTCCCACGCGATCCTGCGCGCCAACCGCGGCAAGGACCTCACCGGCGGCCGCCCGGGCTCCGGGCTCGCCGACGGCATCGTGGTGACGCCGTCCCACAACCCGCCGGGCGACGGCGGGTTCAAGTACAACCCGCCCCACGGCGGGCCTGCCGACTCCGACGCCACGAAGGTGATCGCCGCGCGGGCCAACGCGCTGGTGCGCGCCGGGCTGGCGGGCGTACGCCGGGTCCCGATCAGCCGCGCCCGCGGCCAGGTGCACCGCTACGACTTCCTCGGCACGTACGTCGACGACCTGCCCTCCGTGCTCGACCTGGACGCCGTGCGGGAGGCCGGGCTGCACGTCGGCGCCGACCCCCTCGGTGGCGCGGCCGTGCACTACTGGGGCGAGATCGCCGAGCGGCACCGCCTCGACCTGACCGTGGTCAACCCGCTGGTCGACCCGACCTGGCGCTTCATGACGCTGGACTGGGACGGCAAGATCCGGATGGACTGCTCCTCGCCCTCGGCGATGGCCTCGCTGATCGGGCGCAAGGACGAGTACGACCTCGCCACCGGCAACGACGCCGACGCCGACCGGCACGGCATCGTCACGCCCGACGGCGGCCTGATGAACCCCAACCACTTCCTGGCCGTCGCGATCGGGCACCTCTTCGGAGGCGCCCGCCCGGACTGGCCGACCACCGCACGGATCGGCAAGACCCTGGTGTCGTCCTCGATGATCGACCGGGTCGCCGAGGACCTCGGCCGGCCGCTGGTCGAGGTGCCGGTCGGGTTCAAGTGGTTCGTGCCCGGGCTGGTCGACGGGTCGTTCGGCTTCGGCGGCGAGGAGTCGGCCGGCGCGTCGTTCCTGCGCCGCGACGGGTCGACCTGGACGACCGACAAGGACGGCATCCTGCTCGCCCTGCTGGCCTCCGAGATCCTGGCCACGACGGGGAAGACGCCCAGCCAGCACTACACCGAGCTGACCGCGCGGCACGGGGAGCCGGCGTACGCCCGGGTCGACGCCGCCGCCGACCGGGACCAGAAGGCGAAGCTGGCCGCCCTGTCCCCCGACGACGTGTCGGCCACCGAGCTGGCGGGCGAGCCGATCACCGCCAAGCTCACCGAGGCGCCCGGCAACGGCGCGGCCATCGGCGGGCTCAAGGTGACCACGGACTCGGCCTGGTTCGCCGCCCGCCCGTCGGGCACCGAGGACGTCTACAAGATCTACGCCGAGTCGTTCCGCGGGCCCGAGCACCTCGCCGAGGTCCAGGCCGCGGCCCGCGAGGTGGTCTCGGCGGCGCTCGAGGCCTAGAACCGGGACCACGGCCCCGGCCCTGGGAGGACGTTGGTCCTCAGATGAGTCCGGATGCCGGTTTCCTGGGGAGAACCGGTGCCGTCCTCACCACAGGCCGTCTACAGTTGGTCTTGACCGAGCCGCTGGTGACCCGAGACGCCAGCGGCTCGGTCTCTTCATGTCCGGAGCAGGCCGGTCCGGCGGGCCCGTCCAGCGGCCCCGGCGGCCGCGGCGGGTGGACTCAGTCCTCGTCGGAGGCGAAGTCCTCGTTGTGCGTGCCCGGTCGGGCCGCCCACGGCTTCTCCTTCGCCGGCCGTACGACGACCAGCCGGTCGCCCCGCGCGAGCTGGGTGACCGTGGGGTCGAAGTAGCGGAAGACCTTCTCGTCGCGCACGACCGCGATCACCTGGTCCGGCAGCGACTGCGGCTGGGCGCCGACCTCGCCGACCAGCAGCTCCCGCTCGGCGACCTCGAGGCCGTCGCCGTAGGTGAGCAGGTCCTCCATCACCGAGCCCAGGGTCGGCGACAGCGACGACAGGCCGAGCAGCCGCCCGACGGCGTCCGAGGAGGTGATCACCGAGTTGGCGCCGGACTGGCGCATCAGTGGGGCGTTCTCCTGCTCGGTGACCGAGGCGATGATGTAGGCGTCGGGGTTCAGCTGGCGCACCGTCAGCGCGGCCAGCACGTTCGAGTCGTCGCGACCGGTGGTGATGATGACCTGGTCGGCGGTGGCCACCCCCGAGCGGCGCAGCACCTCGCGTCGGGTGGCGTCGCCGGTGACGACCGCGAGCCCGTCGGCGTGGGCGTCGGCCAGCGCGACCGAGCTGGGGTCGACGATCACGAAGCTCTCCCGCTCGACACCGTTGCTGACCAGGGTGTCGACCGCGCTGCGGCCCTTGGTGCCGTAGCCGACGACGACGACGTGGTGGCCCATGTGCTTCCTCCAACGTGAGATGCGCAGGGCCTCGCGACCCTGCGAGGCCAGCACCTCCAGGGTCGTGCCGATCAGCAGGACCAGGAAGGCGATGCGGGCGGGGGTGACGACGAACGCGTTGACCATCCGCGCGGTCGGGGTGACCGGGGCGATGTCGCCGTAGCCGGTCGTGCTCAGCGTGACGGTCGTGTAGTAGATCGAGTCCAGGAAGTCGACGCTGCCGTCGGCGTTGTCGCTGTAGCCGTCGCGGTCGAGGTAGACCAGGAGCACGGTGCCGACCAGGATCGCCAGGGCCAGCAGCAGCCGCCGGGTCAGCGCCCAGACCGGGCTGCGGGTGCGCTCGGGAAGGCTGACCCTGCCCCGCCGCATCGCCCCGACGTCCGAGACGGAGCTGAAGGGGGCGCGCCCGGCGTCCTGCTGCTCGGTCGGCTCCTGCACGCCGAGAACCTAGCCCACGTCCCGGCCGGCGCCGCCGCCGACGCGGTCGCGCCACCGGGCGCTCAGCGCCGAGCGGGCGCGCACGGTGCTCTGCTGGGGGAAGACCTCGTCGAAGGCGGCGTTGACCGCGGCCCCGATCAGCACCGCGATCGCGACGACGTAGAGCCACAGCAGGACCGCGATCGGCGCCGCCAGCGGGCCGTAGATCGACGCCGAGTCGTCGGAGGTCACGGTGAGCACCCACCGCAGCACGTACGACCCGACGATCCACGCGACCAGCGAGAAGCAGGCGCCGGGGAGGTTGAAGCGCCAGTGCGTCCGCACCGGCACCGACACGTGGTAGAGCGTGGCCAGGAAGCACACGCACAGGACCACGACCAGCGGCCAGTAGAACGCCAGCAGCGGGTCGAGGCCGTCGGGCAGCACCCGGCCGACCATCTGCGGGCCGGCCACCACCAGCGGCAGCGCGACGATCCCGATCAGCATCGCCAGGATGTAGAGGAAGAACGACAGGGCACGGGTGGCCACGATCCCCCGCTGCCCGCCGAGCCCGTGCATGATCGTGATGGTGTCGACGAAGACGTTGAGCGCGCGCGACCCCGACCACAGCGCGAGCACGAAGCCCAGCGAGATCACGTCGAAGCGGCCGCCCTCGAGCACCGAGTCGATGGTCGGGTCGATCACCTTGCCGACGGCCGGCTCGGTCAGGAACCGCGACGACAGGTCGATCACCGCCGCCCGGATCTCCTCGACCTGCGCCGGGGTGAACCGCTCGGTGACGTAGCCGACCGCCCCGGCCAGCGCGAAGACCAGCGGGGGCACCGAGAGCACCGCGAAGAACGCGGCCTCGGCGGCCAGCCCGGTGACCCGGTTGCGCAGGCAGGAGGCGACGGCGGTGACCACGATCCGCCAGACGGGGTGCAGGCGACGGCCGAGCAGCGCGACGTACGTCGCCAGCGCCGCCGTGCCGGGGCGGCGCTGCTCCGCGGCCTCGGTGGGGTGGTCGGGGTCGGGGTCGAGGGGGTCGGGCGTCGCGGGCTGGGGGGCAACCGCAGCCGGGGTGCTCGCCGGCGGCGGATGCCGCTCGGTGGGCGCGACCATGGCGCCTAGGTTACGTCCATGGCTCCTGCGAACAGCCCAGCCGACGGGCGCGCCGCGCACCGCGTCGCCACCAACCAGGCCCCGCCGCTGACCGGGCACGACGTCGTCGGCGGGGACGCCGCCCTGAGCGAGGCGGTCCTGCGGCACGCCGACGAGGCCACCCTGGCCGGGCTGCTGCCGCTGGGTCGCGAGGCCGGGTCGGCCGAAGCCCGCGAGCACGGCCGGCTGGCCAACGAGCACCCGCCGCGGCTGGTGCCGTACGACCGCTACGGCACCCGCGTCGACGAGGTCGAGTTCCACCCGTCCTGGCACTGGCTGATGGGCCGCGCGGTCGGGCACGGGCTGGCGGCGGCGCCGTGGGAGTCCGACGACCCGCTCGCGCACGTGCGCCGGGCGGCCGGGTTCCTGGCGTGGTCGCAGACCGAGCCCGGGCACGGCTGCCCGGTGTCGATGACCTACGCCGCCGTGCCCGCGCTGCGCGCCGACGACGCCGTGGCGAAGGAGTGGACGCCGCTGCTGGCCTCCACGTCGTACGACCCCGGCCTGCGCGCACCCGCCGCCAAGCGCGGGGCGCTGGCCGGGATGGGCATGACCGAGAAGCAGGGCGGCTCCGACGTCCGGGCGAACCTCACCGAGGCGCGCCCGACCGCGACCGACGGCGAGTACACGCTGCACGGGCACAAGTGGTTCACCTCCGCGCCGATGAACGACGTGTTCCTGGTGCTGGCCCAGGCCGGGGGCGGCGTGACCTGCTTCGTGGTGCCGCGGGTGCTGCCCGACGGCACGCGCAACCAGCTGGACGTGGTGCGGCTCAAGGACAAGCTCGGCAACCGCTCGAACGCCTCGGCCGAGCTGGAGCTGGACGGCACCGTCGCGCGGCGGCTGGGCGACGAGGGCCGGGGGGTGCGCACCATCATCGAGATGGTCGCCGCGACCCGGCTCGACTGCGTCCTCGGCTCCGCCTCGCTGATGCGGCGCGCGGTGGCCGAGGCGTCCTGGCACGTCGCGCACCGCGCCGCCTTCGGCCGGCGCCTGGCCGACCAGCCGCTGATGCAGAACGTGGTCGCCGACCTGGCCCTGGAGTCCGAGGCCGCGACCGCGCTGGCCCTGCGGCTGGCCGCCGCCGTCGACGGCACCCCCGACCCGCACGAGGCCGCGCTGCGCCGGCTGGCGCTGCCGCTGGCCAAGTTCTGGGTCTGCAAGCGCACGCCCGGGATGGTGGCCGAGGCGCTGGAGTGCCTGGGCGGCAACGGCTACGTCGAGGAGTCCGGGATGCCGCTGCTCTACCGCGAGGCGCCGCTGAACTCGGTCTGGGAGGGCTCGGGCAACGTCAACGCCCTCGACGTCCTGCGCGCGCTCGGCCGCGAGCCCGAGGCGCTCGACGCCTGGATCACCGAGGTCGGCCTGGCCCGCGGCGGCGACCCCCGCCTCGACCGCGCGCTCGAGGACACCCTGGCGATGCTCGGCTCGCTGATGGCCGAGCCGACCTCGATGGAGCGCTCCGCCCGCCGCCTGGCCGGTCGGATGGCGCTGCTGCTCCAGGGCTCGCTGCTGGTGCGGTACGCCCCGCCCGAGGTCGCCGACGCGTTCTGCGCCTCCCGCTTGGCCTCCCCGCACGACGGGGTCTACGGCGCGCTCGAGGGCGGGGAGCTGCGGGCGCTGGTCGAGCGGACCACGCCGACGGTCCCGGCCGGCTGAGCGCGGTGGTGCGGTTCCGACGCCTCGACGCCCCAGAGACGCCGCTGTAACGCTCTGTTACCTCATCCTGTGCAGCGTCGTGACGCCGCGCCAGATGGAGTAACACAGCGTTACAGCGGCGCGGGGCCGCACCGACCGCCACGACCGCCGCCGGGCCGCGCAACGGTCCGACCCTGAGGTCGACGACGAAAGAACGTACACAAGCCGTGATCCGGCCCGCGTCGCCCGCCTTGCACGCCGCTGACCTGCGGTGATGCGTGCGGTCAGCGAGCGGCGGCCGGCACTGTACGTTCTTTCGTCGCCGTCAGGCGTCAGGACAGCTCGAGGCCCGGGTACAGCGGGTGCTTGTCGAGCATCTCGGCCGAAGCGTCCTTCACCTTGTCGGCGATGCCGTCGGCCAGGACGTAGGCGGCCTTGGAGGGGCCGCCGGCCTTGGTGGTGCCGGGCTGGGTGTTCTCCAGGACCATCGTGATCAGCTCGGCGGTCCGGTCGAACTCGTCGTGGCCGAAGCCGCGGGTCGTCAGCGCCGGGGTGCCCAGGCGGATGCCGGAGGTGTACCAGGGGCCGTTGGCGTCGGCCGGGACCGAGTTGCGGTTGGTGACCACGCCCGCGTCGAGCAGCGCGGTCTCGGCCTGGCGGCCGGTGAGGCCGTAGCGGCTGACGTCGAGCAGCACGAGGTGGTTGTCGGTGCCGCCGGTGACCAGGTCGCCGCCCCGGCTCAGGAAACCCTCGGCCAGGGACTTGGCGTTGTCGGCCACGGCCTGGGCGTAGGTGCGGAACGAGTCCTGGCGGGCCTCGGCGAACGCGACCGCCTTGGCGGCCATCACGTGGGCCAGCGGGCCGCCGAGGACCATCGGGCAGCCGCGGTCGACGCTGGGGGCGTACTCCTCGGTGGCCAGCACGATGCCGCCGCGCGGGCCGCGCAGCGACTTGTGGGTGGTCGAGGTGACCACGTGGGCGTGCGGGACGGGGTCCTCGTCGCCGGTGAAGACCTTGCCGGCGACCAGGCCGGAGAAGTGCGCCATGTCGACCATCAGCGTGGCGCCGACCTCGTCGGCGATCTCGCGGACCTTGGCGAAGTTCACCCGGCGCGGGTAGGCGGAGTAGCCGGCGACGAGGATCAGCGGCTTGAACTCGCGGGCCTTGGCGGCCAGGGCGTCGTAGTCGAGCAGGCCCGTGGTGGGGTCGGTGCCGTACTGCTGCTGGTGGAACATCTTTCCGCTGATGTTGGGACGGAAGCCGTGGGTCAGGTGGCCGCCGGCGTCCAGGCTCATCCCGAGCAGGCGCTGGTCGCCGAGCGTGCGGCGCAGGGTCTCCCAGTCGGCGTCGGAGAGCTCGTTGACGTTCTTGGCACCGAGCTCGGCCAGGGCCGGGGCCTCGACGCGGTGGGCCAGGATCGACCAGAACGCGACCAGGTTGGCGTCGATGCCGGAGTGCGGCTGGACGTAGGCGTACTCGGCGCCGAACAGCTCGCGGGCGTGCTCGGCCGCGATGGACTCGACGGTGTCGACGTTCTGGCAGCCGGCGTAGAAGCGGTGCCCGACGGTGCCCTCGGCGTACTTGTCCGAGAGCCAGGTGCCCATCGTGAGCAGCACGGCCGGCGAGGCGTAGTTCTCGCTGGCGATGAGCTTCAACGAGCCCCGCTGGTCGGCCAGCTCGGCGGCGGTGGCCTGCGCGATGCGCGGCTCCACGGCCGAGATGACCTCGAGGGCCTGCCGGTAGGCGCTGGAGGCGAGGCTGGTCTGGTGGGCCTGGTCCGCGGCGTTCATGGGCTCAGCGTAGGACCGTGGCCGCCCGGACGCCCTCTCCGCGCGGCCGCGGATCTGCGGCGGCACCGGGCGCGCGCTGTGACGTGCACCTCACCACCCGCGGGACCCGCAGGTCAGCGTCTCGACCCCCGGACAAGCGTCTCACCACATGGGATCGGCGTTTGTGGGGGCGTGGTCCACAGGGTGAGACTGACTGACGTGATGACCGTCGGGACCCCCCTCCACCTCGTGGTACGCCGCCACGTGGACCTCGGGCGCACCCGCAGCTGCCTCTGTCGGACTCGCTGAGCGACCCGCACCCGGCCCCACCGCGCCGGCGCCCCGCCCGAGCCCCACGAGAAGGACCGCTCCCCCATGGCTGACATGCGCTTCCAGGCCGAGAAGGCCGCCCACACCGAGATCCCGCGCCCCAAGCGCGCCGAGGGTCAGTGGGCGCTCGGCTACACCGAGCCGCTGAACAAGAACGAGCAGTCCAAGAAGGACGACGACCCGCTGAACGTGCGGGACCGCATCCTCTACACCTACTCCAAGCGCGGCTTCGCCTCGATCGACCCCGCCGACCTGCGCGGGCGCTTCCGCTGGATGGGCCTCTACACCCAGCGCGCCCCCGGCTTCGACGGCGGCAAGACCGCGACGGTGCCCGAGGAGGAGCTCGACGACTCCTACTTCATGCTCCGCGTGCGCTCCGACGGCGCGCTGCTCGACCACGAGGCCGTCCGTGCGCTGGGCACGATCGGCGTGGACTTCGCGCGCGGCACCGCCGACGTGACCGACCGCGAGAACATCCAGTACCACTGGATCCGGATCGAGGACGTCCCCGCGATCTGGGAGCGGCTCGACGCCGCCGGCCTGAGCAGCCTCGAGGCGTGCGGCGACTCCCCGCGGCCCTTCCTCGGCTCGCCGGTCGCCGGGGTGTCCAAGGACGAGATCATCGACGGCACCGCCGCGCTGGACGAGATCAAGCGCCGCTTCATCGGCGACCCGGCCTTCTCCAACTTCCCCCGGAAGTTCAAGACCGCGCTGACCGGGCACCCCGGCCACGACGTGTCGCCGGAGACCAACGACATCTCCTTCGTCGGCACCGTCCACCCCGAGCACGGTCCCGGCTTCGACCTGTGGGTCGGCGGCGGTCTGTCGACGAACCCGAAGCTGGCCGCCCGGATGGGCGTGTGGATCCCGCTCGACGAGGTGGCCGACGCCTGGGAGGGCGTGGCGTCGATCTTCCGCGACTACGGCTACCGCCGGCTGCGCTCGCGGGCGCGGCTGAAGTTCCTGGTCGCCGACTGGGGCGTGGAGAAGTTCCGCGAGGTGCTCGAGAAGGAGTACCTCGGCCGCACGCTGGTCGACTGCCCCTCCCCCGAGACACCCACCGGGCACCGCGACCACATCGGCGTCCACGAGCAGAAGGACGGCCGGTTCTACGTCGGCCTGGCCCCGACCGCCGGCCGCGTGTCCGGGTCGATGCTGGTCGAGCTGGCCGACGCCATCGAGGCGCACGGCGCGGCCGGCGCGCGGCTCACGCCGTACCAGAAGATCGTCGTGATCGGCGTCGACGCCGACCAGGTCGAGCCCCTGGTGGCCCGCATGGACGCGATCGGCCTGCAGGCCCGGCCGTCGAACTGGCGGCGCAACACGATGGCCTGCACCGGCATCGAGTTCTGCAAGCTGGCGATCGTCGACACCAAGGACCGCGCCCGCGACCTCGTCGACGAGCTCGAGCAGCGCCTGCCCGACCTCGACGTGCCGATCACCGTCAACGTCAACGGCTGCCCGAACGCCTGCGCGCGCACCCAGGTCGGCGACATCGGCCTCAAGGGCCAGCTCGTGATGCACGACGGCGAGCAGGTCGAGGGCTTCCAGGTGCACCTCGGCGGTGCGCTCGGCCTGAACGCCAACTTCGGCCGCAAGCTGCGCGCCCACAAGGTCACCAGCGCCGGCCTCGGCGACTACGTCACCACCGTGGTCGGCAACTACCTGGTCGACCGCGCCGACGACGGCGAGGACTTCGCGACGTGGGTCGCCCGGGCCGAGGAGGACCTGCTGCGCGGCGAGAAGTCGCTCGAGGCCGCCGAGCCGGGCGGCGTACGGTGACCGGCCGCGGCGTCCCGTACCACTGCCCCTACTGCGGCGACGAGGACCTCTGGCCGCACGAACCGACCGACGGCAGTGCCGGTCACGGCGCCTGGGAATGCCGGTCGTGCCTGCGCGCCTTCTCCTTGAAGATGCTCGGTCAGGTCGCGGCACCCGCCTCCGTGGCGGCCGAGCGCGACCGGAGGAGCAGCTCATGACCACCGCCACCACCGACGCCGCCCGCAGCTTCCGCGGCGCCACCGCCGGCAACCGCTCGCCCGAGGAGCTGCGCGAGCTGGTGTCCCACTGGGGCGCCGAGCTCGAGCTGGCCCCGGCCGAGACGATCATCGAGTGGGCCGCGGCGACCTTCGGCGAGAAGTTCTGCGTGACCTCCTCGATGGCCGACGCGGTCCTGTCCCACCTGGTCTCCAGCGTGGTCCCGGGCATCGACGTGGTCTTCCTCGACACCGGCTACCACTTCGCCGAGACCATCGGCACCCGCGACGCCGTGGCCGCGACCCTGCCGGTCAACCTGCTCTCGATCACCCCGGTGCAGAGCGTGGCCGAGCAGGACGCCGCATGGGGCAAGGACCTCTACAAGACCGACCCCGACCAGTGCTGCGCCCTGCGCAAGGTCGTGCCGCTGGCCGAGGCCCTCGCGGGCTACGAGGCGTGGGCCACCGGCCTGCGCCGCGCCGAGACCAAGAACCGCGTCATCGCACCGGTCCTGGGCTGGGACGCCAAGAAGGGCAAGGTCAAGGTCTCCCCGCTCGCGCGGTGGAGCGACGAGCAGGTCGAGCAGTACGTCGTGGACAACAACGTGCTGGTCAACCCGCTGGTCTACGACGGCTACCCCTCGATCGGCTGTGCTCCCTGCACCCGCCGCGTGGCCCCGGGCGACGACCCGCGCAGCGGCCGCTGGGCCGGCACCTCCAAGACCGAGTGCGGGATCCACACGTGACCCCTGCTCCTGCTCGCACCCCTGCCCGCACCACCCGCACCACGAGCCGTCCTCCGAGGAGGTCCGCCTGATGTCCGCTCCCGCGCTCGTCGCCCTCGCGCCCGGTGGGCGCGACCCCCAGGCCGTCGCCACCGTCACCGCGCTCGTCGCCGAGGTCCGCGCCCTGCGCCCGGACCTGCGGGTCGAGGTCGCCTTCCTCGAGCGGGCCCGACCCTCGTTCGACACCGTGGTCGACCGGCTGGCACGGGCCGGGCACGACGAGGTCGTCGTGGTGCCCCTGCTGCTGACCAACGAGGGGTCCGCGAGCGGCGACGTCGCCCGCGCCGTCCTCGCCGCCGGCGAGCGGCACCCGGGCCTGCGGATCAGCGCCTCCGAGGTCCTCGGGGTCTCCCCCAGCTTCCTCGGGGTGCTCGACGAGCGGCTGCGCGACGCGCTGCGGGTGCACCGGGTGCGGGAGCTCGACGCCCTCGTCCTGGCCGGTGAGGGCTCGGGCGACGCGCTGGCGAACCAGACCGTCGCGCGCCTGGCCCGGATGTGGGGCGCACGCCACCACCTGCCGGTCACCGCGGCGTACGCCACCACCGCCCCGCCGGCCACCGGCGAGGCCGTGCGGGCCTTCCGCGGCCAGGGCCGCCGCCACATCGCCGTGGGCTCGCTCTTCCTCGCCCCCGGCGCGCTGACCTCCCGCGCCGCCGAGCTGGCCCTCGAGGCCGGCGCCGTCGCGATCTCCGAGCCGCTCGGCGCCCACCCCGAGGTCGCCCGCGGCGTGCTCGCGCGGTACGCCGTCGGCGCCGTCGAGCTCGTCCCCGTCTGAGCCGCGCGCCGGCACGTCATGACAGCAGCGGATCGCTGCCACCTGGTGGCAGCGATCCGCTGCTGTCATGCGCTCACTCGCAGGTGCGTGCCACCAGGGCGGTGAGCGTGGCGGCCGGGTCGGTCGTCGTCCCGCCGTGCACCGGGCCCGGCTGCAGCACCGTGCTCCGCGGTGCCTTGAGGTAGCCGAACCGCTGCGTCAACGGCTGGGCCGCGACCGCGCCCGCGCGGGGGTCGCCGGCCGCGACGGCCTCCACGAACGCCATCGCCTCCAGCACCCGCTCCACGTCCAGGGCCGGCCAGAGCGCCTCGAGGCGCGCCGCGTCGATGCACCCCTCCGCGGCGAGGTGGTCGGCGCCCTGGCAGTAGAGCGCGACCCCGACGTTGACGAACTCCTCGCGGTCCGCGCGCGGGACGCAGCGCAGGACGACGTACTGGTAGGACAGCTCCGGGGCGCTCACGCCTCGGCCCCCGGCAGCCACTGGCGCGTCTGCAGCCGGGCGCTGAGGAAGGCGGTGTACGCCTCGCGCAGCGCCGCGGGCGTCTCCGCCCCCGGTACGGGCTCGAGCCAGGCGTCGGGCACCTCGTCGAGCGCGTCGACGACGGCCTGCTCGTCGAGCAGCGGGGCCACCCGGGCCTCGGCCTCGCCGAGCCGGTCGGCCCAGGCGCCGAGCACGTGGTCGGAGGCGTCCCAGCGCTGGGCGGCGAAGCGGGCGGGGTCGGTCACGCCGCCGGCCCAGGCGTGGTGGAAGTAGAGCGAGGCGCCGTGGTCGATCACCCAGAGGTCGTCGTGCCAGACCAGCAGGTTGGGGTTGCGCCAGGACCGGTCGACGTTCGCGGTGAACGCGTCGAGCCACAGCACCACGGCGGGGTCGAGCGGGTCCCCGGGCGGGTCGCCGTCGTAGCCGAAGGCGCCGGGCAGGAAGTCGATCCCGAGGTTGAGCCCCACGCTGGCGGTGAGCAGGTCCTGGACCTCCTCGTCCGCCTCGTAGCGCGCGATCTCCCGGGTCAGGTCCAGCGCGACCAGGCGGGGCGTCCGCAGCCCGACCCGGCGGGCCAGCGCGCCGACGACGACCTCGGCGACCAGCACGCGTACGCCCTGGCCCGCGCCGCGGAACTTGCAGACGTAGGTGCCGAGGTCGGAGCCCTCGACGACGCCGGGCAGGCTGCCGCCCTCACGCAGCGGCGTGACGTAGCGGGTGACGCGGACCGTCTCGAGCGGTCGGCTCACGCCGGCTCCGACTGCAGCCGCCCGCGCTGCTCCTCCACGTCGAAGTCCGCGGAGGGCCACTGCGGCGCCATCCGTTCCAGCTCACCGAGCAGCAGCCGGCCCACGGCGAGGTTGCGGAACCACTTGCGGTCGGCCGGGACCACGTGCCACGGCGCGAGCTCGGTGCTGGTCCGCTCCAGGGCGATCTCGTACGCCCGCTGGTAGTCGTCCCACAGACCGCGGTCGTCGATGTCGCCGGGCGCGAACTTCCAGTGCTTCGTGGGGTCGTCGAGGCGGGCGAGCAGCCGCTCCCGCTGGGTGGCGCGGGAGACGTGCAGCATCACCTTCAGCACGTGCACCCCCGAGGCGACCAGCTCCTGCTCGAAGTCGTTGATCGCGTCGTAGCGCCGCTCGAGCTCCTCCTGGTCGACCAGCGCCCGCACCCGGCCGATCAGGACGTCCTCGTAGTGGCTGCGGTCGAAGACCCCGATCTTCCCCGGCTCCGGCACGCCCTTGCGGATGCGCCACAGGAAGTCCTGCTCGAGCTCCTCGGGCGTCGGCGCCTTGAACGAGGTGATCCGGACCCCCTGGGGGTCCACCAGCCCGACCGTGTTGCGCACGACGCCGCCCTTGCCGGAGGTGTCCATGCCCTGCAGGACCAGCAGCACCGACCGCTCCCCCGCCCCCGAGACGCCCTCGGCGAAGAGCCGCTCCTGCAGGTCGCCGAGCGGGTCGCCCAGCTCGCCCAGCAGCCGCTTGCCCTCCGCCTTGTCACCGTCGAAGCCCGGGGTCGTGTCGGTCGGCCAGGCGGTGAGGTCGACCGGGCCCGGGGGCACGCGCAGCGCGGCCGCGAGGTCGGAGGCGGTGGTCGTACTGTGGGTGCTCACCGGGCCATCATGGCCCATCGGCGCGGACTCAGGCGGGCACGGAGCCGGTGACCACGGCCTCGACCGAGGACCACGGGAAGTCGATCCACCGGTCGGTACGGCGCCAGGAGTAGTCCGGACGCACCACCGACCCCGGCTTGTCGTAGAGCACCGCCACCCTGACCTCGGCGGCGTGGGGCGCACACAGGTCCCGGACCGCCGCGAGCGTACGGCCGGTGTCGGCCACGTCGTCGGCGACCAGCACCCGACGGCCGGCCAGGTCGGCCGGTGACGGCCCGGGGCCCAGCACCACCGGCTCGTCCAGGCGCGCGTCGACCCCGGTGTAGAACTCGACGTTCAGCATGGCGCAGGCCTTGACCCCGAGCGCGTACCCGAGCCCCATCCCGAGCGCGAGGCCGCCGCGGGCCACGCTCAGCACCAGGTCCGGTCGGTACCCGTCCGCCGACACCTGGCCGGCCAACTCCGGCACACACCGGCCGAAGGTCTCCCACGTCAGCACCTCGCGCTCGTCCACGTCGACGATCGTGCCCCGCCACTGTGTCGTCCGTGTTTCGTGACGCGGCGGGGCGGCCGTGCCCTACAGGTCGTCCGGCGCCTCGGGGAAGGCGTCCTCGTCGGCGTCGAGCTCCTCGCGGACCACCGACCAGGCCACGCCGGCGCCGTAGCCCTTGCGGGCCAGCATCCCGACCAGCCGACGGGTGGCGGTGGTCTGGTCGACGCGGGTCAGCGTGCGCATCTTCTTGCGCACGAGCTGCCGCGCGGCGTCCCGCTCCTGGTCGGGGTCGACCTCGTCGAGCGCCTCGCGGGCGACCTCGTCGTCCACGCCCTTGCGGCGCAGCTCCTGGGCCAGGGCGCGGCGGGCCAGGCCCTTGCCGGACTGGCGCTGCTGGACCCAGGTGGCGGCGAAGGCGGCGTCGTCGACCAGGCCGACGTCGGTGAACCGGTCGAGCACCCGGGTGGCGACGTCGTCCTCGACGCCCTTGGCGGCCAGCTTGTCGGCCAGCTCGCGGCGGCTACGGGCCCGACCGACCAGCTGGTCGAGCAGGATGGTGCGCGCGGTCTGCTCGGGGTCGGCGTCCGGCTCCGGCGGACGCTCGGCCGACGGGCCGCGGCCCGTCGAGCCCGACCTGCCGCCCGACGTGCTGCCCCGGCGACCGCCCTGCCGACCGCCCTGGCGGCTGCCCGACCTGGTGCCCGACCGTCCCGGTCGCGTGGGGCGGTCGGCCCGCTCCGGCTTGGGCACGGCCCGGCCCCGGGTCCAGGCGGCGACGCCGTCGGCGACGTCGCCGCGCCACGGGTCCGGAGCAACGGGGTCCGGACCAGCAGGATCCGACTCAGAAGTCATTGATCCCGATGGGCTCGTCCGACAGCTCGGAGGCCTCGGCGTCGACCTGCGGGCCGACCCCCAGCTTCTCGAGGATCTTCTTCTCGAGCTCGTTGGCGAGGTCGGGGTTGTCGCGCAGGAAGGTCCGCGCGTTCTCCTTGCCCTGGCCGAGCTGGTCGCCCTCGTAGGTGTACCAGGCGCCGGCCTTGCGGACGAGGCCCGCCTCGACGCCCACGTCGATCAGGCCGCCCTCGCGGGAGATGCCCTTGCCGTACATGATGTCGAACTCGGCCTGCTTGAACGGCGGCGCGACCTTGTTCTTGACGACCTTGCAGCGGGTCCGGTTGCCGACCATGTCGGTGCCGTCCTTGAGCGTCTCGATGCGACGCACGTCGAGGCGGACCGAGGAGTAGAACTTCAGCGCCCGACCACCGGTGGTGGTCTCGGGCGAGCCGAACATGACGCCGATCTTCTCGCGGAGCTGGTTGATGAAGATCGCCGTCGTGCCGGAGGAGTTCAGCGCACCGGTCATCTTGCGCAGCGCCTGGCTCATCAGGCGGGCCTGGAGGCCGACGTGGCTGTCGCCCATCTCGCCCTCGATCTCGGCCCGGGGCACCAGCGCCGCGACGGAGTCGATGACGATCAGGTCGAGCGCGCCGGAGCGCACCAGCATGTCGGCGATCTCGAGCGCCTGCTCACCGGAGTCGGGCTGCGAGACCAGCAGCGCGTCGGTGTCGACGCCGAGGTTCTTGGCGTAGTCGGGGTCCAGGGCGTGCTCGGCGTCGATGAAGGCCACGATGCCGCCGGCGCGCTGGGCGTTGGCCACCGCGTGCAGGGCGACCGTGGTCTTTCCCGAAGACTCCGGGCCGTAGATCTCGACCACCCGGCCGCGGGGCAGGCCGCCGAGGCCCAGCGCGACGTCGAGGGCGATCGAGCCGGTCGGGATCACCTCGAGGGGGGCGCGCGTCTCGTCGCCCAGGCGCATCACCGAGCCCTTGCCGAACTGCTTCTCGATGTTGAGCAGCGCCGTGTCCAGCGCCTTGTCGCGGTCTCCGCCAGCCATGGTCAGTCTCCGTCCTCAGCGGGCCGGTCAGGCCCGTGGTCAGTGCGTGTGTGGGGTTCGTGAAGTGCTGTCGACGACGTTAGGGCGACCCGCCGACAACGGTCCTGACCTCGCGCCGGGCCTGGGGACGACGGGGCTCGTACCCCCGCCTGTGCACACAACCTAGCCCGAACACCTGTTCGACGCACGGAGGCGCTACCGCGTGTCCCCCGCGTGTCGCCGACGGCGCAGCACGGCCAGCACCACGGCCACCACGACGAGGGCGGCGAGCACCAGCCAGCCGGTGGTGTAGTCGCGGTCCAGCAGGGTCGGGTTGTCCTCGCGGGCCCCGAAGCGACCCAGCACCGGCACCGCCAGCAGCGTCACCGAGCCGAGCACCACGAAGCCGCCGGCGAGGGGTCCGGAGACCGTCCACGGCAGCACGCGCTGCGCCGCGGCGCCCAGCGCCAGCTCGAGCCCACCGATCACGACGTCGTGCAGCAGCAGCGCCGCCACGGTCCACACGGCCACGTCGAGCACCTGGGAGAGCTCCTGGCGCGAGAGCAGCAGCCACGCGCCGTACAGGCCCACCAGGACGCCGAGGCCGCCCACGACCAGCCGCCCGGCACCCACACCGCCGGCACCCACGCCGCCGGCACCCCCGCCGGCCGCGCCGCTCCCGCCGGTCACGTCGACACCTCGAGCCGGGTGACCCACTTCGTCTGCAGCACCCCGGGCCGGTTCGGGGCGATCACCCGGCAGGGGAACCCGTGGTCGAGGGACAGCTCCTCGCCGTTGAGCCTCAGCGCCAGGAGCGTCCGGTCGTCCTCGACGAAACCGCCCTGCATCATCGTGGTGGAGAACGCGCCGAAGCGCTGCAGCGAGGTGACCACGACGTCGGGCCCGCCGGTCGCGTCGACGAGCGCCATCAGCTCGGAGACGCGGACGCCGGTCCAGGTCGCCGTCGCGCTCCACCCCTCGACGCAGGCGATCGGGAGCTCCTCGGTGTGCTGGGTCATCGCCTCGAGGTCGGCGCGGTCCAGGGTGAGCGAGGTGGCCCCGTTGACGAGCTCCAGGGCGTACGCGCCGGGAGCCACCGCCGCGGTCGTGACGCCGGCGGCCTCGGCCGAGCGGTTGATCGGGATCCCCTGCGGACCGTCGCCGGTGCGCACCGCCAGGACGGAGACCTGGCGCAGCCAGGCGACGCTCCCCCCGGCCGTGGCCAGCACCGCGACTCCGGCCGCGGCCCAGGTGGTGCGCAGCAGGCCCCGGCGGCTCAGCGCGCCCTCGCGCGTGGCCGAGGGCCGGTCGTGGGTGGTGTCCTCGACGTCACCGAGCAGGGCGTCGCGGATGACCGGCAGCTTGACGGCCACGTGCACCAGCAGCGCGCCGATCGCCACCCACGCCATCGCGTAGTGACTGGGGCGGAAGGAGAACGACCAGGGGTACCACTGGGCCGCGTTCATGATCCCGGAGACCAGCTGGAACAGCGCCGCACCGACCAGCACCGCGATCGAGACGCGCTCGAGGCCGTGCAGGACCAGTCGGCGCAGGTCGCCGAGCGGCACGGCCTGGAACAGCCGGGGGAAGACCGTCCAGAGCTTGACCAGCAGCAGCGGGACCGCGGCGTACCCGCTGATCACGTGCAGGCCCTGGGTGACCCGGTAGCCCCAGGCAGGGCTCGTGGGGAACGGGACGGGGTGGTCGACGTTCTGGGCGTAGTGGCTGATCAGCCCGGTGACGAAGCAGGTGGTGAAGGCCACCGCCAGCCACACACCGATCCGCGCGGCCACGGCGGGGCTGCGCAGGCGGCTGGTGAAGCGCTCCTCGGTGGGGACCGGGAGCGTGCGGGTCATCTCTGCTCTTCCAGCACGACCGACCAGCGGTCCTCGCCGTGGCGGTGCGTCGAGGCGACGCCGAACCCGACCGCGGCCGCGATGTCGCCGACGTCGTCGACACCGACGACCGACCAGCGGAAGGGCCGGCTGCGGGTGCCGGCGCACTCGAGGGCGGCCCAGTGGGTGGTGAACGGGACACCGGGCGGGGCCACCTCGACGACCACCCGGCCGGTCGGGTCGAGCAGCTGGCGGACCCGCTTCAGCAGCGCCTCGGGGTCCCCCCCGATCCCGACGTTGCCGTCGGCCAGGAGCGCGGAGCGCCAACGGCCCTCGCCGGGCAGCCGGTCGAAGACGTCACGACGCAGGGCGGCGACGCCGCGCTGACGGGTCTGCCCGACGGCCTCGTGGACCACGTCGATGCCGAGCACGACGTGGCCGTTCTCGGCCAGCGCCGCGCTGAGGCGCCCCGGGCCGCACCCGATGTCGAGGGTCGAGCCCACGCACTGAGCGATCAGCGACTGGTCGAGCGAGTCGGCCTCCCGGGTCCAGTCGGCCATCGGGAGGTGCTGGGGCTCGGGTCCGAGCCCGACCACGTGGCAGGGCTCGCCGCGCAGGGCGTGGGAGAAGACGGTGGTGAAGGACGCCTGGCCGTCGTCGTCGAGGGCCTCCAGCACACCGGCGGGCGGCTCCAGCGGGGAGAACGGGTCCTCGGCGGGCTCGACTGACAGCTGCTCCTCGCTCATGCGGGGTCCTCCTCGACAACGCCCGGGCCCGAGCCCGGGGTGGTGACGTGCGCCGCGGACCAGGCCGTGGCGAAGTGGCTGCCGGGGGCCAGGGCGGCCACGGCGTCGGCGTCGTCGACCTCGTCGACGTCACGCAGCATGACGGTGGTGCCCACCCGCCACCCGGCGCCGACGAGGGCGTCGCGGGTGTCGGCCCCGGTGCGGTCGGTGGACATCTCGACGCCCGCGAGCACGGCGGCCACCGCGGGGTCACGCCGCGCCAGCACCCACCAGCCGCCGTCGTCGGCCGGGCCGAGCACCGCGTCGTACGCCGGCTCGTCGGCCTGCAGCGGCGCGGCGGCGGCGGCCAGCAGGTCGGCGCTCGCGTGCGGGGTGTCCATGCCGACCTGCACGACGAGGCCGGGGCCGGCGTCGGCGTGGGCGGCCACCAGGCGCTCGGCGAACCCGTCGCCGCGCTGCGGCGTGACGGTCCAGCCGGCGAGGGCCGCGCGCAGCTCGGGGGCACCGACCGCGTCGTCGAGGTCCCCGTCGAGGGCGAGGTGGCAGCCCTCGGCGCCCGCGGCTGCGGTGGCGGCCTCGAGGGTGTCGAGCAGGGCCGCGGAGGCGATCCGCGCGGCGGCGTCGTGACCGACGTCGACGCCCAGCCGGGTCTTGACCCGACCGGCGACGGGCGCCTTGGCCATCACCAGCACCCGGAAGCTCGCCCCGGTCTCGTCCCCGGTCGTGCCCGCGCGGGCCCCCGCGTCGTCACGTCGGGTCACGCGAGCACCCGCCAAAAGTCGCGGGCGGTGCGCAGGGTGCCCTTGACCGAGCCGGACACCTTCGACTTCGTGCCCTCGGCACGCGGGTGGTAGCCCACGTCGCGCTCACTCACCCGCCAGCCGGCCATCGTGGCCTTCTGGAGCATCTCGACGGGGTAGCCGAAGCGGCGGTCCTGCACGTCGAGGTCGAGCAGCGCCTGACGGCGGCAGACCCGCATCGGGGCGATGTCGTGGGCGTCCATCTTGATCCGCCGGCGCAGCCAGGCCACGATCAGCGCGTTCCCGGCGCGGGCGTGCCAGGGCCACACGCCCGAGCGGACGGGCCGGCGGCGGCCCACCGCGAGGTCGGCGCGACCCGAGCGGACGTCCTCGAGCAGGGGCAGCAGCTCGGCGGGGTCGAAGGACCCGTCGCCGTCCATGAACGCGACGTACTCGTGGGTGGCGGCCAGCAGGCCCGTGTGGACCGCGGCGCCGTACCCCGGTCGGGACTCGGAGACCACCAGGGCGCCGAGGCCGCGGGCGATCTCGGCGGTCCCGTCACGGGACCCGTTGTCGGAGACGACGACGGCGAAGTCGGCCGGGACCCGCGGCAGCAGCGACCGCAGGGCCGGGCCCTCGTCGCGGCACGGAAGCACCAGGTCGCACGTCGTCACGGGTCGACCCTAGGGCTTGACACCCAGCGAACCGGAATCAGACGGCGCGGAAACGCCGGGGGCGTGAGCACGCCCACCCCTCTGACGTCGTCCGGGTCCGTCCGCCCGTGTCCGGCGAGGGTGCTTTCCGTACCCTCGGCGCCATGGCGACCCCCTCCGTGACACGTCCCGCCGCCGTCCCGGGACCCGGTGCCACGGTCGCCGAGACGCCCGCCGGCCGCTGGCCCTGGGTCGGCCTCGCCGTCGTCCTGCTGCTGGTGGTCGCCGCCACCGTCGTCCCCCCGCTGGTCGGCTGGGACGTGCTGGCCCGCGACGACGACCGCGGCACCCCGCCGACCCACGGCTTCGTCGACGTCAAGGTCGGCCTCGGCACCCTGCCGGCGGTCGTGCTGGCGCTGCTCGCCTGGCGGTACGCCGCCGGCCTCGCCGCCCGGCTCCCGTGGCGCGCGTTGCTGCTGGTCTCGTTCCTGGCCGGGCTGGCCTGGATGGTCTCGCTGGCCCTGGTGGACGGCGAGGCCGGGCTGACCCGCGTGCTCGGCAACCCCTACGAGTACCTCCCGACCGCACGCGAGGTCGACAGCGTCCCGGTGATGCTCGACGAGTACGTCGACCGGATCCCGTACGCGCACCCGGACAACTGGGTCGTCCACGTGGCCGGGCACCCCCCACTGGCGCTGCTGTTCTTCGTGGGCCTGGTGCGGATCGGGCTCGGCGGCGACCTCGCCGCGGCGCTCGTGGTGGTCGTGCTGGCCGCCACCACCGCCGTCGCGGTCCTCGTCGCCCTGCGGGCGCTGGGCGCCGAGGCCGCCGCCCGCCGGGTCGCCCCGCTGCTGGTGCTGGCACCCTCCGCGGTCTACATGGCGGTCTCCGCCGACGCCCTCTTCGCCGCGGTCGCCGCGTGGGGGCTGGCCGCGCTGGCCCTGGGCGCGACCGCCCGCGACCGCGGCCGCCCGACCGGCGTGGTCGTGGCCTGGTCGGTGCTGGCGGGGCTGCTGCTGGGCTGCTGCGTCCTGCTGTCCTACGGACTGCCGCTGCTGGGCCTGCTCGCCGTCACCATCCTGTTCCTGGCGCGGTCCTGGCTGCCGCTGCCCGTCGCGGCCGTGGCCGCGCTGGTGCCGGTCCTGCTGATGGCCGCGGCGGGCTTCGCGTGGTGGGAGGCCTACCCGGTCCTGCACGAGCGCTACTTCGACGGGCTCGGCGGGGAGCGCACCGCGGCGTACTGGGCGTGGGGCAACCTGGCGGCGCTGGCGTTCGCCACCGGCCCCCTCGTCGGCGCCGGGGTCGCCCGCCTCGCCCAGCTCGGCGTCACGCGACGCGCGCGTACGGCGCTGGCGGCGACGCCCGACCGCGTGGTCGCCGGGCTCGCGGCCGCGGCGCTGGCGACCATCGCGGTCGCGGACGTGTCGGGGATGAGCAAGGCGGAGGTCGAGCGGATCTGGCTGCCGTTCATGCCGTGGCTGCTGCTCTCGCTGGCCCTGCTGCCAGCGCGGTGGCGCAGCCTGGGCCTGGCGCTGCAGCTGGTCTGCGCGCTGCTGGTGCAGCACCTGCTCTACACCAGCTGGTGACCCCCGCCGGTCGGGTCAGTCGCGCAGCGGCGCCGTCGCGAACTCGCGCAAGCCGACGTCGGGGCTGATCGCGGCGGTGAAGCCGAGCTCCTCGCTCGCGCGCCGCGGCGAGGCCACGATGTGGCGGACGTCGCCGAGCCGGTAGCCGCCGGTCACCTCGGGGTCGATGTCGACGCCCGTGCCCGCGGCGACGGTGCGCGCGACGTCCAGGATCGAGACGGGCTGCCCCGAGCAGACGTTGTAGGCGACGTGGGTGCCGGTCGGGGCGGCCACGACGGCGTCGATCGCGGCCACGTTGCAGCGGGCCACGTCGGCCACGTGCACGAAGTCGCGCATCTGCCCGCCGTCCTCGTAGACCTTTGGCGCCTCGCCCCGCTCGAGCGAGGAGCGGAACATCGCCGCCACCCCGGAGTACGGGGTGTCCTTGGGCATCCGCGGGCCGTACACGTTGTGGTAGCGCAGCGAGACCGCCGCCGAGGCGGCCTGGCGGGCCCAGGCGAGGGCGTAGTGCTCCTGGGCGAGCTTGCTGGCGGCGTACGCGCTGCGGGGCTCCAGCCGCGCGTCCTCATCGACGACGTCCCAGCCGAGCACCCGGTCGCAGACGGGGCAGTGGTTCTCCACGTCGCCGGACTCGAGCGCCTCGACGCTGCGCGAGCCGGGCGGCTGGTCGCCGTGCTCGGGGCAGGTGTAGCGGCCCTCGCCGTAGACCACCATCGAGGAGGCCTGCACCAGCCGGGTCAGCCCGTGCTCGGCCATCGCGGCCAGCAGCGCGGCGGTGCCGAGGTCGTTGTGGGCGGCGTACGCCGGCAGGTCGGCGACCGTGACACCGGCACCGACCAGCGCGGACTGGTGGCACACCACGTCGACACCGCGGAGCAGGTCGGCCCACTCGCTGCTGGTGGCGGCGTCGCGGACGTCGAGGCGGTGGGTGCCGCCGGGCAGCGCGGCACCGGCGCCGTGGGCGTTGGGCAGCATCCAGTCGACGCGGACGACCTCGTCGCCGCGGGCCGTGAGCGCGTCGTCGACCGCGCTGCCGATGAAGCCGGCGGAGCCGGTGAGCAGGACCTTCATGCGCGGACCCCCGAACCGGCGCCCGGGACGTCGTAGGTGAGCTCGAGCCCGTCGGACCAGGTCGAGCAGCCGCAGCCGGCCGGGTCGGGCGCGGTGGCGATGACGTCGGAGAGCAGGCCGGTGAGCCGCTCGAGGTTGGCCTTGAACAGCGCGAAGACCTCCTCCTGGCCGACCCCGTCACCGCTCTCGGCGCCGGCGTCCATGTCGGTGACCAGCGCGATGGCGGAGTAGCACATGCCCATCTCGCGGGCCAGCGCCGCCTCGGGTGCGCCGGTCATGTTGATCAGGGTCCAGCCCTGGTCGGCGTAGTTCCTCGACTCGGCACGGGTCGAGAACCGCGGACCCTCGACGACGACCATGGTCCCGCCGGTCTTCACGTCGGGGGCGGCGGTGCTGATCGCGCCGGAGAGCCGGGGGCAGTACGGGTCGGCGAACGGCAGGTGCACCGCGCCGGACTCCACGAACGAGCCCACGCGGCGGAAGGTGCGGTCGACCAGCTGGTCGGGGACGACCACGTCACCGGGGGCGACCTCGTGGCGCAGCCCGCCGACCGCGCACGGCGCGAGGACCTGGCGCACGCCGAGCGAGCGCAGCGCCCACGCGTTCGCCCGGTACGGGATCCCGTGCGGCGGGTGGTCGTGGTGCGGCCCGTGCCGCGGGACGAAGGCGACCGAGCGGCCGGCCACCGTGCCGACCGAGATCGGCGCCGACGGGTCGCCGTACGGGGTGGTCACCGCGTGCTCGACGGGGTCGTCGAGGAAGGAGTAGAAGCCGGTGCCGCCGATGACGGCGATCTCGGCGACGGGGGCCTCGGGGACGGCGGGCTGCGCGGGTGTCGTGCTCACCGGGGCAACTGTGCCAGCCCGTCGCGGTCGCGGTCGGGGTGGGCCGCGGTGCGTACGGCGGCCAGCAGCACCAGCCCGGCGAGCAGCACCGCCCCCAGCGCGAGGGCGGGGTAGCCGGCGACACCGACCACGACACCGGCGAGGCCGCCGGCCGCGGCGGCCGCGACGTTCATCAGCAGGTCCGAGGCGCCCTGGACGTCGGTGCGGACCTCCAGCGGCGCGAGGTCGGCGACCAGGGTGGAGGCCGCGACGGTGGCCAGCGACCAGCCGACGCCGAGCAGGAACAGCCCGGCCGTGATCCGGGCCGAACCGCCCTCGGGCGCCGCACCGCACAGGGCGAGCGCCAGCAGCAGCACCGCTCCCCCGGCGCCGAGCACCGTCGACCGGCCGAACCGGTCGGCGAGCCAGCCGACCACCGGGGCGAAGGCGAACATGCCGAGCACGTGGATGCTGATGACCAGGCCGATGACCCGCAGGTCGGAGCCGCCGTGCTCCATGTGCAGCGGGGTCATCACCATCACCGCGACCATCGCGGCGTGCGCGCCGGCGAGCCCGGCCACCGCCCACCCGAGCGCCGGCGTCTCGGCCACCGCGGCGCGCACGCGCGACCACGACGTGCCGGTGGGCGGGCCGACGGGCGGGCCGGCCGCGGCGCGGGCCAGCAGCAGCGGGTCGGGCCGCAGCAGGACGCCGATCACGAGCGCCGCGACCAGCATGCCGGCGGTGGCGACCAGGAACGGTCCGGTCAGCGCCGGGAGGCCCAGCGCCGTGGCCAGGCCGGCGGCGGGGCCGGTCAGGTTCGGCCCGGCGACCGCGCCGATGGTGGTCGCCCACACCACCACGGCCAGCGAGCGGGCCCGCCGGTCGGCGACGGCGAGGTCCGTGGCGGCGTACCGGGCGCCGCTGTTGGCGGCGGTGGCCGAGCCGAGCAGCACGGCGCCTGCCAGCAGGAGCAGCATCGAGCCGACGGCGCCGGCCACGACGACGACCGCGCCGCCCGCGGCACCGAGCAGCCACCCGCTGACCAGGCCGATCCGGCGCCCGCGGCGCGACATCAGCCGCGCCAGCAGCCAGGACGCGACCGCGGCACCGAGCACCTGGAAGGTCTGCGCGAGCCCGGCCAGGCTGTCGCGGCCCGACAGGTCGCGCGCGAGGAGCGAGGCGGTGGCGATCCCGATCGTGATCCCGACGGCACCGAGGGCCTGAGCGAGGACGAGGACCCGCAGGGTGCGGGTCTGGGCGCGTGTCACCTCCTCGGCCGAGGGCGCGGTGCGTTCCCGGTTGTCGGGGGCGAGCGGCGCGCTCATCGGTCGCGGTCGGGCAGCTCGAGCACGGCCCAGACCGCGCGCCAGACCCGGCGCGGGTCCTCGCCGGCGTCGAGCGCCTGCTTGGGCGTCCGCCCGTCCAGCTCGCCGATGACCTGCTGGTCGGCCCAGACCTTGTAGTAGACCGGCCCGAGCGCCTGCTCGAGACGGTCCCAGAACTCGGTGTACCTCACCTGCAGAAGCGTCTCACGCCGGCGACGACGAGCCAGCGGTCGGCACGGAGACCGGCCCGGCGCTCCAGCCGGTCGACGGCCCACCCGGCGTCGGCGAGCGCGGCCCGCAACGGCCCCTCGCGCCAGTAGGTGAAGAACCGGGGCTGCGCCACAGCACCGTGGGTCGACCACCCCTCCCCGTCACCCTCCTTCAGCGAGAGGTGCAGCCGCCCGCCCTCACGGGTCGCCGCGGCCCGAGCCGCTGCCGATCTCGAGCACGCGCGCGCCGGCACCCAGCACCCGGCCCCACTCCCCCGTCACGGGTCCGAGGTGGGTCGGCAGCGCGGCGGTCGCGTCGCGGTAGGCCCGGGCGGCCGCGTCGTACGCCGTACCCGGAAGGACCGAAGTCTCAGCGGCTGCATGACGCACCTCGCTGACCTGGGACGATCCAGCTGCACGGTGGTCGCGAACCGACTTCGTTCCTTCCGGGTACGAGTGCCGGGACGACGACCCCGGCTCGCGCCGGCCCCTGCGGTCGTCCTAGGTTCGTGCCACCCCCGAGATGGAGGACCGATGGCGCTGTCCGCGACGCCCCCCACGCTGTCCCCGGCGTACCTGACCGACCGCTACGAGCTGACGATGCTCTCGTCCTGGGTCACCGAGGGCACGGTGGAGGACCGGGCGGTCTTCGAGTGCTTCGGGCGCCGGCTCCCCGAGGGGCGTCGCTACGGGATGGTCGCCGGGCTCGGGCGGCTGCTGCCGATGATCGAGGACTTCCGCTTCGGCGAGGACGACGTCACCTGGCTGGAGGAGCAGGGCGTGGTCAACGCGGCCGGCGCCGACTACCTGCGCGGGTTCCGGTTCACCGGCGACGTCGACGCCTACCGCGAGGGCGACCTCTACTTCCCCGGCAGCCCGGTGCTCACCGTCAGCGGCACCCTCGGCGAGTGCGTCGTGCTGGAGACGCTGGCGCTCTCGGTGCTCAACCACGACAGCGCCGTGGCCAGCGCGGCGGCGCGGATGGTCGACGCGGCGGGCGGGCGGCCGCTGATCGAGATGGGCTCGCGGCGCGCGCACGAGCAGGCCGCGGTGGCGGCGGCGCGCGCGGCGTACCTCGCCGGGTTCTCCTCCACCAGCAACCTCGCCGCCGGGCGCCTGCACGGCGTGCCCACCGTCGGCACCGCCGCGCACGCCTTCACCCTGGCCCACGCCACCGAGGCCGAGGCGTTCCGCAGCCAGGTCGAGGCCCAGGGCGCCGGGACCACGCTGCTGGTCGACACCTACGACATCGCTCAGGGCATCCGCACCGCCGTCGAGGTGGCCGGGCCCGGGCTCGGCGCGGTCCGGATCGACTCCGGCGACCTCGCCGAGGAGTCGGCACGCGCCCGCGCCCTGCTCGACGAGCTCGGCGCCACCAGCACCCGCGTGACGGTCACCAGCGACCTCGACGAGTTCGTGATCACCGCGCTCGGCGACGCCCCGATCGACGGGTACGGCGTCGGCACGCGGCTGGTCACCGGCTCCGGCCACCCCACCGCCGGCCTGGTCTACAAGCTGGTCGCCGTCGGGGACGGCCCGGACCCGGACGCCCCCCTGCGCCCGGTGGCCAAGAAGTCCGCGTCCAAGGCCTCGGTCGGCGGTCGCAAGACCGTCTGGCGCGAGCACGACGCCGACGGGCTGCTCCGCTCCGAGCACTACGCCGCCGACGGCCGCGCGGTGCCCGAGGGCGCGAGCGCGGTCCAGGTGCCCGTCGTGCGCGGCGGCGAGGTCGTGCACCGCCCCGACCTCGCGGACGTACGCCGGCACGCCGCCGCCTCGCTGGCCTCGCTCCCGGCCGCGGCCCGCCGCGTGACGGCCGGGCCGGCGTACCTCGAGGCCACCCCCGTCACCCACTGAAGGAGGAACCATGGACACCCCATCCACCGCTCCGCGGGCCCTGGTCGTCGTCGACGTCCAGGTCGACTTCGTCGAGGGCGGCTCGCTCGGCGTCGAGGGCGGCCACGCCGTCGCCGAGGCCGTGACCCACCACCTCGCCGCGCACCGCGACGCCTACGCCCTGGTCGCGGCCTCCCGCGACTGGCACGAGCCGCACGGCACCAACGGCGGCCACTTCGCCGAGCCCGGCACGGACCCCGACTTCGTCGACACCTGGCCCGCGCACTGCCTGCGCGACGAGGGCGGCAGCGACTACGCCCCCGGGCTCGACACCGCCGCGGTCGACGTGCACCTGCGCAAGGGCGTCGGCGAGCCGGCGTACTCCGCCTTCGAGGCCGTCGACGACGACGGCCGGCGCCTCGCGGACCTCCTGCGCGCGGCCGGCGTCGGCGACGTCGACGTCGTCGGGATCGCCACCGACCACTGCGTACGGGCCACCGTGCTCGACGCCCGCCGCGAGGGCTTCGGGGTGCGCCTGCTGGACGGCCTGCACGCCGGGGTGGCCCCGGCGACCACCGAGGCGGCGCTGGGCGAGATGCGCGCCGCCGGCGCCGTCACCGGACCGTGGGGCCCGGCGTGAGCGGCCCCGAGCAGGTCTCGGTCGCCGTCGACCTGGCGGTGCTGACCATCCGCGACGGCACGCTCGCCGTGCTGCTGGTCGAGCGGGGCTCGGAGCCGTACGCCGGCACCTGGGCGCTGCCCGGCGGGTTCCTCGAGGCCGGCGAGGACGCCGAGGACGCGGCCTGGCGCGAGCTGCGCGAGGAGACCGGCGTGGAGCGGTTCGCCGGCCACCTGGAGCAGCTGCGGACCTACTCGGCCCCTGAGCGCGACCCCCGCGGCCGGGTGGTCTCGGTGGCCCACGTGGTGCTCGCCCCGGACCTGCCGGAGCCCGTCGCCGGCTCCGACGCCGCCGGCGCGCGCTGGTGGGCCGTCGAGGACGTCCCCTCGCTCGCCTTCGACCACGCCGAGGTGCTCGCGGACGCCGTCGAGCGGGTGCGGGCGAAGCTGGAGTACACGACGCTGGCCCTGCAGTTCGTGCACGAGCCGTTCACCCTGCCCGAGCTGCGCCGGGTCTACGCCGCCGTGTGGGGCACGCCGCCCGACCTCGGCACCTTCCGCCGCAAGGTGCTCGGCACCGCCGGGTTCGTCGAGCCGGTCGAGGCGTCGTCGGGCGACGGCGGGTCCCTGCTCTACCGGCGCGGCAGCGGCCGCGACGTGCAGCCCCCGCTGGTACGCCCGGCCGGCTGACGCAGCCCCGCCCGACCGGACCCGCAGGGGTGTCGGCGGCGTCGGCAAGACTGACCGGGTGAGCGACCCGACCCCCGACTCCGCCCTGGCCCGCTTCAGCGCGCCGTCGCGGGCCTGGTTCGAGGCCGCCTTCGCCGCCCCCACCCCGGCACAGGCCGGCGCCTGGGCCGCGATCGGCGAGGGCCGCCACGCGCTGGTCGTCGCGCCGACCGGCTCCGGCAAGACGCTCTCGGCGTTCCTCTGGTCGCTGGACCGGTTGATGACCAGCCCGCCGCCGGAGGAGAAGGCGCACCGCTGCCGGGTCCTCTACATCTCCCCCCTCAAGGCGCTGGGCGTCGACGTCGAGCGCAACCTGCGCGCCCCGCTGACCGGCATCCGCCACACCGCGCACCGGCTCGGCACGCAGGTGCAGGACGTCCGCGTCGGCGTCCGCTCGGGCGACACCAGCGCCGCCGACCGGCGCAAGCTGTCCACCGCCCCGCCCGACATCCTGATCACGACCCCCGAGTCGCTGTTCCTGATGCTCACCAGCGCCGCCCGCGAGACCCTGCGCGGCGTCGAGACGGTGATCATCGACGAGGTGCACGCCGTCGCCGGCAGCAAGCGCGGCGCCCACCTGGCGCTGTCGCTGGAGCGCCTCGACGCGCTGCTCGACAAGCCCGCGCAGCGGGTCGGCCTCTCGGCCACCGTGCGCCCGCTGGAGGAGGTCGCCCGGTTCCTGGGCGGTGCCGCCCCGGTCGAGATCGTGGCCCCGCCGGCCGAGAAGCGGTGGGACCTGACGGTGGTGGTCCCGGTCGAGGACATGACCAACCCGGAGGCGTACGTCCCGGTGGAGGCGTCGACCCGCGAGCCCGTCGGCGCCGGCGCCCCGGTGGGCCGGTCCGGCGGTGGGCCCGCAGGCGGGTCCGCCGCGGGCGCGTCCCCGTTCGTGCCCGACCCGCCGGGCGGTGCGGTCGCCCTGGCAGACCCGCCCGCCGATGGACCCGAGGTGGTGGGGCTGGCCGACGACGCCGACGCCGGCGGGACCGACGCCCCCGACGGCGCCGACCTCGACCCCTTCGCCGACGACTTCTTCGGCGACACCGCCGACCGTCGCCCCGAGCGCTCCACCTCGATCTGGCCGCACGTCGAGGACGCGGTGGTCGACCTGATCGAGAAGCACACCTCCACCATCGTCTTCGCCAACTCGCGTCGCCTGGCCGAGCGGCTGACCGCCCGGCTGAACGAAATCGCCTCCGAGCGCGCCGGGCTCGACCCGGACGACCCCGAGGCCGGTGGCGGCGACGGCCCGCGCACCCCCGCCCAGCTGATGGGCCAGGCCGGCTCGTCGGCCTCCCCCCGCTCCGCGGCCGACGAGAAGACCCCGGTCGTCATCGCCAAGGCCCACCACGGGTCGGTCTCCAAGGAGCAGCGGTCGCTGATCGAGGACGACCTCAAGCGCGGCCGGCTGCCCGCGGTGGTCGCCACCAGCAGCCTCGAGCTCGGCATCGACATGGGCGCGGTCGACCTCGTCATCCAGATCGAGTCCCCGCCCAGCGTGGCCAGCGCCCTGCAGCGGGTCGGCCGGGCCGGCCACCAGGTCGGCGAGGTCTCCCGCGGGGTGCTGTTCCCCAAGCACCGCGGCGACCTCGTGCAGACCGCGGTCTCGGTGCAGCGGATGCGGACCGGCGGGATCGAGGCGCTGCGGGTGCCGACCAACCCGCTCGACGTGCTGGCCCAGCAGGTGGTCGCGACGACCGCGCTCGAGGCCGTCGACGTGGAGGAGCTCTTCGCGCTCGTCAAGCGCAGCGCCCCCTTCGCCGCCCTGCCCCGCTCGGCGTTCGACGGCACCCTGGACCTGCTCAGCGGCCGCTACCCCAGCGACGAGTTCTCCGAGCTGCGCCCCCGCGTGGTCTGGGACCGGGTGGCCGGCACGATCACCGGCCGTCCGGGCGCGCAGCGGCTGGCGGTCACCTCGGGCGGGACCATCCCCGACCGCGGTCTCTTCGGGGTCTTCCTCGCCGGCGGCGAGGGCCCGGGGCGTCGGGTCGGCGAGCTCGACGAGGAGATGGTCTACGAGTCGCGCGTCGGCGACGTCTTCGCCCTCGGTGCGACCAGCTGGCGGATCGAGGACATCACCCACGACCGGGTCCTGGTCAGCCCGGCGCCCGGCGTCCCCGGCCGGCTGCCGTTCTGGCGCGGCGACTCGCTCGGCCGACCGGCCGAGCTGGGCGAGGCCGTCGGCGGCTACACCCGTGAGCTGGGCTCGATGCCGCGCGAGAAGGCGGTCGAGCGGGCCCGCGACGACGGGCTCGACGCGTTCGCCGCCGGCAACCTGGTGACCTACCTCCACGAGCAGCTCGACGCGACGTCGGTGCTGCCGTCGGACACCACGCTGCTGGTCGAGCGCTTCCGCGACGAGCTCGGCGACTGGCGCCTGGTGCTGCACTCCCCGTACGGCACCCCCGTCCACGCGCCGTGGGCGCTGGCGATCAACGCCCGGCTCCGCGAGCGGTACGGCGTCGACGGCCAGGCCGTGGCCTCCGACGACGGCATCGTGGTGCGGATCCCCGACACCGAGGCCGAGCCGCCCTCGGGCGAGGTCGTGGTCTTCGACCCCGAGGAGATCGAGCAGGTCGTCACCACCGAGGTCGGCGGGTCCTCGCTGTTCGCCTCCCGCTTCCGCGAGTGCGCGGCCCGGGCCCTGCTGCTGCCGCGCCGCGACCCCGGACGCCGCTCGCCGCTGTGGCAGCAGCGGCAGCGCTCGGCGGCGCTGCTCGAGGTGGCCTCGAAGTACCCGTCGTTCCCGATCGTGCTCGAGGCCGTCCGCGAGTGCCTGCAGGACGTCTACGACCTGCCCGCCCTGACCACGCTGATGCGCAGGGTCGAGCGACGCGAGGTCTCGGTCGTCGAGGCGTCCACGACCAGCCCGTCGCCGTACGCCCGCAGCCTGCTCTTCGGCTACGTCGCCCAGTTCGTCTACGAGGGCGACTCCCCCATCGCCGAGCGCCGCGCCGCCGCGCTCTCCCTCGACCAGGGCCTGCTGGCCGAGCTGCTCGGCCGCGCCGAGCTGCGCGAGCTGCTGGACCCCGCGGTGCTCACCGAGGTGGAGGCCGAGCTGCAGCGCCTGGCCGAGGACCGCCGGATCCGCGACGCCGAGGGCGTGGCCGACCTGGTCCGGGTGCTCGGCCCGCTCTCGACCGCCGAGCTGCGGGAGCGGACGCGGCCCGACCTGGCCGAGGCCGTCGAGGAGTGGACGGCCGCGCTCGGGACGCAGCGGCGCCTGGTCGCGGTGCGGATGGGCGGGGAGGACCGGTGGGCGGCCGTCGAGGACGTCGGCCGGCTGCGTGACGGGCTCGGGGTGCCGGTGCCGCCCGGCACGCCCGACGTCTTCGCCGACACCGTCGAGGACCCGCTGGCCGACCTGGTCGCCCGCCACGGGCGTACGCACGGGCCGTTCACCGTCGACGACGTGGCGACCCGGCTGGGGCTCGGCACCGCCGTCGTCCGGCACACCCTCCAGCGGCTCGGCAGCCAGGGGCGGATCGTCGAGGGCGAGTTCCGCCCCGGCGCGAGCGGCCAGGAGTGGTGCGACGCCGAGGTGCTGCGCCGGCTGCGACGGCGCAGCCTGGCCCGGCTGCGGCAGGAGGTCGAGCCGGTCGACCCGGCCGCCCTGGGCCGCTTCCTGCCGGCCTGGCAGGGCGTCACCACCACGAAGGGCCCGGGCGGGCGCCACCGCGGCGTCGACGGCGTCCTCGCCGTCGTCGAGCAGCTGGCCGGGGCGCCCGTGCCGGCCTCGGCGCTCGAGTCGCTCGTGCTGCCGGCCCGGGTGCGCGACTACGAGCCGGCCTTCCTCGACGAGCTGACCGCGACCGGAGAGCTCGTCTGGGCCGGGCACGGCACGCTGCCCGGCAGCGACGGGTGGGTCTCGCTGCACCTCGCCGACCAGGCCGCGCTGACCCTGCCCGAGCCCGACGACGAGCCGCCCACCGAGCTGCAGCAGGCCGTGCTCGACGCGCTGGCCCCCGGCGGCGCCTGGTTCTTCCGTCAGCTGGCCACCACGGTCGGCCAGGTCCTGCCGAAGACCGCCGACGGCGCCCTGGCCGACGCGCTGTGGGGCCTGGTCTGGTCGGGCCGGGTCACCAACGACACCCTGGCCCCGCTGCGCTCGCTGACCCGCGGCAGCGCCGGGACCCACCGCACCCGCCGCGCGCCCGCCCGTACCCGCCGCGCCGGGTCGGCCGGGCGCGCGATGCCCTCGCGCACCGGACCGCCCCAGGCGGCCGGGCGCTGGTCGGTGCTGCCCGAGCTCGACACCGACGTCGTGCGCCGCGGTGCCGGCACCGCCGAGCGGCTGCTCGACCGGCACGGCGTGGTCATCCGCGGTGCCGTCGTCAACGAGCGCATCATCGGCGGCTTCGCCGCGGTCTACCGGGTGCTGTCGACCTTCGAGGAGTCGGGCCGGTGCCGCCGCGGGTACTTCGTCGAGGGCCTCGGCGCCGCCCAGTTCGGCACCGCCGGCGCGATCGACCGGCTGCGCACCTTCAGCGAGGTGGGGCCCGACGCGGCCCCCGTCGCGGTCGCCCTGGCGGCCACCGACCCCGCGAACCCGTACGGGGCCGCCCTCCCCTGGCCCGAGCGCGACGCCGAGGCCCAGGGGGGTGCGGGTGAGGGTGGCGACGCCGAGGGCGGCAAGGGCCACCGGCCCGGACGCAAGGCCGGGGCGCTCGTCGTCCTCGTCGACGGCGAGCTCGTGCTCTACGTCGAGCGCGGCGGGCGGACCCTGCTGACCTGGACCGACGACGACCGCCGGCTGGGCCCGGCGGCCACCGCCCTGGCCGCGGCCGCCACCCGCGGGTCGCTGGGCCGTCTCACCGTGGAGCGCGCCGACGGCGCGCAGCTGCTCGGCCGCGGCACCACCCCGCTGCGGACCGCGCTGGACGGCGCCGGGTTCGTGGCCACGCCGAAGGGGCTGCGGCTGCGTGCCTGAGGGGGACACCGTCTGGCGCACCGCCCGGTCGCTGCACCGCGCGCTGTCCGGGCGGGTGCTCGAGGTCGCCGACCTGCGGGTGCCGCAGCTGGCCACCGTCGACCTCATCGGCGCGCACGTCGTGCGTACCCGCTCCCGCGGCAAGCACCTGCTGACCCGGCTGCGCCACAAGTCGGGCGACTGGACCCTGCACACCCACCTGCGGATGGAGGGTTCCTGGCACCTCCTCCGCCCGGGACAGCGGTGGGGCCGCCCGGCGCACCAGGCCCGCGTCGTGCTCGGCACCGACGCCGTCACCGCGGTCGGCTTCTCCCTCGGCGTGGTCGAGCTGGTGGCCACCGCCGACGAGGACAGCGTGGTCGGCCACGTCGGGCCCGACCTGCTGGGGCCGGGCTGGGGCGAGGCCGACCGGGACGAGGCCGTACGCCGGCTCGGTGCCGCCCCGGAGCGGTCGATCCACGAGGCCCTGCTCGACCAGACCTGCGTGGCCGGGATCGGCAACATGTACGCCGCCGAGATGCTGTTCCTGCGCGGGATCGACCCGACCACACCGTTCTCGCGGGTGCCCGACCCGCCCGGGCCGTCGGGCCTGGTCGACCTGGGCCACCGGCTGCTGGTGATGAACAAGGAACGCGCCACCCAGGCCACCACCGGCGACCTGCGCCAGCCGCTGTGGGTCTACGCCCGCGGCGGCCAGCCGTGCCGGCGCTGCGGCACCCGGGTCGAGGTCGGCGACCTCGGCCCGGTCGGGCGCGAGCGCGTCACCTTCTGGTGCCCACGCTGCCAGCCGAGATGACGCTCGCGGACAGCCGAGATGACGCTTGCGGACAGTCGAGTTGACGTTTCCGGGCACCTCGGCGGCAGGTGGAACCTCCCGCCGCCCCGAGACGTCACAGGTGTGTGTCGACGACGAGGTGGGGGCGTACGGGGGTGGCCCTGCTCGTGGCCCTGACGGGCGCCTGGTCGCCCGGGTGCGCCGTCACCGGGGGGACGGACGGGCGAGAACCCGCACCCTCGCGTCAGATCCGTTCGTCCGGTGCCCCGGCTCCCGACGGGTGCCTCGACACCGCCGAGGCGACGCGGGAGAGCATCGACGGCACGCCGCTCTGGGCGAGGTTCTGTCCCGGGCCCGAGGGACGGACGGCCCCGGCAGAGGTGCCCTCCGACGCCCTGACCACGCACGCGGAGGACCTCACCGTCCTGACCGAGCTCGCCGAGCGAGACCTCCCGGCATCGGCCCGCTGCGGCAGGTTCTTCGGCCGCACCTACCGGGTCCAGATCGGGTACGCCGACGGAGGTGTCACCACCGTCGTCGGGCACACCGACCAGGACTGCGCCGCACAGGTGCCGACCAGCGGAACGTGGGTCGGCGGCCCCGACGCGCTCGGGGTGTACGGGACGTTGATGGCGGCGTTCGGGCGCCAGCACGCCGACCAGCTCGAGGACGCCACCAGCGGCCTCCCGCTCGTCTGCCCGGAGAACCCGCGTAGGCCCGACAGCGTCGACGTCGACGGTCCGTCAGCCTCGCTCGACACCGGCTACCTGCTCGGTCGGCGCGCCCCGATGGTCATGCCGCTGCCGGCAGTACGCGGGATCCTCTGCACCTGGCCGCGCGGCGCCGAGGACGACGAGCCGAGTGTCCGGGACCTGACCGTCGAGGAGGCCGAGCGTGCTCGCATCGGGCTGCACGCGATCACCGGCGGCATGGTCGACTGCGCGGGCAGCCCCGACCCGACCTACACCGCCGTCGTCGAGGACCGGACCGGCACCCGCCGCGCGGTGACGATCATCGACTCGGAGTGTTCGACGATCATCCGCAGCGACCGGGGCTACGGCCTCGGATTCGCCTGGCTGGACCGGTGACGCAGGGAGGGACCCCGACCGGCATCGATCGCGCCGCGAGCGTCACCTCGGAGCGCCGCAACCGTCATCTCGGCTGTCCGCAACGGTCATCTCGGCTGTCCGCGAGCGTCACCTCGGCGCGCCGCGAGCGTCAGTTCAGGGTCAGGCGGCGGAGGCGACCACGTCGGGCGTGCCGCCCGGGGCGGGGACGCGGACCGGGACCTTGACGGTGACCGGCAGCGGCACGGGCCGGGTGGCGGCCTCCTCGAGCACGATCGCGTCCGAGACGTCGCGCAGGACGTCGGAGAGCGGCAGGTCGAGCGCACCGCAGAGCGAGGCCAGCAGCTCGGAGGACGCCTCCTTCTGGCCGCGCTCGATCTCGGAGATGTAGCCGAGGCTGACCCGGGCCTCCTGGGAGAGCTGGCGCAGGGTCAGCCCCTGGTCGACCCGGTGTCCGCGCAGGACGTCCCCGAGGAAGCGTCGGAACAGGACCATGGCGTTCTCCCTCGGATCGTCGGCGGGCTGGGCTGCGGTGACCGGCTCGTGGGTCTCAACGCTACAAGGTCCTCCGTTCTTCCTGCTCGCCCGGCTCACCCCCGGACCCCGAGGGACGGGCACCGGACAGCCCACAGGGGGCCGGCGCGGACGCCGACCCCCTGCTGGTTGCTGCTCGATGCTGTGCGGTGCCGGTCTAGCGGCGCACCCGCACGGTGTGCACGACGACGCCGCGGGCGACGTCCTCGTCCCCGAGGTAGACCACCCGCACCGCCTTGGGTCCGGTCCGGGCGAAGCGGCCCAGGCGGGTCACGGCGCTGCCGTCCTCGTCGAGGTCGACCAGGCGCGCGGTGCGGCCCCGGACCTTGACCCGGACCTGGCCGCTGGCCTCCGCACCCTCGGCGGTCACGTCGACGAGCAGGCGGGCCCGCGTCCGACCGGCGATCACGGGCTTCGGCTGGTGGTCGACCGTGATGGTCGGCGTGGCCGGCTCGCCCGGCTCCCCGCCGTCACCGGTGACCTGCACGGGGACGACCACCTCGGTGCCCGTCTGCTCCCCGACGACCGTCAGCTCGGCGGCACCGGCCTCGACGGCGTCGGGCAGGGTCACCTCCGCGGTGGCGGTGCCGGCCTCGTCGAAGCCGGGCAGCGCCTCCTGGACCTGCGTGGTGACCGGCGCGGTGGCCAGCTCGGCGCCGTCGAGCAGCACCGTCACCTCGTCGTCGGTCACGTCGCCCTGGCCGGTCATCGACAGCGACGACAGGTCGAGGGTCAGCGTGTCGCCCGGGGCGACCTCCTCGGCGGACAGCTGGGTGCCGACCGCGCGCTGGGAGTAGTCGACCGGGAGGGGCTCCTCGGAGGCGAACTCCTCGAGGAAGTCCACGGTGGCCTGCAGGTCAGTCACGCCGGTGTCCTGCGGGCTGCCGGTGGTCGCGGCCTCGCTGAAGGCGGCGAAGTCGTCACCGCCGCCGGCCAGGAAGGAGTTGACCGTCACCGAGTACGACGCCGACAGGTCGACCGGCTCGCCGTCCAGGCGCATGTCCAGGACGTGCTCACCGCGCGGGGCGTCGGGGTCGTAGGTGTAGGTGAACCCCTCCGAGATCCCCAGCTTCAGGAACGGCCGCGACGCGCCGTCGGGCTGCCACTGCTGCTCGAGGGCCGCCTTGATCTGCTCCCCGGTCATCTGCTGGTTGACCAGCGTGTTCGCGAACGGCTGCACGGTGGCGGCCTGCTCGTAGGTGACCGGGCGGGGCGAGCCCTGCTCGAGCAGACCGGTGAGGTCGGCCCGCAGACCGCCGGGGTTCATGAACGCGACCTGCGCGCCGCCCCGGTTCTCGGCCTCGGTGGCCCACTGCTGGATCTCGGCGACCAGGTTGCCCAGGGTGGACTCGCCACCGCGGTTCTCGGTGGTGCCGTTGGCCAGCTTCGCGCGGCTGAAGGTGTCCTCGATGTCCCCGAGCTGCTCGGCGCCGAGGACCTTGGCCTCGGCGACGGCGTCGGCGACGATCTTCGTCACGGCCGGGTCGGCCGGGTAGTTGCCGGCGAGCGGCAGGAGGTCCTGCTCGACGTCCAGCAGCCGACCGGTGAACGAGTCGACCTCGAACCGGATCCGGTTGAGGTTGGTGCCGTACTGACCGGCCGAGACGACGGGACGCTCGGTGACCTCACGGTCCGCCCAGCCCTCGACGGGCAGGGAGCAGTCGTAGGCCAGGTGCGTGTGGCCGGAGACGATCGCGTCGACGTCGTCGTTGACGCCGGTCACGATGCTGCCCCACTTCGAGGACGGGTCGTCGTCGAAGGTGGTGCAGTCGGTGCCGGGCGCGCCCTCGTGGACGAGCAGCACGACGACGTCGGCGCCCTCGGCCTTGAGGTCGGCCGCGGCCGCGTTGGTCTCCTCGACCACGTCGGTGATGTCGAGCTGCTCGATGCCGGTCGGGGAGACGAGGGACGGGAGGTCCTCGGTGACCGCGCCGACGAAGCCGATCTCGGTGCCGTCGAAGTCCTGGATCCAGGTGGCGTCCAGGGCCGGGGAGCCGGTGTCCTTGAAGCGGACGTTGGCCCCGAGGTACTTCCACTCCGCGCCGCCGTTCGGGTTCTGGGCGGACTCGGGCTCGAGCACGCGACCGGTGAGGTCGTCGTAGCCCTGGTCGAACTCGTGGTTGCCCACCGCGGAGACGTCGAGACCGGCCTCGTTGAGGGAGTCGATCGTCGGCTTGTCCTCGGCGATGAAGGAGGCGAAGGTCGACGCGCCGATCAGGTCACCGGCCGCGGCGAACACCGTGTTCGGGTTCTCCGAGCGGAGCTGCTTGACGGCGCCCGAGAGCACGGCGGCACCCGCGACGGTCCCGTCGGCCTGGATCCGGCCGTGGAAGTCGTTGGTGGCCAGGAGCTGGACCTCCGTCGCGGTGGTCGGGCTCGCGCTGAGGCCGACGACCTCGGGGTTGTGGTCCGAGGCGGCGAACACGTCGCGGCTGAACAACTGGGCCGCGTTGTAGTTCCGACGGCTGTACTGGAAGGCTACCGACTCGTTGGCGTTGGTCTCCCAGATGTCGACCCCGGTCACCATCCGCCGGGCGGCGGGGCTGGCCAGGACGTGGTCCAGGGAGCCCGAGAGGCCGCTGAAGCTGTAGCTCCACTCGTCGGGGGTGTCGGACTCGAGCTTGCTGAAGCCCTCCCCCTCGAGCAGCTGGATCGGGTCCTCCTCCGAGTAGGAGTTGAAGTCGCCGGTGAGGAACACCTTGCGGGTGCCGCGGTCCACCGAGAACTCCTTGGCGAAGTCGGCCAGCGCCGCGGCCTGGGCCACGCGCTCGTCGTTGGCGTTGCCCTGCCCGTCGGGGTCCGGGGTCCCGGAGCCCTTGGACTTGAAGTGGTTCACGATCACGGCGAACACGTCGGCCCGGCCGGCGCCGGCCGGCTTGAAGGCCTGGGCCAGCGGCTCGCGCGCGTTGGCGAAGGCCTCGGAGCCGACGAGCACCTCGGAGTCACCCACCGGGCGCACCGCGGACGGGTCGTAGATGAACGCGGTACGGATGACGTCCTGCTCGGCCAGCGGCGGTAGGTCGGCGGCGGCCGGGGAGGCGACGTAGGCCCAGCGGCGGGTGCCGGCGTCGGTGTTCAGCGCGTCCACCAACGCCTTGACGGCGTCGTCCCGGTCGGTCTCGGTCAGGAGCTTGACCGAGTTCTCGATCTCCTCCAGGGACACGATGTCGGTGTCCATGGTGTTGATCGCCGCGACGATCTTGGCCTGCTGGCGGCGGAAGTCGCCGAGCTCGGCCGCGCCGCGGGGCCCGTCGGGCGTGCACGAGTTGACCGACACGGGGTCGTCGTCGCGGTCGAGGTAGTAGGTGCACTCGCCGCCGTTGGCCTCGAACTGCGCGCCGGTGGTGTTGAAGTAGTTCAGCACGTTGAAGGTGCCGAGCGACAGGTCGCCGCCGACGTCGGCCGGCTCCGCGTTCTGCGGGCGGGTGTTCTCGAAGGTCGCGACGTCGCGACCCTCGTCGGTGACCTGCTGCTGGGGCTGCAGCTTCCAGGTGTTGTTGCGGTAGTCCAGGACGACCGGGGCGACCAGCTCGGCCGCCGCACCGACGCGGACCGGGTTCTGCTGCGAGAGCCAGGGCAGCGGGACGTCCTGGTTGTCGCCGCCGTTGAACGGCAGGAAGTCGATGCTCGCGCCGTCGTCCAGGACGACGCCGCGGGCGGCGTTGTCGGCCGCCACCGCGTCCGCCTCGGGGCTGCCGGCGTCGGCGACCTCGGTCGGCTGGATGAGGGGGCGGTCGCCGGTGGCCAGGCCGATCTCGGCGTACCGGTTGGTGCTGAAGACGTTGGTGACCGTGAAGTCGTCGGTCGGCGCGAGCAGCTCGCCCTCGTGCGCCTCGCGGTCCGCGGTCGTCGTCGGGTACGCCGCGGCGAGCGGGGTGACCGGCGTCAGCGCCGGGCTCACCGGCGTGATCGCGTCGGCGTCGACGCTGACCTGGGTGGCCCCGCCGAACTCGGCGACCTGGCCGGTGACCTCGACGGAGTCGCCGAGCGCGAGCCCGGCCCCGTCGAAGTCCGGCCCGCCGTAGACGAAGACGGCGTCGGAGGCGCCGGGGGTGGCGTCGGTGGCGCCGCCGGTGCCGGCGGTCTGCAGGAAGAAGCCGTTGTAACTGCCGTCGTAGAGCGCGGTGACGACGCCGGAGGTGGTGACCTCGCGGCCGACCAGGGGGCTCTGGGCGCCGGTGCCCTGGATCTCGGCGATCTCGACGTCGCCGAGCGGCGGCGGGGGCTCCGGCTCGCCGCCGGAGGAGACCGGTGCGACCGTGCCGGCGGTGAAGTCGGCCCCGTTGACGTCGGTGTCGGTGCCGTCGGCGTCGCGCGAGGCCGAGGTGGTGTTGCTCAGACCGGGAGCGTCGACGTCACCCTCGGAGACCGCGGCGCTGCCGTAGCCGACCAGGTCCACCAGCGGCCCGCCGGTGGGGGCGGTCGGGCTCAGCGTGACCGGCTCGGTGCCGCGCACCAGCGCGACGGTGCCGGAGCCGCCGGCCATGGACTGGGTCCCGGTGGCGTCCGGGCTCGGCAGCGGGGTGCTGCCGCCGCTGCCCTGCGACTCCTGCACCAGGTAGTAGCCGCCGGGGGCGACCGACCCGGTCAGCGCCGTGGCGCCGGCCCCGGTGTTGCCGCTGCTGCGGTACTGCACCGACAGGCCGTCGACGTCGATCGCCGCGTCGGTCGGGTTGTAGAGCTCCACGAAGTCGTGGGTGTAGGTGGCGCCGGAGTTGCCGCCACCGCCGTACACCTCCGAGATGACGAGGTCGTCACCGAGCGGGCTGGCCGCTGCCGGTGACGAGAGGCCCAGGACGAGGGGGGAGACGGCGACGCTGAGCCCGGTGACCGAGGCCACCAGCCCCCGCCTTCGACTCGGGTGACGCGGGGTGCGCGAGGACACAGTGAAGAGACCTTTCGGTCGGACAGAGGGGTGAGGGGCGAAGCGGTAGGACCCTAACCCGGTCTGGACCGCACGGGAACAGCCCGCGCGTCAACTCCACGTGAACGTGATGTGGCCGGCTCCCGCGAGAGCTCAGACGGTGGTGGAACGCGGTCCGCGGAGCTCGTGGCGCTGCTGCCAGACGCCACGGAAGAACTCGAACCCGGACCACAGCGTGAGCGCCACGGCCACCACGAGGCACGCCTGGAAGGCGTAGAAGAGCACCTCGCCCGGTGTCTGCAGCCAGTCCACCAGGTCGGGGTCGCGCAGCGGCAGGCACAGCCCGCCCAGGGCGAGCGCCTGGAAGGTGGTCTTCCACTTGCCCAGGTCGGCGGCGGCGATCACCACGCGCTTGAGCACCGAGAGGCGCAGCAGCGTCACCGCCCACTCGCGGAGCAGGACCACGACGGTGACGGCCCACCAGATGTCGCCGAGGATCGACAGGCCGATGAAGGCCATCCCGGTCAGCGCCTTGTCGGCGATCGGGTCGGCGATCTTGCCGAAGTCGGTCACCTGGCCGCGCGCCCGGGCGATGTCGCCGTCCACCTTGTCGGTGATCATCGCGACCGCGAACAGCACCCACGCCACGCAGCGCCAGAGCACGGAGTCGCCGCCGTCGACGAGCAGCGCCCAGGCGAAGAAGGGCACCATCAGGATCCGGAACGTGGTCAGCGCGTTCGGCAGGTTCCAGTTGCTGACCCCGGGCGTGGTGGTGCTCATCGCACCGTCCCCGCGGAGGTCACGACCAGGTCGGCGCCCTCGCTGGCCACGACCGTGCCGGTGACCAGGTCGCCGACGCGCAGGTCGCCGGGGTGGCCCTGGACGCGGCACAGGCCGTCGACCTCCGGACCCTGGTGGGCACCGCGGCCCTCGACGACGACCTCGCCGTCCTCGACGGCGACGTGCTCGACGAGGACCTCGACCACCTCGCCGAGGCGCTCCTCGGCGCGCTGCGCCGTGAGCTGCTCGACCAGGTCGGTGACGTGGGCCAGCCTCGCGGCGACCTCGTCCTCGTCGTGCTTGTCGGTGAAGGACTCGGCCTCGGTGCCGTCCTCGTCGGAGTAGCCGAAGACGCCGACGACATCGAGGCGCGCGGCGACGAGGAAGTCGGTCAGCGTCTCGAGGTCCTCCTCGGTCTCGCCGGGGAAGCCGACGATCACGTTGGAGCGGATCCCGGCCAGCGGCGCGTGCGAGCGCACCTGGTCGAGCAGCCCGAGGAACGACTCGGGGTCGCCGAAGCGGCGCATCCGGCGCAGGACCGTGGCGCTGGCGTGCTGGAAGGACAGGTCGAAGTACGGCGCGACGCCCGGCGTGGTCGCGATCGCCTCGACCAGCCCGGGGCGGGTCTCGGCCGGCTGCAGGTACGACACCCGGACCCGCTCGACGCCGTCGGTGGCGGCCAGCGTCGGCAGCAGCGACTCGAGCAGGCGCAGGTCGCCGAGGTCCTTGCCGTAGGAGGTGGAGTTCTCGGAGACCAGGAAGAGCTCGCGGGCGCCCTCGCCGGCCAGCCACTGCGCGTCGTGCAGGACGTCGCTGGGGCGGCGGCTCACGAAGCTGCCGCGGAAGGACGGGATCGCGCAGAAGGTGCACCGGCGGTCGCAGCCGCTGGCCAGCTTCAGCGAGGCCAGCGGCCCGGTCTCGAGGCGGGTGCGCTCGACCCGGGCAGGGGCCTCGGCGGCCCGGTCGACCGGGCTGATCGGCAGCAGCCGGCGCCGGTCGGCCGGGACGTGCGCGGCCGGCCGCTCCCCCGCCACGATCCCGCGCAGGCGGGCGGCGATGTCGGGGTAGTCGTCGAAGCCGAGGACCGCGTCGGCCTCGGGCAGGGAGTCGGCGAGGTCGGCGCCGTACCGCTCGGCCAGGCAGCCGACCGCCACGACGGTGCTCGGGCGGCCGTTCTCCTTCAGGTCCGCGGCCTGCAGCAGGGTGTCGACCGAGTCCTTCTTCGCGGCCTCGACGAACCCGCAGGTGTTGACCAGGACGCTGTCGGCGTCGGCCGGGTCGGAGACCAGGCGGAACCCGCCCTGCGTCAGGCGGCCGGCGAGCTCCTCGGAGTCGACCTCGTTGCGCGCGCAGCCGAGGGTCACCACGGCGACGGCGTGCAGCTCGGGCTCGTCGGCCGGCGGGGCAGGGGCGACCGCAGGGGCGGTGGTGGGCGTCGTCATCGTCCCCGAGTATGGCGCGCCCACCCCCCCGGGACCGAACCCGCGCCCCGTGGGCCGGTCCCCCGGCGTGACGTTCAGCCGCGTGCCGGGGTCGCCTGGCCGGGCTTGACCGCCAGCACGGGGCAGTCGGCGGTGAGCAGGACCCGCTGGGCCACGCTGCCCATCAGCAGCTTGCCGACCGGGGTGCGCTTGCGCATCCCGAGCACCACCAGCGAGCCGCCCACCTCGGTGGCGACCGCCAGCACCTGCTCGGCCACGTCGGCCCCGGTGGACTGGCGGACCTCCACGTCCCGGCCGGCGACGCTCTCGCGGAGCCGGCCCACCGCGTCGTCCGAGGCGTAGCGGGGGTCGACCAGCGCGTCGCCCTTGGTCGCGTTGACCACGACCACCCGGCTGCCGCGGTCGGCGGCCTCGGCCAGGCCGTGCTCGAGCGCCACGGCGCCGAACTCGTCGGGCGTCCAGGCGACCACCACCGGGCCGGGCTGCGTGCTGTCGGTGCTCATCGGGACACCCTCTCCTCGTCACGGTCGGTCGGGTCGGTGGGGTCGGTCGGGTCGCTCGGGCGGGTGAGGTCCGGCGGGGTGGTGCCGCGGGCGGCCGCCCGGCGCTTGGCCAGCGGCGGGAGGACGACCAGCACCGCGATCAGGACGTACACGCCGATCCCGAGGGGCTCGGCGAGCAGCCCGCTCCAGGCGCCGTCGGACAGCGAGAGCGCCTCGCGGAGCTTCTCCTCCATCAGCGGGCCGAGGATGACGCCGAGGATCAGCGGGAGCACCGGCAGGCCGAAGCGGCGCACCATCAGCCCGAGCAGGCCGAAGACGAGCAGCAGGCCGATGTCGAACGGGTCCAGGTTGGTCGCGTAGGCGCCCAGGCAGGCGAAGAACAGGATCCCCGCGTACAGCTGGGGACGCGGGATCCGCAGCAGCCGCGCCCAGACCGGCGCCAGCGGCAGGTTCAGCACCAGCAGCAGGAAGTTGCCGATCAGCAGGCTGGCCAGCAGCGTCCAGACCAGGTCGGCCTGGTCGGTCATCAGCTGCGGGCCGGGCTGGATGCCGTAGCCCTGGAGCGCGGCGAGCATCACCGACGCGGTCGCGGTGACCGGCAGGCCCAGGGCGAGCATCGGCACGAACATCCCGGCCGCCGAGGCGTTGTTGGCGGCCTCCGGCCCGGCGACGCCCTCGATGGCGCCGTGGCCGAACTCGTCGCCCTTGGCCAGCTTCCGCTCGGTCACGTAGGACAGGAACGTGGGCAGCTCGGCGCCGCCGGCGGGGATGGCCCCGAACGGGAAGCCCAGCGCGGTGCCGCGCAGCCACGGCTTCCAGGAACGGCCCCAGTCGGCGCGGCCCATGAACGGGCGACCGACCGGGACGATCTGCAGCGGCGTGCGACGCAGGTGCGCCGCGACCCAGAGCGCCTCGCCGAGGGCGAAGATCCCGACGGCGACCACGACGATGTCGAGGCCGTCGATGAGCTGGTCCTGGCCCAGGCTGATCCGGGCCTGGGCGGTGTTCGGGTCGAGCCCGACCAGGCCGATGGTCAGCCCCAGGAACAGTGCGACGAAGCCGCGCAGCACCGACGAGCCGAGCACCGCGGTGGTCATCACCAGCGCCAGCACCATGATCGCGAAGTACGACGGGGCGCCGATCTCCACCGCGACCTTGGCCAGCGGCGGGGCGAAGAAGGCCACCAGCAGGGTGCCGATGGTGCCGGCGACGAACGAGCCGACGGCCGCGGTGGCCAGGGCCTGCGCGGCCCGGCCCTTCTTGGCCATCTTGTTGCCCTCGAGCGCGGTCATCACCGAGGCGGACTCGCCGGGGGTGTTCAGCAGGATCGAGGTCGTCGACCCGCCGTACATGCCGCCGTAGTAGATGCCGGCGAACATGATGAAGGCCTGGGTCGGCTCGAGGCCGAAGGTGACCGGGAGCAGCAGCGCCACGGCCATCGCCGGGCCGATGCCCGGGAGGACGCCGACGAAGGTGCCCAGCAGGACCCCGATCGCGGCGAACATGAGGTTCTCCGGCGTGGCCGCGGCCGCCAGACCGCCGAGCAGGAGGTCGAAGTCACCCATCAGAGCACCCCGTCCAGCAGGCCGGGCGTCAGCGGGATGCCGAGGCCGACGTAAAAGGCGTACCAGCTGCCGACGGCCAGGACGAGGCCGACGATGACGTCGCGCACCAGGGTGCGGCTGCCCAGCGCCCAGGCGCCGCCGGCGAAGAGCACGGCGCCGGTGATCGCCCAGCCGAGGAGGTCGACGGTGGCGATGGTGAAGGCGATGACCCCCACCAGCTTGGCCACGGTGACCCAGTCGGAGCCCTGGGCCAGGTCGACGTCCTCGCCGCCCTCCAGCTCCCCGACCGAGCCGCGGGCGGTGGCCAGGGCCAGCAGGACGCCGAGCACGGCCAGGACGGTGCCGACGACGTACGGGAAGGCGCGGGGCCCGACCGGGTCGCCGAACCCGATGCGCAGGGTGGTGGCGTCGTAGACGGTGTAGAGGCCGACCACGACCAGCAGCGCGGCCAGGCCGTACTGCGCCTTGTCCACCCCGCCCGTCGGCGCGGGCGCCGGGTCGTCCGTGCGTGGTTCGTCGATGTGGGTGCTCACAGCAGGTCCAGCTCCTCGAGCGTCGACGCGACGCGTTCGTCCTGCTCCAGCAGGAAGGCTTCGAAGTCGTCCCCGGTGCGGAAGGCGTCGATCCAGCCGTTGTCGGCGAGGGTCTGCTGCCACTCCGGGGAGTCGTGCATCTCGGTGAGGTACGCGATCAGCTCGTCGCGCCGCTCCTCGGAGATGCCCGGCGGGGCGAGGACGCCGCGCCAGTTGATGAAGATCAGGTCGATGCCCGACTCGGTCAGGGTCGGCACGTCCGCGACGGCCGCGCCGTCGAGGCGCTCCTCGCCGGAGACGGCCAGCACGCGCAGGTCCCCCGCGGCGATCTGGCCCTCGAACTCGCTCAGCCCGGAGAACCCGACCTGGATCTTGTTGCCGAGCAGGGCGCTGGTCAGCGGCCCGCCGCCGTCGTAGGTGACGTAGCGGACCTCCTGCGGGTCGATGCCGACGGTCTCGGCCAGCTGCATCGGGAACAGGTGGTCGGGCCCGCCGGGCGACGACCCGCCGCCGACGACGACCGAGGACGGGTCCGCGACCCAGGCGTCCACGAGGTCGTCGATGGTGCGGAACGGCGACTCGGCCGGGACCAGCACCCCCTCCTGCTCCTCGATCAGCTGCGCCACCGCCGTGGCGTCCTGGGGCCGCGCGTCGGCGGCGAAGGAGTACGTCGAGCCGACGACGCCGAGGCCGATCGTCATCAGGATCCGCTCGTTGCCCTCCTGGCCCATCAGCTGCGTCATCGCGGCTGCGCCGCCGGCGCCGAGGATGTTGGTGACCTGGAAGTCGCCCCCGGTGATCTTCTCCTGCTCCATCACGCCGACGGCCGCGCGGCCGGTCTGGTCGTAGCCGCCGCCCGGGCTGTTGGGGATCCACATCTCGAGGTCGGCGCTGTCGTCGCCGCGGGTCACCCCGCAGGCGGAGGTCAGCAGGGCCAGCGCGGCCAGTGCGGCGGCCGCGCCACGCAGGCGACGGCGACCGCGGGGTCGTCCGGCGCGCCCGGCGCGGCGGCGGGTCGGTGGTGCAGGGAACATGTCTCTCCCGGAGGTGGTGCACGGTGGTGCAGCGAGTGGACGTGTCGATCGTCACGCACGCTGTGGCGCCGGTCACGGTTAGGCAAGCAAAGGAGGTTGTGGACGTTGTGGTCACGCGGTGAGCCGGACGGGACCGGCGGCGGGCGGGGCAGGCGCCCGCGCCCGGGCCGGGGACGCGTGCCGCTGCCCCGGACCCTCGCGGGCCAGTTCCTGCTGCTCCAGCTGGTCGTGCTGGTGCTGGTCGTCGCGGTGACCAGCGTGGTCTCGGTGCGCCAGAGCGACGCCGACTTCCGCGACACCCGGGGCGCGCGCCTGCGCGCCGCCGCGGCCGTCCTGGCCAACACCGCGGCGGTGCAGGACGCGCTCGCCGCGAGGGACAGCGGCCGTGGCGCGCCGCCCACGGGCTCGCTGGCCTTCTACGTCACGCAGCGCCAGGACGACGTCGGCGCGACCACGGTCTACCTCACCGACCCGGTCGGCGTCGTCGTGGCCTCCACCGACCCGACCCGGGAGGGCGACACCCTCGTGCTCGGGGACGGGTCCGCCGCGCGCGGCAGCACCTGGATCGGCGACCTGGTGGACCGCGGGTCCCGGGTGATCGCGGCGGCCGTGCCGGTCTACGGGGGTGCGCGGGCGTTCACCCCCCGGCGGCCGGGACGGCCGCCGCGCCAGGTCGGCATCGCGGTGGTGACCGAGACCTATCCCCCGTTGACCGAGCGGCTGTCGGCCACCCGTACCGACGTGCTGGTCGTGCTCGGCAGCGGACTGGCCCTGGGGCTCGCCGGCTCGGTGCTGCTGTCGCGCCTGATCCGGCGTCGCACCCGCGGCCTGGAGCCGGCCGAGATCGCGGCGCTGGCCGACCAGCGCGAGGCGCTGCTGACCTCGATCCGCGAGGGCGTGGTCGCGGTCAACGACGAGGGCGTGCTGACGGTGGTCAGCGACAGCGCCCGCGACCTGCTGCGGCTGCCGCCGGACGCACAGGGCCGCGCGCTGGCCGACCTCGACGTGGCGCCGACGGTGCGCGAGGTGCTGGCCGGCACCGACGACCTGCTCGACGTCGTGCTGGTGGTCGACGGGCGGACCCTGGTGACCAACCGCAACCGGGTCGAGGCCGGCGGGCGACGGATCGGCACGATCACCACGCTGCGCGACCGGACCGACTGCTCGCGCTGCGCAGCGAGCTCAGCGCCCGCGAGAGCGTGACCGGGACGCTGCGGGCCCAGACGCACGAGTTCAGCAACCAGCTGCACACGATCTCGGGCCTGGTGCAGCTGGAGGCCTACGACGAGCTGGGCGCGTTCCTCGGCACCCTGAACCGCCGGCGCGCCGAGATCAGCGACCGGGTCCTGGCCCGGGTCGACGACCCGGCCGTGGCGGCGCTGCTGATCGCCAAGACCAGCCTGGCCGCCGAGCGTCGCGTCGAGCTCGTCCTGGACCCCGCGACCGCGCTCCCCCGGCTCGGGGCCGACCTGTCGGCCGACGTCGGCACGGTGCTCGGCAACCTGGTCGATAACGCCGTCGACGCCGTCGCCTCCTCCCCCGACGCCCGGGTCGAGGTGCTGCTGCGACGCGAGGAGGCCGGCCCGGACGGGCCCGCCGCCGTGGTCGTCCGCGTCGCTGACTCCGGGCCCGGGGTCGCCGAGGCCGATCGTGACCAGGTCTTCCACCGGGGCTTCTCCACCAAGCCGACCGAGGAGGGCGGCCGCGGTGTCGGCCTGGCCCTGGTCCAGGTCGTCTGCGGGCGGCGCGGCGGGAGCGTCGCGGTGCACAATGCGGGCGGCGCGGTCTTCGCCGCGCGCCTGCCCGACCTCGAGGACGTCACCCCGTGAGCACCCCCGACGCACCCCCGCCACCGCCGCCACCGCCGGCACCGCCGTCGGGCGGGCGCGAGCTGGGCGTGCTGGTGGTCGACGACGACTTCATGGTCGCCTCGATCCACAGCCGGTTCGTGGAGCGGGCCGTCGGCTTCCGGGTCGTCGGCGTCGTGGCCACCGGCGAGGGGGCGTTGGCCGAGGTCGAGCGACTGACCCCCGACCTGGTGCTGCTCGACGTCCACCTGCCCGACGTGGACGGCATCGAGGTGCTGCGCCGGCTGCGCGCGGCCGGCAACGACGTGGGCGTGGTGATGGTGACCGCCGCCCGCGAGGCCGACACCGTGCGCGCCGCGGTGGCCGGCGGGGCCGCGCACTACCTGGTCAAGCCGTTCGAGGCCGACGACCTGCTGTGGCGCCTGGAGGCCTTCCGGGCGGCCCGCGCCGCGCTGGAGGGGGCCGTCCGCCCCGCGCAGGAACAGATCGACGCGGCGTTCGCCCCCGGGGGGCGTACCTCCCCGGCTCCCCTGCCCAAGGGCCTGAGCCGGGAGACCGCCGGCACCGTCCTGGCCGCCCTGGACGGCGGCGCCGAGCGGTCGGCCGCCGAGTGCGCCGAGCTGGTCGGCGTCTCCCGGGTCAGCGCCCGCCGCTACCTGGAGCACTTCGTGGCCGACGGCCAGGCGCTGGTGCGCCTGCAGTACGGCGGCAGCGGCCGCCCCGAGCGGCGCTACCGCCGCGCCTGATCCGCCTGATCCGCCCGGCGCGAGGCGTCGTGCCGCGAGCCGGCCGGAGCCCACAGCTCCCCCGGGTCAGGGGACGAACACGTCCTGGGCCTCCTGGCCGGTCTCGCCGAGCGGGCCCTCCTCGGTCCCGTCCACGGTCACCAGCAGCCCGCCGTCGGTGGAGCTGATCCGGACGGGCGGGGCGACGTCGAGCTGGATGGTCTGCATGAACGCCAGCTGGTCGTCGAAGACGACCTGCGAACCGCTGCGCACGATCACCTGGGCGCCACCACCGGCGGCGGTCAGCTCGACCGGCACCGCGGCACCGGTGCCGGTCGCGACGCCGTTGTCGACGCCGCCGCTGCTGTTCAGGCGCGGGGTGGGCGGAGCCAGGTCGGACGGGCGGTCGACGACCAGCCGGGCGACCGACCAGACCAGGATCACCGTCATCGCCGCCGCGACCAGGACCGACCAGTTCGGACCGCCGCGGGTGCCGCGGATCGAGCCGCCCGCACCGGTCGCCAGCTCGGCCTCGAAGACCCGGCGGGCGTCGATCGGCGCGTCGGCGTAGTGCTCGTCGTAGGCGGCCAGCAGCGGGGCCGAGTCGGTGCCCAGCACGCGGGCCAGGGTGCGCAGGTGCCCCTTGGCGTAGAAGTCCCCGCCGCACGGCGCGAAGTCGTCGACCTCGATCGACTCGATCACGTGCGGACGGATCCGGGTGCGGTCGGCCAGCTGGTCGACGGACAGACCGAGCCGGGTACGGGCCGCGGCCAGCTCGGGGCCGATCACCGGGTCGGTCACCGGCAGCGGCGCGTAGTCGTCGAGGACCAGCGGGTCGACGGCCTCGCCGGCCCGGGCGATCGGGCGGACCCGGTCGCCCCACACCGAGGTCTCCTCGACCAGGTTGACGCTGCCGTCGCGGCGCAGCTCGCGCGCCTCGGGCAGCCGGGAGCGGTCACTGTCGTCGTCGGTCTCCGAGGGGTCCAGGCGCAGCGCGGCCGCGCCGAGCACCACGTCGGCGCGGGTGCCGCTGGACAGGTCGCGCCACGGCAGCGGGGTGCTGCTCGCCACGACGGTCGGCGTCGGGGCCGGCAGCCCCGCGTCGTCGTGCCGGGACCGGGTACGGCCGGTGTCCGCGACCTCGGCGCCCTCGTCCTCGTCCTCGTCGTCGGCGTCGGCGTCGGCGAGCTCGGCGCGCTCGGCCCGCGCCGCGCGCCGCTCCTCGACCCACCGGCCCAGCCGCGCGGCCAGGCCCTCGCGGGCCTCGTCGTCCTCGTCCAGCTCGTCCTGCTGCTCGTCGACAGGCTCGTCGACCGGCTCGTCGACCGGCTCAGCAGCCACCGGCACCTCGACCGGCTCAGCAGCCACCGTGACCCGCCCGGCGTCGACCACCTCGGTCGCACCGTCGGCCAGCGCGCGCAGGGCGCCCGGCAGGTCGTCGGTGCCGACCACGCGGGTGGTCAGGCTCAGCGGCACGGTCAGCGGGTCGTCGTCGGCGGCCACGCCCACGAAGGACAGCGACCCGTCGCGGACGGGCCCGCGGCGGGGGCGGTGCTCGACGCGGTCGACCTGGTCCCAGGTCAGGCCGTGCCAGGTCTGCCCGCGGCGCACGCGCACGCCCTGGTCGTCGGCCACGAGCACCGGGGTGCGGGCGTCGACGAAGGCGAGCAGGTTCACGACCCCGACCGCGCCCATCGCCAGGCAGAGCGCCCAGTCCAGCGGGGCGCCGGAGGCCATCGCCCGTGCCAGCCAGGCCAGGGCGACCAGGCAGCCGGCGACGCCGACCCCCCCGGTCACCGCGCCGCGGCGGCGCACCTCGACCTCGGCACGGTCGTGGCCGTCCTCGACCCCGGACTCGATCAGCTGCACGTCGTTCACTGTTCCCCCTGGATGATGGCGATGACGCCGTCGACCTCGTCGGGCTTGACCAAGACGTCGCGGGCCTTGGACCCCTCGCTGGGACCCACCACCCCGCGACTCTCGAGGATGTCCATCAGGCGCCCGGCCTTGGCGAAACCCACGCGCAGCTTGCGCTGGAGCATCGAGGTCGAGCCGAACTGCGTGGAGACGACGAGCTCGATGGCCTGGACCACGAGGTCCAGGTCGTCACCGATGTCGTCGTCGAGGTCACGCTTGGCGGCCGCGGGGGCGGTGACGTCCTCGCGGTAGGTCGGCTGCAGCTGGGTCTTGCAGTGGGCCACGACCTGGGCGATCTCGGCCTCGGTCACCCAGGAGCCCTGGATGCGCGCGGGCTTGGAGGCGCCCATCGGCAGGAACAGCCCGTCACCCTGGCCGACCAGCTTCTCGGCGCCCGGCTGGTCGAGGATGACCCGGCTGTCGGCCAGCGAGGACGTGGCGAAGGCGAGCCGCGACGGCACGTTGGCCTTGATCAGGCCGGTCACGACGTCCACCGAGGGGCGCTGGGTGGCCAGCACCAGGTGGATGCCCGCGGCGCGGGCCAGCTGGGTGATCCGCACGACCGCGTCCTCGACGTCGCGCGGGGCGACCATCATCAGGTCGGCCAGCTCGTCGACGATGACCAGCAGGTAGGGGTACGGCGAGAGCACCCGCTCGCTGCCCTCGGGCAGCTCGACCTTGCCGGCCCGCACGGCCTTGTTGAAGTCGTCGATGTGGCGGAACCCGAAGTTCGCCAGGTCGTCGTAGCGCAGGTCCATCTCGCGCACGACCCAGGCCAGCGCCTCGGCGGCCTTCTTGGGGCTGGTGATGATCGGGGTGATCAGGTGCGGCACGCCCTCGTAGGCGTTCAGCTCGACCCGCTTGGGGTCGACCATGATCATCCGCACCTCGTCGGGCGTGGAGCGCATCAGCACCGAGGTGATCATCGAGTTGATGAAGGAGCTCTTGCCCGAGCCGGTCGCGCCGGCCACCAGCAGGTGCGGCATCTTGGCCAGGTTGGCGACCACGAAGCCGCCCTCGACGTCCTTGCCGAGCCCGGCGACCATCGGGTGGTGGTCGTTGCGGGCGACGGTCGAGCGCAGGACGTCACCGAGGGAGACGATCTCCTTGTCGAGGTTCGGGATCTCGATGCCGATCGCGGACTTCCCCGGGATCGGGCTCAGGATCCGCACGTCGGCCGACGCGACGGCGTAGGCGATGTTCTTGCTCAGCGCGGTGACCTTCTCGACCTTGACCGCGGGGCCGAGCTCGACCTCGTAGCGGGTCACCGTGGGGCCCCGGGTGTAACCGGTGACCTGGGCGTCGATCGCGAACTCGTCGAGGACCTGGGTCAGCCGGTCGACGACCGCGTCGCTGGCCTTGGAGCGGGCCTTGTGGACCGAGCCGGGCTTGAGCACCTCGCTGGTCGGCAGGCTGTAGACGACGTCGCCCGACAGCGCGAGCTGCTCGACGCGGGCCGGGAGGTCGGCGTGCGGCGGCGCGGCCAGCTCGACCTGCTCGGGCTCGGGGTCCGGGGCGGGCCGGCGGCGCGGGCTGCGCGCGGCGGGAGCCTCGTCCGGGACGGGCGCCATCCCGAGCTGGGTGTCCTCGGAGTCCGCGTCGACGTCGTACGGCGCGTCCTCGGCGGGCGCGGCCTTCCTCGCCCGCTTGCGGATCTCGCGGTCGGAGAGGACCGGGCTGTCGTACGGCGGGTCGCCCGCGTCGGGGTCGACCTCGTCGGCCGGCCGGCGGGTGCGGATCGGCTGGGTGGGGGCACCGTCGTCGAGGGAGTCCTCGTCGTACGGCGCCCGGCCCAGGAGCAGGTCGCGCAGGTCGGCGAGCCGCTCGGGGACCCGGTAGACGGGCGTGGCGGTGATGACCAGGACGCCGAAGAGGCAGAGCAGCAGCAGCACCGGCACCACGACGAAGGGGGTGCGGAGCAGGTCGAGCAGGAGCGAGGCGACGACGTAGCCGACCGCTCCCCCGCCCTGGCGCAGCGGCGAGGTGTCGCCGGCCAGCGGCTGCGGGTCGCCGGCAGCGACGTGGACGATCCCGAGCACGCCGAACGACAGCGCGGACCAGCCGATCACCTGGCGGCCGGCGGGACCGTTGCGGACCGGGTCGCGCATGACGCGCCACCCCGCGACGACCAGCGCCAGCGGCACCAGCCAGCCGACCTGCCCGACGCTGCCGGTGACCAGGGTGCGGGCCAGCTCCATGGCGCCACCGGGCACCTCGAACCAGACCGCGGCGGCCGCGACCAGCGCGAGGCCGAGCAGGACCAGGCCGGCACCGTCGCGACGGTGCTCGGGCTCGAGGTCGCGGGCGGTGTGCCCGATCCCGCGGGCAGCGGCGCCGACGCCGCCGGCGACCGCGCCCCAGGTCGCCGCGACCCCGCGGGCCCCGACCCCGGCCACGCGCACCACCGGGCTCGGCCCGGAGCGCACCGCGCGGGGCGCGGGCCGCTTCTTCGGGGTCGAGCGGGAGGTCGAGCGGGAGGAGGGGCTGGGGGGCTTCCGCGTGCTCCGGGTACGAGGAGTCGAGGAGCCCTTGCCGCCCGTGGACCGGCTGGCGCTGGTCGACGTGGACGAGGACGTGCTCTTGCTCCGCGACCCCGGCGGGGAAGACGTACGGGTCGCCATGGTCGACACCCTAGTTCTGTGCCACATGCGTCCCACGGACCACAGCAGTGCGTGTCTTGGGGCCGACCGGACGGCCCGGGAGCCCACCGATCCGTCCACGCCCGCCCCACAGGGCGACCACGCGACGGTGTCGTCGGGTCGACGTGGCGGTGACGCCAGGGTGACACCGAGTTGTTACGCAGAGGTCTGGACCAATCCCGCCCCCGTCCTTAGGGTGCGACAGGCGGGACGGCCACCCCGGACCGCACACCACACCCACTCGGAGGGAACAACACGTGAAGATCCTCAGGCAGGGCTTGGCCCTCGCCGTTCTCGGGGCAGGGCTCACGGCGGTGTCGCCGCTCTCGGCCACCGCGGCCCCAGCCGCACCCGACCGCACGCTCGTCCAGCGGATGCAGGACGACGCCAGCGGCCAGGTCCGGGTCTCGGACGAGCGCGCCACCGGCAAGATCAGCTTCATCCGCGCCACCGGCTCCGGCAGCGACCTGCTGCCCGGCACGGCCGCCGACTCCGCGGCCTCGGCCGTGGACAAGGCCGAGGCCTACGTCGACGAGTTCGCCCCGGCCTTCGGTGCCCCGAGCGAGCAGCTGGTGCGCGAGGGCGTCACCCGCGACGAGCTCGGCACCGTCGTGACCTGGACCCAGGAGTACGACGGCGTCCCCGTCTTCGGCTCGATGCTCAAGGCCCACCTCGACGACCAGGGCGACCTCACGGCCGTCAACGGCGAGCTGGTGCCGGTCCAGGGCCTCAGCACCGACCCGGCGATCTCCGCCGCCGAGGCCGGTCGCGCCGCCGTCGCGATGGTCAAGGCCCAGCCCCCCACCGACGACGAGGGCAAGGCCGGCTCGGTCGCCGGCATCGAGGCCAAGGACCCGTCCCTGCTGGTCTACCGCTCGGGCCTGGCCCAGGGCGTGGCCGGCGGCGAGAACGAGCTGGCGTACTCGATCGAGGTCGGCAACGACGCGAACGTGCGCGACATGGTCTTCGTCGACGCCCAGACCGGCAAGATCCTCAACCGCTACTCCCTGGTCCACGGCGCGCTCGAGCGCGAGCTCTACGAGGCCGACCAGAACCGCAACCTCGAGCTGGTCTGGCAGGAGGGCGACCCGCTGCCCGGCGACCTGAACACCGACCAGGAGAACCTGGTCCGCTCCACGGGTGAGTCGTACTGGCTGTTCAAGAACGCCTTCGGCCGCGACAGCTACGACGGCGCCGGCGCGGTGATGCGCACCATCAACAACGACCCCGCCATCGCCTGCCCCAACGCGAACTGGAACGGCACGACCACCAACTACTGCGACGGCGTCACCTCCGACGACGTCGTGTCCCACGAGTGGGGCCACGCCTACACCGAGTACACCCACGGCCTGATCTACCAGTGGCAGCCGGGTGCGCTCAACGAGGGCTACTCCGACGTCTTCGGCGAGACCCTCGACCTGATCAACGGCCGCGAGGACGAGGGCGAGGGCGACATCAGCTCCCCGCGCCCGGTCGACACGTGCTCGACGAACTCCCCGGCCAAGCCGGTGCTGACGATCAACGCGCCCGGCTCGATCGCCCGCGACTGCCTCACCGGCGGCGCCTCGTTCGGTGAGCAGCTCACCGCCGAGGGCATCACCGGCGACGTCGTCGCCCCCACCGACGAGGTGGAGCCGGGCGGCGGGACCGCCCTCGACGGCTGCTCGCCCTACGAGCAGGACGTCACCGGCAAGATCGTGCTGGTCGACCGCGGCCTGTGCGCCTTCACCGAGAAGGCCGAGATGGCCACCGAGGAGGGCGCGGCCGCGCTGATCATCGGCAACCGTGACGACGCCCCGATCGGGATGTCCGGCGACGACCAGAGCCTGGTCGCCACCGTCTCGATCGGTCTCACCGACCGTGAGGCCATCCGTACCGCGCTCACCGGCGGCGAGACCGTCAACGTGACCATGAAGGACGCCGGCGGCGAGCGCACCAGCTCCTTCCGCTGGCTCGTGGGTGAGAAGTCCGGCGCCTTCGGCGGCGCGATCCGCGACATGTGGAACCCCACCTGCTACGGCGACCCGGGCAAGGTCAGCGACGCCGAGTACAAGTGCTCCACCGACGACAACGGCGGCGTGCACTCCAACTCCGGCGTGGTCAACCGCGGCTACTCGCTGCTCGTCGACGGCGGCGACTACAACGGCGTCGAGGTCGGCGGCATCGGTCTCGACAAGTCGCTGAACATCTACTACAAGGCGATGCTCGACTACCAGACGCCGGCCAGCGACTTCGTGGACCACGCGAACTCGCTGGAGGCCTCCTGCGCCGACCTGACCGGCAAGGCCATCAACGAGCTGTCCACCGAGCCCAACGACGTGGTCCGGGCGGTCGACAAGATCACCGCCGACGACTGCGCCCAGGTCGCGGCGATGGCCCAGGCCGTCGAGCTGCGGCTCGACCCGACCGACAAGTGCAACTTCGAGCCGCTGCTCGCCCCGGGCGACCCGGGCACCTGCGGTGAGGGCTTCACCGGCACCGAGGTCTTCTCCGAGGACTTCGAGAACGGTCTGGACGCCTGGACCCTCGAGGGCGACAACGTCTACGGCGGGGAGACCTTCCCGTGGACCACGACGCGCACCTACCGCGGCGACCACGAGTCCACGGTGGCCTTCGCGCCGGGGCCCGACGAGGGCGACTGCTCCGCTACGGCCTCCGACATCTCGTCGGTGGACTGGATGACCAGCGGTGACATCGAGCTGCCCGCGGACGGCACCACGCCGCGGATGTCGTTCGAGCACTACGTGGCCACCGAGCTCGGCTTCGACGGCGGCAACGTGCAGGTCGCCGTCGACGGCGGCGAGTTCGCGCCCGTCCCGGCGGAGGCCTTCGCCTTCAACGCCCCCGACCAGATCTCGACCGAGGCGGAGGGCAACACCAACCCGCTCGCGGGCCAGCCGGGCTTCACCGGCACCGACGGCGGTTCGGTCTTCGGCAGCTGGGGCACCTCGGTCGTCGACCTGGGCCAGGCCGGCGTCGCGCCGGGCGACACCATCCAGGTCCGCTTCGCGATGGGCCGCGACGGTTGCGGCGGCTCCAGCTTCTTCGGCTGGAACGTCGACAACATCGCGGTCGCGCTCTGCGAGGAGGTCCCGGCGGAGCCCGTCGCGACCACGACGACCTTCCAGCGGACGATCCCGCAGCCGGTGCGTACCGGCAAGCCGTTCGTGGCCAAGGTGAAGGTCGTCGCCGAGGACGGCAGCGTCCCCTCCGGCCAGGTCGCCCTGCGCTCGCGTGGGCGCATCGTCGGCACCGACGGGGTCAACGCCCGCGGCGTCGCGCTGATCGAGTCGACCAGGCGCTTCGCCAGGCCCGGGACGCCCACGATGACGGCGGTGTTCCAGGGTGGCGAGCTGCTCGAGAAGAGCTCGGACCGGTTCACGGTGCGCGTCGTGCGCCGCTGAGCCAGCACCCCCGCGGCACCGCAGCACCGCACCAGGCAGGGCCCCGTCGGACATCGTCCGGCGGGGCCCTCGCCGTTGCGAGGTGGCTCTCAGCCGCGCCCGCGGGGCAGACAGACCCGGAACGTGCTGCCGACGCCGAGGTCGGAGCGCACCACGATCCGCCCGCCGTGCAGGTGCACGATGCGCCGTGAGATGGCCAGCCCCAGCCCGGATCCCGGCAGCGACAACGCCTCGGGGTTGGTCGAGCGGTGGAAGGCCGAGAACAGGTGGACCTGGTCGGCGGCGGAGATGCCCAGGCCGGTGTCGGTGCACTCCAGCCAGACCCCGCCCGCGTCGTCGGACCCGACGCCGACGGTGACCTCGCCGCCGCGGGGGGTGTACTTGACCGCGTTGCCGAGCAGGTTGTCCACCACGGTCCCCAGCTCGTCGGGGTCGGCGTCGACCGGCACGGTCTCGCTGGGCACGTCGAGGTTGAGCACCAGTCCCCCACGCTCGGCCTGGACCGCGATCAGCTCGACGCTGGCGGCCGCGAGCACGCGCAGGTCGACCGGGCGGGGGACGTGGACCCGCGACTCCTGCAGGGCGGAGTAGTCCAGCAGGTTCTGCACGAGCCGGTCCAGCCGCCGGGCGTTGCGGGCGATCGCCTCGACCGACCCGATGCCGGTCTCGAGGTCGGTGAGCAGCTCGGCGTGGCCGACGATCGAGCTCAGCGGGGTCTTCAGCTCGTGGGAGATCGTGGCGATCAGCTCACCCCGGTACCGGTCGAGCTCCCGCAGCTCCCCCACGAGGTGCCGCTCGCGCTCGAGGACCCGGGCGTCGAGGACCACCCGGCCCAGCAGGCGCCCGATCTCGCCGACCGTCTCCTGCTCCAGCTCGCTCCACGTGCTCGTCCCGGGCCGTCGGGCCACCAGCAGGTAGCCCGACGTGTCGCGCTCGCCCACCGGGGCGAGCAGCAGCGTGGCGTCGCACTTCTCCGGGGCCAGCCCGGAGACGCGCGTGAGCTCCGTCGGCCCCAGGACGGCGGGATGGCCGGAGCGGGCCGCCCCGACCGCGAGCCCGGCGGCGACCCGGGCCAGCGTCAGCGAGCCCCCGGGGTGGGTGGCGAAGAAGTGGGAGTCCTCGAGGTTCTCCAGGTCACCGGAGGTGACGCAGCGGATGGCCACCTCGTCGACGCCGAACCCGTCCGCCACGGCACGTCCGACCCCTTCCAGGGTCAGGTCGAGGTCGGCGAGCCGGGCCGCCGCCGAGGCGGCGCTGAGGACCTCGCCCATCCGGACCTGCGTGGCCAGCCGGTCGCGCTGCTGGGCGTTGTCCATGGCCAGGCCGGCCTGCACCACGAACATCTCCAGCAGCTCGCGCTCGAGCTCGCCCGGCACCATGCCGTCGGCCGGCAGGTCCACCGACATGTTGCCCAGCAGCCGGCCGGTGGCCGACCACAGCGGGGCGTACAAGGTGTCCAGGGGGTGCCAGGCGCCCTCGACCGGGCTGGGCTCGAGGTCGGGCACCCAGGCGGCCTCCTCGAGGGGCGCCGGGAGCCGGTCGTGCGGCAGGAAGCGCAGCACGCCCCACTCGTCGGCGAGGTCGAACTCGTTGACCAGCGAGGCCACGGGCGTGCGCCGGCCCAGCAGGAGGTCGCGCACGTGCGGCGGGGCGGCGACGTTCGTCATCACCAGCGTGTCGGTCTCGAGCCGGGAGATCGCGGCCACCCCGAAGCCGAGCACCTCGACGACGCCGTGGGCGACCTCGTCGAGCACCTCGGAGAGGTCCGCGGAGGCGTTGACCCGCTGCATCAGCCGGTAGAGGCGACGCAACGCCTCAGGTCGCGAGGACGCAACGACGTTCATCGGACGGGCTCCCGAGGTGTTCTGGTCCACCGAGGACCGAGGCGGCATCCCGGAGTCTAGGCACCCGGACCCGCCTGTGGGCGGGATTGAGGCGACCGGTCAGGCCACGACCACCACGGGCACGATCATCGGACGCCGTCGGTGGGTGCGGCTGACCCACCGACCGAGGGTCCGGCGGAGCACCTGCTGCAGCTGCTGGACGTCGGTCGTGCCGTCGGCCAGGGCCTCGGTCAGCGCGGCGACGACCTCCGCGCGGACGTCGGTGAAGTCGACGCCCTGGAGCGCGTTGCCCCGGGCGTGCACCTCGGGCGCGGCCAGCACGGCGCCGCGCTCGAGGTCGAGGACCGCCACCACCGAGAGGAACCCCTCCTCCCCCAGGATCCGGCGGTCCTTGAGGTCGGACTCGGTGACCTGCCCGACCGAGGACCCGTCGACGTAGACGTACTCGCAGGGCACCCGGCCGACCACGTCGGCGCGCCCGTCGACCAGGTCCACGACCACGCCGTCCCCGGCGACGACGACGTCGGGGACCCCCGTACGCCGCGCCAGCTCGGCGTTGGCGCGCAGGTGACGGACCTCGCCGTGCACCGGCATCACGGCGCGCGGGCGGACGATGTTGTAGCAGTAGAGGAGCTCGCCGGCGCTGGCGTGGCCGGAGACGTGGACCAGCGCGTTGCCCTGGTGCACCACCCGCGCGCCGAGCCCGGCCAGGCCGTTGATCACCCGGTAGACGGCCGTCTCGTTGCCCGGGATCAGGCTGGAGGCCAGCACCACCGTGTCCTCCTCGCCGACCTGGACGAGCTGGTGGCTGCCCTGGGCCATCCGGCTCAGCGCGCTCATCGGCTCGCCCTGGGAGCCGGTGGAGACCAGCACCTGGCGCTCCGGCGGGAGGCCGGCGAGCTCCTTGGCCTCGACCACGACACCCTCGGGGACGCGCAGGTAGCCCAGGTCGCGGGCGATGGCCATGTTGCGCACCATCGAGCGGCCGACGTAGCCGACCTTGCGCCCGTGCGCGACCGCGGCGTCGAGGACCTGCTGCACGCGGTGGACGTGGGAGGCGAAGCAGGCCACGACCAGCCGGCCCTGCGCCCCGGCGAAGACCTGGTCGAGGACCGGGGTGATGCTGGTCTCGGCCGTGGTGAAGCCCGGCGTCTCGGCGTTGGTGGAGTCGGTGAGGAAGAGGTCCACGCCCTCCTCGCCCAGCCGCGCGAAGGCCCGCAGGTCGGTGAGCCGGCCGTCGAGGGGCAGCTGGTCCATCTTGAAGTCGCCGGTGTGCAGCACCAGCCCGGCGGTGGTGCGGATCGCGACGGCGAGCGCGTCGGGGATGGAGTGGTTGACCGCGACCAGCTCGAGCTGGAACGGGCCGAACGAGATGGTGTCGCCCTCGGCGACGACGTGCTGGACGCTCTGGCGCAGGCGGTGCTCGCGCAGCTTGGGCTCCAGCAGGGCCAGGGTCAGCCGCGAGCCGACGAGCGGGATGTCGGGGCGCTCCCGCAGGAGGTACGGCGTCGCGCCGACGTGGTCCTCGTGGCCGTGCGTCAGCACCAGCGCCTCGACGTCGCCGAGGCGGTCGCGGATCCAGGAGAAGTCGGGCAGGACCAGGTCGACGCCGGGCTGGTGGTCCTCGGGGAAGAGCACGCCGCAGTCGACGAGCAGCAGCCGGCCCTCGTGCTCGAAGACGGTCATGTTGCGACCGATGTCGCCCAGGCCGCCCAGCGGGACGACGCGGAGTCCGCCGGGTGTGAGCGCAGGCGGGTCGGAGAGCTCGGGGTGGGGCACGGGGACCTCTCGGTGAGGGTCGGTGGGGCGGCTGCTCAGAGGACGCCGGCGGCCTCGAGCCCGGCACGCAGCGCGGACACCTCGTCGTCGTCGAGGGCGGCCAGCGGGGGGCGCACGCGCCGGTTGTCCAGGACGCCCAGCAGCTCGAGCGCGGCCTTCGCGGTGGTGGCGCCGTAGTTCGCCGGACCCATCACGGCGTCCACGGCGGGCTGCATCGCCGTGTGGAGCTCCAGCGCGCGGACCGGGTCGCCGCCGAGGAAGGCGCGCACCATCTCGGCCAGCTGGTCGCCGACGACGTGGCCGGCGACGCTGACGACGCCGGCGGCGCCGTGCGCCAGCCAGGCGAGGTTCATCGGGTCGTCGCCGGAGTACACGGCGTAGCCCAGCCGTCGCAGCCGCAGCCCCCGGGCGAGGTCGCCGACCGCGTCCTTGACCGCGACGACGGGGTCCCAGGCGATGGCCTGCTCGTAGACGTCCATCGGGATCGTCGTGGCGGTGCGCCCCGGCACGTCGTAGAGCATCACCGGCACGTCGGTGGCCTCGACGACGCTGCGGAAGTGCAGCAGCACGCCGGCCGGCGACGGCTTGTTGTAGTACGGGGTGACCAGCAGCAGCCCGTCCGCACCGATCTCGGCGGCCTGGCGCGCCAGCTGCACGGAGTGGGCGGTGTCGTTGGTGCCGACGCCCGCGACCACCACGGCCCGGTCGCCGACCGCGTCCTTGACCGCGGCCAGGATCGCGCCGTCCTCGCGCACCGTGGTCGTCGGCGACTCCCCCGTGGTGCCGGAGACGACGACGCCGTCGTGGCCGTGGTCCACCAGGTGCACCGCGATCCGCGCGGTGGCCTCGAGGTCGACCCCGCCGTCCTCGTCGAACGCCGTGGCCATCGCCGTGAGGACCCGGCCGAACGGGGCCGCGGGGGTGGAGGTCATGGCGGCACGTTATCGCCCGAGCAGGCGCTGGTAGAGCACGAGGTGCGCGCGCGCCGCGCGCTCCCAGGTGTACGACGCGGCCACCGCGCGTCCGGGGGCCGGGTCCGGCGGCGTCGCCAGCACCCCGGCCAGCGCCGCCGCGGTCCCCGGTACGTCCGCGGCGTAGGCGACGGCGTCGCCGAGCACCTCGCGCAGCACCGGGAGGTCCCGCGCGACCACCGGCACGCCCGCGGCCAGCGCCTCCATCGCGGCCAGCCCGAAGCCCTCCTTGGTGGAGACCATGGCCAGCGCGTCGGCCTGCGCCACCAGCGCCGGCAGCTCGTCCTCGTCGAGCGTGCCGAGGACCACCGGCTCCACGTCGAGCTCGGCGCAGCGCCGGTCGAAGGCCGCGCGGTAGTCGCGGTAGTCGAACAGCGTCTCGCCGCCGCCGAGGACCAGCCGCCGCCCGGAGCGGAGGGCGGGCGGCAGCGCGGCGTACGCCTCGAGCAGGTCGAGGCTGGCCTTGCGCGGCTCGATGCCGCCGAGCGCCAGGACGTAGCGGCCCAGCCGGTCGGCCCACTGCGCCCGGCCGGGCGCGTCCTGCGCCCCCGCGGCGAACCGGGCCGCGTCGACGCCGTTGGGGATGACGGTGGCCGCACGCCCCCACCCGTCGCGCACCTCCGCGGCGACCGCGGCCGAGACGCAGACCAGGTCGCTCGGCGCCGCGACGGCGCGGTCGTGGCACGCCGCCAGCTCGGGCGTGGTGAAGGTGTCGAGGTGGTGCACGGTGCGCACGCACGGCAGCGCGGCGTTGGCCGAGATGCAGTCCTGGGCGTGCACCACGTCGTACGCCCCGCGCGCGGCGTCGAAGGCGTCGCGCAGGACGGCGATGGACCGCACGATCCGCTCCCCGACCCTCTCGTCGGCGACCTCGGGGAAGGCCACGGCGCGGACGCCGACCCGCGGGTCGACGGGGCGGAAGAACGTGGCGTCGCCGCCGCGCGCCAGGGTCCAGACGTCGACGCGGACGCCGAGCGCGACCAGCGCCTCGGCGAGGGCGAGGGTGTGCACGACGCCGCCGCGGGGCCGGGTGGAGTAGGTCAGCAGGGCGACCCGGGGCAGCGCGGGGGCGGACGAGGGGGCGGGGACGGTCACGGCCGCCCCTCGGCGACCGGCACGCGGTAGGCCGCGGGCACGAGCTCCTCGAGGTGGTGCAGCACCCGCCGGGCGCGCGCGACCTCGGCGGCGACGTCGACCTCGGCGACCGCGAGGCCGCCCTTGGCGCCGGTCCGGGCCAGCACGTCGCCGCCCGGGCCGACCACCTTGGCCTGGCCCAGGAACCTCAGCCCGCCCATCACGCCGGTCTGGTTCGACGAGGCCCACACGACCTGGTTCTCCGCGGCCCGGGCCTGGTCGTAGAGGTCGAACAGGCGGGCCTGGCGGTCGCGTGGGAGCCGGGAGGCGCGGTCGGTGACCGAGGCCGGCCAGGCCGAGAGGCAGGCGACGGCCTCCGCGCCACCGAGGGCCAGGGCGCGCGCGGTCTCGGGGAAGGTCTTGTCGTAGTCGATGAGCATCCCGAGCCGGCCGACCGGGGTGTCGAAGGCCCGGAAGGCGTCCCCGGCGGCGTAGACCAGGGCCTCCCCCGCCGGCTGGTGCACCTTGTGGTGCCGGCCCAGGACGCCGTCGCCGTGCACGCACACCGCGGCGTTGTAGAGCAGCGTCGAGCCACCGTCGGCGACCTCCTCGGCGTACCCCAGGCAGACCACCATGTCGCGGGCGGCCACGCGTACCCGGCGCACCTCCGGGCCGTCCTCGGCCAGCCCCGGCGGCAGCGAGTCGGGGTCGGGCCGGCGCAGGTCGGAGAGGTAGCCGCCCAGCGTCGCGTCGGGCAGGACCAGCAGGCCGACCCCGGCCTGCCGGGCCGCGGCGACGATGCCCTCGACCTTGTCCAGGGCGCGCCCCACGTCGCGCCCGAAGTGCCCGGCGACCGCGCCGATCCGGAGCGCGGGCACGCCCTCAGCCGACCCGCGCCGGTGCGCCCAGCGGCGCCCGGCGGGACCCGGTGACGCAGGAGACGACGTGCTCGGCGTCCTCGGCGACGCCCAGGAAGCGGCCCGAGCCCCAGGTGTGCAGCCAGGGCAGGCCGAGGAAGAAGAGCCCGGGCACGGAGGTGACGCCCCGCGTGTGCGTCGGGCGGCCGTTGCCGGCGAAGACGCCCACGTCGACCCAGCGGTAGTCGGCGCGGTAGCCGATCGCCCACACGATGCTGGTGACGCCCTCGGCCACCAGGTCGAGGGTGGCCGGGTCCTCCGCGGGCGCCCAGACGGGCTCGTACGACGACGGCGGTGGCGCGTCGATGCCCTCCCGCTCGACGAACCGGTCGATGTCGCGGTTGATCGAGCGGTACGTCTCGTCGGCCGCGTCGAGCGCCGCGGTCAGCGTGGGCCGGAACCGGACCTGGGAGTCCTCGCCGCCCTCGAGCAGGCCGTAGAGCCGCATCCCGTCGGCGGCGAACGCGCGCAGGTCGATGTCGCGGCCGCCGTCGCGGCCGGTGACGTAGTGGTTGGTCTTCTCCCGCGCGGCGAGCCCGCCGGGGTAGGAGGCGACCGGCGTGTCGTAGAGCCCCATGTCGCACAGCCAGGTCATCACGTCGCGGCCGCGGTAGCGGCGCGCCACCCGGGGCGCGTCGCCGACCGCGAGGTGCACCCGCCGACCGGCCAGGTGGAGGTCCTCGGCGATCTGGGCGCCCGACTGCCCGGAACCGACGACCAGGACGGCGCCGGCGGGCAGCTGGTCGGGGTGGCGGTAGTCGGCCGACTGGAGCTGGGTCACGGCCGGGTCGAGGGCCGGCGCCCACGCCGGCACGATCGGCAGGTGATAGCCGCCGGTCGCGATCACGACGTGGTCGGCGGTCATCGTGGCCGGGCCGTCGGGACCCTGGGTGGTGAGCACGAACCCGCCACCGTCCCGCTCCGTCAGCCGGGTCACCGCCGTGTGCTCGCGCACCGGCGGACCGAAGGTGGCGGGGTAGCCGGCCAACCAGGCCACGACCTCCTCGCGGGTCATGAAGCCGTCGGGGTCCGGGCCGTCGTAGGCGTAGCCCGGCAGCCGGCACTGCCAGTTCGGCGTGACCAGGGTGAAGGAGTCCCAGCGGCTGTCGGTCCACTCGTGGGTCAGGGTGCGGGCCTCGAGCACGACGTGGTCGACGCCGTCGCGGGTCAGGCACCAGCTGGTGGACAGCCCGGCCTGGCCACCGCCGACGACGGCGACCTCGTGGTGCTCGGTCTCGTCGTGCTGGGACGGGTACGGGGTCATCTGGTCTCCTCCGGGAGCGGCGGCCACATCGCGACCACCTCGACGAGGGCGGTGGGGTCGTAGGACGCGGCCGAGCGGCGGACCTGGGCGACGGTGGCGGCCGCGGAGGTGCAGGCGAACCCGTACCGCTCGCGGACGCGGTCGCTGGCGGTGGCCATCGCGCGGGCGGCCCGGTCGGTCAGCTCGGTGACGGTGTAGGTCGCCCCGGCGGCGAGGTGGTCGTGGACCACCAGCGACGGCGAGTAGCACTCCTCCACCCGGCCGTCGGGCCAGCGGACGGCGAAGCTCATCTCAGGCATGCGCGGCCACCCGGTCGTAGTCGTAGAGCTCCGGTCGGCGGTCGCCGAGGTGGAACATCGAACGGCGCGCGGTGCCGAGCACCTCGTCGACGTCGAGGGTGGCCACGGCCATCCCGGCGTCGGCGCCGGTGGAGGCCAGCACGTCACCGCCCGGGCCGACGACCTTGGCGTGGGAGACGAAGCGCAGCGAGCCGAAGGTGCCGACCTGGTTGGAGGCCAGCCACACGACCTGGTTCTCGAGCGCGCGGGCCTGGTCGAAGATGTTGAACCGGTGGGTCCACCGGTCCTCGGCGATCGAGCCGGCGGTGGCGGTGCGGGAGGCCGGCCAGGCCGAGATGCAGGCGATGATCCCGGCGCCGTCGAGCGCCAGCGCGCGGGCCGACTCGGGGAAGGCCTTGTCGTAGCAGATCAGCGCCCCGACCCGTCCGGCCGGCGTGTCGAAGGCGCGGAGGTCCTCCCCCGCCGCGTAGTGCAGGTCCTCGCCCAGCGGCTGGTGCACCTTGCGGTGCACGCCGAGCACGCCCTCGCCGCTGACCACGGCCGCGCTGTTGTAGCGCAGCGGGCCGTCGGCCTCGCAGAACCCCACCACCACCGTCATCTCCCGCGCCGCCGCGGCGACCCGGCGCAGCTCGGGCCCGGCGAGGTCGAGGACCGGGGGCAGCGAGTCGGGCTCCTCGTCGTGGGTGCCGTCGCGGCCGCGTCCCAGGGCGGAGAGGTACCCGCCCAGGCAGGCCTCCGGCAGCGCCAGCACGGACACGCCGCGGGCCCTGGCCTGGGCGGTGAGGGTCTCGACCTGGGCCAGGTCGGCGTCCAGGTCGCGGCCGAAGCCGGCGGCCACGGCCGCCACGCTGGTGCTCATCGGTGGTCCTCTCGGTGGGGGTGTCGGTCGGGTCGTCGGTCGGGTCGTCGGTCGGGGGTCGTTCGGCCGGCCGGGCCGAGCCCGGTGACCCCGGCGGCCACGGCCTCGGTGACCACGCCGTCGGGCCAGCGCAGCCCGACGCCGGCACCGGCCTCGAGCGCGCCGCAGGCCGCGGAGGTGAGGAAGCCGGGGAGGGCCTCGCCGGGCGTGCGCGAGGGCGCGTCGGTGGTGACGACGGCGAAGCCGGGGAAGCAGGTCAGCCAGTCGCCGGCCGCGGCGTCGGCCGGGGCGGGGACGTCGGCGACGTCGAGCACGGCGCGGCAGCCGCTGGCCTCGGCGAGCATGCCCACGGTGCCGACGAGGCCGGCCATGGAGACGTCCTTCGCGGCGGCCGGGGCGAGGGCGGGCACGACGCCGGCCAGCGCCTGGAGCTCGGCGGAGGTGCGGTGGGAGGAGGAGTCCCACTGGGCGCCGGTGTAGCCCGGCCTCCAGGCGCCGCCGAGGTCGGCGGTGACCCGCACCGCGTGGCCGGGGCGCCCGCCGGCACCGGGCACGGGCGCGGCCGCCCGGCCCAGGGCGGTCACCGACAGGGCGGCGGGGACACCGGTCTGGGTGTGCCCGCCCAGGACGGGGACGCCCCAGGCGCGGGAGGCCTCGCCGAGCCCGCGCAGGATGCGGCGGGTGAAGGAGGCGTCGCGCCCGGCGACGGCGTCGAGCAGCCCGACGGGCGTGGCGCCCATGGCGCACAGGTCGTTGACGTTGACCAGGACCGCGCACCAGCCGGCCCACTCCGGGTCCCGCTCGACCATCGCGGGCAGGATCGCGTCGCAGGCGGCGACCAGGTCGCTGCCGGGCACGGGCGAGGCGTCGTCGCCGAGGAACCCGGCCGGGCTGGTGACGAGGCCGTCGAGCAGGCCGCCGAGCGCGGCCTTGGTCGAGGCCACCAGCCGTTGGACCCGCGCGAGCGGCCAGTCGACCTCGACGTGCGGGTGGCCGTGCAGGTGGGTGCGGCCGCGGACCTGCCAGCCGAGACGGCGGAACAGCACCTCGTTCTGCGCCTGCACGGTGGCGTCGAAGCGCAGGGCTCCGGCCGACTCGGCCTCGGCGCAGGCGGCGCGGACCAGGGAGGCGCCGACGCCCAGGCCGACCCGGGCGTCGGGGGCGACGACCAGCCGGGAGCCGCGCCACCACCCCGGGTCGTGTCCCGGGGCGACCGCGGGGTGGTGGGCGGGGTGGACCCGGACGCCGCCGAGCACGTCGCCGTCCGGGGACCGGGCGACGAGCACGCGGGTGCGGGGGTCCTCGTCGACGTCGTCCGCGTCGGTGGTGGCGAAGAGGCCCTGCTCGGCCACGAAGGCGTCGTGGCGCAGCCGGCGGTAGGCGGCGAGGTCGGCGCCGGCGGCGGGTACGACGACGTACGCCTCGGGGTCGACGGCGGCGGGAGTGCGCGGGCGTCCGGTGAGGACGACGTCGCCGACCAGCCCGGTCACGACGCCTGCTCCGCGGCCGACGGGCAGGCGCCGAGCGCCGAGCAGGCGCCGCAGGCCGCGCAGCCCGCGGCCTGGTCGGCCCCGGCCATCCCGGCCTCGCGCAGCGCCTCGGCGACACGGGAGGTGGCGTCGTAGACCAGCTCGTGCGGCGGGGCGCCGACGCCGTCGACGTCGGTGGCCAGGGTGCCGGCCAGCGGGCGGAACGGCACGACGAAGGGGTAGACGCCGGTCGCGATCAGCTCGCGGGCGCCGGCGACGAGCTCGTCGGGGTCCTCGCCGAGACCGATCAGCAGGTAGGTCGAGACCTGGTTCCAGCCGAAGACGCGGACGGCCTCGGCCCAGGCCGCGCGGTACTCCGCCATCGGCACGACCCCCTTGGAGGGCATCCACCGGCGGCGGACGTCGTCGTCGAGCGACTCGACGTGGATGCCGATCGAGCGGGCGCCGGCGTCGTACAGCTCCTGGAGGGTGGCGAGGTCGCCGGGCGGCTCGCACTGCACCTGGATCGGGAGGTCGGGCAGCACCTCGCGGACCGCGCGCACGCAGCGGGCGAGGTGGGTGGCGCCGCGGTCGCGGCCGTTCGAGGTGCCGGTGGTCATCACCATCTGGCTGATGCCGTCGAGCTCGTACGCCGCCTGGGCGACCTCGGCGACCTGCGCGGGGGTCTTGACCGCGACCGTCGAGCCCTGGCGCAGCGACTCCTCGATCGCGCAGAAGCGGCAGCGCTCGGCCTCCTCGTAGCGCACGCAGGTCTGCACGACCGTGGTGGCGAGCACGTGCGCGGAGTGCAGGCGGGCGAGCTTCTCGTACGGCACGCCGTCGGCGGTGGTGAGGTCGTAGAACCGTGGCCGGGCCACCGACTCGACGCCCATCCCGGTGTCGGCCCCGTCGAGCAGGAGCCGCCCGCCGGCCACGGAGTACGGGCTGCGGGGGTTGAGCGGGACGGCCGCGCCGACGCCGTCGAGGAGCACGTGCCCGTCGTCGCTGGGGCCCGCGCCGGCGCGGCGCGCGACGGGCGCGTCGAGCAGGCGGATGCCCTGGATCGCGACGTCGACACGGGTCGAGCGCGGGGACGGGGTGTGCGGCGCGGCCATCTCGCGCCTCAGAGGTTGTAGACGGAGTTGATGATGGCGCCCTTGTTGGCGTAGTGGATGACCGCGTCCTGGACGTCCAGCGGGTGGCACGGGATGACGCCCTCGATCACGTCCTCCTCGCGGCAGCCGTGCAGTGCGAGGCCGAAGCGGCAGCAGAAGACGGTGCCGCCCTCGGCGATGAAGGTCTTCACGGAGTCGTTCATGTTCTGGTTGCCGGGGAAGGCCACGTCCCCGGTGGTCGGGAAGCCGCGGGTGTCCATGCAGGCCAGCGCGCCGGGGCCGTAGAAGTAGAGCGCCGAGTCGAAGCCCTTGCGCAGCGCGCGGGTGGCCTGGAGGACGGCCACGAAGCTGACCGACGACTCGTGCGGGATCCCGTGGACGAGCGTGAGGTAGCTCTGGCCCTCGGAGGCCTGGTAGTCGGGGAAGATCTTGGTCGAGCCGTAGAGGTTGGTCCCCTTGGCCTGCGAGGGGTGCGGGATCTCCCCGACGGACTTCTCGATGTTGGCCATGATCTCGTCGTCGAACGCGGGCATCGCTTCTCCTGTGGGTCGGTCGGGTGGTGCGGGTGGGTGGTGCCGGTCGTGCTGCTCTCAGCCGTAGAGGGCCTCGAAGTTCTCGGTGAAGAAGGCGCGGGACAGCTCACCGTCGCCGGCGGCCGCGCGCAGCCGGGCGTGCTCGCCGGCGAAGTCGCCCCAGGGGGTGTCGGTGGCGAACAGGACGCGCTCGTGACCGACCCCGCGCCGCTCGATCTCCGCCACCAGCCAGGTGGGCGCGAAGCCGATGGCCCACGAGGTGTCGGTGTAGACCTGCTTGCCGGCCTCGATCCAGTCGAAGAGCCGGCCGCCGATGAGCTTGAGGTGCCCGCTCATCCCGCCGCCGAGGTGGACCAGGTGGATCTTGGTGTCGTCGCCGTACCGGTCGACGAGGTGGCCGATCCGGTCGACGTCGGACGCGGCGCCGGGACTGGTGTGCACGTGCACGACCAGGTCGTGCGCGGCGGCGGTGGTGAAGATCCGGTCCAGTTGCTCGGCGCAGTCCGGGTCGTCGGGTGCGCCGCCGAGCAGGAAGCTGGTCTTGAGGGCGGCCACCCCCTCCTCGCCGACGAGGGCGAGGGCGCCGTCGTTGCGCGCCGCGTCCGAGGCCTTGGGCGAGACCCACAGCCCGCAGCGGACCCGCTCGTCGGCCTGGGCGGCCTCGAGCGCGAGCGGGTTCAGGTCGAAGGCGACTTGCGGGTCGGGCACGCCGTAGTTCGGCAGCACCAGCGTCCGCTCGATCCCCTCGGCGTCGAGCGAGGCCAGGAAGTCCCGGACGGTGGCCCGGGCGGTGGTGTCCGGCCGGACCGGCGGCCCGCCGTAGAACGGGTACGCCGGCAGCACGCCGATGTGGCGGTGCGCGTCGTCGATGTGCTGCTTCCCCATGCCGACGAGCCTGCGCGTCCGTCGTTTCGGAATGGTTTCGACAGGAATGCGGAGCCGGACCGGGGAGGTAAGGATCGTGTGACCTGTCCCGGCCCCACGTTTCCGGCGGCTACCGGGTGGGCGGTGGCTGGGACCGCCCAACGGCACGGTGGTCGAGGAGCGAGCGCCGGCCCCGGTGGTCGAGGAGGGAGCGCCGGCGAGCGTCTCGAGGCCCCCTCCACAACCCCCACACCGACCTAGCGTTCGAACGCGTGTTCGAGTATACTGGATGCATGACCACCACCCCCCACACCGACGACGACAGCACCGGGCCCGACCCGACGCTCGACGTCCCGGTCGAGGCTGCAGTGCAGGTCGAAGCCGTGATGTCGCCGGACCCGTCGTTCTGGGAATGGGTCCACGCCCTCGACACCACACGTGAGGCCACCCGGGCCGCCCTGCTGGCCGAGGTCAAGGACGCGAAAGCAGTCCGTGCCGCCGCCGAGGTCCGGGTCCTGCAGACCATCGTGGGCTGGTGCGTGGCCAACGAGGCCCTCACCGACGACGAAGCGATGTGGATCGCCGGCTACGGCGACCACGGCCTCGCCCTCGGCGGCATCGGCTGCCCCCTGGTCCGCGAGTCCGCCGTCATCGAGCTCTCCGCCGTCCTCGGCGTCTCCACCCGGTCCGGTGCCAACCAGGTCGCCATCACCCTCGAGCTGCGGTACCGGCTACCCCGGTTGTGGGAAAGCGTCACCTCCGGCGCCTGCCCGGTGTGGCGGGCACGCCAGGTCGCAGAGAAGACCATGAGCCTGTGCGAGGACGGCGCCGCCGAGGTCGACCGACTCGTCGCCCCCTTCGCCCACTCCATCTCCTACGCCCAGCTGACCCGGATCACCGACGAGGCCCTCCTACGCTGGGACCCCGAAGCGGCCGAGGAGAAGCGGAAAGCAGCCGCTGACGGCAGGTACTGCCGCATCGGGCTGAGTGGGCACGTCGATGGCACCGTGCAGCTCGACGCCGGACTCGACCTCGCCGACGCGATCGCCCTCGAAACAGCCGTCAGCGACCGGGCGAAGACCCTCGCCGCCGACGGGTCCACCGAGTCGTTGGACGTCCGCCGCTCCCAGGCCCTCGGCTCCCTCGCCCTCGGCGAACAGACCCTCCCCGACGGCCAGGAGCAGGCGTCACCGGCGACCGGCAAGCACCTGGTGCTGTACGCCCACATCCCCGGCGCCGTCTTCAACCCCCTGTTCTGCACCACCAGCCCTACCAGCGCGTCCCAGCTCTCCCGCCTGGACCACCGCCACCCCGCCAAGGGACCGATCACCACCGCCCAGGTCCGCCAGTGGGCACAGACCGCCGCCTCGATCACGATCCGGCCGGTCATCGATCTCGCCGAGTCCATCCATTGCGACTCCTACGAGTGCTCCGACCGCCTCAAGGAACAGACCGCCCTACGCGATCTGACGTGCGTGTTCCCCTGGTGCACCAACCCCGCCGTCTACTCCGACATGGACCACGTCATCCCCCACCCCGAAGGCCCCACCGAGACAGGGAACGTCGCCCCCGCCTGCCGCCAGCACCACCGCGCGAAGACCCACATGGGATGGCACTACGACGTCCTCGGACCCGGGCTCTACCGCTGGCGAAGTCCCGCCGGCCAGCGGTACCTCAGGTCCCACGCCGGGACCCATCCCCTCGACGAGCTCCCACCAGGGCCACCACCCGACCCACTGCCCGAGCAACCCGACACCACCCCGTACCAGGCACCGCCCCCGGTACCGGACGATCCCGACGGCGCCGCCGAGCCTCCACCCCGCAACGACACCCCACCCTTCTGACCCACCCACCGCTGACACCCCAGCAGCAGCCGTACCGCCGGACCAGGCACGCCCACCGGCGGTACCGGCACGCCCACCCCAGCCCCGTCGACGTGTGATCTGCACGCACCAGATGCATGCAGATCACACGTCGACCACCGCACCGGGTCCCGAGACGCTCGCTGCGCTCGCTGCTCGACCACCGAGTCACCGCAGCAGGCCTCGAGACGCTCGCTGCGCTCGCTCCTCGACAACCGGACCCGCGGCGCTCGCTCCTCGACCACCGGGCCCCGCAGCAGGTCTCGAGACGCTCGCTGCGCTCGCTCCTCGACCACCGAGAGAACCGGCGCTCGCCGCTCGACCACCGGACCGATCTCGCTAGGGCTGGCGGCGGGTCCACCACACGCGGTCGAAGCCGTCGAAGGCCTCGCGGCGCACCTCGTGCCACACCGCGCGGTCGATCTCCGGGTAGTGCACGTCGCCCGGCGGCGACTGGCGCACCTCGGTCAGCACCTGGGCGTCGGCGACCGGCATCGTGGCGGCGTAGACCTGCGCGCCGCCGGCGACCATCACCTCGACCTCGCCGCCGTCCGGGCCCGGTCCGGCGACGCCGTCGGCCAGGACCAGAGCCTGGTCCACGTCGTGGGCGACCAGGACGCCGTCGGCGGTCCAGGCCGGGTCGCGGGTGAGCACGACGGTGGTGCGGCCGGGCAGCGGGCGGCCGATCGACTCGTACGTCGTGCGTCCCATCAGCAGCACGTGGCCGAGCGTCAGCTGCTTGAAGGTGGCCTGCTCCCCCGGGACCCGCCACGGGATGTCGGGGCCGTCGCCGATGACGCCGTTCTCCGCCACGGCCGCGACCAGCACGACCCGCCTGCCGCCGGGCGTCATACCGCGATCGGCGCCTTGATCCCCGGGTGCGGGTCGTAGCCCTCGACGGCGACGTGCTCGAGGTCGAAGCCGTCCAGCGTGGTCACCGACGGGTCCAGCCGCAGCGTCGGCAGCGGGCGCGGCTCGCGGGTCAGCTGCAGGCGGGCCTGGTCGAGGTGGTTGGAGTAGAGGTGCGCGTCGCCCATCGTGTGCACGAAGTCGCCCACCCGCAGCCCGACGACCTGCGCGACGAGGTGCGTGAGCAGGGCGTACGACGCGATGTTGAACGGCACGCCGAGGAACACGTCGGCCGAGCGCTGGTAGAGCTGGCAGGACAGCCGCGCGGGCCCGCCGTCGTCGGCCGGCGCGACGTAGAACTGGAACAGCGCGTGGCACGGCGCGAGCGCCATCTGCGGGATGTCGGCGACGTTCCAGGCCGACACCACGTGGCGCCGGGAGTCGGGGTCGGCCCGCAGCTGCTCGACGACGCGGGCGAGCTGGTCGACGTGGTGGCCGTCCGGGGTGGGCCAGCTGCGCCACTGCGCGCCGTAGACCGGGCCGAGGTCGCCGTGCTCGTCGGCCCACTCGTCCCAGATCGAGATGCCGCGGTCCTGGAGCCACTTCACGTTGGTGTCGCCGCGCAGGAACCAGATCAGCTCGCCGAACACCGAGCGGGTGTGCACCTTCTTCGTGGTGACCAGGGGGAACCCCGCGGTCAGGTCGAAGCGCATCTGGTGGCCGAAGACGCTGCGGGTGCCCGTGCCGGTGCGGTCGGACTTCTCGACGCCCTCGTCGAGCACGCGCGTGAGGAGGTCGAGGTAGGCCTGCATGCGTCCGAGACTACGTCGCCGGGAGCTCCGGGCCGCCCAGGTCCACGTGACCGGCCACGGTGGTCCGCGTCGCGCCGCCGACCCGCACGACGTCACCGACCCGGTCGACGTGCACCCGCCCGCGGCGCCCGAGCACGGTGCCCTGCGAGGCGACGTACGACGCCGGCAGCACGCCGCCGGCGAGCCACTGCGCCAGCCCGGCGTTCAGGCTCCCGGTCACCGGGTCCTCCACGACGCCCAGCCCGGGGCAGAACGCGCGTACCTCGACCGCGGCCTCGGAGCCGGGCGGGTACGCCCCCACCACCCCGACGTCGAGGTCGCCGAAGACCGACCAGTCCGGGTCGACCGCGAGCACCTCCACGGCACTGCCCAGCAGGACCCCGACCCATCCCGGGCCGTTGTCGACCCACGCCGCGTCGACGACGGCTGCCTCGTCGAGCCGCAGCGCGCGCCGTACCCGGGCCAGGACGTCGGCCGAGACCGGGCCCGACCGCAGCAGGGGCGGCGCCTCGAAGGCCAACCGACCGGCGGCGTCGTGCAGCGTGACCAGCCCGGCGCCGCACTCCTGCACCACCCGGCCGGGCACGGCCGGCTCCCCGCCGGCCTCCCGCCAGGCGTGCGCCGACCCGAGCGTGGGGTGACCGGCGAACGGCAGCTCGGCGCCCGGGGTGAAGATCCGCAGCCGGTAGTCCGCGCCGGCCGCGGTCGGCCGCAGCAGGAACGTCGTCTCCGACAGGTTGGTCCACCGCGCGAACGCGGCCATCTGCTCGTCGGTCAGGTCGTCGGCGTCGTGCACCACGGCCACCGGGTTGCCCAGCAGCGGGGCGTCCGAGAAGACGTCGACCTGGGAGAAGCGGTACGACCCCACGCGCGCGTCCCTGCTCGTCCGGGCCCGGCTCAGGGGTGCAGCGACATCGGGCCGTACACCCGGCGCTGGTCCTCGAACAGGGTCACCGCGTCGACGCCCTCGGCGGCCAGCTCGGCGAACACCTCACCGACCCACGACTCGGCGTCGCCCTGGTTGGCGAAGCGCTGACCGGCGTACGGCTCGGGCACGTCGACCTCGGCCCCGGCGGCGTCCTCGCAGCGCCACCACCACGCGAGGTCGCCCTCCTCGGCGGGGCGGAAGGTCGCGGGCTGCTCGGGCAGGTTCATCAGTCCTCCCGGACCGTCGTGGCCACGAAGGGCGGGCGGACCACGTCGAAGACCTCACGACGACCGCGGACGTCGACCCCGACCTGGCTGCCGTCCTCGACGACCGTGGACAGAAGCGCCAGCCCGACGCCGGTGCGCAGGGAGGGCGAAAACGTGCCCGAGGTGACCTCACCGAGGAGGACGTCGGGGGTCAGCGAGACGCCCATGCCCGGGCGCGGGATGCCGCGGCCGGTGGCCCGCAGTCCGTACAGGCGCCGGCGGGGTCCGGCCTCGCGCTCGGCGAGCAGCACGTCGCGGCCCCAGAACGCCTCCTTCTTCCACCCCACGGCCCAGCCCAGGCGGGCCTGCACCGGGGTGATGTCCATCGAGACGTCCTGCCCGTGCAGGGGGTAGCCCATCTCGGTGCGCAGGGTGTCGCGGGCGCCGAGGCCGCAGGGCGTGATGCCGTACGCCTCCCCGGCCGCCAGCAGCGCGTCCCACAGGTCGCCGGCGACCTCGTTCGGCGCCACCAGCTCGTACCCGCGCTCGCCGGTGTAGCCGGTGCGGCAGACCGTGACCGGGCCGCCGGCGAGGTGCTGCTCGCCGAAGCTCATGTAGGGGAAGCCGCCGAGCAGGCCGACCGCGGCCAGCACCTCGTCGCTGCGCGGGCCCTGCAGCGCCAGCACGGCGTCGTCGCGGTGCCGGTCGGTGACCACGACCCCGTCGGGTGCGGAGGCCCGCAGCCGGCGCACCACCTCGGCGGTGTTGGCGGCGTTCGGCACCAGCAGGAGGTCCTCGTCGCTGCGGTAGTAGACGATCAGGTCGTCGACCACGCCCCCGGTCTCGTCGTCGCAGCACAGCGTGTACTGCGCCCGGCCGGGCCCGATCCGGCCCAGGTCGTTGCTCAGGGTCGCGTTGACGTACGCCGCCGCGCCCGGCCCGGTCACGGTGGCCTTGCCCAGGTGGCTGACGTCGAAGAGGCCGACGCCGGTGCGCACGGCCGTGTGCTCGGCGACCACCCCGGTCGGGTACTCCAGCGGCATGCTCCACCCCCCGAACTCGGAGAGCTTGGCACCCAGGGCGAGGTGCCGGTCGTGCAGCGGGGAGTGCAGGGACGCGTGGTCGGACATGCCCGGAAACCTAGCGCAGCGCACACCCCCCGGAGCCCTGCGGCGGCGCAGGAGGTCCCGGCTATCCTGCGTCGGTGACGACCTACACCCTCCGCTCCGCCAGCCCCGCCAAGACCCGAGCCGACGTCGTGGTGATCGGCCTGGTCCAGGGCGACGACCGCCCCGCGGTCGCCCCCGGCGGTGAGGACGTCGCCAAGGCCTGGGGCCGCAAGCTCAGCCCGATGCTGGCCTCCCTCGGGGTCACCGGCAAGGCCGGGGAGGTCACCCGGATCCCCACCGCGGGCACCCTCTCCTCCCCCGTCCTGCTGCTGGTCGGCCTCGGCACCGAGGTCTCCACCACCGCCCTACGAGCCGCCGCCGGCAGCGCCGCGCGCGCGGCGACCAACGCCGCCTCGCTGGCCCTGGCCCTGCCGGCCACCAGCCCCGCCGAGGTCCGCGCGGTCACCGAGGGCTACCTCCTCGGCGCCTACGCCTTCACCTCGTACAAGGGCACCGGCAAGGACGGCAAGGACACGACGAGCGACGACCGTCCCGCCGACGTGGTCGTGCTGACCGCCGACGCCCGCAAGAAGCCGACCGTCGCCGCCTTCGAGGAGGCGCGCGTCGTCGCCGCGGCCGTGGCCACCGCCCGCGACTGGGTCAACACGCCCCCCGGCGACCTCCGCCCGCCCGCGTTTGCCCGCGCCGTCGAGACCGCCGGCAGCGACTTCGTCAAGGAGCACGCCCACGGCCGCGGCACGCCCAAGGTCGGGGTCACCGTCTGGGACGAGGAGCAGCTCGCCGCCCAGGGCTTCGGCGGCCTGATCAGCGTCGGACGCGGCTCCTCCGAGCCGCCCCGCCTCGTCGAGCTGAGCTACGTCCCCAAGGGCGCCACCACGCACCTGGCCCTGGTCGGCAAGGGCATCACCTTCGACTCCGGCGGGCTGTCCATCAAGCCGGCCCAGGGCATGCACGAGATGAAGTCCGACATGGCCGGTGCCGCCGCGGTCGTCGCCGCCACCCTCGCGGTCGCCGCGCTGCGGCTGCCGGTGCGGGTCACGGCGTACGCCGCGATGGCCGAGAACATGCTCGGCTCGGACGCGACCCGTCCCGGTGACGTCGTGACGATCTACGGCGGGCGCACCGTCGAGGTCCTCAACACCGACGCCGAGGGCCGGATGGTGCTGGCCGACGCGCTGGTCAAGGCCGGCGAGGGCGAGCCCGACCTCGTCGTGGACGTCGCCACCCTCACCGGGGCCATGGTCGTCGCGCTCGGCGACCGGGTCGCCGGGGTGATGGGCGACGACGAGGTCGTGGCCCGGATGCGCGCGGCCGCGGTGGCCGCCGGCGAGGAGTCCTGGCCGATGCCGATCCCCGAGGAGATGCACGAGCGGGTCCGCACCAGCAAGGTCGCCGACCTCGCCCAGGTCGACTGGGTGCGGTGGGGCGGCGGGCTCTACGCCGCGGCCTTCCTGCGCGAGTTCGTTGCCGGACGCCCGTGGGCGCACCTCGACATCGCCGGGCCGGCCTTCGGCAGCTCGGCCCACGGCCACGTCACCGCCGGCGGCACCGGGTACGGCGTCTCGACCCTCGTCGAGCTGGTCCGCGGCCTGGCCGACCAGGCCTGAGCCCCGCCGGCTCGGCCGTCACAGGCCGAGCTGGCGGCGCTGCTCCTTCTGACGCTGCTTCTCCCGCGAGTTCCAGTCGCGCATCCGCTGCGGGATGCCGACCAGCCCGGCGTCGTACGACGGGACCTGGTGGTGGTTGCAGAAGTCGTGCGCCCACCCGATCGACGGCACCCGGCGCCGAGTCCACTCGCCGTCGTGGGCCACGAGGAGCAGCGTCACGTCGCTGACGGCGGTGCGGGGCTCCACGAAGCCCTCCACGCCGTGCCGCGCGGTGACGAACTCGAGCAGGTGCTGCTCGTCGACGCGGGTCGCCGCGCGCACCCGGGTCGAGCCCGTGCGTGCGCCGTCCTTGGCGGGCCTGCTCATCCTCGTACGCCCACCGCCGCGGAAGCGGTCCCAGATCGCCATGCCCCCAGTCTGCCCTGCCGCCCCAGGTCACCCGGGCAGGACGCGGCACGCCACACCCCTGCGGCCCCTGGCCAGGACCCTGGTGGGAAGTGCAAGGATGGGCCCGCCGACCCTGGCGGCCGGCGCCCACCGCCCGCAGCGAGAGGACCAGCGTGCCCGGACCGGACTTCGACGTGCTCGTCCTCGGCGCGGGCTCGGGCGGGTACGCCTGTGCCCTGCGCGCCGCCCAGCTCGGCCTCACCGTCGCCCTGGTCGAGAAGGACAAGGTCGGCGGCACCTGCCTGCACGAGGGCTGCATCCCCACCAAGGCGCTGCTGCACGCCGCCGAGGTCGCCGACTCCGCGCGCGACGCCGGGCAGTTCGGGGTGCGGGCCACGCTCGAGGGCATCGACGTGCCGGCGGTCAACGCCTACCGCGACGGCGTCGTCTCCCGGCTCCACAAGGGGCTCACCGGCCTGGTCAAGAGCCGCGGGATCACCACCGTGGCCGGCACCGGTCGGCTCACCGGCCCGCACGAGGTCACCGTCGACGGCACCGCCTACACCGGGCGCCACGTCGTGCTGGCCTCCGGCTCGCGACCCCGGGTCCTGCCCGACCTCGAGGTCGACGGCGTCCGGGTGCTGACCTCGGAGGACGCCCTGCGCCTCGAGCACGTGCCGACCTCGGTCGTGGTCCTCGGCGGTGGCGTGATCGGCTGCGAGTTCGCCAGCGTCTGGCGCAGCTTCGGCGCCGAGGTGACGATCGTCGAGGCCTTGCCGCGGCTCGTGGCCGGCGAGGAGGCCGCGTCGTCGGCCGCGCTGCAGCGCGCCTTCCGCAAGCGCGGGATCACCGTCCGCACCTCGACCCCGTTCCAGAGCCTGAAGGAGACCGACGACGGCGTCGCGGTCACCGTCGAGGGAGGTGACGTGATCGAGGCCGAGCTGGTCCTCGTCGCCGTCGGCCGCGCCCCCGTCACCGAGGACCTCGGCTACGAGGAGCACGGCGTCACCCTCGACCGGGGCTTCGTGGTCACCGACGAGCGCTGCCGCACCGGCGTCGAGGGCCTCTGGGCCGTCGGCGACATCGTCCCCGGCCTGCAGCTGGCCCACCGCGGCTTCGCGCAGGGCCTCTTCGTGGCCGAGGAGATCGCCGGCCTCGACCCGGCCCCGGTCGACGAGCTGGCCGTGCCCCGCGTGACCTACTCCCACCCCGAGGTCGCCTCGGTCGGTCTCACCGAGCAGCAGGCCGTCGAGCGGCACGGCGCCGACGGCGTCGAGACGCTGACCTACGACCTCGGCGGCAACGGCAAGAGCCAGATCCTCAAGACCCAGGGCTTCGTCAAGCTCGTCCGCCGCACCGACGGGCCCGTCGTCGGCGTCCACCTGGTCGGCGAGCGCGTCGGCGAGCTCATCGGCGAGGCCCAGCTGATCTACGGCTGGGAGGCCCACGCCGAGGACGTCGCACCCCTGGTGCACGCCCACCCCACCCAGAACGAGGCGCTCGGCGAGGCCCACCTCGCCCTCGCCGGCAAGCCGTTGCACGCGCACGGCTGAGCCACCGCCCACCCGACCGCCACGAGCCACCCGTACCCACTGCACCGAAGGAACCCCATGGCCACCGAAGTCAACCTCCCCGAGCTGGGCGAGTCCGTCACCGAGGGCACCGTCACCCGCTGGCTGAAGCAGGTCGGTGACGAGGTCGCCGTCGACGACGCGCTCCTCGAGGTCTCGACCGACAAGGTCGACACCGAGATCCCCTCCCCCGTGGCCGGCACCCTGCTGGAGCAGAAGGTCGCCGAGGACGACACCGTCGAGGTCGGCGGGCTGCTCGCCCTCGTCGGCGACTCCGACGAGGCGTCCTCCTCCGACGACGGCGGGTCGAGCGACCCGGAGCCCGAGCCGGAGCCCGAGCCGGAGCCCGAGCCGGAGCCCGAGCCCAGCACCGAGGAGCCGCAGGCCTCCGCGGACGAGGCCGACGAGCCCGCCGAGGAGCCCGCCCCGAAGCCGTCCGGTGGCGGCAGCGGTGGCGGGGACGCGACCGTCGTCAAGCTGCCCGAGCTCGGCGAGTCCGTCACCGAGGGCACCGTCACCCGCTGGCTGAAGCAGGTCGGTGACGAGGTCGCCGTCGACGACGCGCTCCTCGAGGTCTCGACCGACAAGGTCGACACCGAGGTCCCCTCGCCCGTGGCCGGCACCCTGCTGGAGCAGAAGGTCGCCGAGGACGAGACCGTCGAGATCGGCGCCGAGCTGGCGCTGGTCGGCTCCGGTGAGCCCGCCCAGAGCGAGCCCGAGCCGGAGCCGGAGCCGGAGCCCGAGCCCGAGCCGGAGCCGGAGGCCGAGCCGGAGGCGAAGGAGACGCCGCAGGAGAAGGCGCCCGAGCCGGAGCCGGAGCAGAAGAAGCCGGCCACCGAAGAGGCCCCCGCCCCGACGAAGCAGACCGAGCAGTCCGAGCCCGCCGCCGAGAAGCCCTCGCGCAGCGAGGACCCGGGCCAGTACGTCACCCCGCTCGTGCGCAAGCTGGCCGCCCAGCACGACGTCGACCTGTCCTCGGTGACCGGTTCCGGCGTCGGCGGCCGGATCCGCAAGCAGGACGTCCTGGACGCGGCGAAGAAGGCCGAGGAGCCCGCCCCCGCGGAGGCGCCCGCCGCCCCGGCCGCCGCCTCCGCCCCGGCGGCGTCCGGCGCGAAGCCGACGCCCTCCCCGCTGCGCGGGACGACGGAGAAGATCACGCGGCTGCGCAAGATCATCTCCGAGCGGATGCTGGACTCGCTGCACACCTCGGCCCAGCTGACGCAGGTCGTCGAGGTCGACGTCACCAACATCGCGCGGCTGCGCGACGCGGCGAAGGCCGACTTCCTGGCCCGCGAGGGCGTGAAGCTGTCCTACCTGCCGTTCTTCGCCAAGGCCTCGATCGACGCGCTCAAGGAGCACCCGAAGCTGAACGCGACCATCGACGCCGAGAAGGGCGAGGTGACCTACTTCGACCGCGAGAACGTCGCGTTCGCGGTGGACACCGACAAGGGTCTGCTGACCCCGGTCGTCAAGGACGCGGGTGACCTCTCGATCGCCGGGCTGTCGAAGAAGATCGCCGACGTCGCCCAGCGCACCCGGACCAACAAGATCGGCCCGGACGAGCTGTCCGGCGGCACCTTCACGATCACCAACCTGGGCAGCGTCGGGGCCCTGTGGGACACCCCGATCATCAACCAGCCCCAGGTCGCGATCCTCGGCCCGGGTGCGGTCGTCAAGCGACCGGTCGTCATCGACGACGCCAACCTGGGCGAGACCATCGCGGTGCGCCACATGGTCTACCTGGCGCTGACCTACGACCACCGTCTCGTCGACGGCGCCGACGCCGGCCGCTTCCTGGCCGACGTCAAGGCCCGCCTCGAGTCCGGTCAGTTCGAGGTCTGAGATGCCGCTGCGCGTCGTCCTCGCCGGGGGCTCCGGCTTCCTCGGCACCCAGCTCCGCGAGGCGCTGACCACCCGGGGCCACACGGTCACCCGGCTGGTCCGGCGCCCCGCGGAGGGGGCCGAGGAGTCCACCTGGGACCCGTACGCCGGTGAGGTCGACGCCGCGGTGATCGCCGCGTCCGACGTGGTGGTCAACCTCGCGGGCTCGCCCACCGCCGGCAACCCGCACTCCAAGAAGTGGGCCCGCGAGCTGCGGGAGAGCCGGATCACCACGACCACGGTGCTGGCCGAGGCCGTCGCCGCGGCGGCCGCGGGCGGCGGCGCTCCCCCGGCCTTCCTGGCCGGCAACGGGATCTCCTACTACGGCGACCACGGCGACACCCTGCTCACCGAGTCCTCGGACTCGCGCGGGCACGGGCTGCTGACCGAGGTCACCCGGGAGTGGGAGGCCGCGGCCGAGCCGGCCCGGGCGGCCGGGTCCCGGGTGTGCGTGCTGCGCACGGCCCCGGTGATGGACGCGGCCGCGCCGCCGCTGAGCCTGCTGAGGCCGTTGTTCAAGCTCGGCCTCGGCGGGCGCCTGGGCAGCGGACGCCAGCACATGGCGATGGTCTCGCTGCGCGACTGGGTGGGCGCGGTGGTCCACCTCGCCGAGCACGACTCGGTCTCCGGTCCGGTCAACCTGTGCTGCGTCGAGACCCCGACCAACGCCGCGTTCACCAAGGCGCTGGCCTCGGCCCTGCGCCGGCCGTCCTTCGCGGCCGTCCCGGCGCCGCTGCTCAGGGTCGGCGCCGGCGACCTGTCGACCGAGCTGCTCAACTCGCTCAACGTGCGCCCGCAGGCGCTGCTCGACAGCGGCTACTCGTTCGCCGACCCCGACGTCACCGCGGTGGTCGGCAGCGGGCTGGCCCGGCGCCGCTGACCCGGCTCGACCTGCGCCACCCGGGTCCGGCCGGGACCGTTCACGCGGTCCCGGCCGGCACCACCCCGGCCACCTGCCAGGTGCCGCCGTCACGGCGCAGCTCCACCACCCGCGTGCTCGGACGGTCCCGGCCCAGCCGCAGCACCCCCGGCGCGCCCTCGGCCACCGCGTCCACCCGCAGGCGGTCGGTGACCTCCAGGACGACCCGCCGCCGGTCGAGGGCGACGACGTCGAGCGTCTCCACCCGCAGCCGCAGGGAGCGGACCTCGACCCCGGCCGACCTCCACCGCTCCATCAGCTCGGCGTCGCGCTCCCCGGCCGTCGACCCGGCGACGTAGAGCGCCGCGAGGGCGCCCGGGTCCGCGGCCTGCCAGGCCCGCTCCCGGGCCCGGTCCCACGCCCTCAGCAGCCCCGCCGACCACCGCACGGCGCCCGGGGCCGCGGCCCCGCCGGGCGGTGGTGCGCGGACCGGTGCCGGGCCGGCGGCGAGCGCCTGCTGCGCGTCGGCGTCCTCCCCGCTCTCGGGCGTGCCCGGGGCCGGGGCGCCCGGGGTGGCCAGCCGGGGCTCGGGGTCCCCCGGACCGAGCCCGAGGAGCTCCCCACCGCCCGGGGCCCCGGTGGCGGACAGCAGCGCCACCGCAGCCAGCAGCAGCGCGGCGAGGCCGGAGCCGACCGCCGCGAGCCGGGGCACCCGGGACCGCACGTGGGTGCTCGGACGGCGGTCGAGGTGGCGCATGCCCTGTTCCTACCCCGGACCCGCCCGACGCCGCTCCGGCTGTCCACAGGCCCCGTGGGCGCTGCTCGGGGCGGAGTAGCCTCGACCGACGTGAGCACCCCTGCGTACCTCCGCGACGGCCTCGGACCCGACGCCGTGGACTACCGAGCCGCCTGGGACCGGCAGCGCGCGCTGCACGCCGCCGTCGTCGACGGGTCGCGGCCCGACACCGTCTGGCTGCTGGAGCACCCGCCGGTCTTCACCTGCGGCAAGCGCACCGACGAGCACGAGAAGCCGGTCGACGCCGGGGGCGCCGACGTGATCGACGTCGACCGCGGCGGCAAGATCACCTTCCACGGACCGGGCCAGCTGGTCGGCTACCCGGTGGTGCGGCTGCCCGACCACGTCAAGGTCGTCGACTACGTCCGCCGCGTCGAGGAGGCGCTGATCCGCGCCTGCGCCGACCTCGGCGTGACCACGGCCCGCATCCCGGGCCGCAGCGGCGTCTGGCTGCGCGCCGACGACCGCGGCCCCGAGCGCAAGGTCGCGGCCCTCGGCATCCGCGTCTCGCGCGGGGTGACGATGCACGGCTTCTCCCTCAACGCCGACGTCGACCTCGGCTGGTACGACCGGTTCGTCCCCTGCGGGATCGCCGACGCCGGGGTCACCAGCCTGACCCGGGAGCTCGACCGGCACGTCGGTGTGGACGAGGTCCTGCCCCACGTCGAGCGGCACCTCAGCGAGCTGCTCGCCTGGGGTCCCTACGAGTCGACGCCCGACTACGAGCCGCGGCCCGAGCCCGGTCGCGGACCGCGGGTGCAGGTCCTCAGCCTCTGACCCCCTCCGTCCGCGCGTCGCACCGGGACCAACGGCGCGGGGCTGCTTGACTCTCGCCGACCCGGGTGCGCGCCCGGGCGGGACGGAGCAGCCGTGAACGACCCTCGTGCCGCCACCGAGCCGGGTGCGGCCCGGGACCTGGTGATCGCCACCCGCGGCCTGCGCAAGGAGTTCCGCAGCATCCGGCGCGGGAACCACGTGGCGGTGCAGGACCTCGACCTCGCCGTGCCCCGGGGCGGTGTCCACGGCTTCCTCGGCCCCAACGGCTCGGGCAAGACCACCACGATCCGGATGCTGCTCGGCCTGGCCCGACCCACCGCCGGGTCGATGAGCCTGCTCGGGGAGCCGGTGCCGAGCCGGCTGCCGGTCGTGATGGGCCGGGTCGGCGCGGTGGTGGAGTCGCCGAAGTTCTCCCCGGGGTTCACCGGGCGCCAGAACCTGCTGCTGCTCTCCCGCGGGATCGGCGCCCCCGACCGTCGCGTCGACGAGGCCATGGAGACCGTCGGCCTCGGGCGTCGCGGCGCGGACCGCTACCGCGGCTTCTCGCTGGGCATGAAGCAGCGCCTGGCCATCGCCGCGACCCTGCTGAAGGAGCCCGAGCTGCTGATCCTCGACGAGCCCACCAACGGCCTGGACCCCGCCGGCATCCGGGAGATCCGCGAGACGATCCGCGACCTCGGCAGCAGCGGGGTCACCGTGCTGCTGTCCAGCCACATCCTGGCCGAGGTCCAGCAGGTGTGCGACGCCGCCACCATCATCGGCCGGGGACGGATGCTGGCCAGCGGCCGTGTCGACGACCTGGTCGCCGGCACCGGCACCTCGACCTGGCGGGTGCGTGCGGCCGCGACCGACCGGCTCGACCGGGCCCTGGCCGCCGGCGGCTTCACCGCCCGGCCCGACACCGACCCCGCGGCCCGGGTCGTCGAGGCCGACGACCCCGGCGCCCTGAACCAGGCGCTGGGCGGGGCCGGGGTGTGGCTCACCGAGCTGGTCCCGCTGCGTCGGGACCTGGAGACGGTGTTCCTCGAGCTGACCTCGGGCGACACGCTGGGTGGAGCGCAGGACGGGGTGGCCTCGTGATCCGCGCGACCCGGGTGGAGCTGACGCGGCTGCGCTGGCGCCGCGCGATCGTCCTGCTGCTCCTGACCGCCGTCGTCGTCCCGCTGGCGATCGCGGTGGTCATCGGCTGGCAGACCCGGCCGGTCACCCACGCCGAGCTGGAGCGTGCCCAGCAGCAGGTCGAGCGCGAGGTCGACCAGCCGTACTACCAGCGGCAGCTCGAGCGCTGCGCCGAGCGTCCCGAGCGGTACGGCGTCCGCCCCCGCGACACCGACCTCGACGACCCGGCCGCGGTGGCCGCGGCCTGCGAGGAGCAGAGCCTGCCCCAGGTCGACTGGTTCCTCCAGCGCAGCCCGCTCGACCTGGGACGGGTCTACGAGGACACGGTCGGGGTCGCGGTCGTCACCGTGATGGCCCTGCTGATGATCCTGGTCGGCGCCACCTTCGCCGGCCACGACTGGAACACCGGCTCGATGGGCAACCAGCTGCTGGTCGAGAGCCGGCGCGGCCGCACCTGGGCAGCGAAGGGGCTCGCGGTGCTGCTGGTCGGCCTGGTCCTGGCCGCCGTCGTGCTCGCCGCGTTCTGGGGCGGGCTGGCCGGCCTGGCCTCGCTGCGCGGGGAGCCGGTCGGCGACGCCGTCCCCGGGCTGGTGTGGGCGCAGTCGTGGCGCGGGGTGCTGCTCGTGGCCGGCGCCGCGCTCGGCGGCTACTTCCTGACGATGCTGATGCGCAGCACCGTGGCCACGCTGGGACTGCTCTTCGTCACCGCGGTCGTCGTCCCCCTGCTGCTGTCGATCAGCGGGATCGACGGCAACGAGTGCCTGCAGCCGCAGTACCACGCGGTGGCCTGGCTGACCGGACCGCTGTCCTTCCCGCAGTACGACCTGTCCTGCCAGAACCTCCGCGGCGACCGGGAGGCCCGGATCGAGGCGGGCTGCCTGGTCGTCGTGGACCGCACCGACGCGGCGGTCTACCTCGGCGGGCTCCTCGTCCTGGCCGGCGGCGCGTCGCTGGTCTCCTTCGGTCGGCGCGACGTGGCCTGAGTCCGCGCCGAGGGTGGTCGGGCCCCCGGCGTACAGTTGACCGACGTGACGACCCCTCCCACCGCCCCCGACGGTCGCAAGCTGCTTCGTCTGGAGGTGCGCAACGCCGAGACCCCCATCGAGCGCAAGCCCGAGTGGATCAAGACCAAGGCCTCGATGGGCCCGGAGTACACCGAGCTGAAGAAGCTGGTGAAGTCCGAGGGCCTGCACACGGTGTGCCAGGAGGCCGGCTGCCCCAACATCTACGAGTGCTGGGAGGACCGCGAGGCCACCTTCCTCATCGGCGGCGACCAGTGCACGCGCCGCTGCGACTTCTGCCAGATCGACACCGGCAAGCCCCAGGCCCTGGACCGCGACGAGCCGCGCCGGGTCGCGGAGTCCGTGCAGACCATGGGCCTGCGCTACGCCACCATCACCGGCGTGGCCCGCGACGACCTGCCCGACGGCGGCGCCTGGCTCTACGCCGAGACGGTCAAGCAGATCCACGAGCTCAACCCCGGCACCGGCGTGGAGAACCTGATCCCGGACTTCAACGCCGTGCCCGAGCAGCTCGCCGAGGTCTTCGAGTCCCGCCCCGAGGTGCTCGCGCACAACGTCGAGACCGTGCCGCGGATCTTCAAGCGGATCCGTCCGGCGTTCCGCTACGAGCGCTCGCTGGGGGTGCTGACGTCCGCGCGTGACTTCGGCCTGGTCACCAAGTCCAACCTGATCCTGGGCATGGGCGAGACCCGCGAGGAGGTCTCGCAGGCGCTGCGCGACCTGCACGAGGCCGGCTGCGAGCTGATCACGATCACGCAGTACCTGCGCCCCTCCGCGCGCCACCACCCCGTCGAGCGCTGGGTCAAGCCCGAGGAGTTCGTGGAGCTGGCGACCGAGGCCGAGGAGATCGGCTTCTCGGGCGTCCTGTCGGGCCCGCTCGTGCGGTCGTCGTACCGCGCCGGACGGCTGTACCGTCAGGCGATGGACGCCCGCGAGGGCGCCTCCGTCTGACGCCCGGCCCGACCGGCCGGACCGACCCCACCCGCGCGAGGAACACGAGGACCAGCCCGACCATGGCCCGCAAGAAGAAGCAGAAGCAGGCGTACGACCCGAGCGACCCGTCGACGATGAGCCGTCGCCAGCAGCTCATGGCGACCTACTCGATGACCAAGCAGACCGACCCGCGGATCGGCCTGTGGCTGCTCGGGTCGTTCCTGCTCGCCGGCCTGGTCGGCTTCGCGATCTTCTGGCTGCTCCCCGGTGACGGCACGATCAGCACGGTCTTCGCCGTCATCGGCGGGATCCTGCTCGGCATCCTCGGCGCCCTGCTCGTCTTCGGGCGGCGCGCCCAGGCCGCCGCCTACGCCCGGATGGAGGGCCAGACCGGGGCCGGCGCCAGCGCGCTGACCATGCTGCGCAAGGGCTGGAAGACCGACCCGATGGTGGCCTTCAACCGCCAGCAGGACGTCGTGCACCGCGTGGTCGGCCCCCCGGGCATCGTCCTGGTCGGCGAGGGCAACCCCACCCGCCTGCGCGGGATGCTCACCGAGGAGCGCCGCAAGCACGAGCGCGTCGCCGCCGGGACGCCCGTGCACGAGCTGCAGTGCGGCGACGCCGAGGGTCAGGTCCCGCTCCCCCAGCTGGTCAAGAAGGTCAGGAAGCTCGGCCGCCAGGTCAAGCCGGCCGAGATCACCGACGTGCTGCACCGCCTCAAGGCCCTCGACGCCCGCCGCTCGGCCGTGCCGATGCCCAAGGGCCCAGTCCCGCAGAACATGAAGGGCATGCGCGGCAACATGCGCGGCCGCTGATCCCTCGCGGTTGAGCCCGCAGCGCCCCGGAGGTCGAGGAGGGAGTGCCAGCGACCGTCTCGAGACCACCGTCAGGCGCGACCGACGCCCAGGCCGCGGTACGTGTCCAGCGTGATGGTGCAGGTCCCGGCCGCCAGGTCGTGCAGACCGCGACCGTCCGGACGCCACACCAGCGGCGGCACGACGAGGACCACCAGCACCTGGCGCAGGAGCAGCCGCAGCGGGTTCATCGGGCGCGTACCCCCGCCGGCCCACACGACCCGCAGCCGCGTGGCCAGCTTGCCGAAGGACCCGCCCGCGAGCCAGGTCAGCAGCGTCGTCTCGGCGACGTAGAGGCCGAGCACGGCGAAGCTGGCCGTGCTGCCCGGCTCGGTGTAGGCGTCCAGGCCCACGACGCCGATCACCACGAGCGTGCAGGCGAGCCAGTCGACGAGCAGGGCGAGGATCCGGCGCCCCCAGGAGGCGGTGGGGAAGGGCGGGGTCTGGACGGGCACGTCGCCAACCCTAGTGAGGCCGTCCCACCCCCGGACGACCTGTAACACGGGCGAAACAATGACGATACGGTCGAGAAACCACCCGTACCTAGGTTCGGGCTCCTGCCCGGGGCACGAGCCGCCCGGGTTCCCCACGAACTCATCCACCGGTCGTCGCGCGCGCGCCGACCAAGGAGGCCGAATGTTCCAGAACAGCGAAGAGCTGCTCAAGTTCGTCAAGGACGAGGGCGTCGAGATGGTCGACGTCCGTTTCTGCGACCTGCCCGGCGTCATGCAGCACTTCACCGTGCCGGTGTCGTCGTTCGACCAGAGCGTCTTCGACGACGGTCTGAGCTTCGACGGGTCCTCGATCCGCGGGTTCCAGGCCATCCACGAGTCCGACATGTCGCTGTTCCCGGACCCGACGACGGCCTACCTGGACCCGTTCCGGACCGCGAAGACGCTGATCGTCAACTTCTTCATCCACGACCCGATCACGGGCGAGGCCTACTCGCGCGACCCGCGCAACATCGCGCGCAAGGCGATGTCGTACCTCACCACGACCGGCGTCGGCGACACCGCCTTCTTCGCCCCCGAGGCCGAGTTCTACGTCTTCGACGAGGCGCGCTTCGAGACCAAGCAGAACAAGGGCTACTACGAGCTCGACTCGATCGAGGGCGCCTGGAACACCGGCGCCGAGGGCAGCCTGGGCTACAAGACGCCCTACAAGGGCGGCTACTTCCCCGTCGCGCCGACCGACCACTTCGGTGAGCTGCGCGACGAGATGGTCATCGAGCTGGAGAAGTCCGGCCTGCACGTCGAGCGCGCCCACCACGAGGTCGGCACCGGCGGCCAGGCGGAGATCAACTACCGCTTCGCCGAGCTGCTCCAGGCCGCCGACGACGTGATGAAGTTCAAGTACATCATCAAGAACGTGGCCTGGCGCAACGGTCGCTCGGCGACCTTCATGCCCAAGCCCCTCTTCGGCGACAACGGCTCCGGCATGCACTGCCACCAGTCGATCTGGAACGAGGGCGAGCCCCTGTTCTACGACGAGACCGGGTACGGCGGGCTGTCCGACATGGCGCGCTGGTACATCGGCGGCATCCTGAAGCACGCCCCGTCGCTGCTGGCCTTCACCAACCCGACGGTGAACTCCTACCACCGCCTGGTGCCCGGCTTCGAGGCCCCGATCTCGCTGGTCTACAGCCAGCGCAACCGCTCGGCCTGCGTGCGCATCCCGATCACGGGCGCGAACCCGAAGGCCAAGCGCATCGAGTTCCGCTGCCCCGACCCGTCGGCGAACCCGTACCTCGCCTTCTCGGCGCTGCTGCTGGCCGGCCTGGACGGCATCAAGAACAAGCTCGAGCCGGCCGCGCCGATCGACAAGGACATCTACGAGCTCCCGCCGGACGAGATGGCCGACATCGACCAGGTCCCGACGTCGCTCAACGCCGTGCTCGACAACCTCGAGCGCGACCACGAGTTCCTGACCGTCGGCAACGTCTTCACCCCCGACCTGATCGAGAACTGGATCGAGTACAAGCGCACGAACGAGATCCTGCCGGTGCAGCTGCGGCCGCACCCGCACGAGTTCGAGCTCTACTACGACATCTAACCGGGCCTCCGGCTGCGGTCATTCAGCAACGCCGAAAGACCGCAAAGAACAGCCGCTGACCTGCGCAAACGCCGCCGAGCGACCTTTTGGTCGCTCGGCGGCGTTTGCTGTTGGTAGCCGCTCGTCTGTTACAAATCCGGTACAAATTTGGGTGGCGTTATCCCTTGCCACACGGTCCTCAGGAGGCGCTCCGGGCAGATCGTGGCCCGGGTCGGTTGCTCGAGCCACCAGGCTGGCATCGCACAGTTCGGCGACCATCGCCGCGATGCCCGAGCCATCTTGCTGCCACATCATTTCCACCGACGTGATCGCTCCCATGCTGCCGTCGGACATAGGTGCCCGTAGACCAACTGTCCGTCAACGCCGCAAGGAGGGGCTTGATGATGGCAACGAACTCGAACGTACCTGCCATGGAACCGGGAACCTTTGGGGCGCGGCGGCGCGGAGGTCGCGGCAGCCGGGCACCCAGACTGGTCGATGCCCAAGAGCTGTGGGACATCGACGATGTCGCGTCCTACCTTGGCGTGACCAAGCAGACCATCTACTCCTGGCGGACGACGGGCTACGGCCCGGCCGGCTTCCGTGTCGGAAAGCACCTGCGCTGGCGGGCAGCAACCGTGATCAATTGGACGGTGCAACTCGAGGAGAATCAGTGATATCGAGAGGCCATCAGCCTCAGGCCGAATCGGTTCCCGAGTCACCAGGGCGCACGTGCTCGTCAGCATCGCTGGTCACCCGGTCGGAGTCTGCCAAGGACAGCCATGGCCAGCGTTAGTCCCGGTAGGCCAGCGGACGACGGGAGCCCTCGTTACGTTGTGAACTATCGAGATCCCGAGGGGCGGCAGCGCCGCAAGACCTTCAGACGCAAAGCCGAGGCGGTCGCGTTCCGCAACACGGTTGAAGCGGACAAGCTCCGTGGGACCTACCTTGATGTCGACGCCGGCAGGATCTCGTTTCGGGCCTATGCCGAGGAGTGGCTCGACAGCCGGACCTTCAGCCCACTGACCTATGAGGCGACGGAGTTGCGACTCAGGCTCCACGTGTTCCCGACGCTGGGACACCTCGAACTGCGACAGATCAAGCCGTCGACGATTCAGAAGCTCCTGCGATCGATGGAGATGGCGGAGACCTACCGGCGCGTCATCTTCTCCAACGTGTCTGCCATCTTCTCGGCTGCGGTCGACGACGACATGATCGCCAAGAATCCGTGCAAGGCCAGTTCAGTCACAAGGCCCGCAACGTCGCGCCGCAAGGTGGTGCCTTGGCCGTCCGAATGGGTCTCCTCGATGCACGACGCACTTCCGCCCCAATACAGGATCGCAGTCACGTTAGGTTCTGGGCTGGGACTACGCCAAGGCGAGGTATTTGGGCTAGCGGTCGAGGACATCGACTTCCTCCGCGGGGTCGTCGAGGTCAGGCGACAAGTCAAGGTGTTCGGAGGAAACCGCCTCGTCTTTGGGCTGCCGAAGGGTGATAAGACCCGCACCGTCCCCCTGCCCGAGAGCGTCGCAACGGAACTCAGCGGCCACCTCGCCACCTACCCGCGGCGTAGCGTCGCGCTGCCCTGGGGAACACCCGAGGCGGACAAGAAGTCGAGCGCAGGACTCATCCTCACGACGCGCGAGCGTTCTGCCCTCAACCGCAACTACTTCAACACACGGCTCTGGAAGCCCGGGCAAGCCCATGTGGGCATCGAGCAATCGCGTGACAACGGCATGCACGCCCTACGCCACTGGTACGCCTCCGTGCTCCTAGACGCCGGTGAATCGATTCGCGCTGTGTCCGAGTACCTAGGCCACAGCGACCCCGGCTTCACGTTGCGCACCTATACCCATCTCATGCCCAGCAGCACGGAGCGAACCCGGGCAGCAGTGGATGCGGCCTTTGCAGCCGGGCGCCACGTGGGAGAAGAGGTCGACAGAGAACTCGAGCAACCCTCTCGGGGCTAGCGGACGCCAGCCCGAACCAACGGCTCGTCTTGGAGCCGCCGGTCCACTGCCCGTCACCGCCGCTCCCGCCCAACGATCAGACAACGTGCCCAGCTCCCACGCCCGTCGCGATCGGCGCTGACGCCCCTTAGCACCTCGATGGCAGAATCCCGGTGATGACTACGCCGGACCCCTACCCCACTGCGGCGGGCTGATCGGGTGGCTGCACGATCCTGGCGCGACAAGCGCATCGACGACCTCCTGGCGGCCGTCTCCGACCTCGGCATGACGATGTCGCGCCCCGCTGCCGGCGACTTGCTCGACGAACGGGTTCAGTTCGTCGCCGAGCAGATGCGTGTCACGGCCAGCACCGCCCGCCGCTACCTCACCGACGACGCCCTCGCCGGCATGGCCAGTGAGATTGTCTTCGGCTTCGTCGAAGAGACACCGGGTGCGGACCTGATGAGCGCACCGCGGACCGCCGCGGTTCCCGTGAGGTTCGCCGGAAGGGTCTTCGCGGGGTTGGGCGAGGTCGTCCGCATCCTCCTCGTCGAGCGCGACGATCTCGAGCACACCCGCGATCGGGTGGCTCAGATCGCACACGCGCAGAGCTATCTCGGATTGCTGGTCCACGACCAGGTGGCCACCACAGGCTTCTACGACGAGCCGTCGGTCCAGATGCCCCCGGCGCTTCTCCTGCGCATTGCGCGCATCCTGGAGACCGCCGCCGACCTGGTCGAGGATGGCCTGATCGGCTACGAGGCCGATCCGGAGGAGAGCGCCGGGCTCCCATCAGCATTCCGCCGCGACGTTCGCCTCATGCGCACTATGGCCGAGCAGGAGTCGAGCGCGTGACCGAGACTCAAGCACGAGTCCTCACCCTGTTCGCCACGATGCAGGAGATACCGCCCGACCACCGCGGCGGTTACACCCTCGGCCGAGACGAGTTGACCGTCGAGGACACCGACTACGACCAGGCGCACGCGGCCGCCCGATGCCGCGTTCCTGACGGGTGGCGAATCATCGCCCTGCGAGTCGAGCGCAACTAGCAGGGGATCCGACGCCGCCCCTGCCCCCTCCGCCGGTGTGCTGCGCGTTCTGCGGCAGGACGACGGCGAGCCTGTCGGCCGCCGCCCGCTGCCGAGCTGCGAAAGCCCTGTCACAGCTGATCGCTCCCAAGGTCCGGGATCACTTAGGTGACCAAGCAGAGGAGGACCCAATGAGCACTTCACCCGCGGAGCAGCCGGGCTCCGGCATCGTCACCTTCACTCAGCAGGGCGAACGCGCCCTCGATCGCCTCGCCGCCGACCTGGTCGACCACTGCGACGGCTCCACCGCCAGCATCGCCGACATCCTCGAGCAGGTGCTGTCGGCCGACGTCGCCGAGCTTGCCGACAAGCTCGGCGAGTCCCTCGTCGCCGGCGAGGCCGGTCCTGCCCACGAGAGTCCCGACCATGCAGCCCGTCGACGCCTCGGCGCCGACCGGTCCACTGCCGGCGGCGCTCCTCTCCCGCAACCCCGGATCGGCCGTTGACGCGCCGGTCACAAGCGCGAGCGCTCCTCCGATCGAGTGAGCCGACTGCCACCTATACTGACCTAGAAAACCCTCTAATTCTAGGTGAGTCTAGGAAGTTGGCGCTGGTGGATAAGAGCCCGTACACGCCCGGTGCTGGCCACAACCCGCCCGTCCTGGCAGGACGCGACGGCCTTCTCCGTGACTGGCACTTGGTGCTCAACGACATTGTCGCTGGCGGCCGCGTCCGTGCCCAGGACATGATTCTTTCCGGCCCGCGCGGCGTGGGGAAGACCGTCACGGTGAGCGCGTTCGCGGACCTTGCTAAGGAGCAAGGCTTCGAAGTGGTCAACCTCCAGGCTGTCTCGGGCCACGCTGGTCTGGTAGAGGCGCTGCTCCAGCGCGCTCGCACCCGTATGGCTGAGGAGGCGGGCCCGTGGCAGCGCGCCCGCAAGGCCTTCGAGCGGATCGGTGGGGTCAACCTCAGCATCGCGGGCATCGGTGCTGGGATCTCCACTCACCAATCCGACGCCGCAGCACCAGGCTTGGACGCGGGGACGCTCGCTGACGCCCTGGCCACGCTGGCGTCCGAGGTCCGCAAGGACGCCCACAGCGGCGGCCTGCTGATCACCGTCGATGAGCTCCAGGTCGCATCTAGGCCCGACCTCGCCCTGCTCGCGGCGACGCTGCACCGACTCAACGTCGACCACCCCTCCGCGCCGGTCCTCTTCGCCGGCACCGGACTGCCCTTCACCCCCGATGCGCTCCGCAAGGCTGGCGTGACCCACCCTGACCGTCTCTTCGTGCTGGAGCCCATCCCCCTGACCCTCGAACCCGATGACGCCCGCTACGCCGTGGTAGAGCCAGCACGCCAGGCCGGTGTCGCGTGGACCCCCGAGGCGGCGGCAGCCGTCGTCGAGGCCAGCAATGGCTACCCGGCGCACCTGCAGCTGTTCGCCCACGCCATCTGGACATCCGCGCCCGGGCCTGACCAGATCACCCTCGGCGACGTCGAAGCCGCACTCCCCCAGGTCGCCGACATGCTCGAGCGCCGCACCCTTGGCCCCCGCTGGGACCGAATCAGCGATCGACAGATGGAGTTCCTTGCCGCCCTCGCTCTGCACGGCGGGCGCGCCTCGACAGCGGCGATCGCCAAGACACTCAGTCGCTCCCAGCAAGAGCTGTCCTGGCTCCGCGAGGAGCTCATCGAGGAAGGCGACGTATACGCACCCAAACGCGGCCAGCTGGCAATGGCGGTCCCGCTCTTCAACCGCTACGTTCTGAGCCACTACGAACGCACGCGGCCCGAGGCAGCGACCGAACTGCTCAGCCTGCAGAAGATGATCGCGAACGCCGGTCTGAATCCCTCAGCTGCGCACGCGGGTCGGGACATGCTGCGCCGAAGCGAGCAGAACGAAACCCGCCAGTTGCCACCGCCCGGCGGCGGATCTGCGCGGCCGCATTCCTGAGAGGCGGCGCGCACCGCTACCGAACGGTTGTGCATACATTCCGTTACACAACGCAGCTGTGTAACAGTTTGAAGCGGGCTGACATGGACCGCGACAGCCCGCGCGGCGCTAGAACTGGCGGCAGGCCCTCCGCAGCAGGGCCCTGTCACTTCGGGCATCAGCGCAGCAAGGGGCTACGCCGGCGCGACGTCGGCCAGCCTGTCGAGCAACTCGGACTCGTCTGCCGCCAGTGTCTCCATCGTCGGGCAGTGGGCGTTCCACTCGCCGACCGCCGCGGCGAGCAGGCGATAGGCCTCGACATCCTGTGGGGCGTTGAACCACGCGGCGGCGGACATCGCGACGCGCCGCGCGATCAGGGCCGCCTTGTCGTCCATGACTGCTCAGTCTTCAGCCGCGCACGCGAGGAGGGACCCATTCGCCCGTTGTCCACAGGCTCGACGCCGGCGGCGAACGCTGGCCGGTGAGATCCGCGAGACTCAAGTCCTATCCTCTCGGCAGGAAGGCACCTGGTGGACGATAACGACCAGCTCGAAGCAGGCGGACACGCGACGGCTGCCCGCGAGCACGTGTACGGCTTCAACCGCGCCACGATGTGGGAGCGCGACCAGATCCCGGCCGAGGCCTCAGACCAGCTGGCGGAGTTCGCCGACCTCGCGGCCGCACTCCCCCAGGCGTTCTCGCAGCTGTCCAGCACGCTTGAGCAGGCCATCGCAAACCAGGTGCTCAGCATGGATGCGATGACCGACGAGTCGGACCCGGCGATGGCGATCGGCGTCGCGGGCCTCCACCTGGAGGAGGCCCGCGGTCTCGCGGTCGACCTCCACAAGCACCTCAACGCCGCGCGGAACGCCACCGCGCACATCATCAGTCAGGGCGTCGACGACGGCCACGGGTCGATGCCCTGGGACCAGCCCTGACCGGACCCCGCTGAGCATTCGCGCGATTTCGTCGCGTCTGGTGATCGCCCCGGCGGGTCGACCTTCCTTTGGTGACTGAGAGATGACCCCGGTCCACCAAGGAGCTGCACGTGAGCACGCCCACCGACTCCCCGTCCGCCGCGCCCCACCGTGACCCGGTTCAGGAGGCCCGCGCCCACCTCGAGCAGGCCATGGCTGCGCTCGATCGACTCCGCGAAGTTCTGCCGCCGCCCACCGCTCCCCCGCCCGAAACCGCAGGCGGTGAGTCGGCATGACCACCGACACCACCCTGAGCGCCGCCGAAGCCATGTTCGAGGCCGAGCAAGCCGTGAGCAGGGCCCGCTGGGTCGTGGAGGAGCTCCAGGAGACGATCACCTGCGCGCTCCGCGTGCTCGACGACGCCGAGCTCGACTCGGCCAAGGCCAAGCTGTCCGAGCGCGGCTCCTTCTACCTCGAGGCCGCCGGCGAGCACCTAGGACGATTGCGCACGCGGTGCAACGACATCCTTGAGTTCACTCACGACCTGTTCGTGCACCTCAACCGCGCATCGCAGTCCGTCACCGACGCCCGCACCCTCCTCGACCTGGCGGACACCTCCGATCCCGTCGTCGCCAGCGAGGTCGCGCAGCTCAAGCCGCGCATCGCGGTCGTCGGCGAGATGGTCGCCCTGGCCAAGCCGGTCGCCCAGCTGGCTGCCAAGCACGTCGAGACCGCGCACCTGGCAAGCCGGGACGTCACTGCCCTGGGCCTGCTGGAGCCGGTCAGCCTCGAGCGAAGCACCGCGATCGCCGGCAAGGAGCTCGGCCGCGCCGACGAGGACGTGCGCCTGCTCGGCAATGTCGTCGACCGCGCCGCGGCCAGCGCCCGGGAGTCGGCCAGCATCGCCAGCGAGATCACCGACAACGCCCGCCGGCGGATGTCCGAACAGAGCCGGGACCCGATCACGAGCGCCTCACTCCCGGCGCCCAGGTCCCCGGGTCGGTAGGGGAGCTATGGACCTCGATCAGGGCGGCCGCCACGCCGTGGTAGCGGCCGCCGCGGCCTCCAACACCACGCCCGAGGTCCTCCTAAGTGCCGACCGGAGCGGGGTGTCCGCGGACGCCCGGGCGGTGGCCATGACCGCCGCCCGCCTGCACGGCCACAGCCTGCCCACGATCGCCCGGTACTTCGACCGCGACCACACCACGGTGCTGCAGGCGACCCGGCGCATCGAGAAGACCCCGCCGCTGCGGGATCTGGCCGCGAAGATCGCGGGGATCTCCCCGAGCAGCCGGCAGGCGCCGTTCGGCTCGACGGCGACGAGCAGGTCTTCATGAGCGGCTACCGCTCCCCCGGGCTGCGCGTACAGCAGCATGCGGTCCCTGTTGCCGGCCCGCGTCCGCAGTTGAGGGTCGCCCTGTGAAGGCCCTGATCGGCCTGGCCGCGGCCGCGCTCCTCACGCTGACCGCCGGCGGGATCAAGGCCGCCCTGCCTGGAGCCCGGCCAGTCCCCGAACCAGCCGATGGCAAGACCAGCCAGGTGCGCGTGACCGCGGTCGTCGACGGCGACACCATCCGCGTCGAGACCCTTGGTGGCCGCCAGCTCGGTCGAGTCCGGCTGCTCGGGATCGACGCCCCCGAAGTTGACCACCCGCCGGAGCCGGCCGAGTGCTATGCCGAGGAGGCCACCGGTTTGCTCGAGCGACTCGCGCCGGTCGGTAGCACGGTCGAGCTGGTCACCGACATCGCCCTGCCCAACCGCGACCGGTACGACCGGCTGCTGCGCTACGTCGAGCACGACGACGCCGACGTAGCTCGCGAGCTCCTGGCCAGCGGCGCCGCCCGCCGCTACGAAGCCGACCAGGTGCTCGCGCGCGAGGCGTCGTACTCCACGGCCACCGACGATGCCCAGGGCGCTGAGCGCGGCCTGTGGGGCAACTGCTGAGAGCCAGGGAGGCAGGTCGTGGACGAGCAGCTGACGACGGCCGCGAAGACGCTGGCCCGATGGTGCTACGCCCGTGGCGTCGACGAACGCGTCCTCGGCTGCGGTGAGAAGCTGCTCAAGGCCGCGGTCGAGCAGGCGCTCGGCCGACCGGCTCCGGCGCACCTCGAGCAAGCGCTGTGGCAACGGACCGCCGCGCTGCTGGGCCAGCGGCGCGACTGGGACCGCGCACACCAGGTGTCCGGTCGCGCGCCCGCCAAGTGCCTGCTTTGCGCGTTGGCCCGCGACCGCTGCCCCGAGCACACCCGGCGCCGCTGCCGCGTGTGTGCTGGCCCGCTGCATCGGATCGTCGTCGAGGAGGGATTCGAGACCCACCCGTGCTGCGACCGCCCCGGTGAGAACGGATCGTTGGTCGTCCTCGAGCGCACCGCGCAGCTGCTGGGAGCCACGTTGCTGGCACAGCCGGTCTGAGAGCGCCCGGGGCGGACAACACGGCTCAGTCGAGGTGATCGCTCCCACCTCTGGTCCGCACTTAGGAGACCAAGGAGGACTGGCGCAGCCGGTGCCGGTCCATGGGATCCATGGGAATTCACATGAGTGACGCCGCTCGCGAGGAAGTCGCGCTCGAGGAAGATGCCCGTCAGCGCGCCGAGGAGATCAGGGCCACCGAGGAGGCCGCCGCCCAGGCCGCGGCCGCCGACACCGGCCCCTTCCCCGACGCCGAGATCGCGCAGGTCCACCGATCCGGCCGTCAGCACGACCACACCGACACGGCCGCCTATCAGCGGCCTCAGCTCGGCCGCCGCCGCGGCCCGCGCCGCTAGGAGGTCGCGATGACTACCGCACTCGCATCAGCGGACGCCAGCCGAATCGCCGGCCGCACGACGGTCCGCTGGGTCGACTGCTCCCACAAGCTGGGGCCGCTGCCGTGCATGAACCACAAGCCGCACAAGGGGAACGGCCGCGGCTGCGTGCACCACTCAACGTCCGGCTTCCAGGACGACGAGTAGCCCGCGGACCCTGTAGCAGAGAGAGCTCCTCAGCCGTGCACCAGGTGCAGCTGCGGTCGCGGCTGCTGCTCGATGGCTGTCTCCAGGCGCTGCAGCCGCTCCAGCGTCATCGGATGCCCATGACGCCGGAGCAGACCAGCCAGCACGGAGCCCAGGCCGAGGGAGACCACCAGCTGGTCGGCCGCGGCCTCCAACCAGGCCTCGATCCGCCGGTTGGCCGCCGGCACCAGGTAGGTCAGGGCGATCACCGCGCCGCCCAGGATCCCCGGAGCGGCCCGGCCCTCAGCGACCGACTGCACGATGCAGATCACCCCGACGAAACCCCGCAGCGTCCACGCCAGCCGCATGAACGGAAGCCAGGCGAAGGCTCGACCCACGCCACGGAACGTCGCGACCACCAGCCGCCACGGCGTCGTCGCGGCGAGCGCAGCGAGTTCCAGCCGTGGCCGGATCGCTCGCCGCCGGCCGACGGCATGAGCCATCGCGGCGGCCGCTTCCGCAGCGGTCACTCCCCCGCGGTATCTGGCGGCGACCAGTCCGGGGGTGACCACGACGGCGCGATCCGCGATCGCCACAGCCACCGGGGTGCTCGGACCCTGGCGGCGGCGCACGAACACGGCGTCGACGCCGACGTCGCGGCCACCCAGCTCGGCGAGCACGGGCGCCATCACCTGGAGCTCAGCTGCGGTCGCGGGACGCGACCGGGTCAGCGTCGCGATCGCCGGCACCTCGAACTGGCCGAGCGCCAGCGCAACGAGCAGGCCGGCTGCAACCAGGAACGCCACCAGGCCAAGGGCCGGCGGGAGCAGGGCGCACACCACCACGGTGAGGACAAAGCTCACCAGCAGCGCCGGCGCCAGCGTCACCACCCTCAGCACGGTCATCGGGAACCTCATCATCACGACCCTCCTCCATCTGTCAGCACTAGTGCATCTCTTGACTTTGCTCGCGGTGATCGTCCGGCGACCGCCGTACGACATAGGCGAACGAGACCAGTTTGTGCCCAGCCGCCGACACGACCCCGAGTTATCCACAGCCCGCCGCTCAGCGGAGCGAGGACCAACCGGGACGTGGGTTCATGGGCCAGACCGACCTCCGACCGAAAGGAACACCCGTGGACACCCTCAACGCTGACGGCACTTGGGACCGCCTCGGCTCGATCGCCCTCCTGCTGCACCAGGCCGCCACCCAGGTGTGGAGCGACGCCGACCGGTCCGCCGCCGACTCGCCGCTGCACGACCTCGGCCTCGGCGTCTATCTCGCGCACTCCCAGGCCAGCGCCCTGCTCCCCGACGACTACGAGCTGCCCGAAGTCGACGAGGACGCGGAGCTCGAGGAGCGCACGCCCCTGCAGCTGCTCACCGAGGCCGAGGAGCTGACCCGTCCCCTGCCGCTTCACCGGCCCGACCTGGTGCACGGTTCCCAACTGGTCGTCGACCTGTGCGACCTCATCCGGGAAGCCCGCGGCCTTGGCTACTGACCCGCGGCTGGCGTACGCCGACATCGACGAGGAGCTCTTCGACGTCGACCAGATCCCGATGACCTCGCGTGACATGCGCAGCGTCGGCGAGATGCTCTTCGACGTCGACTACCTGGCGCGCCAGCTGCTGATGGACGTCGACGGAGACGCCGCCGGCACGCTGCTGCGCAGTTGGCCGACGATGGTCGCGGCCGCCGAGGACCTGTGGGCATCCCTGCCCGGTCGACGACCTGGCGTCGACGAGCGCGACCGGCCCATCACCAGCCTCTCCGCCCAGGCCGCCACCATCGAGACCAGCCTCTCCGGCCGCACGGCCTGGCCAGGGCAAGGCCCGACCAGTCCCCGCATCGACCAGATGACCCAGACCTTCCTCAACGCCGCCTCACTGGTCCGCCGCTACGGCGCCGAGATCCCCCACGAGCAACCCCACGTCCACCGCGACCTCGAGGCAGCACGCACCCGGATCATGCACGGGCTCTACATCACCGCCCACGCCGTCAACGTCGCGCTCCACGAGCATGGCCGCGACCGCGTCAACGACGCCCGCGGCGCCGGCCGACGGATCCACCTGGCACAGCACCACTCCCCCTACGCGATAACGCCCACCGGTGTCTGGATCGACCGGATGTCCGCCTGCGAGAACACCGCCCGCAGATACCTGACCGACCGGTTCACCCAAGCCCTCGCCGGCGAAGCGATGCGACCCGCAGACGACCCCGGCCGGCTGGCGCAAGCACTGGCCAACTGGGACATCCAGACCCACCGCGCACTGGCCCGGGACCTCGAACCGTCCAACATCCTGCTGATCACCCGCACCCAGGGGCTGATCGCCGGCGCGAGCATGCTCCTCGTCGACGCGGCCGCGACCGCAGGCGTGCTCGAGCGCTCCGAGCGCCTGGTCCCCGCCATCGCCGAAGCAGGTCGGTCCTGGAGCAACCTGGCCAGCCGCTGGGGCGACCTCGCTCCCCCAGGAGCCCGCCTCGAGGAGCCGCTGGCCCGCGCGGCCGAGGAGGTCCGCGCCGCGTACCGCCAGATCACCCACGACAAGACCACCCTGGCCAGCCCCGAGGTCATCGCCGGACGCCCAGGGCTCCCCCAAGCCGTGCCCGCAACGCTTCGCGCGATCGAGGCCGGGGCCGAGCTCGCGATCGTCCTCGCCGAGAAGGCCGACGCACCCGACCTCATCGGGCCGGCCCGGGCCCTGTCCCGCCGGGCGCACAACGACGTCGAGGCCGGCCTGGCAACGGCGCCGGCACTCGACCGCGACGTCGTCTGGGTCTCCCCCGCCGACATCCTCGCCAAACGACTAGTCCCTGTCCCGGCACCAGTCTCGGAGGCAATGCGCGCAGCCAGTAGCGCCACCAGTGCTGCCGCGATCGCCGCTTCCGCGGTCGCGGCGCTGCATGGTCTGGGGGAGGAACGTCGCCTGTCGGTTCGGGTAGACGGGGCGGCTCCTTTCTGGGGTCCAGCGTAGGTGTGGGGTCTGTCGGTGCAGGGCGGCATGATGACCGCCACGAGCACCGGGAAGCTGTGACGGAAGTGGCAGGTGGGTCGTACGGCGGTTCGGCCTCGCGGCTCGAGCGGCTCCCGATACGCTCACCGAGATGAGAGGGTGATGACGTGGCCACGAACAGCGCGATCGAATGGACCGAGGTCACCTGGAACCCCGTCACCGGCTGCGACCGGGTCGCGGCCGGCTGCGACAACTGCTACGCGCTGGCGCTCGCGAAGCGCCTCAAGGCCATGGGCGCGGAGAAGTACCAGAACGACGGCGACCCCAGGACATCGGGGCCCGGCTTCGGGGTGACGGCCCACCCACGGGCCCTGACCGAGCCGTACCGCTGGCGCACACCGAAGGTCGTGTTCGTAAATTCGATGAGCGACCTGTTCCACGCCAAGGTGCCGCTCGACTTCATCCGCGACGTGTTCGACGTGATCCGCGAGACCCCGCAGCACACCTACCAGGTGCTGACCAAGCGCGCGCACCGCACGGCGAGGATCGCTGACAAGCTCGACTGGCCGAAGAACCTCTGGATGGGCGTCTCGGTGGAGTCGTACGACGTCGTCGACCGCATCGACCATCTGCGAGCCGTCCCTGCTGCGACGCGGTTCCTGTCGTGCGAGCCGCTACTGACGGCGCTTCCCGGGCTGAAGCTCGACGGCATCGACTGGGTCATCGCCGGCGGCGAGTCCGGGCCCCGTGCGCGCCCGATGGACCCCGCGTGGGTGGAGGACATCCGCGACCAGTGCGTCGAGGCCGGCGTGGCGTTCTTCTTCAAGCAGTGGGGCGGCCGGACGCCGAAGGCGAACGGTCGCGAGCTCGACGGGCGGACCTGGGACGACATGCCGCAGCTGGCTGCAGCGCTGGGCTAGCCCGCGGCCTTGCGGATGACGTGCTGGTGGGGCTTCGTGCCCTTTGTCACGAACTCGACCTCGCCCGCCTTCACCAGTGCGCGGAGCGCCGCTGTGAACGCGGTTTCCTTGGCCTCGCCGTAGAGGTCGCCGTAGACGCCCTGGACGTGCTGGACCACCGCCTTCGGCTGCCCGTCAGCGGTCAGGCGGCGTAGGTTGTCGGTGACGTGCTCGATCGCCTTGACGTGTTCTCGTTCGAGCTGGTCGGCCACGGTGTCCCACAGCATGCCCTCGCGCTCGTCCGGGTCCGGGCCGAGGAAGTCGATCCACTTCTCGCGTGCCTTGGCGGCGGCGACGCCAAACACCCAGAAACCGTGGGGGTCCTGGGTGAGGAACGTCAGGTAGTAGACGGGCTGGTGGTGGACCTGCCGGCGTACCGGCGCGACGACGAACCCGTACTTGGTGCCGTCGGTGAGACGTCGGGCGTATTCGATGGCGACGGCTTCGGCCGCTGACTCCCAATCCTGTCCGCCAGAGGCCTTGTGTGCCTGGACGGCGACGTCCCGCCACCACTCGCCGCCGCACACGGCGTCCGCCTTGGCGACGCCGCCGAGGTCGAGCTGACCCTTCTTCAGCTGGCCTCCGGCACGCCGGATCAGGTCGGCGCTGAAGTTGAGCAGCACCTCGGTCCGCGGCCACGCGCCGCGCTTGCGGAGGACGCCCTCGATCGAGTCCATCGGCAGCACGGCACCGCATGGGTCGAGGAAGACGAACAGGCTCGCCCCGGCGGCGAGCTGCAGCGCGTCGTCGAGATGGTTGCCGCAGTCCCCGTTGTGGCTCGCGATTGTGATGCCGCGGGCGCGGTACTCATCGGCGACCTTGTCCAGGCTCGCGTAGTCCTCGCGGGCCTTCTCCACTAGGAGCAGATCGATCTGGGTCGTCGCCTTGACCTTCTGTGCGGCGATCATCATGTGCTCGGCGGAGCCCGCTTCACCGGTGTCGAAGCGCCCGCGCCCGGCGAATCCGTCGAAGAGCACCGCCCGCTTGGGGTTCAGCTTGCTGGCCGTCATCGTCGCAAACCGGATGACGTACTGCTCGAGGATGCCGTGCTTGTAGACCGACTGCGGCTTGGGGCTGTCGAGCAGCCCTCCGTCTGTCCCCGTGGGCATCGCTACCTCGGATTCCCTGCCACCGGACTACCGGTTGCCCTTGGCGCGGTTGTGGGTCACGCAGAGCATTGTCAGGTTGGCCAAACTCGTCGAGCCGCCCTTGGACCAGGCGGTCACGTGGTCGGCGTCCATCTCGTTCTGCTTGTAGATGCGCGCCTTGTTGTTGTCCCCGCCGATTGCGCACAGCGGGCAGTTCGACTCGCCGGCGGCCTTGGCCTTCTTGGTCTGCTGCTCGTAGGCGACGCGCTTGTCCTTGTCGTCGAACAGCCGGATCGCCAGCAGCTGCGGCTGCTTCTCGCCGCCAAGCAGGAACTCGTAGATCCCCTTGCTGCTGGTGACCGCGGGGTCGCCGCGCAGCTCGTTCACGCGGCCTTCGATCGTGGCCGCGCTGTACGACGTCGAATGGTGCTCCTCGTAGAGCGGGCCCCACTCGAGGCCCCGCATCTCCTTGTCCGGCGGGCGGATGAAGACGCTGCCGACCCAGTCGATCACGGATGTGAAGTAGGTCTTCAGCTGGGCGATGTCGGTGTCGTGGCGGTGCTGCGCGAGGTAGGCGTCGACGCCCTTGCCCTGGGACGATGCGACCCAGTCCAGCGCGACGGCGAGGACCTCCTGCCGCTTGGGGTCGCCCTTGACGTACGAGGACCACTTCTGCATGTTGGCGTTGTTCGAGTTGCTGTACTCGGCCTTCGCCTTGGTGATGAAGGGCCCGGAGTAGATCGCGTTGAGCAGCTCCTGCTTGTTCAGCGGGACGCCGGCGATGTTGATGGTCTGGAACCACTCCTTGATCTCGGACTCGGTGCCCTGGCACTCGTAGACCAGCAGCGGGCTCTTCCTCAGCAGCGCCTGGTCCTCGAGCGGCAGCGAGGAGAACGTCTGCTCCTTGCCCGCGACCTGGATCGCGAATTTGCCCGTGATGAACCGTCCGATGCTGGTGATTCGCTGCTGTCCGTCGAGGACCTCGAGCTGGTCGTTGTCGTCGTCGACGTTGAAGTAGATCAGCCCGAGCGGGTAGCCCTTGAGCAGCGAGTCGATGACGGCGACGTCGCGCTTGCCGTCGTTGTAGATGTAGTTGCGCTGGAACTCCGGCTGGATGACGAGCTTGCCGTCGAGCCCGAACAGACCCTTGCCCTCGAGCTCGTTGTAGACGAAGCCCTTGAGGACCTCGTCGGCGGTGTACTCCTTGAGAGTGGTCTCCACTACGCGTCCTTCCGCCGGATGAACAGCCGCTTGTAGATGCGCTTGACCGGGTAGCCCACGTCGAAGTACGTCCCCTCGCCGAACGAGTCGGTGCGGACGAAGCAGCCGAGCGTTCCGGTGTTCGACTTCATCCGGACCCCGTCGACGACCCGCTCCTTCGGTCCGTAGGTCCGTGTCGGGGCGAAGTCGCCCTCGCTGCTCCCGACGATCTCGAACTGGTCGGGGTTGTACTTGTCAAGGAAGGTGATCGGGACGCCCATCAGGCCGTCGTGATCGCTGGGGATCGCGTCGACGAACGGCACCTCGATCGCCGGGAAGTTGTCGTAGGTCGGGTAGCCCCGCCCGCGAACCTCCTTATGCTTGCTGAACTTGACGTTGTCCGCCTTGGTCATCAGCTGCAGAGGCTCGTGACGGCGGCCGTGGTCGATATTGGTAAACCAGCAGGAGTTCCCGAGCCGCGTGTAGTCGCGCTCGTCGTCCGAGGGGTAGCCAAGCTTCTCGGCCTTGAGCCGGTCGGCGTCCGACACCTTCGCGCCCTTCGGCACGCCGAACACCATGTCGGTGCTGTTGGCCGTCGCGCCCTTCCAGAGCTCGTTCGCCATGATGTGTGGGAAGACCTCGTTGTAGGTGATCGCGTTGTTGTTGCCGATCACGGAGCACTTCCGTCCGCCGCCTACGACCCAGGTCATGAACGGGCGGAACAGGCTGAAGGGCGGATTCGTGATGACGAAATCGGCCTCGTCGCGCAGCGCCGTCACCTCCTCGCTGCGGAAGTCCCCGTCGCCCTCCAGGTACTCCCACTGGAGGTCCTCGATGTTGACGACGCCGTCGTCGTTGATGTCCTTCGGCTCGAGCACAAACTTCTTGCCGTTGGCGTGCGTCTTCGTCTCGTCGAACTTCGGGTCGCCCATCTCGAAGAGCGTGGGCTCGTACGAGAACAGCGCCGGGTTGCTGTCGGGGGCGTACGACGTCGAGATCAGCTTCTTCAGGCCGTAGTCCATGAAGTGCAGCGCGAAGAACTTCGCGAAGTTCGACCACTCCGGGTCGTCGCACGGCAGCAGGACCACCTTGTCGCGGAAGACGTCGGGGTCGTACTCGAGGTAGGCGTTCATCTCCCGCTCGATGTCGCCCCACTGCGTGTAGAACTCGTCGTTCTTCGCGGCCTTCGCCGCGCCAAGATGACTGTTCGCCGACTGCGTGGTCGTCATCGTGCCCCTGTCCTCAGCCTGATTGCACCGCCGAGAGTGGGGCGCGCCTTGCGGGGAATCCTATCGGCGCGCGGGGACAGTTGTACGCGGGACGAGGCGACACGGCCGCGTAGGCCGAGCCGCTGCGGCGGGCGAGCTCGATCAGTCTTTCCTCAGCCGCTCGAGCTCGGCTTCAGGGCGCTCGGGTGCTCATTCCTGGCCTCCCCACAGCAGCTCGAGATCCGGTTCGTGGATGACGTCCAGGCGCTTGTCGAGGGCGTAGGCCGCGGGCTTGGGCACGACCAGGCGGCGCAGCTGCCGCTCAGTGGTGCTGTGCTGCACCGGGGTGTCGTCGTCGTGATTCATCGCGGTCCCCCTCAGCGGCCCGGGGCCATTCGGTCGGTCTCTGGCTGCGTGCCCGGGATGTCGCGCTGCTGGCCGGGTGGCTTGGGGACGAAGGACTCGTCCAGGTCGGCGGCGATGTCGCGCATCTGGGTCTGGCATCGCTCCCACTCGCGGGGGTGGATGCCGTTCTGCAGGGCCGAGGCGACGATGGCGGCCATGGAGTAGGGCCGGTCGGCGGGCACCTGGTCGAGCGCGCACCAGGCCTTGGTACCGTCGCCGTGCAGCCAGCTGGCGAAGCCAGACATGGAGGCCGGCGCCGCGCGGACCTCGTCCGGGCCGCGGCGGGTGAGGTCGGTCCAGATAGCCATGTGGGAGGTGGAGTTCTCCCGGCTCATGTCCTCCCAGAGCGCGTCGCGGGTGCTGATCGTCTCCAGTGCGACGAGCATCCGTGCGCCGTCGACGTCGGAGAGCCGGTTGCCGTCGGTGTGGAACTGCTCTAGCCGGTCCAGGGCCCAGTCCCGCTCTGCAGCGGGTGTGCTGGCCTCGGCTGCGGCTCGGGCCGCCGGGATCAGCTCGGCGATCGGCTCCCGGTCCCCGACCATGGACGCGGCCAGGGACTCGCGGCTGGCGGCCGGCTGGGCGGCGCCGGTCAGCACGGTCGCGGCCGCGATCCGTTCAGCGGTCGACGGGGTCTGCAGCCCGGTCTGGCCGGTGTTGAACTCGCGCCAGCGCTCGCCGTCGGACCACAGCCTGATGTCGGTAGTGATGCCGACGTCCTGGAGCCGGTTCGACAGGTGCTGACTGGCCAGCTCGGCGCTGCGTCGGTCTTCGGTGATGCAGATGATGGCCAAGCGGGCACCGGGCCGGGCGTGGCGGCCGTACGGTCCGCTGAGCGCGTCCCAGACCTCCTCGCGATCGGCGGCCGTCCTCGGCAGGTCGACGCGGGTGATCGGCAGTCCGGGCCGAAAGGGCACCAGGACGATCGACTCCTCGGGCTTGAAGCCGAGGACGTGCGGCACCGCGGCGAGAAGCTCATCCGGGGACTGAACGACGAGATCCATGGGAGCGAACCTCCTCAGCTGGCCTGGGCCGCGTGCGGGCCGCGGTCGATGCGCGCGGACACGTACTTGAGCGAGATGCCGACCTCGCCGAAGCGGTTGTCGACAACCACGACGTCCTTGGTGCGCTTCTCGCCGGTCTCTTTGTCCGGCCAGCTCTCGGTGCTCTGGAGGCCGTGGACGAAGATCGGGTCGCCGGATCCGCAACTGTCCTGCATGTGGGTGGCGGCGCAGCCGAAGACCTTGACGTTGTGGGCGGTGGGCTCGTCGTTGACCCACTCCCCCTGGTCGTTCTGGATCCGGCGGTTGACCAGGACCCGGCAGCTGACGAACGGCTTGTTCTCGCGGGTGTAGAGCAGCTCCGGTGCCTCGGCCAGGTTGCCGGCGAAGGTGACGGTGGTGGACATGGCTTCCTCCTAGGTGACTGCGAGACGTTGATCGGTCCCGCAGTCACCTAGGTGTCTTCCAAGCCCGGCAGCGATCACATCGGCCGAAGTCGTTTGCACCGCTCGAGCTCGGCTGGCGGCGCGGCAGGAGATCACCCGGGGCACGCAGTAGCGCCCCGACTGGCTCTCGGTACCGGATCGGGGCGCTGGGAAGCACGCTAGGACGAGGTGCCGACACAACTGCCGGCGTCGGCCTCGTCGGCTACCGGGCAGTCCGGCGCCGCGGCGGTCGATTGCTGAGCTTCTGCGGTGGCGGCGGCAGGTCGCGGCCCAGCCGCCGGCGGGCCTCCTCGGCCGCGGCGATCACTGCCTCCTGGGCGAACGCCGAGCGGGCGAGCATCCGGCCGAGCTCCTGACGGTCGGCCACGAGCGCGTCTTCGACCGCCTCGATGGTCGAGGCGGTCAGGTCGTGCTTCTTATTGAAGCTCTTGCGGGTCACGCTGACCAGGGCGGGATGCTTCTCACCCGCGGCCGCGAGTTCGGACCGCTGCTGCGGTGAGCGCCGGGCATGGAGCTCGAGCGCCTGGGCGAGCCAGCCGACGAACGAGCCGGGTGAGTCGGCGTCGGTGTCCAGGTCTGCGATGTAGGCCGATCGTGCGAGGTCCCAAACGCCGGGCTTCCAGTAGATCCCGACCGGGATCGTGGTCTGGCTCGTCACCTGATCACTCCCCTGGTCTCGTCCGCCTGCGTCGAGCTGCAGCGGCTAACACCAACGCCGCTGCATTCCCGGTCGGGGCCCTGCGCAGCCGTTCCCACCCTCGCTCGATTCCTTCCGTTCCAGCCAGCTACGAGGTGCGGCTGCGCCAACGCCGCCGCAGCAGAGTCCGCGCCCGTGAGGTCGGGGATATCCCCACCCTCACCGGGTGCCCACCTTTCCACAGGTCCGCCCTGTGCCCCGGTAGGCGTCGGCTCCCCGCTAGGAGACTGAGTCCTGTCAGTTCTTTCTATTCTACTTACGGAGGACAGCCGCATGAGCGACACCATCCAGACCACCGCCGACACCGCCGCCGACGAGGCCACCCACGACGGCGTCCAGGCCGAGGAGTTCCTGAACCTCGACCCCGCCGACATCATCATCGGCACCAACGTCCGGGCCGACCTGCGACCCGACCACAAGGAGTTCCGCAAGTCGATCAAGGAGCGCGGCGTGCTGGAGGCCGTCACCGTCTACCGCAACGAGGACGGCCAGTACGTTCTGCTGCGCGGCCAGCGCCGCACCGTGACCGCCGCCGAGGTCGGCACCCCCACCGGCCTGATCCCGGCCCGCGTCGTGCCCCAGCCCGCCGACGCCGACCGGATCGGTGACCAGATGGTCGAGAACATCCACCGCGCCGGGATGCGCGAGGCCGAGATCGTCGCGGGCGTGGAGCAGCTGGCCTTGCTCGGCGTGAGCGCCGCGCAGATCGCCAAGCGCACCAGCATCGACCGCCCCACCGTGAACGCCGCCCTGGCAGTCACCAAGGCCGACCAGACCCGCAACCGGCTCAACTCCGGAGACCTGACGTTGGAGGAGGCCGCGATCTTCGCCGAGTTTGAGCACGACCCCGAGGCCGTGCAGCGCCTGGAGAACAACAAGCGGTGGGGTCGCTCGCTCGCCCACGAGTCCCAGCGGCTGCGCGACGAGGCAGCCGAGCGCGACGCCGACGCCGCCGAGGTCGAGCGACTGCGCGCCGAGGGCCTGCCGGTGCTGAGCGCCGAGGAGGTCGCGGAGGCCGACGAGGTGCTGCGCATCGAGCGGCTGGTCACCGAGGACGGCGAGCCGCTGCCCGAGGAGGAGTGGCCCAACGTTCCCGGCGCTCGCGTCAATGTCGTCAAGGAGTGGGTCTACCCCGAGGACGCGTACGACGAGGAGAGCGAGGTCGGAACCGACGAGCAGAACGACGACTACGAGCCCGCCGAGCCCTACCAGCAGTACATGCCGGTGTGGGTCGTAACCGACCTCGCCGCCTCCGGCCTGCGTCGTCGCGGCGGCGGGTCCGGCAGAAGCACCACCACCACCGACAGCGGGGACGAGGGCGAGAGCGAGGAGGAGGCCGAGGCGCGGCGTGAGGAGCGCCGCCGCGTGATCGCCAACAACAAGGCCTGGGCGAGCGCAGAGACCGTGCGCCGGGAGTGGCTGACCGGGTTCGTTGCTCGCAAGACGGCCCCGAAGGGTGCCGAGGCCCTGATCTGCGAGGCCGTCGTCACCGGCCACCACTCGCTGATCAAGGCGATGGACCACCGACACCCGATGCTCTTCACCCTGCTCGGGATCGACGTCCCGACCGGCTACTACGGCGCGGGCCACGACGAGTGCCACAAGATCGCGACCAAGGCGAGCACGCCGAAGGCCGCGACCATGACCACGCTCGCCGCCGTCGTCGCCGCGTGGGATGCCACGACCGGCAAGCACTCGTGGCGCAACCCGACCGCGTGGGACGCCCGCGTGCTCGGCGCGCTCGTGGAGTGGGGCTACCAGCCCAGCGAGGTCGAGCGGATCCTGCTCGGCGAAGAGCCGCAGTCGAGCACCGAGGCCAGCGACGAGGCCAGGGACAGCGCCGCCTGATCGGCCTACCCTCCCCCACTGAGGGCGGTTCTTCCCGGCAGCCAGAAGGCGGCCCGTAGCGCTCTCCGCTGCGGGCCGCCTTCTGCGTCGGCACGCTCTCACCAGAGCGTCAGTTGCTCGCCCAGCAGTTCCTGCAGCCGCGCGAGGTCGTCGGCCACCAGCTGCGGGTCCTCACGCGCCAGGTCGCGCAGTTCCCGCGCACGCCGACGCGGTCCGCGCGGGTCGGCCAGCGGGCTGTCGGGCAGCCGTCGCTGCACCGACCACTCCCGGCGATTCTGCGCCGCGCTCGACACCACGACGTGGTCCGGCGAGATCCGCTGACACAGCGGGTTGTGACAGCGGTGCCCGAGCAGCCGCGCCTCCGCGAGCGCCTCCACGCCGTGCATCACCGCGAACGCGAATCGGTGCGCGATGATCACCCGCCCCGGCGCGTACCAGAACCGGCCATGGCCACCACCGTCCGTGCGCTCGCGCTCAGACCGACCGGACACCGCGCCGGTCCACCACAGGCACTCACTGCCCGGAACCGTGGCGACCTTCGCCCGGTACCGCAAGAGCACCCCCGGATCTCTGATCGCAGCCGCGACCGCCGTGATGCCGGCGTCATCCAGCCGACGAACCGGCACCCGCTCCCCCGCTCCCAGCGGTCGCCAGCGCCGCGCCGTCGCCGCCCTGGTCGCCGTCGTCGGCCTGGGGCTCGCTGGCGAGCCGCCGCAGCCGCGTCGCCTCGCGCACGGTCACGGTCTCGCCGCACCACTCGACGGCCTCGCCCAGCGACAGGCCCTCAGCCTCGGTCAACTCTCGCAGCGCCTCACCGGCGCGCTTCTCGGTCTCGGCCACCGCCGCGTCGCGCTCACCGATCGCGACCATGACCTGCTCGGCCAGGTCGATCACCCGGCGCTCTCGCTCTTCGCGCTCCTTGCGCCGCTTCTCGGCCATCTCCCGCGCCGTACGCCGCGCCTGCTGCTTGATCGTCTGCTGACTCATCCGGTCCTCACTCGTGTCGACATGGACTCTGACATTCACCTACGACATTCCCCGGACCCCGAGCGATCACCGAACCCAAAAGCGTTCAAACCGCTCCCTCAGCCGATCCAGCGCAGCCCGTCCAGCCACCTGATCCGAACCCGACGCCCCAGCCGTCACCGACGCCCCTCAGCGTCCCCCCAGATTTCCGCGAACTCCCAAGTGCCACACACCTCTTGCATTCTCGGTACGCCGAATAGAAAGAACACAACAAAAATCCGGCCGGAAGTGATCGCACAGCACGCCCGCGTGCACGTAGGTGACCGTGACGATGAGCCTCCACAAGCTGACGGCGGGGTCGGGGTACGACTACCTGACCCGCCAGGTCGCAGCGATGGACGCCACGGACAAGGGCCACACCGGGCTGGCGAGCTACTACACCGAGAAGGGCGAGACCCCCGGCGTGTGGGTCGGCTCCGGCATGGAGGGACTCGAGGGACTCGACGCCGGCGACGTCGTCACCGCTGACCACATGCAGAGCCTGTTCGGCTCCGGTCACCACCCGCTGGCCACCCAGCGGACCAAGGACCTGGACCTGCGCATCGGCCGCGACGGCGTCGACCGGCCGACCGACGCGGACTACAAGACGGCCCGCCAGCTCGGCACGCCGTACAAGGTCTACGACAACGACATCAGCCCGTTCCGGATCGAGGTCGCCAAGCGCATCGCGGCCATCAACGAGGCCGCCGGCCTGCCGGGTGACTGGCCGGTCCCCGCGGCCGACCGGGCGAAGGTCCGTACCGAGGTCGGCACCGAGTTCTTCCGTGCTGAGCACGGCCGCGAACCCGCCGACGCACGCGAGCTGGCCGCCGCGATCGCCAAGCACTCCCGACCGAAGACCAACGCGGTGGCCGGCTACGACCTGACCTTCTCCCCGGTCAAGAGCGTCTCGGTGCTGTGGGCGATCTCCGACCCGAAGACCGCCGCGGTGATCGAGTTGGCCCACCAGGCAGCGATCAAGGACGCGCTGGACTTCATCGAGTCCAAGGCACTGTTCACCCGCCGTGGCACCAACGGCGTCCGCCAGGTCGACGTCCGGGGCCTGGTCGCCACGGCGTTCACCCACCGCGACTCCCGCGCCGGGGACCCTGACTTGCATACGCACGTCGCCGTGGCGAACAAGGTCCAGACGCTCGACGGCAAGTGGCTGGCCATCGACGGCCGGCCGCTGCACAAGGCGGTCGTCTCGGCCTCGGAGACCTACAACACCGCGCTCGAGCGGCACCTCGTCGACGCCCTCGGCGTGCGGTTCGAGGAGCGACCGAACGAGGACGCCCGCAAGCGGCCCGTGCGCGAGATCGTCGGCGTCGACCCCGAGCTGAACCGCCGCTTCTCCAAGCGCCGCGCCAACGTCGAGGACCGCCGCAAGGTCCTCGCGGCCGCGTTCCAGGCCACCCACGGCCGGCCACCCACACCGGTGGAGACCATCCAGCTGTCCCAGCAGGCGACGCTGGAGACCCGCGAGGCCAAGCACGAGCCGCGCTCGCTGGCCGAGCAGCGCGAGACCTGGAGCCGTGAGGCCATCGAGGTGCTGGGCACCCCTCAGCGGGTCAAGCAGATGGTCCACGGCGCACTGAACCCGAAGGGCGCAGCGCGGTCGCTGGCCGACTCGGCCTGGTTCGCCAAGACCACCGACCGGATCGTGGCGACGATGGAGGGCAGTCGCAGCACCTGGCAGTACTGGCACGTCTACGCCGAGGCCCAGCGGCAGGTCCGGGGCGCCAACGTACCCACCAACCAGGTCTCCCAGGTCGTCGAACTGCTCGTCAGCGAGGTCCTAGACGGCCGCTCGGTGAGCGTGGCCCGACCCTGGGACACCATCAGCGAACCGGCCGAGCTGCGGCGCGCGGACGGGGCCTCGGTCTACACCCAGAGCGGCGCCGAGCTGTTCACCTCGGGCAAGGTACTCGCCGCCGAGCAGCGCCTGGTCGAGGCCGCCGGCCGCCACGACGGGTACGCCGCCGAGGCGTCCTCGGTCGACCTGGCGCTGCTCGAGTCGACCGCCAACGGCATCACCCTCAACGCCGGACAGGCCACGCTGGTCCGCGGGATGGCCACCTCCGGCGCCCGGCTGCAGCTGGCGATCGCGCCCGCCGGATCCGGCAAGACCACCGCGATGCGAGCCCTGGCCAGCGCCTGGGCTGATGGTGGCGGCACCATCATCGGTCTGGCTCCCTCAGCGGCGGCCGCAGACGCGCTCCGCTCGCAGATCGACACCCAGACCGACACCCTGGCGAAGCTGACCCACTCCCTCGAGCAGGCCCGCGAGACCGGCGCCGCGATGCCCGCCTGGGTTGCCGGCATCGACTCCTCCACCCTCGTGGTCATCGACGAGGCCGGGATGGCAGACACCCTCTCGCTGGACGCGGCGGTGTCCTACATCCTCGAGCGCGGCGGCAGCGTCCGCCTGATCGGCGACGACCAGCAGCTCTCGGCGATCGGCGCCGGCGGAGTGCTGCGCGACATCCGCGCCACCCACGGATCCCTGCAGCTGACCGAGCTCGTCCGGTTCAAGGACCCCGCTGAGGGCGCCGCCTCGCTCGCGCTGCGCGAGGGCAAGCCCGAGTCGCTCGGCTTCTACCTCGACCGCGACCGGGTCCACGTCGGCGACCTGGCCACCATGACCGAGGACGTGTTCGCGGCCTGGCAGGCCGACCGCGCCGAGGGCCTGGACTCGATCATGCTCGCCCCGACCCGCGACCTGGTCAGCGAGCTTAACCAGCAGGCCCGCGCCCACCGGCTCGAGGGGATCGACCCGGCCGACCCCGACTACGAGGCCGCCAGTGGCCCGGTCCGCCGGCTCGCCGACGGCAACGAGGCGTCGATCGGCGAGCTGATCATCACCCGCGAGAACGATCGTCGCCTGCGTACTTCGGCTACCGACTGGGTGAAGAACGGCGACCGCTGGAACGTGCTGGAGATCCACGACGGCGGCGAGCTCACGGTCCAGCACACCCAGCACGGCCGCACCGTGCGGCTGCCCGCTGACTACGTCGCCCGGTCCACCGAGCTCGGCTACGCGTGCACCGTGCACACCGCCCAGGGCGTCACCGCCGACACGATGCACGGCCTGGCCACCGGCAGCGAGTCGCGCCAGCAGCTCTACACGATGATGACCCGCGGCGCGCACGCGAACCACGTCTACCTCGAGGTCGTCGGCGACGGCGACCCGCACTCGGTGATCCACCCGACGCTGGTCCGACCGCTCACGCCGACTGACATCCTCGAGTCGATGCTGGCGCGCGACGACACGCAGCGGTCCGCAACCAGCCTGCTGCGCGAGCTGGCCGATCCGGCCACCCGGCTCGGCGAGGCGTCCCAGCGCTACCTCGACAGCCTCTACGTCGCCGCAGAGGATCTCCTGCGCCATGACCACGTTGGCCAGGACGCCAACGGCGCCCCTATCAACGTGGTCGACGCCTTGGACAACGCGGTCGAGACGCTGGTCCCCGGACTCTCGGAGGAGGCCGCCTGGCCGACCTTGCGTGCCCATCTGCTGCTGCTCGGCGCGGCCGGCGAGAACCCTGTCGACGCGCTGCGGGCCGCTGCCGGCGACCGGGAGCTGGAGAGCGCGCACGACCGTGCGGCGGTCCTCGACTGGCGCCTGGACGCCTCCGGGCTGCGCAACGCCGGCTCCGGGCCGCTGCCGTGGATGCCCGCGGTCCCGGCCCGCCTGGCTGAGGACCCGCACTGGGGCACCTACCTCGCCCAGCGCGCGCACCTGGTCGAGCAGCTCGCCGGCCAGGTCCGCACGCGAGCGACCGACCAGGCCGCACTGCCGGCGTGGGCACAGAACGGTCTGCGGCCGGAGGCCGCCACGGTCGCCGACGTCGAGGTCTGGCGGGCCGCCATGCAGGTCCCGGTCGACGACCGGCGACCGACCGGTGCACCGCAGTTGCAGAAGGCCTCCGCGACCTGGCAGCGGCGGCTCAACCGCGCCGTCACCGGCGACCACACGCCGGCGCTCAAGGAATGGCGCCAGCTGCTCTACTCGCTCGCCCCGCAGGTCCGCGACGACGAGTTCACCCCGTTGCTCGCCGAGCGACTCGCCGCGATGTCGCGCGCCGGCGTCACCGCCCACGAGCTGCTGCGCACCGCCACCGCGGCCGATCACCCGGCCGGGCCGCTGCCCGACGAGCACGCCGCTGCGGCCGTGTGGTGGCGCATGGCCCGTCAGCTCACCCCGGCCGTTGCCTCCCAGATCGGCGACGGCTCCCACGGTGAGAGCGTCACCAGCGAGTGGACTCCGCGGCTCGCGGATCTGTTCGGTCCCGAGCGCGCCGCGAGCATTCAGGCCAGCACCTGGTGGCCCGCGCTCGTCGCGAACGTGGACCACGGCGTGCAGCGCGGCTGGCAGGTCGAGGCTCTGCTGGGTGCCGGGCGGGCGATGCCGAGCGACGGCTGGGATGGCGTCGACGATTGCCAGGCGCTGGTCTGGCGGACCTCGATCGCGTTGGAGACCGCTCCCGACGAGCACGAGCACGAGTACCACTTCGACGAGCCACCCGCAGACCTGTGGGACGGGATCGAGCCGGACCCGGCAACGCTCGTCGACCACGTCACCGACCCCGACTGGGGCGACTGGCCGCTCGCCGAAGACCCCCGCCCGTACGACGAGCACCTGGTCGACGCCGTCGCCGACGACCTGGTCGACGTCGACGAGGACAAGTTCGTCGAGCCCGACCTGACGCTGGCCGCCTACATCCGCGACCTGGGCGGCAGCCGACTGGAGCCCACCGACACCGACCTCCGGCTCGTGTATCAGCGGGCCGACGAGTGGCACTCCTCCCCCGTCTCGCGTGAGCGCATGCTCGAGATCAACGACATGGCACAGGCCTTCTTCGAGGCCCGGTTCACCGACTCGTGGGGCCGCGACTACCTCACCGGACGGTTCGGCATCGACCTCGCCGGCGACGAGCGGTTCCGTCCCGGTCAGGCGCCAGCCGGGTGGACCAACCTGGTCGACCACCTGCGCGGCCGCGGTTTCAGCGACGCCGAGATGGTGGCCACCGGGGTCGCGACCGAGGCCAGCACTGGCCGGCTGATCGACCGGTTCCGCGACCGGGTGATGTTCCCGGTGATCCACCAAAGCGAGGTCCTCGGCTTCGTCGGCCGCCGCCGGCCCGACCTCACCGACGCCGACAAGGACGGCCCGAAGTACCTCAACACAGCCGACACCCCGCTGTTCCACAAGGGCGCCCAACTGTTCGGTGTCGTCGACGAACTGCTCACCGAGGGTGCGGTCCCGGTGATCGTCGAAGGCCCGATGGACGCCGTGGCCGTCACGATCGCCAGCGCCGGCCTCTACCTCGGGGTGGCGCCGCTCGGCACGTCGCTGACCCATGAGCAGGCCGCCCAGCTGGCAGCCGTCGGCCGCGACCCGATCGTGGCCACCGACGCCGACCTCGCTGGCCAGGTCGCGGCCGAGCGCGACTTCTGGATGCTCACCCCGCACGGCCTCGACCCCGGCTTCGCGCGGTTCCCCGACGGCCTCGACCCCGCCGACCTGCTCGCCCAGCGCGGCCCCGCCGCGCTCACTGCCGCGGTGGCCAGCGGCCAGCCCGCCTTCCGCTCGCTCGGTGACCAATTGCTCACCGAGCGGCTGGACAACCTCGCCCCGGAGCAGGCCCAGCTGGCCGCCATGCGGGTCATCTCGGCACGTCCCAGCCGCGCCTGGGAGCCCGGCGCCAACCAGGTCCGGGCCCGCCTGCAACTCTCCCAGTTGCAGGCGCGACGCGACCTGCGCGACGCGATCAAGACCTGGGATGCCGACCCGCGGAAGGCGGCACTGGCCGAGCTCCACAAGAGCAGCGAGGTTCGCGCACGGCTCTCGGCCGCGGCCGAGACGACCCCGGCCGAGCTGTGGGCCACCTTGGCTCGCGAGCTCGACCCGCGGCTGCTTGAGCAGGGCGACTGGCCGGCCACCGCCGCAATGCTGCAGCAGGCCCACGAGCAGGGTCACGACGTCGGCGCCTCCACGCGCGGCCTGGTCGCTGAGAAGCCCCTGGGCGACAGCCCAGCGCGTGACCTGCGCTACCGGATCGTGTCCCGTCTCGAGATCCCGGTCGACACCGGCGAAGGCACCCCGGCGCCGACCCAGTCGCCGGGCGTGGCACGAGATCGGCAGGACGTGAACCGTCCGCGGCCGCCCCGCCGCGGTACCCCACGCCGCTGACCCGCTCCGGAAGGCCGCAAGCTGGTGTCACGGCAAGCCCAACTGCACGATCCTGTGGTCGTGGTGACAGCGATCCCGCCAAGATCCCAAACGGGGCCAGACGAACGCAACTTCACAATGCCCTGGCGTTTGGTCGATCGTCGCAGAAGACGCAGTAGGCCGAGTCGAAGCCGAGAGTGCGGGCGACATCTACGTAGTGCTGCGTCCCCTCATCCCGGTCCTCTGTGAACCATCGGCCGATGACTAGAAGAGCGACCGCAGTGGCGCCCACGTCGAGGAGGCTAAGCGCCGCGCTGAGGCCATTGGTGCCGCGGGTCCAGGTGTCGTCGACGACAAGCACTCGCTGCCCGCACGCGTCCCGGTGCGCATGAAATCGGTCTGCGCGCGGGTCTTGGTGAGCCTCGCCCGCCCCTCCTGACTGAAGCAGTTCGACGAGGCGACCATTCGCCCATCGGGTCGAGTCGAGAATTTCCACAACGGGGTGCTGGCCCGGCCTCGCCTTGCTGCTCGGCACCCAAGTGACGGAGTCGAACCGATTGACACCCGCCTCGCGCGCCAGACATGCACCGTGACGCCAGCCAAAGTCGTCGAGTAGCGCCGCCAAGTCGTCCGCATATAAATCGGCGCCATCCCACTCCTTGTACCGCCACAACGCGTTCGTCAGCGCCTGGCCGTTTGACGCGAGTGAGATCGGCAGCACGGGCACGGCTTGAAGGGACTCGTTGCGTTGCAAAGCTTCTTTGCAGGGCCAGCAGCGCGTGAACGAACCCGCAGGCTGATGGCACGTGTGGCATACGCCCGCCTGAGCCGGGAGCATCGGCAAAAGATCGGTCGGGTCGAATGCCACCTTTGCAACGTACCGACGGCCGATCGCGCCCGCAGACGAATGCGGCTACTCCTCGACGAGCCTGAGAAGGAGGCTCACCACATCGTCGTGGCCCCGAAGCGCGACAGCCTCGCCGCCCGCCTCGCGAGTCAACGACAGGCTGCCCGCGTTGGTCTCCGAAGCCCGTTCAGCCTCGTCGCTAGGAATCGGCACGGCCAGGATGCGGCCTTGCTCGACTGCGAACTTTGCGGTGCTCAAGGTGCCCGACTTCGGCGCGCACTGGATCACGACTGTCGCGGCCGATAGCCCGCTCTGGATCCGGTTCCGGGCGACAAGTGATCGCGGACTTGGCGGCATTCCGGGAGGCTGCTCAGACACCAACGCTCCACCCTCGTCGAGGATTCGCTTGGCGTCAGCGAGATGTTCCTTGGGCGATGGCACGTCTACACCGGACCCGAGAACAGCAATCGTTGCACCGCCAGCGCCAATGGCGGCACGATGCGCGGCGATGTCGATGCCCAAGGCGAGACCAGAGACGACACAAATCTGGTGCGCAGCAGCGCCGGCTGCGACGTACGACGCGGTCGACCGGCCCCACTCCGTGGTCGCGCGGCTGCCCACGATCGCGAGGCGTCGCGCGGGGTCGGGAATCGCGCCGCGCACCCACAGAACGGCAGGCGGGTTCTTGATGCGCCGTAGCGCCATCGGATAGGCCTTATCGAACCACCCGATCAGGTGCATTCCCTCGCGAAGCTCGGCGAAACTGGGCTTGCCGACGGCTTCGACCTCAACGCGGGCGACTGCCTTGCGCGCGTCCGGCGACGCATCGAGCAGAGCATCCCAGGACTTGAAGGTCTCAGCGACTTTGATCGCCCTCGCTGCGCCAACGCCCGGAAGGTCCATGAGCGCGACAAGCGATGCCGCGTCCAACAAGTCGGTCGAGCCGCTGCCGGGCTCCTCCGCCTCGTCGAACAGGGTGGTCTCCACATCATCACCATCTCACGGTCAGAGGGCGTCAGGCGTCGTTCGACCTGCTGCCAGAACCGCATGCGAATGCGGCGACGGATCTGTCCGAACGCTCGGCCACGCCAGGGCGCCCATGATCGCAAACTCACGTCGGTTGCCGGAGGCGGGACGTTCGCGACCAGCGGCGACGGCGGCCATCGCCGCGGCAGCCGGCTGCTGCAGCACGACGTCAACCGGGCTTGTTTGCCCGCTGGTGCGCCAGCTGACTGACCAGGCGAGCAGGGCCTTCGCAAGCGCCACGATCGACAGAACGGGCCCGCCGAGGTAGGCGATAGCCACCACGACGAGGAGCGCTGAGGTCACCTGATCCGGCATCAGTTCTTCGCCTGGGATGTCGACGGGGCGAGAACGCTCAGAATGGCTCTCCCACAACGAAGCGGTGTGTGACTACCCGCTGGCAGGGGTTTCGTTCTCTCAGCGGCGTTCTGACGCCGTTTTGAGCCCGTCGTGCCCACTTCATCGCGATGCAGTGGGCGCGAGCTCCACGTCTGGGATCGCCGACGTCGACGGGATTGCGCGGTCCTCGGCCGCTCGGCCGCGGGCGGCTGTCGCAGGCTCCTCGAGGTCCTCGGTCGCCTCGACCATCTGACGCTGCTCCTCTGTGCTCGGTACACCGTAGCGGCGCTCGGCCATCGCCTCGACCTGCGCTACCGCGTTCCACACGTACTCGCCGGAGCCGTGGGAGTAGCAGGCGTTGACGTGTTCGCGCGCGTGGCCGAGCTCCTTCTTGCGTGAGCGCGGATGCTCGCCGAGAGCCTTGAGGGCGCGCTGGGCTCGGCGGATGGCCTCGGAGCGTTCGTTGATCTGCATCATTCGCGGGGTCCCTTCTCCGTTCGGGTGCGCGGCTGAGCGCCGCCCATCTCGTCGTCGTGGATCTCGCCCGTGTCGAGGTCGACGAGGCCGAGCCGCGGCGGACCAGCCGGCGGTTGTTCGTGTGCCCGCCGGTTGACAGGCAGAGCGTCGATGTCGTGGGCGAACGTGTTCTCGCGGCGCTGGCGGCTGACGTCGGCCAGGTGCTCGTTGTGGCGCGGCTTGGCCGGCCAGCTCTTGTGCTCGTCGTCGCAGTGGGCCCGCAGCCGGTTGCGCAGGCGGTCGGTGAACGCCGGCAGGCAATAGCGGTGCCACTCCTCGAGCGCGTCGCTGGTCATCGCCAACCCGGCCCGCCGGCGCTGGTCGGCCAGGACGGCGATCTCGTGGACCAGGTGCGGGTGCAGGGGCCAGCAGCTGGGGATGAGCCCGGAGACGTCCCAGGTGTACTCGCGGTTGAGCCAGATCACGACGTCCTCGAGCCACTCCCAAAGGTCGTGACGCACCTCGGGGTCCAGGCAGGTCGCCGGCTCCCAGGGTCGCGACAGCAGCGCGTGGTTGCCGAGGGCCTTCTTCTCCTCCTCGGTGCCGTTGATGGCGATGTGGAGCTCGCGGTAGGCGAGCCGGACGTGGTCCCCGGGGACGGGGAAGGGGAAGACCATCAGCGTGGGTGCCGCCCGGCGGGTCTGCTGCTCGGTGGTCACAGTTCACTCCTTACGTGGTCGTTCTCGTCGTCGACGAAGCCGAGACGGCGCGCCTCGACGAGCGCGGCGGTGGCTCGGGCTTCGGGGGTGATGACCATGCGCCGGTCGTTGGTGAGGCGCTCGCGCAGCGCCCGCTGGTCGGCCAGCAGTCGTTCGCCGGCCTTGCCTTCGACGCAGCGGTGCAGCTTGGCGATGATCGGCTTGCCGTTCTCGGCGATCACCAGGGCTTGGCGTTCGGGCAGTTGCCGGACTTCCTCGGGCCGCATGATCGGGATGTCGTCGCCGGAGAAGTTGCGCCCACCGCCACTGGCTCCGCCGGTGGAGTGGGTGACCCGCCCGATGCGGACCGTTCCGAGGAGGTCCGAGATCTCCTGGTTGAAAGCGACGTCCTTGGAGCCGCCGAACATCACCAGGGCGTTGGTGAGGCCGAGCAGTGCTCGGGCCTCGTGCTCGCCGAAGATGCTGGTCAGCTGGGGGCGGGTCTGGGCAGCCCAGATGAACGAAAGCCCTAGCGCGCGCTCGTTGGCCATCCGGGTGCGCAGCGTCGGCAGCGGTGCGGTCGACGGCAGCTCGTCGAGCACCGAGACCAAGGGTGGGCACAGCCGGCCGCCCCACGGGGAACTGTGGGCCAGCAGCAGCCCGGTGTCCAAGACGTGCTCGGCCACGGCGGTCATCAGCGGGCTGGCCGAGGCGTAGGGGTCCTCCCTGCCGAGCAGGTAGATGGTGCCGCGTCGACGGATCACGTTGGCCAGGTCGGTGGCGGGGCGTCCGTGGCTGGGAATGCAGCGGCGGCGGATGTCGGCTTGGAAGAACAGCGACACCGCCTGCTGCACCGTGGTGACGGTGTTGCCGGCGGTGCGGTCGTCGCCGTTGAGTGCACCGTGCAGGAGACCGTGCCAGAACGGCTCGGCGTGCGGGTGCCGACGCAGGATCTCCATCGGCTGCGTAGCGGCGGTTGGGTTGGCCACCCACTGCAGGACGTCCTCGAGGGTCTTTCCGGTCAGGGCCGCGGCGTGGAAGTAACCCTGCAGCACCTTCGCCGACTCCGCGGCGTAGAACCGCGCAGCATCGTCGCCGGTGCCGCCGGTAATAGCGCCCTTCACGGTGCCCGCGGTGAACGCCTTGGCGCGCCGCTCGGCCACCTTGGGGTCCACGCAACCGGCGATCGGATCCCAGATCAGCTCGTCGACGACGCCCTCGGCCAGGCCGAAGGGGTCGAGCACCACGCACGGCCGGTCGTCCCGAGAGCGTTCGGTGAGGCTGAGCAGCAGGTCCTCGACCTTCGTCAGGGTCACCAGGGCGGCACCCGGAGCGCCGAGCAGCGCCGGGGTGAGCAGGTCGAGGGTCTTGCCGGATCCCTGCGGTCCGATCACGCCGGCGGTGCGGTCCCACGGCACCCACAGCTCGCCGCCTCGCGGCTCATGCGCGTCACCGATGCGCCAGCCCACGTCCCAGGGGTCGAACCTCAGCTTCATCGCTCTTCCTTCGTTCGGCGGCCGTCCAGGAGCCACGGGCTGAGGCCGTGGCTCAGCTGCGGGCCGGGTTGTTCGGTGAGGTCGCCGGCGGCGCGCTGGACCGGTGCCGGCGTGGCCGCGGCGTGCTTGCCGTAGAGGTCCGGGCGGACGATGTCGGCGACCTTGCGGAGCCGGGTGACGCCCAGCAGCTTCTCGGCCTCGGCTGTGGTCGCCATGCCGCGCATGCGGCCCGGGCCCCAGCGCTGGTAGGCCCACGCGCCGAGCCAGATGGTCGCGGTCAGCAGCGCGACCTCGGTCAGGGCGAGGCTGACCCAGACCAGGCCGCGGCCGGCCAGATCGTCGGGGGTCGGGCTGGGCAGCCCGGCATCGGCGTGGCCGCCGACCACGCCGAGAAGGCTGGTCCAGAAGGCGGTGCCGATGGGTGACGGGAACGCGCCGGCGTTGGCGTCGGGCCAGGTCCATCCGGCGCCGGCGAGCAGGTTGGCGACTGATCGGCCGAGCTGGATGCCGATGACGATGACGAACAGGGTCGCCAGGACCACGGCTACCGGGATCTCCCAGGTCCACGGGTAGGGGTCTCGTCGTCGCTCACGCTGCATCGGTCTGGCCACCTCCAGGCGGTCGTGGGTCGTTGGGCCTTGCTGGTCACCTATGTGCGCTCAGGGCTCCGGTGCGATCACACGGCGCGACTCGGGCGTGATGCGTGCTCTGCGAGCCAGGTCGAGGGGTCGACGTTGTCGGGGCCGTAGATGGAGCCGTTCTTGAGGTGGACCTCGAAGTGGAGGTGGCAGCCGGAGACGTTGCCCTCCTTGCCGACCTGGCCGATCGGCTCGCCGGCGGCCACGGTCTGGCCGCGGCTGACGTTGACGGTCTGCATGTGGGCGTACCAGGTGGTCAGGCTTCCGGGGCCGGTGGTGACCTTGACCAGCTGCGGCCCAGCCCAGGAACGCTGTGTGGTGTCGATCTCGATGGTGCCGGCGTGGGCGGCGTAGACGGTGGTTCCGCAGGGTGCGGAGAAGTCGGTGCCGGTGTGCCACTTGGACCAGTAGGGACCGGTCTCGTGCCAGTTGTGGTTGTCGGTGCCGATGTACTGCGCGGGCACCGGGTAGACCACCTCGTCGCAGGAGGCGCCCTCGAGGCCGACCGGCTGGACCGAGGCGCCGGGCTTGACGTTGATGTGCACGTGGTCGAGGTGGTTCTCGGTAGCGCTCCCCCGGTCCTCCATCGGCCGCCAGCCCTCGCCTGCGCGGGCGACCGACCAGATCCGCTGGTACCAGATGATGTAGTCGATGCCGAGCTTCTGGGCATTGGCCTTGGCGTAGGCGGCGAGACGGTCGCCCTGCGCACGGCCCGCCGCGTTGAGCGGCACCATGAAGTCGGCCGCGAGCCCGGCCGGGTGGCCGTTGGGGTCGGTGGCGCTCTCGCGGTAGCCGCCGACGGTCTTGATGTCGAACATGGGGCCGAGGATGTTGACCAGCTGGGTCAGCTGCGGCTTGACCGGGCCGAGGTTGTACTTGGCCTCCGCTGTACCGGAGTCGACTGCGCACCCGGCGCTGCTGCCGGCGGTGGTGGCGGTCACCAGCGGGTGGTCGGCGATCTTGCTGGCCTGGGTGCTGGTGTCGACCTCGGCGCCGGCCCAGGTGAGGTTCGTGCCGTAGACGTGGTCGATCGGCGCGTCCTGCTTGGGCTTCTTGCAGGGCTCGGCAGAGCCGCCGAAGGCGTTGCTCAGCTCAGGGGTCAGTGCGCAGTGCGAGGCGTTGCTGCCGTCCTTGCCGTCGTTGAAGTCGCCCAGGATCACCGCAGGGGTGCCCGTGCCGGCGAGCTCGGTCATCGTGGCCAGCTGGCGACGCAGCGCCTCCTGGCGGTGCCCTGCGGCGTTTCCTTGAGTGTTGGCCGGGTTGTGGATACTCCAGACCCAGATCACCTGCCCGGTGGTCGTCGAGGTCAGCTGCACCAGGGGCATGCCGACGTCCTTGCCGCCGAAGTACGGGATGTCGACGAGGCGGTCGTCGGTCTGCTCCCACTCGTTGCGGTCCCAGATCACCCGGTTCTGTGCCTTCCCGCTGGCCGGGTACATCCCCCACTTGGCCGCGTACTGGTTCTCCAGCGCCTGGGCCTGCGGGCCATGCACCTCCTGGAGGCCGGCGATCGTGACGCCGGCGTTCTCGATCGTGCGCATGGCGCCGGGCAGTCGCTTGTCCCAGGTGTCGTACCCGGGCCGCTCCCCTGGCTTGTCGGTGTGGCCGGCGCCGAGCAGGTTGAGGGTGCCGACGGTGACGGGGTTGACGGTCTCGCCCTGGCAGGTGGCGACGTTTGTGGTGGAGCCGTCGTCGGGCAGGTCCGGCAGGTCGCCGCCGAGCAGATCGGTGATGTCGCCGGCGACGTTCTCCCACTGGGCGTAGGCGTCGGGGTAGCCCGAGCGCTGGACTGCCTGCGCGGCCTGGGTGAGCGGCATGTTCTGCCAGCCGGGGATGTCGAGGAGCCCGGGGTTGCCGGTGTGCTGGGCCTGGCCGAAGAACGCGCGGGCCGCGAGGACGGCGTTGGTGATCTCGGCCCGGCTTCCCCAGCCGGCCGAGGGGCGCTGCTGGAACAGGCCGCCGGAGTCGCGGTCACCTCCGGTGAGGTTGACCAGCTTGGACTCCTGGATCGCGGCGGCGATCGCGATCTGCAGCCCGTAGCGGGGAATCTCGAGATCGCGGGCGACCTGGGCGATGGTGATCGCGTTGCGGGCCTGCTCGTCGGTCATGGTCGCGTAGTTGGACGCGAACCGCAGCCGCATCAGCTGGGCGAGCACGTCGCCGGCCGGCGGCTCGGCTGACGTCCGGGCGGTGGTCGCCGCGGGCACGACCCCGTTAGTCGTGGTGGTGGTCTCGGGCGCGCTCTCCGGACCGGCGCCGTTCATCGCGATGCGAGCCGAGAGCCAGTGGTGGTCCGAAACCATCGTGCCGTCCCAGCCCTGCTCGAGCCGGGCGCCCTGGTGGTGCGGGAAGAAGATGAAGTCGACGCCGTGGTTGTGCCATCCGTTGCCGGCGGCCTTCATCTTCGCGGCCGCCGTCCAGGGGATGTCGGTGTAGGAGGCCAGGGTGTTCATGTCGCCGCCGATCAGCACCGGACCGTGGGCGGCGAGGGAGTTGCGCAGCTGCAGCAGGATGTCCATGCCGGCGCCGTATTGCTGGGGCCGGGTCAACGGCGGGTTGCCGTGCTGCTTCGGCCAACGGTGCGGGTTGGTCATGTGGTGGGTGGAAACCACCGAGACCACGGAGCCGTCGGCGCGGCGCAGCATCACCCATGTCGCGAAGCGATCCCACGTGACCGGACGACCGTCGTAGAAGGTCTTGTCGTCGTCGACGAGCTGGACCCGGCCGCCGTTAACCTTCGTCCAGGTCGAGCTCTTCCAGAGCACGACGTTGCCCATGGCCTCCTCGGCGCCGGTGCCGGTGCCGGCCGGGGCTGCCACCCGGAAGGCTGAGTAGCCCGGCGTGGCGGCTTCGATCTGCTCCAGGCTCCAGCCGCTGGCCTCGTTGAGGGTGACGAACTCCGGGTTCTTGGACAGGACCTTGGGCATGGAGGCCCGGAACCCGTCGAGGCCGGAGCGGCGCGGGATGTTGGCCTGCGCCATAGTGATCTTGCCGTTGACCGGGCCGCCCACCGGGCCGTCGATGGCTCCGAGGTCACCGAGCTCGGTAGGCGCGGTGCCTTGGCTGCTCTGGGTGCGGCACTCGGCGGCCGCGGTGGTCGTCATCACCACGATCAGCGTCACGAGGAACGGCAACCCCATGAAGATGATCAGGACGGGCAGTCCCGCGAGCAGCAGCTTCTTCATGACAGGTCAGTCCCGAGGTCGCGCGCGCGCTCAGGCGGCGGACTCGATGGCCTCGTTGGTGTAGTAGAGCTTCTTCTCCAGCGGGTGGAGCACCGTCTGGACCTTGTAGGTGGCGTCGCCGATGCACCACAGGGCGCGGCCCTTGTCCTGCATGGCCCACCCGGAGACGAGGTCCTGGGCGATCGGGCCGAGTCCGAGCATGGAGTCGAGCTCGCGGGCGACACGGGGCTTCTGAGCACCGAGGATCTTGATGTCGGCCAACTCGAGGAGGTCCTTGGCGATCATCGCGGCCTGGGAGTCGGCGTCGCCCACCGAGAGCAGGTCGGAGGGCTTGTGGAGGTTGCAGAACTGGATGTCGCCGCCCTTGCCGGCCATGCCGCGTGAGAGCCGCAGGTCGGCGTCGAAGCTCGCCACTGCGGCGGTTCCGAGGCGCATCTGCTTCCAGACCTCGTCGCGCACCACGATGCGCAGGTCGCCTGGCTCGGCGATCTCCCGCAGACCACGCCCCCAGGAGTTCATGCACAGCAGCGCGATGCCCACGGCCTCATCGCCCAAGCCGTCGAGCCGGGAGAGGCTGAACGACTGGATCGGGGCCCGCCAGTCGACCTCGATGTTGGTGAAGTCGTCGAAGAGGCCGGCGAGGGTGCCGGTGACCAGCTCGCCGAGCGCGTTGCGCAGCAGCCGGGTCTCGTCGAGGAACTGGCGGGTGTTCGCGTATTCGCAGGCCCGGACGAGCTCCTCGGTGGGGTTGCGCAGCAGGTCCCACAGCCGCGGGATGGTCGTCTCCTGCAGGACGCTGTTGCCGGCGGCGTAGCCGGTGAGGATCGCCAGCGCGTTGCGCACGACGTCGGATTCGTCGGGGCCGAAGGGCACCCGGCGCTCGTCGTCGATCTTCATGCTGCCGACCAGGCCTCGGACCAGGACGAGCCACCGCTTGAAGATGATCGTGGCGCGGCGCTGCGCCTCCTCGGCCGAGAGCTTCTCCCACCCGTCGCCGAGCGGCCCCATGGACAGCGGGTTGACCCGGGCCCAGAAGCCGGGGGCGATAACGAAGGGGTCGACACCGAGCGCGCGGCACAGCGACTCGTACTCGTCCTTGACGTCGCCAGTGACCAGGGTGCGGTAGCCGAACGGCATCATCCGGGTGCAGAACGCTTTGGTGGTGCCAGACTTGCCACTTCCCGGCTTGGCGAACTGGAAGATGTTGGGGTTGGTCGCGGGTACGTCGTCGCGCAGCACCCACCCGAACGGGTCGCAGTAGAAGCTGCCGCCGGAGAGCTGGTCGACGCCCATCTGGGCGCCCGTCGGGGGCAGGGCGGGAGCGGAGACGAAGGGCCAGAACACCGGGGCCTGGTCGCTGGTCATCCGCCAGGCCATCGCCGGCGCGGTGGCGGCGGCCCAGCCTCGGCCGCGGCGGGTGGCACCGCGGCGCGACGCGTAGCGGAAGAGCCGGGGCTCCTTGGCCTCCGGGGCGAGCGTGGGGATCGTGGGCAGGTCGTGCCCGAAGTCGGAGAGCAGGGCGGCCATGTCGCGGCCGCCGCGGCGGTTCCGGCGGGGGGTGGTGGTCATCAGGCGTCTCCGCTCCGGGTCAGGCTCGTGCCGAGGGGGATGGTGGACGCGGCGAACCCGACGTCCTGGGCGAGGTCGAGGCGCAGCGGTGCGAACCCGGCGCGTCGGACCGAGGCGTCCAGGCGGCGCCCGAACTCGGTGATCCGCATCGACTTGGGGACGGTGACCGTGCACACGCCGTAGGGCCGGGTCAGCGAGTTGCCGCGGGCCAGCTTGGCGTCCAGGCCGCGGGCCTTGTGGGCCTCGTCGCGCTGCTTGGCGCGGGTCTTGCGGCCGAGCTTCTCGTTCATCCCCTCCGCCAGGTCGGCGGCCCACTCGGCGTTGCCGGACTGCCGGTCGGCCTTGGATTGGGAAACGATCGGGTACGCGACGACGAACGATCGCCGCTCACCGAACTCGCTGGGGGTGAGGATCGGTGCCAGGGCACCCATCGCGACGCCGCGGGTGGGGAGCTTGATGGTGGCGCTGACCGAGTTCCAGGCGTCGTGGCTGTAGTGCCGCACCGTGGCGTCGGCGCCCGAGGGGCCGGCCATCGCCCACGGGACGTCGGCGTTGACGCTTGGGTCCTTCTCCCGCAGCGAGAGGGCCTCGACGATGCCGGCGCGGTCGCCGGGGGCGAATCCGGTCCGGCAGGCCAGCGCGAGCTCGGGGCTGGTGAGCCAGCGCACCGTCGTCATCCCCATCGGGCCGCGCAGCTGGGCCTCAATCTCGGCCATGAGCAGGTAGAGCTCGCGGCAGCGGCCCTCGAAGCCGCCCCCGGACTCTTTGGCCGACCTCGCGATCCGGGTCTCCGGGACCAGGATCGTCACGAACTGCTCGGTGCGCACCGATGCCTGGGTGAGGCCGTGGGCCAGGTCGCTGTTGACGACCTCCGACAGCTCCGGGCCGTTGGGGCGGCGGTGGCGGTTGACCCACAGGTCGCGCTCGGCGCCGTCCTCGGGGACGGTGCGCACCATGAAGAGGATCTCGTCGACCTTCTCTGTGCGACCGGCGACGTCGAGCAGCCCGGCCAGCGCCTCGCCGTAGCCGGCGCGCTCTTCGGTGTCCTTCATGCCGATGCCGGGGTGCACGATCGAGGCCGTGACCGCCCAGGTCTTCATGGCGTGGTCCTCGATGATCGCTACGCGCTGCAGCTGCGAGCCGTGCGGCGGGCCGTCGTGGATCTGGACGCCCTGGAGGACCCCGGGCAGGTCCGGGGTGTCGAGGTCGTCGCCGCGGCCCTGGGTGGCCTTGGCGCGGAACGAGGTCCAGCCGAACAGGCCGCCGACGGCGTACATCGTCGAGGCGAACACCCAGCCGGTAGCCGAGCGGCCGCGCACCGGGATCACGGTGATGGCCAGCAGGAACACCCAGACCAGGGCGAACAGAAGCGCGGAGAACCACGCTCCGCGGCTGATTGCCCAGAACGCCGGCAGGCTGGCCAGCGCCAGGAACATCAGCTGGCCTCCGGAGAGGCCGAAGAACCAGCCGATGCGGTCGCGCTGGTAGTCGGCGTAGGTGGTCATCGTCGGCTTCCTTTCTGGTCAGTGAGGTCGGTGGGTGTCGATCGGTGCTCGAGGTGGGGCGGTCGGCGCATCGGTTACACCGCCACCGGTGGGATGCCGCCAGCTGCCGCGCCGGCACCGCCGGCCGCTCCCCCACCGCCGGCGGCCGGGGTCTTGGGAGCTGCCTCAGCTCCTCCGCCGCCCTGGCCGCCTGAACCGCCGCCGGGGCCGCCGCCGGTGGGCAGCGTCGGCGGGGTGGGCGGCGCAGGAGGCGTGGGCGGGGTCGGCATCGACGAGTCCTCGTCGCTCTGGTCGCCGTTCTGCGACCCGGGGTGGGTCCCGCCCTGGCCGCCGGACTGGCCACCGGACTGCCGTCCACCCAGGCCGCTGAAGTCGGGGCCGTAGGTGCTCTGGCCGACACCGGCCTGGTTGGTCTCGTCCGACATCAGAGAGGTCGCCTTCGCGCCGGCGGAGTTGATCCAGCCCATGCCGGTCGACAGGGCCTGGCCGACTGGGCCGAAGCTGCCCAGGGCGCCCTGGGTCGACTTGCTGAACCGGTCGCCGGTCGAGGCTTCGGCGCTCTGCTCGCCCGAGGAGCGGCCGTTGGCGTCGGTCGTCGACGCAGCGGACGAGCCGCCACCTGCGCCGCCGGCGCTGAGCAGGCCCTGGAGGCCGCCCTGGATGGCCATGCCCTGGCGGAACGACGCGCCGCTGGGGGTGCCGGGGTCGACGAAGGCCAGGAGCTTGAACAGGGACAGCGGGGCGACGACGCTGATCAGGATCGTCATCACGGCCGGCAGCGCGGTGCCGAACGCCTTGGCGGTGTCTTCGGCGAGGTGGGCGGCGACTCCGTTGGCGAGCTGCACGCCGATGCCCAGCACCATCACCATCAGCACCGGGGTGAACGCCGCGGCGTGGAACCAGCGCAGCGACTTCCAGAACCAGGAACGGGTGAACTCCGAGACCAGGCCGGCGGCCGCGAGCGGCCCCGTGGCGGTGAGCACCAGCAGGGACGCCGCGCGGGCCAGGTAGACCAGCACGTGCCCGATGGCGGCCAGCCACAGGAAGATCCCGAGGAAGGCAAGAGCGGTGGCCACGCCGGCGTCGGTGATGTCGTCGATGCCGAGTCCGCCGAGCGGGTCCCAGTCGGGCCAGGTCTGCACCTTGAGCAGCGACTTCATCAGCGCCTTGGTCAGCGCCCCGCAGGCCGCGATGATCATGACGCAGTACCCGAACCAGCAGGCGCACACCAAGACGAACTGGCCGGACCCGATGAAGGCCCGGGCGAGGCTCTTGCCCTCGCGCTTGAAGGCCGCGGCGCCGAGCTGGATCATCGCCAAGATGACCACCAGGGCCAGCGCCAGCCACAGGGTGAAGGCGTAGACGTCCTTGCCCGGGCCGTCGGCGCTCAGGTCCGGAGTCAAGAACAGCTCACTGAACGTGAGCACGATGCGCAGCACGAACAGGCCGGAGTTCCAGATCGCGAGCATGGCCGCGGTCCAGGCGTCGGCCGCGGCTTTGGCGATGACGTCACCGATGGCCTCGAACGGGTTGGGGATGTCGCCCAGTCCGGGGATGCCGCCGCCGAAGAGGTCGCCGACGTTCGGCAGACCGGGGATCCCGGGCAGCCCAGGGACGCCCGGAAGCCCGGGCAGCCCGCCGATGTTGCCGCAGATCGCGTCGAGGATCCCGCAGCCGTCGGGGAGCAGATCTCCTGCGCCGTCGAGCAGGTCGCCGGCACCGTCCTTCACATCGCCGGCGGCGTCCTTGCCGCAATCGATCGGGGCTTTGGCGCAGTCGACGGCGTCGCCGCCGAGATCGCACAGGGCGTCGGGCCCCGGGCAGCCCATCTTGAGGTTGCGGGCCGGCAAAGTGCCGCTGGTCGACACCGGGGCGACTGGAGCGAGGTGCGCCGTGCTGACGGCTGGCGCGCTGGCCGCTGCGGCGGGCGGCTGGAGGGTCGAGGCAGCTCCGAGGAGCGTGGTGAGCACCAGGAGCGCCAGGGCGGCGATACCGAGTCGGCTCGCCCCGCGCACGGCGGTGATGACGGTGCTCACTGGGGAGCTCCGTTGATCCGGATCCAGCCGGCCTTCTCGAACTCGGGGGTGCCGGGCGCCACCGCCTGTGGTTGGCCCTCCGAGACCAGGTGCTCGATGTCCGCTTCGCTGCCCTGGACCAGTCGCCAGTCACCGTCGAGCCACCGCATCAGCTGGGTGCCGGCGTAGAGGCTGTCCTTGACCTGGCCGTCTGCGGTGGTGAGGGTGACGTAGCTGAGCAGGTTCACCGCGTAGTAGCCGGTGTCGAGCTCCTCGAGGGTGTAGGCGACCGGGGTGACGGCGTACGACGCGGGGGCGGGCACGGCGCCCTCCTTCGCGACGCCGGCCTGCTGGCGGCGCAGCGCGACCGCGGCGCGGGAGCGCTCCTCGAAGACGGCCTTGTCCTCGGGGTTGGCGTAGAGGCGGGCAACGGTGACGGCCTGGTCGTAGTCGAACCCGAGCTGTGCCTTGGCCAGCTCGACCTGAAGCGCCACGGCGCCCAGGTCGGTGGCCGGGAATCCGGTCGGGTAGCCGTCGACCTGGTCGTCGCCGGTCGGGATCACGACGCCGTCGGTCGGCGCGGTGTCCGGTGCGACCTGCTCGACCGATGCGTTCTCGACCGTCTGGCTCGAGTTGTCCCCGCCGGTGGTGTCGGGGCCGCCGGAGTCGTCGTCGGCCCGGGTGCGAGCACCGAGCCAGACTACGGTGGCCACCATGCAGGCGATCGCCACCAGGATGCCGATGCGCACCAGGGTGGCCCGCGAGTCGTCGTTGCCGGTTGTCAGGTTCTTCATCAGTGGTCCCCTTCGATGTGGTCAGGGTCAGTGGTGTCGTCGGTCGACCAGGTGCGCCAGCCGGCCTCGTGGGCGAGCTGCGTGCCGGGCCAGGTCGCGGGGGCGGGTGCGGGCGGGGCGCCGGGGGCGACCATCCAGCGACCGCCGACCCACTGCATGCGCTCGCAGTGGGCGAAGGCGATCTGGCCTTCCTGCTTGTAGGAGGCGGTGACCTTCATCAGCACGCAGACGGTGGTCCAGTCGGGCCCGTCGGTGCCCTTCACGAGCGCGGCGGCCGGCTCGAGGGAGACCGAGGAGCTGGGGTCCTTGACCTCGCCCATTCCGGTGCTGGTCAAGAAGGCCTGGACGCTGGCGGTGATCCACCACTCCTCGGCGCGGACCCCGCCGGGCAGGGCCCAGGCGTTGTAGACCTCCGCGGCCGTGGTCAGGCTCATCGACTGCAGCACCGCGAGGTCGATCTGCGCGAGCTGCCCGATCGCGCCCTCGGGGGTGTGCGGGAACCCGGTCATCACGAACGCCGGTCCGTTCACACCGGTGCCAGCCGGGATCTTGATGAGGGGCACCTTGGCGCTGGTGGTCTCGGCCGGGAAGGCGGCGTTCTCGGGAACGGCCAGCATCGGCTCGGCCGCTACCTGGTCGCGGTGCACGGCACCCTGGGCCACCGTCGAGCGGTCGGTCTCGCCGGTGGCGACGTCGGTGTCGGCGCTGGCTTCCTCGCCGATCCCGGCGACGGCCAGGTAGACCGCGTAGGTGAGGCCCCCGAGCAGGAGCGCAGCCACGACGAGGGCGGCGACCAGGATTCCGAGCAGGCGGCGCCGGCCCCACTCCGTGGCGCCTTCGGCCTTCTTCGTGGCTGCGCGACGCATCAGATGCAGCCCTTGCCGAGGATCCCGTTGAGCATGCCGGGCAGGACCAGGTAGGCGATCGCGCAGGCGAACACGACCACCACAGAGATCACCCCGACCTTGGAGGCGTGCGGCAGGGAGAACACGCGGCCGGCGATGATCGCGCCGATGGCGATCACGATGCCGAGGCCGAACAGGACGATGACGCCCCAAAGCACGTAGCTGGTGATCTCGTTGGTGGGTCCGACGGCACCCGGCGGCGCCTTCGGACAGACCTGGGCGGCCATCGGGAGGAGAGCGGTCATGACGTCCATGGGTGGACTTCCTTTCTGGGTTTGCTGACCCGGTGCGGGTCAGGCGCTTTCGCTGGTGTCGGTGGGTAGGTGGGCGGGCTCGAGCAGCTGACGGGCTGCCGAGATGAGGGGGGCCGGGACGGGCCGGGAGTCCAGGCCGTTGACCGCGAGCTCGTGGTCCTCGGGGATCTCCACGCACCGGTCCGCGACCAGGGCGCGGCGTACGGCGGGGCCGCCGGCGTGCTCGAGGCCCCGGGGCCACTTCTTGCGGCGCGGCCCACGCACGGCGAGGGCGATCTGCTCGGGCTGCCAGTGGTTGGCCAGCAGCTCGAGGGCGACCGAGGCGCGGCGCATCCCGGGGACGGTGGCGGTGGTGACCAGGACGATCTGGTCGGCGGTGCGGACGGCCTCGGCGAGCCAGCAGTCGGTGGCCAGCAGCTGGCCGGCTTCCCAGCCGACGTCGAGGATGGTCAGCTGGGTCTCGTTCTCTGCGTCGATCGGCAGCGGGATCTCGTCGACGCCGGCGAGGACCTCGCTGGCCCGCTCGAGCAGGACGTGGTCGCGCTTGCCCTGACGCCAGTCGGTTGGGTGAAGGCCGAGCTCGGCGGTGCTTGCCGCGGCGAGACCGGAGGCGGTGACCGAGCAGCACTCGATCACCCGGACCGGGGCGGCGGCGGCCAGTCCGGCTGCCAGGGCGATGGTGCTGGCTCCGACCGACCCGGCGCATCCGATCACGGCGATGGTGTGCTCCCCCGCGGCTGGCGACCAGTCGTCCGCGGTGGCGGTGCCGCGGCCGCGGGGTCCCTTGCTGGCGCCGGCGCCGGTGCGGAACTCGCCGGCGTTCACGGCGTCCCAGGCTCGCTTGAGCTCGTCGACGCCGACCGGGCGGCTCGAGGTCTGGGTGCTCACTTGGCCTCCCCGATACCGCCGCGGCGGAACTCGAGCGCGGCACGGACCTCAGCCGGGGTCAGGCTTGCCAGCTCTGCCTTGGCGGCCTGGACTTCGTGCAGTTGGGCGACCCAGCCGGTGAGCTGCTCGATCGCCTCGATCTCGCGGCCGGCGATCGCGAACAGGTCGGCGATCTTCTCCGGCGTCCGGCACTCGCCGTCGTCCTGGGTGTTTGTCATGGGCTTCACCACCTCCAGTCGCCTATGTGTCGTGGGGCGGTGGGAGCGATCACGGTTGCGGTCATTCGTCATGGCCGAACTTCCTCGGGACGGCCGCGGCGAGGGCGCGCATGCTGCGCGAGCCGTGGCGACGGACGGTCGCCTCGGACACCCCGACCCGCGGCGCGACCCGGCTGGACACCTCGTTGCTGAGCAGGCCGCCGTAGCCGCGAGCGAGGTTGCGGGTCTCGACTCGGTCGGCCTCGTCGACCAGGCACAGCAGCAGGTACCGGTCGGCCGGGCTGATCACCTGGTTCTCGCAGGCCCACGCCAACAGCTCGAGGAGCTCCTCGGTAGCCGACGGCTCCTCCTGCTCGGGACCGGCGTCGGCGAGGATCTCGGGACGGTGGAACAGGGCGCCGGCAACCCGTTCGGTCGGCATCGCGGCGGCGCTCCACGCTCCTGCGTCGCCGTCGGCCAAGTCGCCGGACGAGAAGGACTCCACGAGGGTGGTGTTCGCCCACGTGCGGTCGGCCCGGGAGACGTAGAAGAAGTCACCGACCTCACGGAGGACGCCGACGCGGGTGTTGATCAGGATGTTCGCGGCAACCTTGCGCAGCCGGCGCCACTTGAAGGTCCGGACCTCGATCCACAGCTGGGAGGCCACGAGCTCGTCGATCCGCTCGACGGCCGACCAGGAGCCTGCCGCGACGGGCTGGCTGTCGCGAAAGACCTCGCGGGGAGGGAGGGTGCTCAGCCAGCCGGCCAGCCGACACGCGCCGGGCAGTAGGCACTTGGCGAGCGCGGCCGCAGCGGCGATGTCGTCGCCGCCCTCGGGAGCCGCCAGCATGGCCAGCGCCAAGAGGACCTCGTCAGAGGCTGCGCTGCCCACCGAGGGCAGCCAGGCCCGGAGGTCGTCGAACTCCTCGACGACTCCAAGCCGTGGATCCGCGGCCACCCAGGCCGGCCACTTCTGGCGGGCCTGGTCGAGCAGTTCGCTGTTGTCGTCGAGGCCGAGCTGGTCACCCACACTCATCGCACTCGCTCCTTTCGTCCGTGGCTGTGCACGGCAGAAAGGTCGCGAGCGGGCGTCCCCGCATCCGTCCCCCCAAACCCCTGATTTGGAGGGGGGACGCAGAGGGGGGACGCGCGTTTCCGCAGGTCAGAGGGCGTCCCCCCGAAAGTTGTAGAAAATTCTTGACCAGGGTGGCGCGACGCCTGTTTGTCGAGATGCGCCGAACGTTTCCAACCGCGACGCACCTACCTCCTCAACACCGAACCGGTAGGGATTCGCTCCGCGGCAGCGCCCTGGTGACAGGCGGACGGGTGACCGCGCGGTTCGACCACGCCGTGTCGCTGCGCGTTGCTACCTTGAGCCGTCCGTCGAACAGTGGAGTCGTCCGTGAAGCACCAGCTGCAGTTGTTGAGCCCCGGTGCCTTTCAGTCGATGGCCGCTGCGCTGGCGATCGCCGAGTTCGGCCCAGGTGTCCAGGTCATGGGCGCTGGCAAGGACGGCGGCCGCGATCTGTACTTCGAGGGCAACCTGAAGTTCGCCTCAGCACTCGAGTCCTCAGCAGACACCTTCAGCGGTTACACCGTCTTCCAGGTCAAGCACCACGACAAGATCTCCGACTCGGAGACCACCAATGCCTCGTGGTTGTGGGGAGAGGTCAAGAAGGAACTCGACGCCTGGGCTGAGTGGGATAAGAAGGACCCGCGCGATCCCCTGCCCGATCAGCTCGTCTTCATCACCAACGTCGCACTCACGCCCGTTCAGAACACGGGCGGCCACGACGCCATCCGCAGGAACATCAGGGCCTACCGCGACAGGCTCAACGACCCCAGCCGCGACATCGACGATCAGGATGCAATTCTCGATAGGGTCCAGCGGCGCAAGCGGATCGCGCACATCAAGACGATCCGATTCTGGGACGGCAACCAGCTCGATGCTCTGTTGAGCACGCAGGAAGGCGTGCGCCGCCGGTTCGACGCCTTCTTGACTGCCAGCGACGTCTTCACCTTCATCTCTGAGCTCACGGGCAACATCGCCGTTAAGGACAGCGAACCGGTTCTGCTCGACCAGGCACGCACCGAACTCCTCTCAGACGGGCTGGTGTACTTCGACGACGCCGGTGACCGCGAAAACCGCGGCATCCCGGTGCACGAGGTCGCCATCGATCTCCCCGTGACCTTCCCGGGCGGAGGCCACAGGAGCACCGTGCTGCGGCATGTCTTCGAGCGGGGAGACAACCTCCTAGCCCGAGACATCACAGCTGTGGACGGGCCGCGCCACGTCGTCCTCACCGGCCAGCCGGGCAACGGGAAGACCACGATCTCCAAGCTGATCGTGCAGGCATACCGGGTTGCAGCGCTCAAAGGCTCCACGGCACTAGCGGCCAACCACGACACCGTGATCACCGGGACCGAGGACGTGCTGCGGAGGCTGGGGCACCAACTCCCGCGGCACCGGCGCTGGCCGCTGCGCATCGACCTCGCCGACTACGCGGAGGAACGAGGCCACAAGCTCGACGAATCGCTGATGCGATACGTGGCCGAACACATCAGCAAGAAGTCGAACCATGGCACCGTCACTCCCGCCACGTTGACCTCCTGGCTGCGCGCTTGGCCCTGGCTAGTCGTATTCGATGGCCTGGACGAGGTCACCGAGCCAGAGACGCGGCGCACGGTGATCGAGCGCGTCGTGGAGTTCGTCAACAACGCAGAGGGGGACCGATGCGACCTACTTGCCGTCATCACGACCCGCCCGGTTGGCTACACCGAAAACATCGACCCGACGTCGTTCGAAACCGTCGGACTCGACGACCTGACACCCGCTGAGGCCGTCGCCTTCGGAACTAAGGCCGCCCAAGTACGCCTTAGCGGCGACGAGGAGCGGATCGGCAAGGTCGTCACGGCCCTTCGGAACGCTGCGCAGGATGAGAACCTCGTCAAACTGCTGCGGACGCCGCTGCAGGTCCTCATCCTCTCGATCATCGTCGACGGCGCGGGGACCATCGCACCAGACCGGTATAGCCTCTTCTGGAGCTATTACGACACCGTCGTACGACGAGAGCGCAACAAACCGACGATGGTCCGCACGCTCCTGACCAAGTACGAGCCGTTCATCCACCAGCTTCACGAGCGCGCCGGCTTCGTGCTTCAACAGCGCAGCGAGACGGCCGACCACTCCACGGCCGTCCTAACAGAGCCGGAGCTGCGCGAAATCGTCTGGCACATCCTCAACGACGCCGAGTTCAAGCCCGACGGGCACCACTCCGACGTCCTGGACTCGATCATTAGGTCTGCGACACAGCGACTGGTCCTGATCGCGCCCCGGAACGACGGCTTCGGTTTCGACGTGCGCTCACTCCAAGAACTCATGGCGGCCCGGCGAATCAGCGACGCGCCCCTTGAGACCCTGATCAACCGGCTACGTCTCCTGGCCCCCAGCCCACATTGGCGCAACACCTGGTTGTTCGCGACAGGAAAGATGTTCGCGGAACCTCGCGCCCACGAACACCAGGCCGTGGTCGAGCTCATCGAGACGGTCGACCAGGAAGCTCCCGAACGATTCGGATCGCATCTACCGATCGGCCCCGAGGTAGCTCTCGACGTCCTCGACGACGGTATGGCGCGCGCATGGCCGAACTGGAGCCGCCGCATCTTGGCTCACGGGCTCCACGTACTGGACGCGCCCTCTGCGTTCAACCTGGACCGGTCGCTACGCATCCTTCTGCGCTACGCCGACAGTGGTGCCGAACAACGAGACGCAGTAGCGCGAATGATGCGTGCGGGCGTCACAGCCACCGCAAACCGTCTGACGGTCGCCAGCGCGGCCGAGATGGTGTCCGCCATCGAGCACGATCTGCAGGTCAACGAGCGCACACTGGGACTCGGCTTGGTCCTGAACCAGCTGGCCAGCACTCCCCACCCCTGTCCGCCGGGCGTGGACTGGACCGCCTTCGACGACGAGCTCGACACCAGCCCCCACCCCGCCGCTCTCGACCCTGTCATCCGTGGCGCTGCCGCCGCGATGAAGGCAATCAAGGACGAGGTCTTCGTCGAGCAGCACGAAGCCGACCTCATCGCCTGCCTGAACATCCCCGAGGCGGCAGCAGTACTGAGCGCAGCTGTCGCTCACGTGCTCCCCGGCGACGTGTCACTGTTCCTCCAACTCAGATCCGTGCTCTCGCAGCGCTTCCGCGCCCCACTCGCCGACTGCATCCTCGCCTGACTCCCTGCCGGACCACGCGGCCGTCAGGCCACGCTGTGTCGAGGGCGAGCTCGCAGATCGGCGGACCCCAGACCGCCAGGAGGGCGGCACCCAGGTCACGTGACGGGCCACCTGGCACCCCGACGGCGAGCGTCTAGGTCCGCGCGATCTTCTATTCATCAGCGCAGGCGAGCCACCCCATGTCTACTTCTCACAAGCCCCAGGTGACCCGAGACGCCTGGGGCTCTTTCACGTCCAGCAGCGGCAGCACGAGCAGCTCCGCTCGGCGGGCCCGGTGCCTCGGGGCGCGCTCGGGCAGCGAACGACACAGGTCCCCTTGCTGCTGTGAGGACGGGGACCTGTGTCGGTGGTCGGTCGGCTAGTACAGGGTCACTGGGTCAGCACCTGGGCCTCCCCGATGCGGATCGGGAGGGGCTCTGTGGCCAGGTCGAACTCGATGGTTCCGGACTGCCCGCCACCGGTCCACTCGACCACCCAGTGACTGGCCGCGGTGACCTGGTACGCACCCTCGGGCTGGTCGGTCGACATCTTCGCGTAGCGGTGCCCGCAGGTCGGGGAGTCCTGCTTGCCGTAGTGATCGGCGTACGGCGTCCCCTTGCCGGTGCAGGTCACCTTGGTGCCGTCGCCCATGTTCCACACGATGCTGGAGACGCTGGCGGTGGCGCTGACCGAGACCGGCCCTTCGCTGGCGGACGCGGTGATCGGTCCGAACGTGTCATCGGTCGGGCTGTCGACCCACATCCACACCGGCAGACCAACGAGTCCGACACGGTTGGGGCCAGGCTCGGGAACGATGCCGATCCTGATCGGATCCAGGTCCATCGATGCGATCGCGCGATTGGCGAGAACCACCGGGTCGATCGTGACCGTGCCGTTCTGGATCCAGACCGGATTCCATGAGGAGCCTGGGGGCGGCCAGTAGCAGATGTGCCACGCACCATCCTCATTGGTCTGTCCAGGGGGCGGCAGTGGGCCCTCCCCACCCGGATCCCAGACGTCGCCGACCCAGCACTGATGGCTGCTGCTCCATACCGACCCGCCGGGGCCAGTGCACGGGATCTCCCTACCGTCCGAGGTCGAGCAAGTCGACGAGCCACCGGTGTCACCGCCGTCACCGCCATCGTTGCCGCCATCCTCGTCGTCACAGACAACTTCGCCGGTCACCGGGTCCGCTGTGCAGTCAGCGCTCGCGGCGGAGGCGGTGACGAACACGATGACGAGCGACCCTGCCAACGCCACCAAGAGGGCAATGAGTCTCCTCAGCATGGCTGGTCCCAAAGCAGGTCCGAGTCGGAGACCTTCCAAGCACCCTTGTCCTTGACGAGCGTGTACTCAACCGGGGCGGGGTTGCGGAGCGGGTCTCCGTTGGGGTCCGTGAAGTCCGGTTGCCGGATCGCCCCGTCGTTCTTCCAGGTGACCTTGGTGCGGTCCTCGCAGTCGACTATCAGAATCGAGGTCCCGCGATTCCGCGGCTCGTCGAGCGTATGTGCGTACTCCCCGGTCACCGTGACGTTTTCATTCATCATGCTCGCGACGGTGTGCTGCAACTGCAGAAACTCCTCACCGGTCGCGACCGGGTTGAGCGCCTTGAAGTTGATGTCCCGCTTCCGGTAAGCGAGGTCGCGTACCTCGAGGTACATCGCCAGCTGGGCCGCCGCCTTCTCCTCGGGGGTCTGCGGCGTCGGCGCAGTGCTCGTCGGGCTCGAGCTCGGCGTAGCGGTCGGGGTGTCCTCGGCCTCGGGGTCGGTGCCGTCGTCCGAGCAGCCCGTGAGGGTGAGGGCGAGGGCGAGGGCGAGGGCCACTCCCCCGAGTGCGGAGTGGTGCTTCCTCATGCGGTGTCTCCTCCTGTGTTGGGCGGCGCCATGACTGATCGCTGGCTGACGTCGGTGGCGATGTGCTCGAGGTGTTTTTCGGCGGCGTCGACGAGCTCGGCCAGCGAGCCGTTGTCGGCGGGGTCGATGCCGAATCGCTTGTCGGCGTCGTAGAGGGTGCGGACGGTGTCGCGGACGAAGACGGCTCTGGCGACGCGTCGGGCGTCGAGGTCGGGGCGGTCGCCGCCGGCCGCGACGTAGCGGCCGGTGAGCTCCTGGTTGAAGGTGGTCATGTGCTGGTGCTCCCTTCCCGAGTCAGCTCGCGAGCCAGCCGTGGGTACTGATGATGGTCTTCGTGCGCTCCGACAGTTCCATGGGGGCGTCGCCGTCGTCGGACCGGTTGCAGATCTCCTCGCGGAGGATCCGGTCGGCCTCGAGCTGGTCGCCCTCGGCCTTCATGACGTGGGCCAGGCACAGGCGGGTGCTCTCGCCGTCAGGGTCGGCCCGGTTGGCGACGTAGGCGGCGGAGCGGGCCTTGACCAGATCGCCTGCGGCGAGAGCCTCGGTGACGACGATGAGGGCGACGTCGGCGATCCAGCCTGAAGCCATGAGGTCGACGCGGTCGGGCTCGTTGACGAGCCAAGACCATCCCTCTTCACGCAGCTGGCTGAACGGCTTCGCCTCGCCGACCAGCTCGAGCGCGGTGCAGAGGTCAGCGACGCCTTCCGCTCCGCCCCGGGCCTGCCCGCGCTTGCGCAGCCGGAGAAAGAGGTGGAGATCGACCAGGAGACCGTCGTCGACCTGGTAGACGTTAACGCCGCGGAGCTTGGTGGCAGGGGCCTTGTCGGCGTGGGGCAGGTGGGGCTCTCCAGCGGTGGCGTTAGTGCCCAGCCACTCGCGGACGGTGTTGGTGTAGTCACGCACCTTGCCGGGGGTGATCCCGAATGCCTCGCCGATCTCCTCGCGGGTGGCTCCGTGCTTGCGGTGCATGGCCAGGTACGCGAGCAGCTCGGTGAAGTAGGGCCTGCGCTTGGCCAGCGCCTTGCCGTGGGTGCGCGCGGTGACCGGGCCGAGCAGGCTGAGCCTTGGACGGTCGCAGTTGGTCGAGAACCAGTCGGCGATGTCTTGGTCGAGAGTGGGGTCGCTCTGTTCGACCTCGGCTCGGACGTGCTCGGGCACCTTCGGCGCCAGCGTCTCGAGGTCCTCCTTCACGATCGCGCTCTGCCGGATGTAGTCCTCGTCGTCGCCCTCCAGGAGGGAGGAAAGCGGCTCGTCGACGGTGTCCGCGAGGGTGTTGCGCGGCAGGGTGTACTCGCGGCGCAGTGCCCCGGACTGGTCGGTGTAGGCCTCCCAGCCGTCGGTGGCGGTCTCGTCGACCGGAACAGGTACGTCCTCGGTGACCTCGCTCTGTCCGTAGACCAGTGCGCAGCCGCGGGCTTCGTCGCTGGTGAGGCCGACGGCGATGAGGTTGAGGCCGACGTGCTCGAGGACGACGCGACCGGTGTTCGTCATGTGCAGGACGGCGCCGGGCGTGTTGGGGCGTTCGCCGGCGACGACGATGGAGGTGGCGGACTGCCCGACGTGGTCGTTGACCAGCTGCAGCAGCTGCTCGAGGTCCTCGGGGTCTCCGGTGGCCGCGTCGAGCAGCAGCATCCGGGCGGGCCAGGTGTCGTCGTCGACGCTGCCGGTGCGGGCCGTGGACACGTCGGTGTTGTGTCGCTGGGCTCGGTCGACCGTGGTGACGGCGGCCGCGAGGGCGTCGGCGGCCGCGGGCGACCCAGCTGCTCCGGTCGGGTAGTAGCTGATCCGCTCGTCCATGACGACGGCTTCCTCAGCCACGCCGATGCAGTCGACCTGGACGCGCCGCGACCACGGGTTGACGGCCAGCTGCGCGGCGAGGTGGCGGGCGAAGTCTCGACCGTAGGTCGGGTCGCCGCTGATCGTGAGGGTGGACAGCTCCTCGCAGTTGAGCAGCCATGTCTCGCCGGTGCCGCTCATCCCAATGGTGGCCAGGAGCGGGTAGGGCGGCTCGACATTGCCGGTGTCAGGGCCGAGCTCGTCGGCGGCGGTGTCCGTGCTGACGTGCCAGTGGGTCTGGTCGGGGCTACCCACCCACGGCGCCGGGACGGCGGCCGGCGCGCTCAGGTGAAGCGTCAACTTGCCGTTCGCGAGTTCCACGGCAGCGAGCGGCGGCATCGTGGTGCCTTGCGCGCCGACGGCGGCCGCGAGCCGGCGCAGCGCCTCGTCGGCGAACTCCACGGTGGCCGCAGCCGCAGCACCGGTGGCGTTCAGGGTCATCTCGACCGGCGCGAGCTCCGGAGGCGGGGCGGCGATCGCGCGGCCTGGTGTCCGGTTCCGGTAGCCGGCGCGGCGGCGGGACCGCAGGGCCATGAGCAGTGCTCCGGACAGCAGGACGCCCCCGCCGGTCAGACCGGCGAGCACCCACGGCGCGTCGAGGATCGAGTCGTCAGCGTCGTCGACTTGGTCGACGTCGGCCGCGGGCGCCGACGGCTCCTCGGCCTGGGGCGGTGCGACGTCGGGCGCGGCCGTCTCGGGCACATCGGACTCCGGGGCGACAGGAGGCTCCTCCTCGGCCGGCGGCTCTTCTTCGGCCGGCGGGTCGACCAGCTGCTGGTCCTCCGGGGTGCCGGGCGTCTCGGCGCCGGGGATGTTGAGCTTCCAGCCGATGTCGATGATGTCGGGGTCGGTCAGCTGGGTCCCGCCGGGCTGGGTGATTCCGGTGGAGGCCTGGTAGATCTCGGGCCAGCGGTCGGCGTCGCCGAGCTGCTCTTGGGCGATCTCGCTGAGGGTGTCGTTGGGCTGCACGGTGTAGTCGTGCGCCGGTGCCCCGCCGTGGTGCGCGGGCAGCTTGAGGACCCACCCGGGCTCGAGGAAGCTCGGCTGCGTGCCGAGGAGGTCGCGGTTAAGGTCGACGAGCTCCTTGTAGCGGGCGCCGTCGCCGAAGTGGTCCTCGGCGATCGACCACAGGCTCTCCCCCACCTTCACTGTGTGGTCGGCGGTCTCAGGACCCTTGCGCTCCTGCTTCGTCTCGACCTTGACGTCCTGCTGGGCAGGCGCCTGGTCGACGGCACCGGCGGTGACGTGTCCCACCGCCACCGGGGCAGCAGCGGCCGAGCTGATCGTGGCTGCCTGCGCGGCGATGGGCGCGGCGATGAACAGCAACGCCGCAAGGCCGATCAGGCCACGGGCTGCGGCCTGCGGCCGACCCAGGCCCGGCAGCTGGGGCGCCTGGACCTTACGGAGCCGTGCGATGGCCTCCACGACCAGGCTCAGCGCCATGAAGGCCCACGCGACCCAGCCGATCACCTTGAACAGCCCGAGCATTAGCGTGCCGTCGTCGGGCGCCAGGAGCGCGTTCTTGATGCCGTCGAGGGTCGGCACCTGGTCCGGGATCGGGCTAGCACCGATCGCGAGGAACAGTGCGGGCAGCCCGAGGACGATGCCGAGCACGGCGACCGAGGCCGCGAGGCCGGTGAGTCGATGGCCCAGGGGGGATGGGTGGGCGTAGTCATCTCTCGATGCCTCCTTCGGCGCGGATGAGCCGCGCGGACGCCTCCCCGGTGACCTGCATGGTGTCCAGGCCGATGATCCCGAGGAACTTGCTGGTGTAGGTGTCGGTGGTGGTGACGATCAGGGTGTCGCCGTCGACGACGCGCGCGGTTCCCTCCACGCCGGCGGCGTGGAGGTAGTCCAAGGCAGCCGCCTTGGCGGCGTAGATGTCGACGCGGAGGTCCTCGCCGCGCACCGCGGTCGAGCCCTGGACCTCCTGGGCGCCAGTGCGGGCGGCCTGGGATGCCGCGCTGCGGGCCTGCTGCTGGGTGTGGACCTTGCCGCCTAGGTCGACGGCCATCCCGACGAGGATGATCATCGCGAAGGACGCAGTCGCGAACCAGACGCTGATGGAGCCGCGCTCATCGCGCGAGCGCCGCGTCGTGAGGCTTCGGATGCGGTGGCTCATCATCGACGCTCCCGGTAGGCGTCGACGGGGCTGCTGGCGGTCGCGGTGATCGTCCGAGTGCCGGGGAGGCCGGGGATGCTCAGGTCCGCGACGTCGACCTTGCAGGTCACTGTGGCGGTCACTTGACCGGTGGTTCCCAACGGGGCGTTGAACGCCGCGGCGTTGACCGTGATGTTGGTGGTCGTGCACTGAAGACCCTGGTCGTTCAGGCTGCTGGCGGCCGCGGACTTTCCGGAGCTGATCGCCTCACTCTGGGTCCGCTCGATCGAGGCCGCGCGGGCTGCCTCGAAGGCGGCTGCGTCCACTGCCTGGTTGGCGATCTCCACGCGGCCGCCGAGAATGATCATCGCCACGAAAAGGCCGAAGGCCGGGAGGCCGATCGCGGCCTCGATGGCCACCGATCCGCGCTCGTCCCGGCGCCGTCGTCGGGAATCGTGAACCCACGAGATCATTCCGTCAGCCTTTCGACCGGGACGCTGGCGCTCTGGGTGACGGTGACGTGCCAGCCGGGGATCACGCTCATGGACTTGCCGGTGACGGTGATCGTGGCGGTGGTCGTGGTCCGTGATCCGGAGACGGTGGTGGAGGTCATCACGTCGGATCCGCCGGCGTCCTGGAGGAACGTGTTCGCCGTAGACACACCGGCGTCGCGGGTGCCGGTCTCGCTGCCTGCCTCGCGGGCGCCCTCTTGCGCGGCCGCGAGCGCTACCTGCTTCGCGTGGTAGTACAGGGCGCCCTGGAGGCCGAGGAACATCACCAGGAAGAGCGCAGGCATCAGGAAGACCATCTGGATGGTCACTGATCCGCGTTCGTCCCGGCTGCGGCGGTGGAAGCTGGCGAACATGGCGGCCTACTTGATCTTGGCGGACTCGCTGGTCACGAAGAACTTGATGGCCGCGACGACGATGCCGACGATGACGATCACGGCGCCGGCCCAGATGACCTGCTCGATCGTGACGGAGCCGCGCTCGTCGCGCTGCCTGGTGACGCGGTCCTCGAGGGAGGCGAGCGTGGTCAGCGCTGCCATCTGGAGGGCGATGAAGAGCTTCAACATCGGGTTCTTCCTTCCTGGTTTGTTCGGGTGTTGCGGTCTGGGTGACCCTGGTTGTTGGGGTCGGTGTTAGGTCGGTCGGTCAGGTGGTGAAGCGGAGCATCGAGGGGGCGACGAGGATCGCCATGAAGACGACGCCGAGCAGGCTGGCGGGGATGTACATGCGCTCGGAGGTGGCGTTGGCCTTGCCGACCTCGGCGCTGAGCATTGCTGAGCGGAGTGCGGCGGCGCGGGCTCGGAGGTTGTTGTAGATCTGGGCTCCGTCCTGGCCGGATTGCTGCATGATGTCGGCGAGGTCGTCGAGCTCGGGGACGGCGAGGTCGTCGGCCAGACCGTGCAGCGAGTCCCACGGCGCACGGGTCATGTACCGGGCGCGGCGCAGCTCGCTCTCGATCCGCTTGAACACCCAGGTGTCGCCGACCTCCGCCGCGGAGCGCAGTGCCTGCTGGCCGCTGGATCCGTCGCGCACGCCGGTGGCGACCATGTCGATGTAGGCGCCCAGGGCTCGGCTGAACTCGATGTGGGCCTTCTTGGCGTCGTCGGCGGCGTTGTAGTTGGGCATAAACCAGAACAGGGCGGCCAGGGCCAGCGAGCCGAGCGTCGGGATGGCAAACGGCAGCGGCAGGCCGATCAGCATGAAGAAGGCGGCCAGCAGTGGCGGCATGACCAGGCCGAGCAGTGCCCAGACGACCTTCTCGCCGTAGAACCGGGTCTCGCTGATCTGCAGGATGGCCAAGTCCTTGCGGGGCGTGTGTGCCCAGGCGCCGCCGGGCAGGTTCTTCAGCGCCCACAGGCCAATCCGATCGACCGCCGAGCCGGTGCCGGCGTCGACGTCGGGGCCGGGAGTGTTGCGGCGGGGCACGACGTAGTCAGGTGAGAGACGGTCCAGGGCGTCGGCCAGGTCGGGGTCAGACGGCGCGAGGCGCCATACGAGCAGAGCGAGGGCCAGCCCTAGGAGGGTGCCGCTGGCGAGGGCGATCTGCAGGCCGGTCATGCGAGTGCTCCTTGGTTCTCGACCGGTGCCGTGCTTTGGGCGGCGCGGTGCGCGTTGCGGGCCTGGAGGTCGAGGAACCGCGGGAGCGGCTTGGCGACGGCCATCCGGCGCATCCACAGCAAGGTGGCTACGTAGGCCGAGAGCAGGACGGCGAGGATGACCTGGCCCAGTGGGGAGCCGTAGGGCTCGATGTAGTCGCCGGTGAAGGCCAGCATGCCGAGCACACCGAGGGTGATCACGGTGACTGTGCGGGCGGTGGTGCGGGGCTTGGCCTGGTCGGCGGCGATCTGGCGGCGGGCGCGCACGTCGGAGGCGACGGTCTCGGCGAGCGCGTCCAGCGCCTTGGACAGTCCGGCCTGGCCGCGGCCGCTGGCGGCGAGGATCAGTTGGCTGGCCACGACGTCGCCGGTGGAGTCGTTGAGGTCCTCGGCGAAGGCGCGTAGTACGTCCTCGGTGCTGGTGGTGTTGTTCCACAGCCGGGAGACCATCAGTCCGACCTCGCGCTGGATCGGCGCCGGCGCGGACTGCAGGGACTTGATGAGCGCCGAGCGCAGGGACTGGCCGGCGGTCAGTTTGCCTGAGAGGGACCGCGTCCACTCCTCGAGTGCCTCGAGCTTCTCGATGCTCGCGGCCGCCGGCGGGGGCGTGAGCAGCAGCGGGATACCGATGATCCCGGCCGGGACGAGCACGATCGCGATCACCCAGCCGCTCACCAGTGCGACCAGGAGGCCGGCCACGGCACCGCCGACCATCAGCATGCGGGTGCGCCGGTCGAGCCTGATGAACCAGTTTCCCAGTCGCCCGAACGGGGTGCCGGTCCGGGCGGGCCGTGGCGGCTTGGGCGGCGCGGGGGTCAGCGCGTAGACCATCCCGATCAGGCCGATGACGATGAGGGCGCCGAAGACGGCGGGCAGGAACGCGTTGGTCATGAGGTGGCCACCCCCGGGTTGGCCTGGGACTCGGCCTTGTACGCCTCGAGGTCGAACCCATGCCGCGCCAACTCCTGGGCGAGGAAATTGTCGAGCTTGCCGGTCGCGACGGCCTGGGCGAGCTGGTTAGGGGCGAATATCGGGGTGGCGGCGTATCCCCTGGCGGCGTCGATGCTGGGCTGGACGACCAAGACCTCCTCGACCCAGCGCTGCTTGCGGAAGGTGCCGTCGGGATTCGCGACGACCTCCGAGCGCAGGTACATCACGATGTCGATCGCCGCGGCCAGCTTGCTGATCGCCAGCTCGCGGGTGACCTGGGGGCCCTTCTCCATGGCGCAGGAGACGAGCTTCTCAATAGTGTGCTCGGCGCTGCGGGCGTGGGTGGTGCTGATCGAGCCCGGCCCGGACTCCATGGCCTTGAGCATGTCCCAGACCTCCGGGCCGCGGACCTCACCGACGATCTGGCGGGCGAGGTTGAACCGGAAGGAGTGGTGGATGGCCTCCTCGAGGCTGAACTCACCGGCCTGACGGCCGTCGATGCCGACCTCGCCGGATCCGGGGCGGTGCTCCCAGGCGTGGACGATCTTGTGGCGGTCGACGAGCTCGTGCAGGTGCAGCTCGAACTCGGTCTCGAAGGTGCCGATCATCTCCCAAGGAGGGATGCACGAGCACAGGGCGCGGACCCAGGTGGTCTTGCCGCTGCCTTGGACGCCTGAGACGACGATGCTCTTGCCGGCACGCACGCAGGTTGCGACGAAGTCGGCCAGGACCGGGCTACATGCCTTGCGGTCGTAGACCATCTCGTCAATCGACACTTCGCGCATGCTGTGGCGCCGGATCACGACGGAGGTGTAGGCCATCACCCAGGAGCCGGCCGCGAGCCGCGCTCCCCCGGGCAGCCGGAGGTCCAGGTGTGGCCGGGCCTCGGTGAAGGGCCGGTTCTGCCGTGCGCCTAGGTCGGAGAGGAGCTCGCGCAGGTCGTCCTCGGAGTCGGCGATCGGGGCGGCCTCCACAAGGGTGCCGTCGACCAGCTCCAGCCACACGGAGCAGACCGGGCCGCGGGCGATGACGATGATGTTCTCGACGTCCTCGCGCTCGACCAGGGGCTGCAGGCGGCCGAGTCCGAACAGGGCGGCGTGGAGGGCGGATTTGAGTGCCTTCTCGTGGTCCTTAGTCCACGGCGGCCGACCGGTGGAGACCAGCGTCTCGGCCTCGGATTTGATGAGCTCCTCGATGACGTCGAGGCCCATCTGCTCGCGGTCCTCTTCGGTGACCCGGCCACCTTCCTTGTCGAGCCGGGCGGTCAGTCGCGACGAGATCTCGGCGCGGTACTGCGCGATCAGCTCCCAGTCCAACTCGACCTCGCCATCCGCGCCGCGGGTGTCGTGGAGCTCCTCCGGTGCGGGCGCCACCAGCGGGCGCAGGCTGAACTCCGAGCGGGCGCGGCCAGGCAGCTGGCCCTGGCCTTCGCTGGTCCAGGCGCCGGCGAAGATCGGCAGCGAGGTCGGGTCGTGGTCCTCGAGGACCGGCGCCGGGGGCGGCGGGGTGCCGCTGGTGCCGCGGCCGCGGGCAAAGGGCGAGGTCTGCTCGCGGTTCGCGGCATGGCGGGCCTCAAGCCACTCGTCTGCGCGCAGCGGGTCGCGGCCGTTGGTCTCCGAGTTGTGTCCGTTGGTGCTCATGCGTGGCCTCCGTTCGTGGAAGCGAGGGCGACCTGGTTGGCGCCGAGGATGGACTGGATGGCGGCGGTGCTGCCCCGGTAGCCGCGCAGCAGCCCGGAGGACTCGAACTTGCGAGGCTTGCGGGCGCCGTGGGAGTAGACCTCGGCCACCTCGGGCTCCCAGTCCACGGAGGCGACCACGGGGATCTGGAGGGCCTTGGCGATGTGGCGTGCGGCGTAGGGCCGGACTCGGGCGCCGGTGGGAAGCGTGGGCCAGCGTCGCTCCTCGTCGACGAGGAGGCCCCCGAGACGGGAGAGCCCACCGACCGCGGCGAACTGCGCCCGCAGGGTCTTGGCCCAGCTGGTGGCACCGGCCAGAGCCGGCAGCGAACTTCGGGTGACGAGCAGGGTTAGGTCGGAGGCAGCGATCAGCGGCAGGGGCCAGCCGGCGAGGCCGAGTCGTCCGGCGTCGACGATGACGTCCTGGCCGTTGCGGTCGAGGGCGCGCAGTTGCTCGGTGAGCGGTTCCCACAGCGGCAGCAGGCTCGGGGCCTGCTCGTGGGCCCGGATGCCGGGTAGGAACCAAGCAGACCGCTCGGCCGGCGCCTCGGGGTCCAGCAGCAGCGTCTCGCGGGGCAGTGCGTCCGCCAGCGTTCCCTCGCGCAGGGAGAGAGCGAGGTTGATCAGGCCGCCGGTCGGCTCCTGGGCGCCCTGGAAGTAGCCGGCGAAGACCGAGGAGGATCCGGTCGGGTCTGCGTCGACCAAGAGCACGGGTCGGTGCCAGTTGAGGGTTAGCCCGAGCGCCGTGGTGGACACGCCGGGCGAACCGCTCGCGGAGGCCAGGACGATCACCGCCATGCCTCAGCGCTCCCGCGCATCCAGAACGAGTGCGACCCGTCCGGTGGCAGCCCGGGCAGCCAGTTCGGCCGCTTCGGCTTCGGGCACCGAGACGTCGACGACGGTCTCCCCCGTCTCCTCGACCCGGTTAAGACCAACGACGGTGGCCTCGATGGTGACCGGCTCCCTGTCGGTGATCTCGCCCTGGTCGCCGGGCGTGGTGACGATCCGGACGACGTCGCCGCCGTAGAGCGGCTCCGACGGCATCTGGGCGGGAGTAAGGCTGATGCCCACCAGGGACTCTCCCTCCCCCGGCACCAGGTTGTCGGTGACTGCCTGCGCGGTGAGCAGGGTGCCGGCCCACAGGTCGACGGCAGCGCGGCTGCCCTCGAGCTCGGCCTTCTGGCTGCCGGGGACCGGAGTCAACGCCGGGTCGACGCTGACCCGCACCACGGCGAGGTCGCCGGCCTCGATGGTCTCGCCGCGCTTGATGTCGTTGCTGACGACGAGGACCTCTTGGGTGTCGTTAACCGAGGTGAACGCGAACGCGGTCCCCAGGCCGCCGGCAGCGACAAGAGCCGCGCAGAGTGCCAGGACCCAACGTCTGCGGCGGCGCCTCAGCCGTGGGAAGTGGTTGTGGTCGGGAGGTGCCTTGATACTGGCGCCAACGTCGTCCCGTGCTTGTTGAGCAGTGTTCATCGACATGGATCCCCGAGTCCTCTCTGGTCTCGATCACCTACGTGTCAAGACGTGCCGGGAGCGGTCATCGCACAACCGACTCGATAGGAACACACTAGTGTATTTCTATCGAGGGAATCGTTGTCCACAGCTGACCGATTCCGAGATGTCATCGCCCGAGTCCTGACCGGAAGTGGTTGCGTGGCCCAATCCCCCGATGGGACTGAGCGCCTGCACGCACCGAACGTCCGGGTCAATGGGACCACAAATCATGCGGACTTTTCGGGGGGAATTTCTCCTTGTGGATTACGGTCAAACTCGGCGCCAGGCGCGCTCGTCTACGGCGCTAGACCTGCCCGCGCCGCAGGCGCTGCTGCCGGGCTTCCTGGAAGGCCGCGACGACGACGTCGACTGTGTCCGTCAGCCCACGCGCGAGACTCTCAACCTGCTGGGCTGCTGGGAGTCGGGTCCAACGGCCTTGCTCCCAGGCGTAGTAGGTCGGCACAGCCACGTTGACGGCCGCAGCCAACTCGGGCACCGTCAGCCCCGCCTTCAAACGCAGTGCTCTGAGATCAGGAACCTCACCCTCCATGTGAATTAGACGAAGGGTCGGGATGTCGAGGGCTCTAGCAAGCTTGACCAAGAAGTCCGGCCGAGGAACCGACGCGCCGAGCTCCCAACGAGATATGCGCTCCCCACCGGCGGCACCAACTAGACGCGCCAACTCATGCTGGGTCAGGCCCGCCTTCTCGCGAGCGGCGCGCAGCACTGAGGGGTCGATTCCGGAAACCATCGCTGACAGACACTAGTCGGAGCCAGCGGGAGCCGCCGCCGCGAAGCTCCTCACCAGTTGAGCGATATACGTGATAACCGCGCGGGCAGGAGGCGCTGGGACACGCCGCTGACTCGAGGTGGAGCGTGACAACGACGATGCCTACCGGTCCTCTCGAAAGGCGGTGGGCCTCATCAAATCCGGACGCCCGCAGGTAGCACCGCCTCTGAACCGCGCCTGCCTCGTACTGTCGGTGGCGACTCGTACCCTCAAAGAGCCGAGGCTCTCGAGATTCCTCGGCAAAAGCGAGGTGACCGGGTGGGAAGCGGTAAGCAGGTCAGCCGCAGCGCGCACATCGGCGATGCTGGTATTGCCCTTATCCCCCAGCGAGTCAGCGCCATGGATCACGTCTGGCACGAGCGCACAGTCGACGCCGGGATCAATGGCACGATCGAGCTGCGCGACCCTGCGACCGGCGAAGTCAGCAACTGCCCCTTCCAGGTGCAAAGCAAGGCCAGCGACAACGACTTCCCCGGTGAAACCGCCGACCGGTTCCACTACGACTGCGACGAGCGCGACCTGGACTACTGGATGAAGTCTTCAATGCCCGTCCTGCTGGTCTGCTCACACCCCAAGCGGGGCGAAGCCTGGTGGGCGCACATCCAGCCTACTTCGCGGATCCCGCCCGTCGCGCCAGCGGAGGTGTGGACTTCAACAAGATCACCATGTCCCTTGAAGGGGACGTCTCCGACCGGCTGTTCGCGGTTGCGGATCCTCACGGCCGCGCGCACACGCCCTTCGCTGATCTGCGTGATGAAACCCGGGAGTCGAACCTGCTGCCTGTGACGACGCATGGATCCGGTCCATGTCGCGGCCCGCGCCGACGGCGGTGGGCGGCCTGCCCTCGCACTCCCCCACCTGCGCGGGATGTGGCGAAGAGAACCCCGCCGGCCTAGCCCTGGAGGTCGACGCCACCGAGCACGGCGTGAGCGCCGTGCACCGCTTCGACCATCGCCAGGGTCAGACGACGGCCGCCGTGGGAAGCGGTCGGCCTTCGGCGGAGTGCGCGGGACAGGAGCGGTCGCGATGTCGCTAGCGAAGGAGTACGGAGGCGGGGTGCGCCCGACATTAGGCACCGGGCTCGCGCTGGCTGCGCCGAGGGATGCCGTTGGACGGCTCCTGCTGACGCGGGATCGGGGGCCGCGGGGGCAGCTCCTGGCCCTTCTCCGCCTCGAGCTCGTCGGTGTCCTTCTCCTCGGACATGTCGATCGGGCCGACCCGCTGGGCGTTGAAGAACTGCCGGACCACCGGGTCCTCCGATGACAGCAGCATCTCGCACGGGCCGAACATCGCCAGGTGCCTGTGGTAGAGCAACCCGATGTTGTCGGGGACCGTGCGCGCGATGTTGACGTCGTGGGTCACGATCAGGAACGTCGCGTCGATCTGCGCGTTGAGGTCGATGATCAGCTGGTTGAGGAACGACGTAAGCACGGGGTCGAGGCCGGAGTCGGGCTCGTCGAAGAGCACGATCTCGGGGTCCAGCACCAGGGCGCGGGCCAGGCCGGCGCGCTTGCGCATGCCTCCTGAGATCTCGCCGGGCAGGGGTAGTGGCGCGATTCGGAGCCTGGGACACGACAGCGGGCCCGCGCGTCGGGTGGGCCAACAGACGGGACCTCAGGATGCGCGGGCGGCCTTGAGCTGGGCCCGGTCGACGTCGAGCCCCCGACTGATCACCTGCCTGGCCTCCATGAAGTCCCGCGGTCGATTCACGCAGTCCGCGGCCAGCAGCCGGCCCTGCTCGAGGTAGTAGCAGGTGAAGTCGCGATCACGGGTGGGGTCGCCACTCAGAACGAGCTCGTCGTAACCGGTGTTCAACCCCGCTATCTGCAGCTTGAGGTCGTACTGGTCGGACCAGAACCACGGCAGCGCTGCGATAGGGCGCTCCACACCGCACAGCGTCGCGGCCGCCGTCTTGGCCTGTTCCCCGGCACTGGGCACAGACTCCAGCCTGACCAGTCGGCTGTAACGAGCCATGCGGTGACTGGCACAGTCACCGGCGGCGACGATTCGAGGGTCGCTGGTGCAAGCCAGGTCGTCAATCACGATTCCGTCCTCGACTAGCAGGCCCGCATCGGCGGCCAACTCGGTGTTGGGAACCAGGCCCACACCGACGATCACGAGGTCGGCAAGGATCCGCTCTCCACCCGCCAGAATCACTTCACGGACGCGGTCGTCGCCGGCCATGGCCTCGACAAGGGCGCCCGTCCGGACAACCACACCGGCATCGCGGTGAACGCGCTCGTAGAACGCCGAGACCTCAGGTGCCGTGACCCGCTCGAGCACGCGCTCAGCGGCCTCCAGCACCGTCACCTCCAGACCGAGTGCCCGCAGGGACGCGGCTGTCTCCAAGCCGATGTATCCACCGCCGACGATCACGGCGTGGCGACCCGGGGCCGCCCAAGCCCGGATCGACGCGACGTCCGCGAAGGTCCGGAGGTAGAAGATCCCCGGCAGATCGATGCCGGACACGGACAGGCTGCGCGCCCGGCCCCCCGTGCACAGGGCGAGACCGGCGTACGCCATCGTCGTGCCGTCGCTCAGCACCACCTGTTGCGCCGCACGATCGATCTGCGTGACCGTCCCCTGCACGAGGCGGATGTCGCGCTTGTCGTAGAACTCCGCCTTGCGGATGGCGAGCTCTTCCAGGCTGCTCTTGCCAGCGAGGTAGGCCTTGGAGAGAGGAGGACGTTGATAGGGCAGCGCCGGCTCGTCACCGACCACGACGATCTCTCCTGCCCAACCCTCCTGCCGGAGTCCGGCCGCCACCTGGACACCGGCATGGCTGGCACCGACGACCAGCGCCCTCCCCTCGGTCACGCGTCGGTCTTCGGCGTCAGCTGGACCATCAGCCTGCTGATGCCGCGCACGAAGTTGGACTGGACGTACTCCGGTTCGTCGACGACCTCGATCTTGTCGAAGCGCGGCAGCAGCTCCTCCCACAGGATTCGCAGCTGCATCTCCGCCAGTCGGTTGCCCATGCACCGGTGGACACCGAAACCGAAGGAGATGTGGTTGCGAGCGTTGCGTCGGTCGATGATCAGGTCGTCCGGCCGGTCGAACACGCGCTCGTCGCGGTTGCCCGAGGCATACCACATCACGAGCTTGTCTCCCTTGCGGATGAACTGTCCGTTGAGCATCGTGTCCTTCTTGGCCACGCGGCGCATGTAGGCCAAGGGTGTCTGCCAGCGGATGATCTCCGAGACCATGTTCGGGATGAGGTCGGGGTTGGCCTTGAGCTTCTCGAACTGGTCGGGGAACCGGTTCAGTGCAAGGACACCGCCGCTCATGGAGTTCCGCGTGGTGTCGTTGCCGCCGACGATGAGCAGGGTGAGGTTGCCCAGGAACTCCATCGGACGATCGATCAGGTCCTTGGTGTCCTCGTTGCTCTGCAGCATCGTGATCAGGTCGAAGCCCGGCTCCTCGCCGGCCGCGAGCCGCGCCTCTTTGTCGCGCCACAGGGCACTCAGCCCTCGCGCTGCGTCGACGAACCCGCGGAACACCTCATCGTTGTCCGAAGGACCGCCGTTGGCCTGCTCCATAGAGCTAGCCAAGTCTGACCACTCGACGAGCTTTCGGCGCTCCTCGTAGGGGAAGTCCAGCAAGGTTGCCAACATGCGCGCAGTGAGCTCGATCGAGACGCGGTCGACCCAGTTGAAGGGCTCACCGATCGGGAGATCGTCTAGCACCTCTTGGACGCGCGAGCGGATCAGCCCCTCCATCTCCCGCAGATTCTTGGGAGCCACGACGCCCTGGACGGCAGCGCGCTGGCGGTCGTGCTTGGGCGGGTCCATCGCAATGAACATGGCGACATCCATGAACCGCGGGGGCTCGCCGATGATAATGAAGGGCTCCGCCGAGAAGGTCTCATGGTCCTTGTCGACTGCGACGATATCGGCGTGCCGGGTGACCGACCAGAAGGGACCGAAAGGGCTCTTGGCCTGAAAGTGCACGGGGGCCTCGTTGCGCACCCGCTCGAAGTACTCCTGCCACCTGCCCTGCCGGTACAGGAACGGGTTGCTCAGGTCGATATCGGCGAGGGCGACCTCCTCCACGGGGGGATGGGCTCCTCTACGAAGATCTTTTGTCCATTGGTCCGTGTCACGAAACGACGGGTCTTGTCGTATAGGTGCGCCCCACGGATCTGCATCTGCATAGGGACGACGGACTGAACTCGCTCAGTCACGGCGTCGGTCACGGTAGTCACGGTCGTCATGACGCGGTCTTCCTCTCGACGGTCACATCTGGAATTCGGGGAGTCGAACGACGAGGCCGTCCCAGTTCTCGCTCACGCGCATCTGGCACGCCAGGCGAGACGCCGGATCGCGCTCGGGGTTCATGGCGAGCATCTCCTCCTCGACCGAACCCGAACGGCCGACCTCGGCGACCCACTGGTCATCGACAATCACGTGGCACGTGCCACACGCAGCCTCCCCGCCACAGTCGCCGTCGACCCCGGGCACCATGTTGTCGACCGCGACCTGCATGAGGGACGCACCCTCCTCGAGGGGTGCCTCGTGCTTCTCCCCGTCATGGGACATGAAGGTGACAACTGACATAGAACATCTCCTTGCTTGAACGTGTTTCAAGTGTTTGTGCTCCGTTGCTGCTGTGGCTATGGTCACCCGAGTCAATATGTTGTGATTTGGGCTCAGGAGGCAGAGTGAAGGCTCACGAGCCAGGGGTGCCGCCGCTCGCGTTCGTGCAGCTCTTGAATAGCGACGCCCTCGAGCCCGACGCCGTGGCCCACTTCCGTCGGATCATCGACCTCCATGACACCTCCGAACTGGAGCTGGTCCGGCACGACCGACAGGTGCCAATTCGGTGGTTTCGCGAGGTTTACCCCGACCTCGACCCCGAAGGCGCCACCCATCTAGGACTCGCGTTCGCCGAGAGTGCCCAGCTGACCTCATTCGGCCCCTTAAGCCTTCCCTTGGTTAGCGCTGGATCCGTGGCCGAGGTCTTCGAACTGCTCGGGTACCTGCCCGTCATCTCCGGGGCCCTTCGTCCCCACTTCCACCAGGGCCAGCGCAGCCTGACGGTAGGCCTCAGCGGCCACACCGACGACCCCGATCTCGACTGCCTGGTCATCACCTACGGTGGCGCGGCTTTGCTTCGACTGCTCGACATGCTGGCCGGCACGCTGCCAGGCGTAACACTGCACCTGGCCTGGAAGGCCCCCCAGTTTCCGGAGGGCCACATAGATCTCCTGACCGGACGTCTGGCTTTCGACGCGCACGCATCCTTCATCGACGTGCCCGCCGAGACGCTTCAGGCCCGCTGCCGATTCCCAGACCCGCTTGCTTACCGCCTGGCCATCGCCGAGCTGAGCCGCACCCTTGAGCGGAACACCAGTGCCACCAGTGTCACGGAGAGCGTGAGGCGACTGCTCGAGGAGGATCCCGGGCGTAGCAGCAGCCAGGAGGTCGCAGCACTCCTCGGCGTCTCCACCAGCACCATGAAGAGACGACTTGACGACGAGGGGACGACCTTCCGGGAGGTTCGACAATCCCTACTACGCGAGAGGGCCATCGTCCGCCTGCTCGACCACTCCCTGACGATCAGTCAGACCGCCGTCGATCTCGGCTACAGCGACCTGGCGAACTTCTCTCACGCCTTCAGGCGCTGGACCGGGCAGTCGCCAAGCGAGTTCCGCAAAGTGGGTCGACGCGGACCGGGGTGAGGTTGCAGTTGAGTCCTCAATAGTGGGGTATCGCGGTCGACGTGATCGTTGCCCCGCATGTCGCCGGGACGTAGACGCGGCCACCGCGTGATTCTTCGGGTGAGCCGTCTACAGCACTCTGGAGAGGATCATCACGATGACCGCTCCGCCAATTCTCACCCTGCCCAGCTGCTCGACAACGGCCTGTCGGCCGCGTCGCAGGATCTGATCTGGGACCTGCTCAACACGGTGATCAACGCGTTGATGTCAGCCGAGGCCGACGCGGTCTGTGGCGCCGAGTACGTCCGTGACTCGCCGGAGCGGGTTACCTTTCCCACAGCTACCGGCACGGGGATACCCGGGCCGGCACCATCGACGTCGCGATCCCCAGACTCCGCCCGGGGACCTACTCCCCCGAGTGGCTGCTCGAGCGTCGCAAGCAGGCCGAGGCGGCGCTGATCAACGTGGTCGCGACCTGCTAACTGAACCGCCTGGAGTTTCCGGTCTCCGGACATCCCGGGGCGGTTCAAACCGAGTCGCGCCAGCGTCCTGCACGCGGTCATCGACGCCATGCTTGCCCGAAGGGACGGGCAGATCCCCACCGAGATCACGGACTTCGACACCCTCTTCGAGCGTATCGACGACCTCTCGAACGCGCTACTCCTAACGTTGGTACACCCGCCTGATCGCATCGCTGGAACGCGGACCCCGCCCCGGGTCAACGCGGTCGAGGTCGTCTGTGTCCGATGACGAAGGCTGCATGCGGCAGCGGCCCATCGCCTTGGTCTGCGATTTTAAGCCTGCAGCTTCCCTTTGCGACATCATCCTTGCGCATACCGGCCGGACGCACCCGCTCGACACGTAGGCAGACGTCTCGCGAAGGTCGCACGAAGCGACGCGACCACGGTGACGGCCAACCCCGCCGTCAGCCAACCCGCAAATACGTCGGCGACGTAGTGCTCGCCGGTGTAGACGAGCGTGACTGCCATCGCCAAGGCATACGCCAGCAACAGCAAACGCCACCGCGGGCCGACCGACGGCCACAGAAACAGGGCGACGAGCAGGGCGGCGCCGGCGTGCAGCGACGGCATCGCGGCGACTGGGTTGCTGCCGTCCTGGGCGGAGGCGACCAGCGTCCCGACGAGATCGAGGTGGACGGGCTCCCAGCCGAGGTTCGAGATGCGCTCGACCGGGCCGATCGCCCCCTGCTCCGACGCCATCCAGGGCGGCGCGGCGGGGTAGGCGACGTAGCCCGTCACCCCGACGGCGGTGAACGCGAGGACCCTCGCCACCCAGACGGCGAAGCGCTCGCGCAGGCGGAACCACAGGACCGCCGTGAGCAGCGGGATGGCGACGAAGTGTGTGACGTAGACCAGCGCGGCGGCGACGTCGTACCAGTGCGGCGACCCGTCGACGAGGCGCGCCTGGAGCCAGACGGTCGGGACTTCGCCGAAGACGGCCCGGTCCGCGTCGGCCGGCCCGGTGACGTGCAGGCCGAAGCCGAGCCGGTTGGTCGCGGCGCCCGCGCTCAGCGGCGCGCTGATCCACTGCGCGACCCAGTAGACGAGCAGGATCGCGCCGAGCGGCGCCCAGGCGATGAGCAGCTGGGCCACCGGCCCGTGCCGGGGGTTCGAGGGCCGCAGCAGCGACGGCGGCCGCGTTGCGGTGGCCGTGCCGCCGGAGGAGCGGGCCGACCCGGGGGCGGTGTCGCGGGACGTCATGCGTACCGCCGCTCGAGCAGCGACTGGATGCGGAACCGGTTGTAGCGCTGGATGAGGATGAACGGCAGGTTGACCAGCACGCCGTACGTGACGAGGAGGCCCGCGGCGAGCGGCGGGTTCCACAGCACGAAGAGCGGCCCGCACGCCATGCACCACCAGTGGGTGAGCTCGGCCCGTCGCGTCTCGCGCGCGAAGAGCCGCAGCCCGGGTCCGTCGTACGACGGCAGCTCGCGCTTGCTGAGGCCGCCGGTGAAGAGGGCCCCCGCCTCGGGGAGCCGGTCCTTCCAGCGGTGGATCCGCAGGCGGCGTCGGTACCAGCGGCCCCCGTCCTCGAACCCTCGCTCCCGCAGCAGCCAACCGTCGCTCTCCAGGCGCTCGTCGCGCAACCGGTGGGCGGCGTAGCCGGTCGCGGCGTGGAACGTCCCCCACGCCACGATGTCGACGAGGATCGTCACGCCCTGCGGGATCAGCAGCCTCAGCATCAGGCGCCTCCCTCGACCGAGCGGTGCCGCAGGTCGACCGCCCGGCCCCGCCACCTCACCGAGCGGCGCAGCGCCGTCTGAGCGGCCGAGCGCGCGAAGACGAGGTCGAACGCGAGCAGGGGCACGGGGAACACCGCCCACGTCCACCACCGGAACGAGCCCACCCGCGCGAGCAGGGACCGCAGCTGCCCCGCGGCCACGACCCAGGCCACGGCCCAGACGAGCGGGTGCCCGTAGGACAAGGCGGCACCCCACCCGGTGACCGCCTCGACGAGCGCGAGGAGCGCGCCGACGGCGACGGCGTGGTGGGCGCTGATCCACAGCACCGTGCCGAGGGTCGGGCCGGGCGCAGCGGCGGAGGCGCCCGAGGCGATGTTCTTGGTCCAGCCGCTGACGAGCTGGCCGAGCCCGCCCGGGTAGCTGCGCATCCGGAGCCGGTCGCCGCCGACCCAGCACCGGACGGGGAGCCCGGCGCGGTGGTAGGCCACCGCGAGCTCGACGTCGTCGAGGATCGCCGACCGGACCGAGCCGTGACCGCCGGCCCGCTCGTAGTCCGCCCGCGAGGTCAGCAGGCACGGCCCGAACGCCATCGGCCGGCGTCCCCCGTCACGCGTGAAAGCGCCGCTGGCCAGCACCGCGACCACGTTGAAGTACGCCGACACCTGCTCGTGCGGCCGCTCGACGGCGTGGAACGGCTGCACGGACACCAGGCCGCCGTGCCGGTCGTGCAGGTCCACCAAACCGGCCAGCGCGTCCGGCGCCAGCACCGTGTCCGCGTCGAGGAACAGCAGCAGGTCGGACGTCGTCGCCTCCGCACCCACGTGGCATGCCCACGCCTTGCCGGTCCACCCGGGCGGCGGCGTCCCGGCGGCCAGGACTCGCGCTCCGGCGGCTCGTGCCACCGACGCCGTGGCGTCGCGGGAGTCGTCGTCCACCACGACCACGTCCACGCCCAGCCCGTGCAAGGAATCCAGCACCGCCGGGAGCGTCGCCTCCTCGTCGCGCGCCGGCACGACGACGGCGAGCGAGGGGACCGACCGAGTGGCTCCCCCGACGATGGTCCGGAGGTCGGCGGCGAGCCACGCTGCGGCACCGCCCGCGAGCAGGAGCACGACGACGAGCACGAGGTCTGTCATGCCGGTACCCGGAGGCGGGTGACGACGAGCGGCATGCCACCGCGGGGATGGACGGCGACCTGCGCGGCCGCCTGCGGGCGGGACCAGTCCGGTGTCACGTCGATCCGGTACGACGGCAGCAGCCGGCTGAGGACGAGGACCATCTCCCCCAGGGCGAACTCGCGTCCGATGCAGAGCCGGGGTCCCTGCCCGAACGGCAGGTAGCCCGAGCGGACCGCGCCCTCGCCGAGGAACCGCTCCGGCCGGAAGGCCAGCGGGTCGGGCCACGTGTCGGTGCGCCGGTGCAGGAGCCAGGGGCTGATGATGACGAGCGTGCCGGCCGGGACCTCACAACCGGCGACCACGTCGGGCTGCTGCGAGCGGCGGGAGAGCGCCCAGGCGGGCGGGTAGAGGCGTAGCGCCTCGTCGACGACGGCCCGGGTCCACGGCAGCCTGTCCCGGTGGCCGACGAGCGGCACCGGTCCCGGGTGTGAGGCCAGCTCGGTGCGCACCCGGTCCTGGGCGGGCTGGTCCTCGGCGAGCAGCATCAGCGTCCAGGCGAGCGCCGCGGCCACCGTCTCGTGCCCGGCGATCACCATGGTCACCAGCTCGTCGCGGATCTCGTCGTCACGCAGGCCGCTGTCGAGCAGCAGGCCGAGGAGGTCGTCGCCGTACGAGTCCCCGGAGTGGCCACGCACCCGCCGCTCGGCAATGATCTGCGCGGAGATGACGTCGAGCCGGCGCCGCGTCGCGCGCAGCCGGACCTTCAGCGGTGTCGGCACCCGGTCGGGGATCGGCAGGATCGCCCGGCCGGCGCGGACGACCAGCTCGGCCGCCTCGCTCGTGGCGTCCAGCAGCTCCTGGGCGTGCCCGGTGAGGTCAGCGGAGAAGAGCGCGCGACCGACGGCGTCGAGCCCGATCCGGTGCGTCAGCGCCGCCACGTCGACGACCGCGCCGTCCTGCACCGAGCTCCGCGACAGCCCGGCGGCGATGGCGCCGTCGGCGGCAGCGCGCACCTGGTCTCCCACCGCCTCCAGCCGCTGGTGGTGGAACGCGGGGGCAGCGAGCCGGCGGTGCTCGATCCAGGTCGGCTCGGCGGAGGCGAGGAGGCCGGGGCCGGTGACCCGGGCCAGCGCGGCGTACTGCACGGTCTGCTTGCCCCAGTGCCGCGCCGACGTCTGGAGCACGTGCCGGGCGGCGTCCGGGTCGTTGACGAGCAGCGCGGGTGGACCCGGCACCGGGAAGGAGACGAGGTCGCCGTGGCGCTCCGCGACCTCGACGAGGAAGGACAGCGGGTCCGCCCGCACCGACCGGAACGCCCGCGCCATGTCGAGGCTGCTCGGGCCCGGGACGCCGATGTCGGTGGGCTGCATCGCGTCGAGGCGGGTCCGGAGCGCGGCGCTGTCACCCGGGTGCGCGCGACCCAGCGGTCCAGCGCGATCGTCGCCAGCACCGCCACCACCGTGAGCGCCGTGTAGGTCATCACACCTCCTCGCGGCGTCGAGCGCTCCGGGGCGTGTTGCCGCGGACCACCTTCACCGCCTCGTACGTCAGCACCGTCACGACCGGGATGACGACGAAGAAACCCACCTCCTCGAGGGGAATGCCCGCGACCCGCCACGGCAGCGTCTGGGCCGGGTCGAAGTGCCAGTGACGGGCGTGCGTGGCGTAGAGGTCCCAAAGCAGGAACGGCGACCCGGCGGCCAGCACGGTCAGGAGCAGCCGGCCCGGCTGCCGCAGCACCCGCAGCCGGAACGCCGGCACCAGCGGCAGCGTGCCGGCCAGGCAGAACGCCAGCATCGCGACGTACGACCAGCGCTCGAGGCCCATCAGGACGGCACCGGCAGCGCCGACCGGTCGCCCGTCAGCCGCTTGAGGACGAGCTCGGCGCTGATCAGGCACATCGGCAGCCCCACCCCGGGGACGGTGCTCGCTCCGGCGTAGAGCAGCCCGTCCACCTTGGCGGAGGCGTTGCCGGGGCGGAGGAACGCGCTCTGACGCAGCGTGTGCTCGAGGCCGAGCGCGCCACCCCGCCAGGCGTTGTAGCGCCGCTCGAAGTCCGCCGGCCCGACGGTGTGCCGCACCAGGACGCGCCCCCGCAGGTCGCTGACCCCGGCCCACGTCGCCACCTGGTCGATCGCCGCGTCCACGGCGCGTTCGACAGCCTCCGACCCCCGCCCGTCGTCGCCCCCGCTGCCGATCTCCACGTCGGCGGGCACCGGCACGAGGACGAAGAGGTTCTCGCACCCCTCCGGCGACACGGTGCGGTCGGTCGCCGACGGCTTGCAGACGTAGATCGACGCGGGCTCCGGGACCCTGGCGTCCGGTCCGAAGATGTCGCCGAAGTTGCTGTCCCAGTCGGACACGAAGAACAACGAGTGGTGCGCGAGCTCGGGGAGCCGGCCCTCGATGCCGAGCATCGCCAGCACGGCGCCGGGGCCCGCTGACCGGTGCCGCCACGCCGGCTCGGGGTGGGTCTGCAGCGCGGCGGGGAGGAGCGCGGTCTCGAGGTGGTGCAGGTCCGCGGCACCGACGACCACGTCGGCCGGGAGCGTACGGCGACCGCCGCCGGCCACCTCGTGCTCGACCCCCGTCACCCGTGCACGGCTGCCCCGGGCGCCCCCCTCGGTGAGGATGGCCGTGACGGGGGTGCCGGTGCGCAGGCGGGCGCCGTGCCGCTCTGCCAGCGCAACGATGACCTCGATCAGCCTCGTGAACCCGCCCTGCGGGTAGAGCACTCGGTCACCGAGGTCGAGGTGGCTCATCAGGTGGTACATGCTCGGCGTCCGGCTCGGCGACGACCCGAGGAACACCGCGGGGTAGCCCAGCACCTGGCGGAGCCGGTTGTCGGAGAACCGGGCGGCCACGTGGCTGCCCAGCGACCGGGTCAGCAGCCGCCCGAGCTTCGGGCTCCGCCGCACCACGTCGGGACGCAGGAAGGCCGCGGGCGAGTCGAAGCTGTTGTAGAGGAAGCGGCGCAGGGCGACGTCGTAGGTGTCCTTGGCCGAGCGCAGGTAGGCGTCGAAGCGTTCCCCGGCGCCCGGCTCAAGCGACTCGAACACCGCCCGGTTGTGGGCGCGGTCGGGACGGATGTCGACCGGGTCGGGGTGCCCCTCGAAGAACACGCGGTAGCTCGGGTCGAGCACGGTGAGGTCGAGCTCGGCGGCCGCCGTGGTGCCGAGCAGGTCGAAGAAGTGCTCGAAGACCTCGGGCATGAGGTACCACGAGGCGCCCGTGTCGAAGCGGAACCCGTCCCGCTCGACGCTGCCGACGCGACCGCCCAGCTCGTCGTTCTGCTCGAGGAGGTCGACGCTGTGCCCACGCGACGCGAGCAGCGCGGCGGTGGCCAGCCCGGCGATGCCGCCGCCGACGACCACCACGCGACGGCTGCCGCGCTCGGGCTCCGTCGTACCCCCGAGCAGTCGGTGGTGGGGCAGGAGCGACGTCACGACCGGCCGCCGTACAGCGCGCCGGCGGCGATCCGGACCTTGACCGCGTCCGGGACCCGCACCCGCTGACGCCGGATCTCGGCGGCGGGCGTCGCGCGCAGCCGCGCGGCGAGCTCGGCGAACGTCGCGTGGGCCGCTGCCGCCGCGCGGCGGCTGCTCGGCGGCAGGTCGGGCACGACCAGGGCCGCCGCCGCGAGGTCGGCGTCGATGTCGATGAGGATGCGGTCGCGGTCGGCGTCGCAGAAGCGGTCGACGACGAGGCCCGGGAAGTAGGCACGACCCAGGAGGTCGTAGTCCTCGGCGAGGTCGCGCAGGAAGTTGAGCTTCTGGAAGGCGGCACCGAGCCGCCGGGCCCCCGGGGCGAGCCGGTCGTGCTCGGCGTCCCGCTCGGGCCCCGCGGGCCGGTCGGCGAGGAAGGCGCGCAGGCACATGAGGCCCACCACCTCGGCCGAGCCGTAGACGTAGCGGTCGAAGGTCTCCGGCGTGTGGGTCGAGGTCTCGAGGTCCATCTGCATCGACGCGAAGAACGGGTCGATCACGTCGTCGGTGATGCCGCAGGCGATGGCCGTCCGGGCGAACGCGTGCACGACGAGGTTGGCGCTGTACCCGGTCCGCAGGGCGTGGCGGACGTCCTCGTGGAGCCAGCCGAGCATCCGGGCGCGGGACTCGACGCCGAGGGACAGGTCCGGGTTGTCGACAATCTCGTCGGCGATCCGGACCAGGGCGTAGATGTTGCGCACCCGGCCCCGGACCGGGCCCGCGAGCAGGCGGGACGCGAGCCCGAACGAGCTGGAGTAGGAGCTGATGACGAGCGCGGCACTGGCCTCGGACACGCGGTCGTAGAGGCGCTGCACGGGTCGGGTCTTGACGAGGAAGAGGCTCATGCCGCCACCTCCGCGCCGGCGGCGAAGGCCGCCGGGTGCACTTCGACCACATCGAGCAGGGCGACCGGGATTCCGAGCCGGACGAGCACGTCCCGGGCGGCGGCGAGGTGGGCCTCGACCAACCCCTCGACGTAGTGGCGTGACCCCGACCGCACCAGGAGGTCGCGGACCTCGTCGAGCTCGCGGTCGTCCAGCTCGCGACCGACGTGGCCGAGGATCTGCCCCCACTCCGGCGTCGACCGCGCGTGGACCAGGAGCGGGGTCTGCTTGCGCGTGCGCAGGTCGCTCGTCGCGCTCTTGCCCGTCCGGCCTGGGTCGCCGAAGACCCCCAGGAGGTCGTCCACGAGCTGGAAGGCGATCCCGAGCGAGCGGCCCGCGTCCCCGAGGTCGGCGACCGTGCTGTCGTCGGCGCCGGCGAGGAGCGCACCGGCCTGGAGGGGCAGCTCGAAGGAGTACGCCCCGGTCTTCTGCTCGGCCATGGCCAGGCTGCCGCCGAGCGACGACGGCGCGGTGCCGATCGACAGCTCCACGTCCGCGAGCTCGCCGGCAGCCGTGGTGTGCAGGGCCGCGTCGAAGAGGTCGAGCAACCGCCCGACGACCGCGGTCGGTGCCCCGCAGGTGGCCACCGCACGGATCGCCGCGGCGAGGGCCAGGTCGCCGGCCAGGATGCCGGCCGTCCGACCCAGGTCGACCGCGTCCTCGGGCGACGCGCCGCTCTCCAGGGCCAGCGCGCGGAAGGTGCCGCTCACGTTCGGACGTCCCCGTCGCACGTCGTCGCCGTCGATGACATCGTCGTGGATGACGAAGGCGGTGTGGAGCAGCTCGACCGCCGCCCCGACCTCCAGGGCTGCCGCGGTACGGCGCCCACCGAGGGCGTCGTGCGCCGCGACCACCAGGGCAGGCCGGAACCGCTTGCCACCTTCCGTCGCCAGGGCCAGCGCGGCCCAGAGTCGGGCGTGCTGCGCCGTGACGGCGGCGCGCGCGGCACCGGCGTCCAGCAGCCGACTCAGGGCGTCATCCGTCGTGCGTGGGGTCACCGCGTCCTCCTGAACCTCGACCGTGTTCCCACAAACTATGCAATACTTCAAAAAATATCTAGGCAACGTGCGGAGGTTTCGAGTGACCAGCCCGGACCACACGCACCTGTTGACCATCAGCGACCTGTCGGACCGCACCGGTGTCCCACCCGCGACGCTGCGCAGCTGGGAGCTCCGCTACGGGTTCCCACGTCCCGCACGATTACCCGGTGGACACCGTCGGTACACGGAGCAGGACGTCGCCGCCGTGCTCGAGGTCCTCCGACACCGCACCGCCGGGCTCGCTCTCGGGGCCGCCGTACGGCGCGTCGGGACGGACGGCCCCCCATCGCTCGCCCTGCGGTCGCGGTCGGTGTACGCCGAGCTCCGCCGCCGCCACCCCGAGCTCATCCCGCAGCGGTTGTCCAAGGCGACCCTGGTCGCGCTGAGCCATGCCATCGAGGACGAGTGCTGCGCCCGCGCGGAGGAACCGGTGCTCTTCGGCGGGTTCCAGCGCGCGATGTTCCTCGAGCAGGCGCGCGCCCGCTGGACCGAGCTCGCCCGCACCGCGCGCGCCGCCGTCGTCTTCGCTGCCCTCGCCGAGCCCTCACTGTCACGCCCCGGCGCCCTCACCGAGGTGGCGCTGCCCCGGGAGGCGCCGCTCAACCGCGAGTGGTTGCTGGTGTGCGACGCCGACGACCTCCCGGCGTGCATGGCCGCGGTCGAGCGACCCGGCCAGGACACGACGCGCGACGCGCAGCGACGCTTCGACGTCGTCTGGACGGTCGATGCGCAGGCCGTACGGCACGCCGGCCGGGTCGCGACCGCGCTGGCCGACGAGTACCGCCCGGACTGGCGCGCGAGCCGGCTGCCGCTGCTGGCGGACGAGCCCCCTCCCGCGTCGGCCGACCTGCACCGAGCCTCGCAGTTGCTGAACCGGATGATGGGCTACCTCGACGCCAGTCATTGAGCTCCGAGGCGCCAAACGGCAGGAGACTGCTGGACGCACCACGCGGGTGCCGGAACCAGCGAGCGGTCAGCGACACGCGCTCAGCGACGGGACTCGGCTACCGCCGGCCGACGAGGCTGGTACGGATAACTCAGCCGTGGACTCATTCATTCACGCGGCCGCCAACCTCTCGGGCTGACGACCGCCTCACGAGTGAGTGGGCTGCCTCAACCGACGTGGACGCCCTCGGGGCCGTCGGTGGCCAGTTCCTGGTGCTTCACGTCGAGGAAGATCCAGATCACCGCGGATGCCGCGAGCATCAGGATCGAGCCGACCAGGAAAGCCTGGGTCGAGCCCTCAGTAAAGATCTGCTGCTGGACGAGGACCTGCATCCGCTGCATGACCTCCGCTGACGGGGCCTCGCCGCCCGCAGCGGCGCCGGCCCGGGCCAGCTCGGCGCCCCGGTCGGTGAACGTCTGTGTGGCGACCGTGGCCAGCACTGAGAGGCCGAGCGCGCCGCCGACCTGCTGCATCGTGTTGAGCACCCCGGACCCGATGCCGGACTCCTCCGAGCGGAGGTGGTGGACCGCCGTCAGGGTGACTGGCACGAACGTCAGGCCCATGCCGACCGCCATCAAGACGGTGTACGGCAGGATGTTGGCGACATAAGTCCCCGTCACGTCGCTCACCGGGAACTGGGTGTCGAATGGGATCCGGGAGAAGCCGAACAGGGCGCCCGCGGCGAGCAGCGTGCCGACTCCCGAGATGTAGCGGGGGTCGATCCGGTTCACCAGGTTGGAGGCCAGACCGGCCCCGAACACGATGCCCACCGTGAACGGCAGGAACGCGACACCGGTCTTGAGCGGGCTGTAGCCCATGACGTTCTGCAGGTACTGGCTCAGGAAGTAGAACATCGCGAACATCGCCGCGGGCGCGAGGAACATCGCCACGAAGCTCGACGCCCGGGTTCGGTTGGTGAAGATCCGGAACGGGAGCAGCGGGTGCGCCACCCGGCTCTCGACCAGCCCGAAGACGACCAGCAGCGCCACGCCGACCACCAGGCTGGCGACGGTGATCGCGTCGCTCCACCCCTCGGTGCCGGCGCGGGACAGGCCGTAGACGATGCCGACCAGCGCCAGGGTGCCAGTGACGGCGCCGGGCAGGTCGAGCTCGCCCGGGTGCGACTCGGACTCGTTGAGGAAGCGCGGCGCCAGGGCGGCGGCACCGAGGCCGATCGGCACGTTGATCAAGAAGGTGAGGCGCCAGCCGTCGACCACCATGCCGAAGAGCTCCGGCGACGTGCCGGTCAGCCAGCCACCGAGGATCAGACCGACGGCCGCACCCGCGCCGGACATCGCGGCATACACCGCGAAGGCCCGGTTGCGGGCGGGGCCTGCGGGGAACGTGGTGGTGATCAGCGCCAGGGCGGCCGGGGAGGCGAGCGCGGCACCGAGGCCCTGCAGGCCACGGGCGGCGAGCAGCAGCGGCTCGTTGGTCGCGAGCCCGCCGAGCAGGGAGGCGACCGCGAAGATGCCGAGGCCGATCATGAACACCTTGCGGCGGCCGTAGAGGTCACCGAGGCGGCCGCCAAGCAGCAGCAGGCTGCCGAACGCCAGGGCGTAGCCGGTGACGATCCACGTCAAGTTGGCGTTGCTGATGTTGAGGTCGACCTGGATGTAGGGCAGCGCGATGTTCGCGATGGTGGCATCGAGGACGACCATCAGTTGGGCGATCGAGATGAGGACCAGAGCCCAGCCGAGGTGGAGCTCGCGCTGTGGGGCGGCCATGCGGGCCGCGTCGGGTGGGGTGGCGCGGTCGATGTCAGTCAAGACGGTTCCTTGTCTTCGCGGGGGTGTGGGTTTGCGGGCGGCAGGCCGGGATGATGATCTGGTCGATCAGGGCGGTGATCAGGTCGGGGGTGGCGTGCTCGCCCATCAGAAAGATTCGGTGCAGGACCATCCCGGCCAGCGCCGGTGTCACCAGGTCGATGTCCAGGTCGGCGCGGATCTCGCCGCGGGCCTGTGCTCGCTCGTAGACGAGTCGACCGATGGCCACCTTGGGTCCGATGAAGTCGCGCCGAAATCGCTCGGCGAACTCGTCGTCGAGGTTGAGCGCGGTGATGATGCTGGCCAGCATCCCGAGCGGCTTCGCGTCGGTGAGGCCGCCAGCCCCGCAGCTCATCTCGATGAGGTCCTGGCGGAAGCTACCGGTGTCAGGCGAGGTGGCCGGGCCCTTGTGGAGCATGACGGCCTCAATCACCAGCTCAGCCTTCGAGTGCCACCGGCGGTAGAGGGTGGCCTTGGAGGCCTTCGCGCGAGACGCGACGGCGTCCATGGTGAGACGGTCGTAGCCGACCTCGGCTAGCACGTCGAGCGTCGCGAGCAGGATCTCCTGCTCGCGCTCACCTTCGATGCGGGGCCGGACGGCCGCCTCTTGTGGTGTCACGCGGGGTGTCTCCTGATGCTCGGTCGAAACGGAACAGTTTCGTTTCAGCCACAACTGCAAGCAGGTCAGCGGAATTCCCGCGAACGAGAAAGATCTCGCGGGCCCATCTAGTCCACAGTCCGAGAATGACCTCAAACCTTGCGACCACACCGACCGAGCTACCCAGGTGATCGCTGCTAAGGCCCGCACCCGTACCCCGGGCGAGTACGAGCGTCTCCCGCGCTGCCCGCCCAGCACCGGCTGATGGTCGAGACCCTGATCGAGGCCGGACTGCGGTGCGGCGAGCTGATCGCGCTCGAGCCCCCCGATCGACGTCCTCCGCCGCACGCTGGCCGTCGAGGAGACCATCGTGAGGTCTCCAAGGAGCACTCCCCCACAGGGCGCCTCGCGTCCTGGCCCGACACCCGAGCCCTCGCGTTGCTGTCCCCGAGGCCGACGCCTTGTATCCGATAATGCCAGTGACTACTTCTCCGCCGGCCGGACGCGGTGACTTGACCGCCTGTGGTGACGATGTGTGTGGACCTCGCTCTGGTGATCGGTGCCGCGTCCTCCCTCTCGCTCGCGCTACCGGACATCGCCGAGAGCACCGGGCCACGCAGACCGAGCTGACGTGGGTGGTGAACGTCTAAGCCCCTGGCCTCTGCGGCGTTGCTGCTATCGATCGGGATCGCAGCCGACCGGTGGGGACGTCGACATAGGTTGCGAGCCTACCCTTGTTCGCTGTCGCATCGCTGGCGTCCGGGCTGGTGGAGCAGCCGGGGACCCCCCATTGCGCTGCGAGGCCTGGCAGGTATCGGCGCCTCCGCGGTGATGCCGGCGACTCTCTCGGCCCTGGTCGATGCCTTCCCCGACGCGCGGCGACCGCAGGCCGTCGCGATCCGGGCAAGGCGTCTCGGGAGCAGGCACCATGGTGGGAATCCTGATCTCGGGCATCCTGTTGGAGCACTTCTGGTGGGGGGCCTATTCATCAGCGCGTCGGCGCCAGTGAGTCCTTCGCGAGAGCGGGTGGGAGTTGCCGATCCACCGTTGAGGCTGAGCCGATCGGTTCTGAGGCCGGCCTTCCGTCCGACTCCCGTGAGTTTCTTGCCTGGCGAGGTAATCCTCGAGCACGCGACAGCCCCGACGTACGTCTCGTCGTAGCCGCAGCTCAGCCGCCAACCTGACTCGGGGAGCCGGCGTTTCGCACACCCGTTCTCGTACACGTTGGCGCCCACGTACCAGCAGCTTCCACCGGCAAGGAGGCCACCGACGAGCCACCACACGAGGTAGCGAATCACGTCGAGGAAGGTTCCGGCCAGGTAGTGCCATCCGAGTCCCGTGGAGGTCCGCAGAACGCACAGCCCTCTCCCGGACTGGCCGGGCAAGACGGTAGGTCCGGCGGCGGCCAAGTGCGTAACGAAGACGCGGGGCTGACACTACGCCGAGCTACATAGGAATGAAACGGGCAATCGTGACTCAGGCAAGTTCCGAGACAAGATCAATGATGTGACGCAGCAGCGGGACCGCGATCGACTGCTCCTCGGCGGTGAGGGATGTCCAGGCCACCGCCAACCGGTCGGCAACCAGGCCGCGCTTGGCGGCCAGGAGCTGCTCCCCGCGTTCGGTGAGCGTGAGTACGCGTCGGCGTCGATCGTCCGCGGCTGGGATGCGGCGCAGCAGGCCGGCCGCTTCCAGCCCGGCGGCCTGTTGGGTCACCGTGGGTTGGCTCAGCAGCGTGTATGCCGAGATGGCGGCGATGCCCTCGCGACCGCAAGCCTGCACGGCGTCCAGCAGCACCAGCTGTGGCACGGTGACGTCGTCGAAAAGCGGCTGAAGTCGGCCCCTGGTCCTTCGAGCGACTGCGAGCAGGGCCAGCACCGCATCGGCGAACTGTTCCCCGTCAGTCGTCGTCTGGTTCCGTGCGCGGTCGACGCCGACCGCTTCGCCATCAGCACCCATACGCGCTCCCCTAGGTCGATGCCGCCGACTGACAGGACCGGCCGCCGAAGGCGGATCGGCAGTCGCGTGTGCCGTCACGCTACCGGCCGCCGGCGGCGGCTACCGCTCAGCAAGGCGTCGGGCGAATGTCTGCGTGCTCACTGGGCAATGTTGCTCATTGGGCAGGCCCGGTCATACTGAGGGAGTGGATCGTGGGTTGCGGGACCTCAAGCGGGAGGCGACGGCACAGGCGCTGGCTGAGGCGGCCTTCGAGCTGACCCGTGAGCGCGGGCTGTTCGGGTTTGTCACTGCGGACGTCGTGGAGCGGGCGGGCTACTCCCGGCGCACCTTCGCGAACCACTTCTCCTGCAAGGAGGAGGCCGTCGCCGCGGTCGCGTTCGGGGGTGTCGACGACGCCAGCGCGATCCTCGCCGACCTGCCAGAAGACCTGCCACTGCTCGATGCCCTGTTGTCCGTCATGAGGGATCAGTTCACCGCGGACACCTTGGTGAGGATGCGCGAGCTGATGGCCATGGCACGGCAGTACCCAACCCTCGAGCCCTACGTCCTCAGCGTTCAGCAACGCATGCGCCACACCGCCCAAGAACTCCTGGGATCCGCAGCCGGGGACCGCTATCCCGCCATCTACGTGCCACTGCTGTTCGGCGCCGTCTATGGCGCCGTGATGGCCGCCTTGGAGGGAACTCTCGACGTGCACCTGGACGGCGAGAACGACGCCACCCCCGCATCGATGGACTACGCCTCGTTCCTCGACCTCACCTTCGACTACCTGCGCCACGGCCTCTAGCCACCGCCGCCCCGCCCCTCAAGGAGACCCACAACCCATGTCCACATTCTTGTACCGGCTCGGACGAACCGCATTCGGCCGGCCGTGGCTGTTCATCGCCGGTTGGGTGGCGGTCCTCGCCGCGGTCATCGGTGCCGTGGCCATCAACGGGGTGAACGTCAGCTCCGAGATGAAGATCGAGGGCACCGAGGCCCAGACCGTGCTCGACCGCGTGGCCGATGAGCTTCCCGCGGCGTCGGGAGGCCAGGCCAGCGTCGTGTTCACTGTGCCGGGCGGTGAGCGCCTCGACACGCCGGAGCGTCTTGCGGTGATCAGCGGCACCGTCAGCGACGTCTATGACCTGGAGAAGGTCGTGAACCCCCTGGACGCCGCTCTGGGTGCCGGGGAGCAGGGCGGACCGGGCACTGATCAGGAAGGTGCACCGGCCGATCCCCCAGCCGGGTCGGAGCAGGGGCAGGCGCCTCCCTACCAGCCGCTGGTGGTGGACGGGGCCCCGGTGCCGGGCGTGTTGGTGTCCTCGGACGGGCAGGTCGCGCTGTTCCAGTTCCAGTTCACGGTCGCCTCGACCTCGTTGACCGATGACGACGTCACCTCGGTGGTCGAGGTGGTGGAGCGTGCCGAGCAGGGAACCGGGATCACCGTGCTCCCGAGCGACTCGCTCAAGGCCATCGAGATCCCGGTCGGTATTGGTGAGGTGATCGGTCTCGCCGTCGCCGCTCTCGTGCTGGTGCTCACCCTGGGTTCGCTTATCGCGGCCGGTCTGCCCCTGATCACCGCGCTGGTCGGCGTCGGCATCGGCGTGGGTGGCGCGTACGCGCTCTCCACGGCCGTCGAGATGAACTCCGCCACCCCCGTCCTCGGCCTCATGGTCGGCCTCGCCGTCGGCATCGACTATGCGCTGTTCGTCGTCAACCGGCAGCGACGGCTGATTCTCGATCGGGGACTCAGCGCGCAGGAGGCAGCGGGCAGAGCGGTCGGCACCGCGGGCAGTGCCGTGTTCTTCGCCGGCCTGACCGTCCTCATCGCGCTGACCGCTTTGACCGTGATCGGCATCGCCATGCTGTCCACGATGGCACTGGTCGCGGCGTCCACGGTCGCCCTGGCCGTGCTCATCGCCCTGACCCTGCTGCCCGCGCTGTTGGGGCTGGTCGGGGAGCGGATCTGCTCCGACAAGGCCCGATCCCGGCGCCGCGCCAAGGTGGAGGCGGAGTCCCACAGTGTCGCCGACCACTGGGTCAAGGGCGTGATCAGGTTCCGGTGGCCCGTCGTCGCAGGAGTGGTCGCGATCCTGGGCGTGATGGCGATCCCCGCTGCCAGCATGAACCTGGGGATCCCAACCGGTGCGACCGCGAACCAGGACACCGCTGCCCGGCAGAGCTACGAGGCCGTCTCCCAGGGCTTCGGTGAGGGATTCAACGGCCCCCTCCTGGTCACCGCAGAGCCCACCGGCTCCACAGACCGCGTCACTCCCGAGCTGACCGCGAAACTCCTCGCCGAGTTCCAGGGCCGAGACGACATCGTGCTGGCCGCGCCCGTCGGCGTCAACGAGGCCGGCGACCTGGCCGTGTTCAGCGTCATCCCCACCTCCGGCCCCAGCGACGAGGCCACCAGCGACCTCGTGAAGTCGCTGCGCGAGCCCGACAACGACATCGCCCAGACCAATGAGGTGGAGCTCGGCGTCACCGGGTTCACCGCCATCGGCATCGACATGTCCGACAAGCTCGCCGACGTCCTACCGCTCTACCTCGCCATCATCATCGTCCTGTCCGTCCTGATCCTGATGCTGGTCTTCCGCTCAATCATCGTCCCGATCAAGGCCACGGCCGGCTTCCTGCTCAGCATCCTGGCCACCTTCGGCGCCACCACAGCCGTCTTCCAGTGGGGCTGGCTCAGCAGCCTCTTCGGGTTCGACACCGGCGGCCCGCTCATGAGCTTCATGCCGATCATCGTGACCGGCATCCTCTACGGCCTCGCCATGGACTACGAGGTCTTCCTGGTCTCCTCCATGCGCGAGGCGCACATCCACGGCCAGCCAGCCCGCCAGAGCGTCGTCCACGGGTTCGACCAGGCCAGCCGCGTCGTCGTCGCAGCCGCCATCATCATGGTCGCGGTCTTCTCCGGCTTCATCTTCAGCCACGACATCATGATCAAGCAGATCGGCTTCGCGCTGGCCGCCGGCATCCTCATCGACGCCTTCATCGTCCGGCTGACCCTCGTCCCGGCCCTCATGGCCGTCTTCGACGAGCGAGGATGGTGGCTGCCCCGCTGGCTCGACCGCCAGCTGCCCGACCTCGACATCGAGGGCGACAAGCTGCTGACCATGCTCAACCAGCAGGCCGAGGCCACCGACCGACAAAGCATCGAGGTCCGCAACTGACCCGACTGGAGCGTCCAGAGCCGCCCCGGTCTACCGCCAAGGCCCGAACGCGATCGACCACCAACCCCTGGCGCCTCGATCACCGAGGATCGCTCATCCAAGATCGCGGCGGCACTCGACCCAGCGCCCGAGCATGCCCTCCGTCTCGCCGCGCAGGAACGCAATGAACTCCGTCGCCTCGGCCAATCGGTGGCCACCGCCGCGCGCGCCCAGCTCGACGGCGGCGGACTCCACCACGGACTCCCACTGCTTGAGAACCGGGATCCAGGCGGCCACGGTCACGCCGCACACGTCGCCCTCACAGACCCGGTAGAACTCCGCCCTCCTCCCGGGTTCCCTCTCCTTGACCACCATCCGTGTCGCGGTGAGATAGCGCACGGCCCCGGAGATTGCGGCCGGACTGACCCGGACCCCGTCCGCGAGCGCGGCGGCGGAGTAGCGGTCAGCGTCGACGGCGAGCATGTAGGCCAACACCCTGGCGGGCATCCGTGGGATCCCGGCTTCGTTCAGGATCAGGGCAATGCGCTCGACCACGCGAAGCAGCGCCTCGCTCTCGTCCTGCCAGCGGCTCGGCATCATCTGCTCAGCATCGCTCATCGAGCCAGGCCCATCCGCGTGTGCCCGTTGGGATACCGATCGCGGCCCGCTGGGGTCTCGGCGTGGCGTCGATAGCGTGACCGCACCCGGGATTGTCCGTGTCTGGCGCGGTCGCGGACGCCGGGCGTCCGGAGGCGGCCGGAGCATGCATCCTCCGCGTCACCTGAGATGCTGCGCGTCCAACTCCCCCACGGGAAGGAGCTCCGCCCCTTCGTGTGGCTTTCTTCCCCGGGCGCTCCAGCAACCCCCGGGCCGATTGGCCGCGAGCCGGCGTGGTGGCGTCGGCCTCCCGAACCAGGCACGGCCGACCGTGGTCCCAGCCGTCGAACGGTCCGGGATTCGGGGCAGCCCTCAGATAACCGCCTGCGAACCGCAGATCCTGGAGCCGTTCGGGCTGTCGGGGCCTGTTTCAAGGTCTGTGCCAGCCCCGGCGCCTCCAGGTCCGGGACCGGCCGGAACGGGCAGGCCCGTCGTCGAGCTGCGCTGCATTGCGTTCGCGGAGGTACTCCTCAAGGTCGCCCAGCCCGCGGGCGATGTCTCGACGCAGCCTGCGTTCGGCCAAGAACCGCAGGCGGGGCGCAGGATGGTCGCGAACCCACTCCGTATACATGAACTGCCCCATGCACCAGCATGCACCGAACGCGACGCTGCCAGCCACCAGCGTCCACCACACGACTGCCAAGACATCCCACAGGGCGCTCCCCAGCTGTTGCCATGCCGGGCCGTACGGATTCCCGTATGTCACCTCACCCACCTCCAGCCGTGGCGGCCGAACCCGGGGATCGCGATCACCCGTAGGTAGCGGTCGGTGCCAGCCTACGCCGAAATACATAGGAGGAAAAGGGTAGATGCAGAGGGTCCAGCCGCCCACGGCGCTACGCCTCCCCTGCACTGGCATGCTGTTGGATACCGATGGCGTTCATCGCCGGGCGTTGCCGCGTCTGGCTGAGCGAGTTCGGGAAACCACCAAGAATCGGCGCACCCCAGCAGTGTCGTCTCCGCTTTGAGTCGTCGTTGCCCCGATGTCGTGGGGACCACCTATGCGGCCTCGTTGCCCTTTGAGCACCATCGTCCGACACTGTCAGGATGACGGCACCGGCCTCGAGGCGGTGACGCGGTCGCTGACCAGCGACGCACAGGCTGGACTTCATGAGGAGTGCCACGCCACGGCGCGTGTCCGCTCTCCGAGCCCCCAGCCCTTCGACGGCGGCCTTTGGACGGAAAAGCTAGGCAGGTGGGGTATGGAGCAACCTTCTGGTGGAACGGCGGCAGTGGAGCGGCGGCCGTGAGCCCGGTCCCAGGACGACCAGGGCGCCGGCCGGGGCACAGTTCGACACGCGAGGAGATAGCTCGGGCAGCCCGCGAGCAGTTCGCCGCTGGAGGCTACGATCGCGTCACGCTGAGGGCGGTCGCAGCACAGGCGGGCGTGGATGCCGCCCTCGTGGCGTATTTCTTCGGCTCGAAACGAGAGTTGTTCGACGAAGTCGTCAACCCTTTTTCTGATTCGTCCGCGCTCATGGCTCGACTCCTGGACGGGGACCCGAGGCTCGTCGGCGAGCGCTTGGCAAGACTGGTGATCGAGGCACTCGATGATACGGGCCGGCGAGAGCGCATCCTCGGAACCATCCGCACCGCGGCGGTCGAAGCCGACACCGCTCGCAAGGTTGGCGAGAAGTTCACCACTGAGCTGCTGGAACCGGTCGTGTCCCAGCTCGGGGTCGCGCAGGCGCCATTGCGCGCCGCGCTCGTGATGTCGCAGATCCTTGGCCTCGCCTTGGCTCGCCACGTCGTCGGCCTCGAGGATCTGACCTCTGCAAGCCAGGACGAGCTGGTGGCCGCGCTTGCTCCCACGTTGCAGCGCTACTTGGTTGGCGACATCCCCTGACTGGCGTCCGGCCGTCCCCACACATCGCCCACTTGCGATCTGCATCGGGTGGAACTGCTGTGCCGCTACACCTGGAGCAGTAGCGCTTATCCCGGCGTCGCTCCGGGCTCTGGCCACGCGAGACTTCACGGGTGGGTGCGCTCGCCGTCGCCAAAAGCGTTATGGTTGGTACATGCAATCAGTTGGATCGGAGACCGACCTGGCCTCGGTGGAGTCCATCGAGCAGGAGCTAACCCTGTTGGTGCGTCGTGCCCAGAAGGTGCACTTGCGCGGCGGCCCGACAGAGCAGGTCGTGGAGAGGGCCGCCTACGGGATCCTCGCGTGGCTCCATGACACCGGCCCACTGCGGTCCAGTGAGCTCGCAGCGCACTTCCACCTGGACGCCTCGACGATCAGCCGACAGGTCGCGGCCCTAGAGCAGGCCGGCCTGGTCACGCGCGAACCGGACGCCGATGACCGGCGCGCTCTCCGGCTGCGGCTCACCGATCGAGGCCGAGGCGTGTTGACGACGACGCGGGCGGAACGACGCGGCGTCGTCCGGGACCTGCTGCGGTCGTGGTCGCCCGAGGATCTGGCGCGCTTCGCGTCCCTGCTCGCCGCGTTCAACGCCGGCCTCGACGAGCATCTGACCGGGGATCCGCACACCGCGGAAGGGGGCCAGCGATGAGTACGGCATCCTCCCCCGGAGCCGGTGCCCCCGGGGCACCCGGCGAGCAGGTGATGCCGGAGCTGACGCACCGGCAGATCCTCACCGTCCTGGTCGGGCTCATGCTCGGCATGCTGGTCGCCGCCCTGTCCCAGACGATCGTGGCCACCGCGCTGCCCACCATCGTCGGTGAGCTCGGCGGTCAGGACCAGCTGGCCTGGGTCGTCTCGGCCACCCTGTTGACCTCGACCGCCTCCACTCCCATCTGGGGCAAGCTGTCGGACCTGTACGGCCGCAAGATCATGTTCCAGTCCGCGATCGGGATCTTCCTGGTCTCCTCACTCGCCGCCGGGTTCGCCCAGAACATGGGGCAGCTGGTGGGGTCCCGGGCCGTGATGGGACTCGGCGTCGGCGGGCTGATGGCACTGTCCCAGGCGATCATCGGCGACGTCGTCAGTCCCCGCGAACGCGGCCGCTACCAGGGCTACATCGGCTCGGTCTTCGGCCTGGCCACCGTCGCCGGGCCCCTGCTGGGTGGCTTCCTGGTCGAGCACCTCTCGTGGCGATGGACCTTCTGGGTCGGGATCCCCATCGGCATCGTGGCCCTGGTGGTGACCGAACGCGTCCTGAAGCTTCCGTTCCCACGCCGCCGGCACGCTATCGACTGGCTGGGGGCGTTCTTCATCGTCGCCGGGATCAGCGCGCTGCTGCTAATGCTCTCGCTCGGCGGGAAGGAGTTCGCCTGGAACTCGGCCTGGACCTACGGGTTGACCGCGGTAGCTCTAACCATGCTGGCGCTCACGGTCTGGCAGGAGCGCCGGGCCGACGAACCGATCATGCCGCCGCGGCTGTTCGCCAACCACACCTTCGTCATCACCAGCCTGGCCGGCTTCGTCGTCGGGGTCGCCATGTTCGGCGCCATCATCTTCTTGCCGCAGTACCTGCAGATCGTCAAGGGCGAGTCCCCCACCGCCTCCGGCCTGCTGACCCTTCCGCTGATGGTCGGCCTGCTGGCCACCTCCATCGGATCGGGGCGGCTGATCACCCGCACCGGCCGCTACAAGATCTTCCCCGTCGTCGGCCTGCTGGTCGCCGCCGTCGGCCTGACGCTGATGAGCCGGCTGTCAGTGGACACCTCGCTGTGGCTGGCCGGCGTTTTCATGTTCATCACCGGCGCCGGCATCGGCATGGTGATGCAGGTCCTCGTGCTGGCGACCCAGAATGCGGTGCCCCACGCCGACCTCGGCGTCGCCACCTCCGGAGCCACGTTCTTCCGCTCCCTGGGCGGTGCGATGGGAGTCGCCGTCTTCGGCGCACTGCTCACCCACCGGCTCCGCGACACCATCCCCGCGCAGCTGACGGCGGCCGGGGTGAGCGCCGACCAGATGCCCGCCGGCTCGGCCACCCAGGGCAGCCCCGAACAGATCGCGGCGCTGCCCGAGCCCATCCACCTCGCGGTCACCACCGGGTTCGCCGAGGCGCTACAGACCACGTTCCTCGCCGCCGTACCGTTCGCGATCCTCGGCTTCCTCATCCTGCTGTTCCTGCGAGAGACCCCGCTCCGCGAGACCCGGGGACACACCTCGGGCGAGGACCTCGCCGCCGCGTTCGAGACCTCCGTCGACCCCGACGCACATCTCACCGACGACGAAGACGCCCCACGGCCCGAGAACCCCCCGCCCCCGGAGAGACCACCCCACCGTCGCTAGGCAGGCCCGGTCCCCCCGGCGTCCGCGCCCCCGTCGACCGCGAGGATGCGCAGCGCCTCGTCCGCATGGGCCTCCATCCGCAGCTCACTACGGATCACTCCCCGCACGCGCTGGTCGGAGCCGATCACGAAGGTGCTCCGCCGCGGCGGCAACCCGGGAAGATTCCGCTGCGCACCGTAGGCGGCAGCCACGGCCCCTCGGCGTCGGAGAGCAACCGATACCCCAGGTCATGCTCGGCGGCGAACTGACGCTGACGAGCCACGGAGTCGCGGCTGATCCCGACCCTGGTCGCACCGGCCGCCTCGACTTCCCAGCCAGGTCACGGAAATGGCAGCTTTCCGCGGTGCAGCCTCGACTCATCGCCTACGGGTAGAAGAACAACACCACCGGCCCGGCCGCGAGCAGCCGACTCAACCGGACCGGAGTCTCATGCTGGTCGGACAGTTCGAAGTCCGGGGCAAGGTCACCGACTCGCAGCCCAGTCATCGACGACTCCCTCCGGTCCGGGCGCTTCGGTCGGGTCGTGGTGCAACGGCGGGCTCAGTCGAGGTCGAACAGCGGGTCGGTCAGGGTGAGGCCCAGGTCCGGGCCGGCCCAGCCGAACAGGACCAGCACCATCAGCGCCGCCCCGGCCAGCGCCAGGTCCTTGAGGAACTGGGTCTGTTCCATCATCCGCTGCTGAGGATCTTCGACGCCCCAGGGGCCGTGCATGATCACGGCCGTGGGAACCAGGAAGACCACCAGGAACAGGGCGCCCAGGTCGCCCCAGGCGCCCAGCAGGACCATCAGTGCGCCGGCCACGATCAGCAGCCCCGTCCCGAAGACCGCTGCCGGGGCGAGCGCCTGGGGAACCCCGCGAGAGGCGGTGTACTGAGCCATCATCTTGGTCTGGGTCAGGTGCCCGAATCCCGACATCAAGAACAACATGGCGAACAGGATGCGCCCCACCAACACGACTACGTCCACGCTCAGCCACCAGACCTTCCACGCCGGGTGCGGAGCAGGACGACGGCCGCCTGCCCCAACTCCTCCATCCTAGATCAGAGACGTACGAATAGTAAGTACTTCTCGTAAGTACTCTGGGATGTGTCCGTCGTGGCCGCGACATGACTCCAGCGAGCGTGGTTGTCCGACCGAAAGGTTCCTCGCGACGAACCGAAACGTCATGATGGACGGGTGACCGAGCAGAGCGGCACCTCCGGACAATGGCCGCCCGGCCACTGCCTCGGCCTGCAGCAAGCGCTGGAGCTTATCGGTGGCAGATGGACGGGCAGCATCCTGCTCGCAGTGCTCTCGGGATCTCGGCGGTTCAGCGACATCCGCGTCGCCGTTCCTGGCGTCTCGGATCGGCTGCTGTGCGACCGGCTGCGCCGGCTCGAGGCCGAGGGACTCCTCGAGCGTCACACCACCACGGAATCGGGCCTGGTCGGCTATGCCCCGACCGAGGCGGCGCAGGCGCTCGTGCCCGCGCTCCACGCGATCTTGGACTGGACCACGCGATGGAGGGATGACACCGGGCATCAATCCGACGCCGGCAACGACCGCTGAATCCAGCCCCACCCTAGGTGTACCTAGGGTGGGGCCGCGCCGCTCACGTCGTTAGCGACCGCTAGGGCGACTCGACCCAGCAGAATCCGGCCCACTCGGTGAGGGGTCACGCAACCCGCCCGCGCCGCAGTGGCCCGCCATCCGATGCGGATAGTCCGTAAGAACCCTCCCATGGCCTCACCTGCCTCGCGAACGCGCTATCACCGTGCAGCGGCGATCCATACCCGTCTTACATACATTCGCGCATGCATGTAAGGTCTCAGTGTGCCCACCCAAGCCAGGCGACAGGAGGAACGCTCCGCAGCCACTCGTCGCGTGCTGCTGGAGGCCACCGTGGCGTGCCTGGTCGAGCTGGGCTACACCGGCACCACCAGTGCCGCGGTGGCCGAGAAGGCCGGCTTGTCACGAGGCGCACAGCTGCACCACTTCGGGACCCGAGACCAGCTGGTGGTCGCGGCGGTTGAGCATCTGGCGCAGAAGCGCCTGCGGCGGGTGCGCGAGGCGTTGGCCGACCTGTCCCCGGCCACGACTCAAGGGGCGAAGCGGCCTCGGAGTCGGATCGAGCCGCAAGAGGCTGCGCTCGGGCTGCTGGCAGAGGCGCTTTCGGGTCCGCTGTACGCCGCCACCCTGGAACTGTGGGTGGCCGCACGCTCACATCCCGATCTGCGAGCCCAGTTGATCCCAGCCGAGGAGCGCGTCAACGACGAGCTTGCGCAGATCTGTCGCACCTACCTCACCGCCGACCCGGTCAAGATCCGACTCACCCTCGACCTCCTCCTCGGCAGGGGGGTCAGCGGCCTGCTCACCTCCCACCCAGGCCACCGCCAAGAGCAGGTCCTCGCCGCCTGGGCCCAACTCCTGAGAGGCCGTCCATCCCATGACTGACCTGCCATCGATGCTTGCCACGTGGGCTGAGAAGTTCCGCCCGCACCGGGAAGGAGTCGACCTGCCGCCCCACCACGAGCAGTGCCTTGGCTGCGGACCCGACAACCCGCACGGCCATCACCTCCAGGTTCGCCGCCATGGCGACGGCGTCGTGGCCGACCACACCTTCGACAACCGGCACGTCGGCGCTCCCGGCATCGCCCACGGCGGCGCAGTCGCCACGGTCATCGACGACCTTTACGGATTCCTGCTCTACCTCGTCGGGACACCAGCCGTCACGCGCCAGTTGACGGTCGAGTATCGAGCTCCAGTGATGATCGGCATCTCCTACCGACTGCAGGCACAAGTGCAGCGCCACGAGGGGCGAAAGTTGTTCCTCGTCGCCAGCATCGCCGGGCCTGGTGGGTCCGTAGTAGGAACATCAACGGCGGTGTTCGTCGCGGTGGGCATCGATCACTTCACCCGGGAACGGCAATGACCGCAAGGGTCGAGGGGGGCAACCAAGCGATCGCCCCCCTCGACAACGGGCCACGGGAGACGGCGCCTTAGGAACGTCTGGCTGGTCAGCATCCATCGACACATGGTGAAGGGTGGGAAGTGACATGACCTGGGTCGCGAAGGAACGCCGCTCCTTCGCAGCTAGTTTCCGCGATGCAGATCCCGATGCGCCGACGCTCTGTGACGGGTGGACGACGCGACACCTACTCGCACATGTGGTCCAGCGCGAGCACGCGATCCTGCGCAACATCTGGGACCAGGTGACCACCAACTCGCCGGGCGAGGAGCGCTTCATGCGGTCGCTGGTCACCAAGGCCGGCAGCCCCCACGGATATGCCGCCCTGGTCGACACGTTGGAGGCAGGACCATCCCGACACTCGTTGATGGGTCGGTTCGATGAGACCTTGAATCTCCTCGAGTACGTCGTCCACCACGAGGACCTGCGCCGCGGATCCGGTCCGGTGCCGCGTCGCACGCTCCACGAGGAGGAGGTCCGGGAGCTCTGGCGCCGTGCAAGGCCGATCCTCACGAGGGCCTACCGGAAGGCGCCCGTCGCTGTCCGGCTCGAACCGGACGACAGCGCGCTCACCGCGATCGGTAAGCACTCGAGCGGAGTCGTCCTCTCGGGCGCGCCCCTCGAGCTCGTCCTGCACGCTTTCGGAAGGCGCCAGGCTGCGGACATCGGGATTCAGGGCTCAGCCGACGCAACGCGCTCCTTCGCCGAGTGGTCAGCGCAAAAGTGAGGTCCAGACGATGACGCGCGACCGCAGTGACGCCGTGGTCATACCGAATGGTCCTTGGGGGTAGCGAACTAGGCCGGAGAAGGGCCTGGATCTGCCAGAGCGCGGTCTTCCGTACTTCCATCACTTCGCGAACTGGCGAAACGGGTCGACTCCCGGGCACTTACGACCAGCGAACCCATTCCCTTCAGCGGGCTGTTCAACAGCGCTCGGCAAGGTCCGTTGAACACTCACGGGCAATCCGGTGTGAGCGAGCCCGCGATACGACACGCCGGCGGGAGCCACACCTGCAGGCGTCGTGTTCACCGTCCGTGCCAGCGCGAAGTCCCGTCAACGCGCCCATGGTCCAGACAAGTTGACCATCAGTTCTCCCTCTGACTGTCGAGGATCGCCATGTGGTGCGGATCCGGGAGGCCACCCCACATGGCAGCCCACTGGGCTATGGACTCGATCACCGGCGTCAGCGACTGGCCCTTGGGCGTCAGCATGTAGCGCGGCACAGGTCCAGCGGCCGCCGTGACACGCTGCACCACACCCTCGCGCTCCAGCTCGCGAAGCCGTTGGGCGAGCAGCCGGTCCGTGAGCCCCGGAATTCTCGAGCGGATCTCACCAAAGCGCTCTGCTCCGTCGAGCAGTGCGCGGATGATCGGGCCGTTCCAGCGCCGCCCAATCAGCTCGACCGCGCGGTGAAAGACCGGACAGTAGTTCTCCCTCTCGTCCACGCTCTCCAACCCCCTTTCGTCGACGCCGGCTCCCAGAACCCTTGCCATGCCGTTCCCGGAATGGTAGTCCTAGAGTCACTTACAAAGAGTAAGTAAGGAATGGACACCAGGGAGCTCTCATGGACGTTCTGGTTCTCATCGTCCGGATCCTTTTCGCGCTGCTGTTCCTGGGCGCCGGGATAGCTCACTTCAGCCAGCGCGAGATGATGGCCGGCTACGCGGTCAGCAAGTGTATTCCGGCAGCCGGGCTGATGGTGGACATCTCCGGCGCGGTCATCATTCTTGGTGGCCTCATGGTGGCCGTCGGTGTCTGGCCCGACCTGGGGGCCCTACTGCTGGTCGGCTTTCTGGTGCCGACAGCGTCGCTGATGCACGACTTCTGGCGCGAGACCGACCCTGCGAGCAAGGTGAACGCGCAGACCCAGTCCCTCAAGGAGCTATCCCTCACGGGCGCCGCGCTTGCCCTGTTCGCCTTCTTCGCCTCCCCGGGCGACGAGCTCGACCCGCTGGTGCCCGGCTCGGTGCTCACGCCGTGACCGGCTCGCTGGCAGACCTGGCCGACCTCCCCGCTCGAGGCGGTGTCAGGCCGCGCACCACGCCGAGCAATCCGCACACCCAGCTCGACCAACAGCCTCACGACGATCGGCCGCGCAGCCTGCTGGAGAAGCGGCTCGCTCAGTTGCCGGGGGTGGTCTGGCGCCCCAGCATGATCTCGGTGCCGGGAGCCCGCGCCCTGACCCTGCCGCCGGAGGCCGCGCATGGGCCACCCGAGGCCTTCATGATCGGCACCGAGTTCGCCCACCTGCACCCCGCACCGGACCAGTCCCTGCACCTGGTAGTACCGCCCGATGTTGCTTCCGGCCTGATCCAGGCAGGCTGGGCAGAGCTGCACCCGGTCGCCCGCCGCGGCCTGATCACCTCCGGTGCCGTGATGGTCTACGCACCCCGCGACGAGGAGGAGGCAGAGGTAGTCTCCCAGATCGTGACCGCGTCCTTTGAGTACGCGAGGGACGCCCCGGCCTGACCGGTCATCATGACAGAGGACCGGTGTGCCCGGCATCCGGGCCGGTCGGACCCGCGCCCAGCCGAACGAAGCTGGCTTAGGCCCAGCCCGAACGAAGATCGGAGTCGACCATCATGCGCATCCACGAGCTTGGCCACCTGGTGCTCTACGTCCGGGACCTGGAGCGCTCACGGCGGTTCTACCGAGACGTGCTCGGCTGGGATGAGGTCCGCGGGGAGGTGCCACTGCCGGTCCCCGCGGCGGCGTTCTCCTCCGGCCGTACCCACCACGAGCTGCTGCTCATCGAGGTGGGCTCCGCCGCGGCGGCGATGCCCCCGGGACCCCGGCTGGGCCTGTACCACTTCGGCCTGAAAGTCGGCGACAGCGACGACGAGCTGCGCGAGGTCGTGCAGCACCTCACCGAGCACGGAGTAGACATCAAGGGCGCCAGCGACCACACGATCACCCACTCGCTCTACATCGCCGACCCCGATGGGCACGAGATCGAGCTCTACGTCGACGTGATCCCGACCGAGGAATGGCTCGCCGACCCCTCGTTGGTCTTCGCCCCGATCCGTCCGCTACGCCTCTGACCTTCCCTGAATGCCTGAAGCATCGCGGCACCAGCCGCACACGAGCGCACGTCACCCAGCCTGCGACCGGGTCGCCACGTTTGCCGGGTCAGCCTTGAGCGCTGTGAGTTCCCCGCCCGGCGGCCTTGTCGCTCATTGTCCGCGGCCGGTCGCTGTGCTGTCTCACGTGACCTTGTGACCCCTCGCAGACCCTGTCGTCTCCGAGCGAAAGCTATCGGGCATCAGCGGCCCTGTATCAAGCCGCTTGGCGTCGGAGGTGTTGAAGGGCGTTGTGCCTGGCGAGGTCACAGGGGGCGATTCGCCCAGGGACTCCAATAAGCGGCAGAGTTGGCTAGCAATGCCCACTCCGCGGGGCTGCGTCCAGGTCATGACTCGTTACAAGCGTGGTACAAATAGTTCCTCAACTCCGACGTTTGCGCAGGTCAGCATGGGTCAGTCAGTCAGTACTACGACATCTGAGTCACGTCCACGACGAGGCCCCGCCGAGCACTGCTCGGCGGGGCCTCCGTACGTCCGCCCCGCGCCCGCGGCCGACTCCAGCGGTACGACTGTGGGGCGACACGCCGGTGGCACGACCCACGAACGTACCGCCGGGGCGCGGATGCCCCGCGACGGCAGGTCAGGCCTCGCAGGCCGTGCCGTCGTCGTCGCGGTCCAGCGGGCCGTTGTTCGTCCGGTAGACGGCGCGCGCCCGGTCGCCGTACGCGGGCCGGTGGTAGCCGTCCCGGACCTGCTTCTGGGCGGCGGCCTTGGACCTGGCCACGCCGTACTTGAAGTCGCGGTGCAGCGCGTCGCAGTTCGAGTACTTCTTCGCCGCGTGCGCCGGGGCGGCGGTCATGGCGGTCACGGCGAGGGGGCTGACCACGATAGTGGCGGCGAGCAGGGCGGACTTGGCCTTGGTGAACCCGAGGACTCCAGCTGGTCGAGGATGTCCGCGCACCGTAGGTCGCCGGACGACGGCCACAGCGCGATGTTGCCCGGACCGACGAGGCGTACGGGTTCCCACCGCGCTCCGGGCAAAGCTCCTCCCCCGTCCCCCCGTCGGCTGCAGGATGAGCGCCATGCGAACCGCGCAGTGGGCCACGTGAGGCACGAGTGGAGCTGGCGCGCGCTGGCGGTCACGGTGACCGCGGTGACCGCCGTCGCCACCGGGTGCTCGGTCGAGGACGGCGGGCGCCCGGAGCGGGCCTCGTCGTCGGGCGACCGCGCCGCACGCGGCGAGGCCGGGGCGGACGCAGCGGAGCGGTCCGCAGAGCCGCAGCCGAGGACCCGGCCAGGCACGCCGCGTCGTACCGCTCCTCCCCCGGCACCCAGCCCGACCGCCACCCCCAGGCCCCGACCCACCTTCCTCGTCGCCCGAGTCATCGACGGCGACACCCTGGAGCTGGGGAACGGCGACGGCGTGCGGCTGGTCGGCATCGACACCCCCGAGCGCGGCGAGTGCGGCTTCGACGAGGCCACGGCCAACCTCGTGCGCCTGGTCGAGGGCAGGAACGTCACCCTGACGATGTCGGACGAGGACACCGACCGCTACGGCCGGCTGCTGCGCTACGTGAACATCGGCACCACCGACGCGGGCCTGCGCCTGATCAAGAACGGTCGCGCCGTCGCCCGCTACGACTCCCGCGACGGCTACGGGTTCCACCGACGAGAGCCCGCCTACATCGCGGCCGACCGGGACACCCCCCGGGCTCGCTGCGCCCGAGCAGCCCCCACACCGTCCACCCCGGCACCCGCAGCACCCGCCGGGGACTGCGCGGCCGGATACTCACCCTGCGTACCGGTCTACCCGCCCGACGTCGACTGTCCCGACGTCGACGGGCCCGTCTCCGTCTCGGGCACCGACCCGCACGCCCTGGACGCCGACGGCGACGGCGTCGCCTGCGAGTAGCCGGCCCGTCGGCGACCGATGTGGTCACCGAGCCCGCCCGAGGCGGCCTTCTCCCACTCGTGTCACCAGGTGCAGGTCCCGGAGCCCTGCACACCTGCATCTCATGACACGAGCGGACCGGGCGCGGCCGGCACCACTCAGCGCATCGTCGCCCGGAAGCTGTCCAGCACGACCATCGGCGCCGTGCCGGCGGCGCCCGCACCGGCCGCACCGGCCGGGTCCCGCAGGAAGTCGGTGTGCCCCTCGAGCCCGAGGCCGGCGGCGTCCGCGCGCCGGAAGCCCATCGTCCAGCCCGGGAACACCCGCTCCTCGACCTGCTCGTCCAGCACCACCAGCAGGCCCCGGTGCCGCTGGTCGGCGCCGATCCGGTCGAAGACCTGCGCGACCTGCTCGTCGGGGCCCTCGACGGCCTGAATGAAGTTGCCGCCGCTGTAGAGCAGCATCCCGGTCAGTCCCCGCGCGTCGTTCCACGCCCGGGCCGAGGCGAGGAGCTCCTCGAGCTCCCCCTCGCTCCACTGCATACGGGCGGAGCTGACGTAGGTGAGCGAGCGCATCGGTGGTCTGGACCTTCTCCTGGACGGCAGCGGGTGAGAGCGCATCCTCGCCCGCGCGCCCGGACCCGCGCAGCAGAACGGCCAGACCGGGGCGACCACCTCGGCTGGGAACCCCCTGGGGGGTTCTGCTACCGTCCTTCGTATAACCCCCCTGGGGGTTACCGAACACTCCTGCCGGACCAGGAAGGACACCCCCATGCGTGAGATCGACATCGACCAGCTCGCCGCGGCGCTCGACGAGGGCGCGACGCTCGTCGACGTCCGCGAGAGCACCGAGTACGCCGAGGCCCACGTCCCGGGGGCGGTGAACATCCCGATGGGACGGCTGACCTCCCGGCTCGACGAGCTCGACCGCACCTCGCCCGTGCACGTGATCTGCGCCAGCGGCAACCGCAGTGCGGCGATGACCGAGGTGCTGCTCGCGCAGGGCTTCGAGGCTGTCGACGTCGTCGGCGGCACCAGCGCCTGGCTCCGCTCCGGGCGCCCCGTGGTCCGCGGCGCGGCGGTCGGCACCGGGGCGGGAGGGACCCGATGAGCGCCCTGACCGTCGTCCCGGTCGAGACCCCGACCCTCGGCGACCGCAGCTACCTCGTCCACGACGGCGAGGTCGCCTTCGTCGTCGACCCGCAGCGCGACATCGACCGGGTGCTGGCCCTGCTCGCCGAGCACGACGTACGCCTCACGCACGTGCTCGAGACCCACCTCCACAACGACTACGTCACCGGCGGGTTCGCGCTCGCCGAGGCGACCGGGGCGGCGTACCTCGTCAACGGCGCCGACGACGTCACCTTCGACCGCACGCCCGTCACCGACGGCGAGAAGGTCGAGGTCGGCGACCGGATGCTGCTCACCGCGCTGGCCACTCCGGGACACACCTACACCCACCTGTCGTTCGCCCTGCGGGACAGCGCCACGGGCACCGACGTGGGCGTCTTCTCCGGCGGCTCGCTGCTCTTCGGCGCCACCGGCCGTCCCGACCTGCTCGGCCACGACCACACCGACGCGCTGGTCCACCACCAGCACGCCTCGGCACACCGGCTGGCCGCGCTGCTGCCCGACGACGCCGCGGTGTTCCCCACGCACGGCTTCGGCTCGTTCTGCTCGGCCACCCAGTCCGACGCGACGTCCTCGACGATCGGTCGGGAGCGTCGGACCAACCCGGTCCTCACCCAGGACGAGGAGACCTACGTACGCGACCTGCTCGCGGGCCTCGGTGCCTGGCCGGCCTACTACGCCCACATGGCCCCGGCCAACGCCGCGGGGCCCGCAGCACCCGACCTCAGTCCCCCGGAGCGGGCCGACGCGACGGAGCTGCGCCGACGCCTCGAGGCCGGCGAGTGGGTCGTCGACCTGCGCGACCGCACCGCGTTCGCGGCCGGGCACGCGCCCGGCACGCTGAACTTCGGGCTCGACGGCGGCTTTGCGACGTACCTCGGCTGGCTCATCCCGTGGGGCACCCCGGTCACGCTGCTCGGCTCGACCGCCGACGACGTCGCCGAGGCGCAGCGCGAGCTGGTCCGGATCGGCATCGACCGCCCCGCCGCCCACGCGACGGGCTCACCGGCCGACTGGACCGTCGGCGAGCCGACGGGGTTCGCGACCGCGACCTTCGCCGACCTCGCCCAGGTCCGCCACCACCGCGACGTCGTGGTCCTCGACGTGCGCCGTACGGAGGAGCACGACGCCGCCGCGATCCAGGGCGCCCTCAACGTCCCCCTCCACGAGCTCTGGGCCCGCCTCGACGAGGTCCCCACCGGCGAGGTCTGGGTGCACTGCGCCGGTGGCTACCGCGCCTCGATCGCCGCCTCGATGCTCGACGCCCGTGGTCGCCGACCGGTCGCCATCGACGACTCGTTCGCCCACGCCGAGGCCGTGGGGCTGCACCTCGTCGGACCCTCGGCGTGACCCTGGCCCTCGCCGTCCTCGCCGGCGCGTCGATCGGGCTCAGCCTGGGCGCGCTCGGCGGCGGCGGCTCCATCCTGGCCGTGCCGGTCCTGGTCTACCTGCTCGACCAGTCCCCCGCCCAGGCCACGACCGGCTCGCTGGTGGTCGTCGGGACGACCTCGCTGATCGGGGCGGTCGCCGCCCACCGGGCAGGGACCGTCCTGCTCGCCCGGGGCGCGACCTTCGGGCTCGTGGCCACCGGGGGCGCCGTCCTCGGGGCGAAGGCCTCGGCGCACGCCGACGAGGACGTGCTGCTCGCCGCCTTCGCCGTGCTGATGCTGCTGGTCGGCGCGCTGATGGCGTGGCGACTGCTCCCCCGCGACGTCGACGGGCCCGCCCACGCCGCACGGCCGACGTTGGACGACGCGATCCTCACCTTCAGCCCGACCTTCGCCTGCGCCTGCCCCCGCGCGCTGAAGGTGCTCGTCACCGCCACCCTCGTCGGACTGCTCACCGGGTTCCTCGGCGTGGGCGGCGGGTTCCTCGTGGTCCCCGCACTGCTGGTCGCGCTCGCGCTGCCCGTCCGGTACGCCGCCGGCACCTCGCTGGTGGTCATCACGATCACCAGCGCAGCCGCCCTGGCGACCCGGGCCGGCGTCGGCTCCGCGCCGGACTGGGGCGTGGTGCTGGTCCTCACCCTCGCCTCGGCGATGGCCGCCGTCGGCGGCGCCCGGCTCGCCCACCGGGTCGACACCCGCCACCTCACGGCAGCCTTCACCGTCCTCGTCCTCGCCGTCGCCGGCTACACCGCTGCCCGGGCCCTGCCGGCCCTCCTCTGATGCCCACCCACGACCCGTCCCACCCCACCCCACCCCACCAACAGAAGGAGCACCACCATGTGTCGAGCAGTCACCTGCACGAAGTGCGGCAGGACCACCTGGGCCGGCTGCGGCCAGCACGTCGACCAGGTCCTCGCCCGCGTCCCCCGCGCCGACCGGTGCGAGGGACACCCCCGCGAGGCCGGCCGCGGCCTGCTCGACCGCCTGCGCGGCAGGAGGTCGTGACACCTGAGAACGATCCCCCCAGGGGGATGTAGGATGGCCTCGCCCCGCCGCTCCCGCAGCGGCCACCAGCCCGAGGAGGACCCGCCATGGCGGACTACACGATGCGTACGACCGTCCCCCGCCCCTACGAGGAGACCGTCGCGGCGGTCCGCGCGGAGCTGGTCGAGGCCGGGTTCGGCGTGCTGACCGAGATCGACCTCCGCGCGACGCTCAAGGCCAAGCTCGACGTCGACGTCGCGCCGCAGGTCATCCTCGGCGCCTGCCGGCCGCAGCTGGCGCACCAAGCGCTCCAGGTCGAGCCGTCGATCGCCGCGATGCTGCCGTGCAACGTGGTCGTGCGCGGCGTGGACGAGACGACGACCGTCGTGGAGGCCTTCGACCCGGACGTGATGATGTCCTTCGCCGGTGACGGCGAGGCGGGCGAGGCCCTGCGGAGCGTGGCCACCGACGCCCGCGCCCGGCTGACCGCCGTGCTCACCGCGCTCACGACGCTCGACGCCGTCGAGGTGGGGGCCTGATGGAGCTCGAGCCGACCGACATCAAGCCGATCATCACCCGGATGAAGCGGGCCAACGGCCACCTCGCCAGCGTCATCCGGATGATGGAGGAGGGCTCCGACTGCGAGGCGGTCCTCACCCAGCTCGCCGCGGTCAACAAGGCGCTCTCCCGCGCCGGGTACGCGATCGTGGCCACCGGGCTGCAGCAGTGCCTCACCGAGACCGACGAGGGCCTCGACGGCGTCGACGTCAAGAAGATGGAGAAGCTCTTCCTCGCCCTGGCCTGACCCCGTCGACCATCCAGCGGCCCAGGGCGACCGAGACCACGGCGATCACCAGCCCGGCGACGTCGTCGACCACGAAGTGCCAGCCGACGTAGACCGTGGCCAGCACCGTCCCGATGAGGAAGACCGTCATGAACCGGCTGGTCCACCGCAGCCCGTAGTACCGGGCCATCAGCAGCATCATGCAGGTCACCGCGACGTGCAGGCTGGCGAAGGCCGAGACCTGGTTGAGCGCACCGGCGGCCCCCGGGTCGGCCAGGAACGCGGCCCGCTCGGCCAGGAACCGGGTCTGCGTCTCCGTGACGATCGTGGGCGGCAGGTCGGCGAACTGCCCGGGGTCGGAGGTGAACGGGCCGAGGGAGGGGATCAGGTAGTACGAGCCGACGCCGAGGATCCACACCCACGCCGCGGAGGCGAGGAAGACGTACCCGTCCTTGACGCGGGTCGGGAACACCACCGCGGCGACCACGGCGAGTCGGACCAGTGTCGTGAAGGACTGATAGATAGCGATCAGGACGTACGCCGACAGCTGCACGCCCAGCAGGTCGTGCAGCAGTCCCGCCGGGCTGTGCCCCAGGAACAGCCAGCGGTCCCACCGCAGCAGCATGGCGTCCTGCGGCTCCTCGAAGGCGACCCAGCTCTTGAGGTTGCGGTAGCTGGAATACACCACCCAGTAGCCGGTCAGCCCGGTCCCGGCCAGCAGCAGACGACGACGGGGCCAGCGGGCTCGCAGCACCTCGACGGTACGCCGCACCGACCGCTCGCCGGCGTCGGTGCGGCGGTAGGCGTCGACCAGGGCCAGCAGGGCGAACAGGGCGATCGAGACCAGGATCCGCCGGGTGAACCAGACGCCCCCGGGGTCGCGGATCGGCACGCCGGCGCGGACGGAGCCGAGGACCGCGACCACGGCGAAGGCGACCACCACCGCCCAGAAGGCGACCAGCCAGCGGCGGTCCCCGGCGGCCTCGCCCCCCGCGGGTCGAGCCGGTGCTGTCTCCTCCATGGGTCCACCGTCCTCCCCCCGTCCGGCACCGGCGTCGGCGCCTCCGTCCGCGTGCCGTCGGCCTACCCGGTGGCCGTGCGGGCTGCGTACGCTGGCAGCACCGTGACCCCTCCGACAGACGAGCCGCGTGGGCGCCCGCTGCTGCTCGCGGTCGACGCCCCCTCGCTGCTGCACCGCCACCACCACGCGCGGGCCTCGACCGACCTGCGCGACCGCGGCGGCCGGCCGGCCTGGGCGCTGCACGGGATGCTGCTGCAGATCCTGGAGACGGTCGAGGGGTTCACGCCCGACGCCGTCGTCTTCGGCCTCGACGACCGGGCGGCCTCGGTGCGCCGGGAGGCGTACCCCGACTACAAGGCCGGGCGCGCGGAGAAGGACGCCACGCTGGTCGAGCAGCTCGAGCGGGCGGGGCCGCTGCTCGGGGCCCTGGGCCTGCGCGCGGTGACCCCGGCGGGCCTGGAGGCCGACGACGTCAGCGCGTCGGCCGCCGCCTGGGCGGAGGCACGCGGCTGGCGGTGCGTGGTGGTCACCTCCGACCGGGACGCCTTCGCGCACATCAGCGAGCACACCCACGTCCTGCGCCTGATCACCGGCGGCGTCGACGGCTCCCCGCTGCTGACCCCCGCCCGGCTGCACGCGATGTACGGCGTGCACGCCGAGCACTACCTCGAGTACGCCGCCCTGCGCGGCGACGCCAGCGACAACCTGCCGGGCGTGCCCGGGATCGGCGAGAAGGCGGCCGCCCTGCTGATGGCCCAGGTGGGATCCATGCAGGAGGTGTGGGCCGACCTCGAGCACTGCGCCGGGGCCACCGTCGCCGCCGCCGTCGACGACCAGTGCCTCGAGGAGGGCCGTCGCCGCGCGGGCGCGGGGCTGGTCCGCAAGCTGGCCGCCGACGGCGCCCGGGCGCGGTTCGACTTCAACGTGGGGATCATGGCCGGACGCGCCGACGTCGACCTGGGGCTGACCCCGGAGGTGCCCGGCTCCCCCGGGCTGCTGCCCGTGGCAGCCGACCGCGTGGCCCGCGCGGTCGACTACCTCGGCGTGCCCTCCACCACCGACCTCGCGGTCCGGGTGCTGGCCGGTGGCGGGGCTCAGAGGATGTAGAGCATCTCCTGGTAGGTCGGCAGCGGCCACAGGTCGTCGGCGACCAGCGTCTCGAGGGTGTCGGCGGCCGTGCGGACCGCGGCCATCGCCGGGAGCACGGTGTCGCGGGAGAAGCTCGCAGCGGCGAGCGGGTCCTCGGGGTCGACCACGTGGTCCTGGGCCAGTGCCTCGCCCAGCACGACCAACGCGGCCCGCATCTCCCCGATCGGCGCCGAGACCGTCTCCAGCGTGCTGCGGTCGGCGTCGACGCCGGCGGCGAGCAGCGCGGCGACGTTGCCGGCGAGCTCGGTCTGGTAGCGGATCGCGGCCGGGAGCACGGTCGTGGTGGCCATCTCCAGGGTCAGGTTGGCCTCGACGGCGACCGCGAGGACGTACTGCTCGATGCCGACCTCGAAGCGGCTGTGCGCCTCGTGCGCGTTGAAGACGCCGTAGGTGCCGAACAGCTCGACGGCCTCGGGGGTGATAAGCTCGGGCAGGGCGTCGACGGTGGTGCGGAGGTTCTTCAGGCCGCGCTGCTCGGCCTCGACCGGCCACTCGTCGGAGTAGCCGTTGCCGTTGAAGATGACCGCGCCGTGGTCGGCCACGATCGAGGCCAGCAGCGTCTGGACGGCCTCGTTGAAGTCCGTCCCGCCCGCCACGGCCTCCTCCAGCGTGGTCGCGCAGTGGTCGAGCGCCTCGGCCATGATCGTGTTCAGCACCACCATCGGCCCGGCCACGGTCTGGTTCGAGCCCGGCGCGCGGAACTCGAAGCGGTTGCCGGTGAAGGCGAAGGGGCTGGTGCGGTTGCGGTCGCCCGGGTCCGTGGTCAGGTCGGGCAGCGTGTCCACGCCGATCGTGAGCGTGCCCCTCTCCTTGGACCGGGTCGCACCGCCCTTGGCGATCTGGTCGAAGACGTCGGCGAGCTGGTCGCCGAGGAAGATCGAGATGATCGCCGGCGGCGCCTCGTTCGCCCCGAGGCGGTGGTCGTTGGAGGCCGAGGCGACCGAGGCGCGCAGCAGCCCGCCGAAGCGGTGGACCGAGCGGATCACCGCGGCGCAGAAGACCAGGAACTGGGCGTTGTCGTGCGGGGTGTCGCCGGGCACCAGCAGGCTGCCGAGCGCGGCGTTGCCGAGCGAGAAGTTCACGTGCTTGCCCGAGCCGTTGACACCGTCGAACGGCTTCTCGTGGAACAGGCACTCCATGCCGTGCTTCCTGGCCACCGACTTGAAGGTCGTCATCAGCAGCTGCTGGTGGTCGGAGGCCTCGTTGGCGCGCTCGAACATCGGCGCCACCTCGAACTGGCCGGGGGCGACCTCGTTGTGCCGGGTCTTGGCGGGGATGCCGAGCTTGAACAGCTCCCGCTCGGTGTCCATCATGTAGCCGAGCACCCGCTCGGGGATGGCGCCGAAGTAGTGGTCGTCGAACTCCTGGCCCTTCGGCGGCTTCGCCCCGAACAGCGTGCGGCCGGCGTTCAGCAGGTCCGGGCGGGCCAGGAAGAAGTGCGAGTCGACCAGGAAGTACTCCTGCTCGGCGCCGCAGTAGGCCACCACGTTGTCGGGGCCGGTGTGGCCGAACAGCTCCAGCACCCGGCGCGCGTGCACCGACATGGCCTGCTGCGAGCGCAGCAGCGGCGTCTTGTGGTCCAGCGCCTCGCCGGTCATCGAGATGAAGATCGTGGGGATGCACAGCGTGTTGCCGTTCGGGTTCTCCAGGACGTACGCCGGGCTCATCACGTCCCAGGCCGTGTAGCCGCGGGCCTCGAAGGTGTTGCGCAGCCCGCCGTTGGGGAACGAGGAGGCGTCCGGCTCGCCCTGGACCAGGGTCTTGCCGGAGAACGAGGCGAAGGCGGTGCCGTCGCCGACCGGGTCCAGGAAGCTGTCGTGCTTCTCGGCGGTCAGGCCGGTCAGCGGGTAGAACACGTGCGCGTAGTGCGTCGCGCCCTTCTCCAGCGCCCAGTCCTTCATCGCCGAGGCGACCGCGTCGGCCACGTCGGGGTCGAGCGGCGCCGACTTCTCGATCGTCGAGAGCATCGAGCGGTAGACGTTCTTCGGCAGCCGCTTCTGCATCACGGTGAGGCTGAACACGTTCTCGCCGAAGATCGAGCCCGGCTCCTCGCCGGGGTCGAAGCTGATCGGCGGGGCGACGCGCGCCTCGACGGCGGCGATGGCCTGCTGGCGGACGGCGTTGGCGGTCATGGGGCTCCTCGTACGGACGCGGCGCCGCCGGGCGCCGACGCTCGACCGCGACGCTAGGCGGCTCCGGTGTCGGACGTGTTTCGTCGCGGTGACACCGGACCGCCGGCTCCGCGTGCCTACGCTGGTCCGGTGAGCACCGTCGCCCCCACCCCCCTCGACCTGCACCTCGAGCACCGCTTCGCCGACGCCCTGCCCGAGCTGGCCATGGCCTGGCAGGCCGAGGACGCCCCCGCGCCGACGTTGCTGACCCTCAACGAGGAGCACGCCGTCGAGCTCGGCCTCGACCCGGCCCACCTGCGGAGCCCGGCCGGGCTGGGCCTGCTGACCGGGACCGTGGTGCCCGCGGGGGCGAGCCCCGTGGCGCAGGCCTACGCCGGCCACCAGTTCGGCGGCTGGTCCCCCGCCTCGGGGACGGCCGCGCGCTGCTCCTGGGCGAGCTGACGCTGCCGGACGGCCGGCTGCGCGACCTGCACCTCAAGGGCTCGGGCCGCACCCCCTTCGCCCGCGGCGGCGACGGGCTGGCCGCGGTCGGCCCGATGCTGCGCGAGCACGTCGTCAGCGAGGCCCTGCACCACCTCGGCGTCCCCACCACCCGCGCCCTGGCGGTCGTCGCCACCGGTCGCGACGTGCGCCGCGAGACGCCGCTGCCCGGGGCGCTGCTGGCCCGCACCGCCGCCAGCCACCTGCGGGTCGGCAGCTTCCAGTACGCGCGCTCGCTCGGCGACCCCGCCCTGCTCCGGCGCCTGGCCGACCACGCGATCGACCGCCACCACCCCGACGCCCGCGCCGCCGAGCGGCCGTACCTGGCCCTGCTCGAGGCCGTCACCGCCGCCCAGGCCGCCCTGGTCGCGCAGTGGATGCTGGTCGGCTTCGTGCACGGCGTGCTCAACACCGACAACGTCACGATCTCCGGGGAGACCATCGACTACGGGCCGTGCGCCTTCCTCGACGCCTACGACCCCGCGACGTCGTTCAGCTCCATCGACGAGGGCGGCCGCTACGCCTACGGTCAGCAGCCCACCGTGACGCTGTGGAACCTCGCCCGCCTCGCCGAGGCCCTGCTCCCCCTCATCGACGACGACGAGGAGCAGGCCGTCGCCCTGGCCACCGCCTCGCTCGAGACCTACAGCCCCACCTACACCGCGCACCTCGACGCCGGGATGCGCCGCAAGCTCGGCCTGCCCGACGGCCTCGCCGACGACGTCGCGAACGCCCTGGCCGCGGACCTGCTGGCCCTCATGCGCGAGACGGGCGTCGACCACACCTCCTTCTGGCGCCGGCTCTCGGCCGCCGCCCGCGGCGACGCCGAGCCGGCCCGCGCGATGGTGCTCGACCTGGCCGCGTTCGACGCGTGGTGCGAGCGGTGGCGCGCCGTCGGCCCGGACCCCGCGGCGATGGACCGGCACAACCCGGTCTACGTCCCGCGCAACCACCTGGTCGAGGAGGCGCTGACCGCAGCCACCGAGGGTGACCTCGGCCCGGTGCGCACGCTGCTGGACGTCCTGGCGTCGCCCTACGACGAGCGCCCGGGACTCGAGCGGTACGCCGAGCCGGACCCCGACGGCGGTGCCGGGTTCCGGACGTTCTGCGGGACCTGAGCCGGTCTCAGCGTCCCCACAGCAAGGCGGTCCATGATCAGGGCATGTTCGACCACCCGCTCGTCGTCCACGCGGTCGTCGTGCTGCTCCCGCTGGCCGTCCTCGGGACCCTGGCCCTGGCCCTGCGTCCCGCGTGGCGCCTCCGGTACGGGTGGCTGCTGGTCGGCGTGACCGCGGTCGCGACCGTGCTGGTGCCCGTGGCCACCTCCTCCGGCGAGGCCCTCGAGCGGCGCGTGGGCAACCCCGGGGAGCACGCCGAGCTCGGCGACACCCTGATCTGGTTCGCGGCGCCGCTCCTGGTCCTGGTGCTGGCGATGGTGCTGCTCGAGCGCCGACGCTCGGGCGCGACCCGGGACGGCGACGGTCCGGGCGCTCCGGGCGGCCCGGGACGCGGCCTGGCCACCGGGGTCGCCGTGGTCGCGGTGGTGGTGGCGCTCGGCACCGCGGTCCAGGTCTACCGGATCGGGGACAGCGGCGCCCGCGCGGTGTGGGGCGGCTCGGTCGGCGCCTCCTCGGCGCGCTGACGTCGGGGCGCGGGGGTCAGCCGGCCGACGACGCCGACGGCGGGGTGCGGTCCTCGAGGACCCGTCGCACACGGTCGGGCTCGAAGCCGTGCGAGAGGCCCCAGATCACGGCCTGGGGCCGGGTGGTGGCCCCGATCTTGCGGTAGGCCGAGCGGATGTAGGTCTTGACGGTGTTGATGCCGATGTAGGCGCGCTGCGAGATCTCGACGTTGCTCAGGCCCTGGCAGATCAGGGCCAGCACCTCGGACTCGCGTGCGCTCAGCCCGTGCTCGTCCCCGGGCCACCGGCCGAACAGCTCCCCGCGCTCGGGGGCGTCGTCGTCGCCCGGCGTGACCCGCTCGCCGCGGTGGACCCGCTCCACGGCCTCGACCAGCTCCTCGGCGCTGCAGGCCTTCGAGACGTAGCCGTGCGCCCCTCGCTCCAGGGAGGCCCGCACCTGGTCGGGGTCGGTGTTCCAGCTGAAGACCAGGAACCGCGCCCCGGCGCCGACCAGCCGGGCGGGGTCGCACGACGCGCCCTGCGGCTTGCCGAAGGTGTCGTAGAGCACGACGTCGACGTCGCTCACGACCGGCTTGCGGCTGTCCAGCTCGACGACCTCGACCCGGTCGCTGAAGGGCTCCAGGACCCGCGCGGTCCCGGCCACCACGATGGCGTAGTCGTTGACCACGGCGATGCGGACGGGCGAGGCAGACATGCCGCCATCCTACGAGAAGGACGGCCCCCTCGGTCCCGGGCCGTCACCCGTGCGGGTGTTGGGTGGCGACCGCCCGCCTGGTGACGTGGGGTGGCACGACCATCCACCCTCGTTCTCAGGAGCACTCCTCGTGGCACAGCTCGACGGCAAGACGATCGCATTCCTCATGGCCGGCTCCGGCGTCGAGCAGGTCGAGCTGACACAGCCCTGGGAGGGCCTGCAGGCGGCCGGCGCCACCTGCGTCCTGGTGGCGCCCGAGGCCGGCACCGTCCAGGCGTTCAACAACGACGTGGAGAAGGGCGACACCTTCGACGTCGACACCACCGTCGCCGACCTGGACCCGACCACGGTCGACGCCCTCGTCCTTCCCGGCGGGACCACCAACCCCGACCAGCTCCGCCTGGACGAGGGCGCGGTCGCGCTCGTCCGCACGCTGGTCGACGCCGGCAAGCCCGTCGCGGCGATCTGCCACGGACCGTGGACGCTGGCCGAGGCCGACGTCCTGCGGGGCAAGACGCTCACCAGCTTCCCCAGCATCCGCACCGACCTCAAGAACGCCGGCGCGACCTGGGTCGACGAGCAGTCCTTCACCTGCCCGGCCAACGGCTGGACCCTGGTGACCAGCCGCAACCCCGGCGACCTCGACGCCTTCGTCCAGGCGTCCGTGGAGGCGTTCTCCGGCTGAGCCGGGCTGGCTAGGGTCGGGCCATGGTCAGCACCGGGATCGGGCGTCTACGACAGGGTCACGTCTACCGCCAGGGCGCGCTGGGTCGACGGCCGGCGGTGCCGACCGACGACGCCGCCCTCGAACGGGCCGCCCGGCGGGCGATGAGCGCCCGCGCCTGGGCCTACGTCGCCGGCGGCGCCGGCCAGGGTCGCACGATGGCCCGGAACCGACAGGCCTTCGACGCCTGGGGCGTGCTGCCGCGGATGGCGCACGGCCACGCCGTGCGCGACCTGTCCCTCGACCTGCTCGGCCACCGCCTCGCCGCGCCCGTGCTGCTGGCCCCGGTGGGCGCCGCCGGGCTGGTGCACCGGGACGCCGACCTCGCCGTCGCCCGGGCCGCGGCGGCGACCGGGACGACGTACGTGCTGTCCAACCAGGCCAGTAGCCCGATGGAGGACGTCGTCGCCGAGCTCGGTGGCAGCCCGCACTGGTTCCAGCTGTACTGGAGCAAGGACGAGGGCCTGGTCGACAGCCTGATCGGCCGGGCCGAGGCCACCGGGGCGCAGGCCCTGGTCGTCACGCTGGACACCACCGTGCTGGGGTGGCGCCCGCAGGACCTCGACCTCGGGTCGCTGCCCTTCAGCCGGGGCATCGGGATCGCCCAGTACACCTCCGACGACCGCTTCGCCGAGATCGTGCGGGACCGCGTCGCGGCTGCGGCCCGGGACGGGCGTGAGGCGGTCGAGGTCACCCTCGGGGCCGTGCGCACCCTGCTCGACATCGCCCGCAACCATCCCGGCGCGTTCCGCGACAACCTGCGCACGCCCGAGCCGCGGGCCTCGGTCGAGACCTTCCTCGACGTCTACTCCAACCCCGGCCTGTCCTGGGACCACCTCGCGACGCTGCGCTCGCGCACCTCGCTGCCGGTGGTCCTCAAAGGGATCCTGCACCCCGACGACGCCCGCCGTGCACTGGACCTCGGCGCCGACGCCCTGGTGGTCTCCAACCACGGCGGTCGGCAGGTCGACAACGCGGTGGCGTCGCTCGACGCGCTGGTCCGGGTGCGCGACGCGGTCGGGCCGGAGCCCACGCTGCTGCTGGACAGCGGGGTCCGCACCGGCGCCGACGTGTTCGTCGCCCGGGCGCTGGGCGCCGACGCGGTGCTGCTCGGCCGCTCGCCCATCTACGGCCTGGCCGTGGCCGGCCAGCGGGGGTGGAGGAGGTGCTGGGCAACGTCGTCGCCGAGCTCGACCTGACGATGGCCCTGACCGGCACGCCCGACCTGGCCTCGATCACGCCCGACGCGCTGGTGCCGCAGCGCCCCTGAGGCCCCGCGGGGCGGGCCCGGACGGTGGTGCCGGCTGCTAGCGGCCCCGTCGCTCGACCTCGTCGACCACCGACCGGGCCAGGTCGGTGAGGCGGACGTGCCCGGCCCGGGCCCGACGCCGGAGCACCTCGAAGGCCGCGTCGGGCGTGCTGCCCATCTGCTGCGCGAGCACCCCCTTGGCCTGCTCGAGCACGATCCGGCTGTTCAGCGCGCCCTGGAGCTGCTCGGTCACCGCGCCGGCACGCGAGAGCTGCCGCTCCTGCAGCAGCGCGATCGTGGCGACGTCGGCCAGCGCCTGTACCAGGCGCACGTCGGCGGGCTCGAAGGTGCCGTGCGCACCCCCGAGCAGGTTGAGGGCACCGATGGACCGGTCCCGCAGACGCATCGGGAAGGCGTGCACCGACTGGAACCCGGCGTCGAGGGCGGCGCGGGCGAAGGTGGGCCAGCGGTCGGTGGCCGCCGCGAGGTCGGCGTTCACCACGGCCTCCCCGGTGCGCGAGCAGTCGAAGCAGGGCCCCTCCTCGGTCTGCAGCTGCAGCAGCTCGAGCATCCGGGCGCTCTCGGAGGTGGAGGCCATGTAGCGCAGGACGTCGTCCTGGTCGAGCATCATCAGCCCGACCGCGCTGGCGCCGCTGACCGTGGCCGCGTGCTCGGTGAGACGGTGCAGGAAGTCGAGCAGGTCGAACTCGTCGACCAGGGTGTCGGCCACGTCGACGAAGAGCTCGGGGATGCGGTGGAGGTCGATCATGACGCGGTCCTCTCGATCGTGGTCATCGGGTGCCGTCCCGGGACAGGGCGACACGACCGGCGACGATGTCGGCGGCCACGGACGGGAGGTCCCGGCCGGCCGCGAAGGCATGGGCGCGCATCCGGGCGAGAGCCTCGGCCATGGTCACGCCGAGCGCGGCCATCACCATCCCCTGGGCCTGGTAGACCTCGATGCGCAGGTCCAGCTCGTCGCCGAGGGCCGCCCCGCCGGCGCCGCCCTCGGTCTCCGCGGCGCGGTCGAGCAGCAGCTCGGTGGTCAGCGCGGCGAGCGCGACCCCCAGGGCGGCGACGGTCGGCACCAGCGCGAACGGCCGGCCGTGGAAGGCCGCCAGGGCCCCGAACCGCGCGGCGCCCAGCTGGAGCGGGAAGGCGTGCACCGCCCCGATGCCGAGGTCCCGGGCGCGGGAGTCCCACGCCGGCCAGCGCCACCCGCCGGAGGCGCCGACCTCGGGCACGAGGACGGGGTGGCCGTCGTGATGTGCCTGGGTGACTGGCCCCTCCCCCAGGTCCAGCTCGACCTCGGCGGCACGCCGGAAGAGGACGTCGGAGGACCCGGCCACCACCTGCGCCTGGGCGGCGTCGTGGTCCAGGCCCCGGGCCGGGACGAGGGTGATGGCGGCACCGTCGGAGGACAGCGCCTCCATCGCCGCGCAGCACACCCGGTCGAGCTGGGGCGGCAGGCCCGCCCCGACCGGTGGCGGCTGGGCGTCCAGGACGGCGCGCGCGCGGGTGCGGGCGTCGGGGGTGTGCGCGGGACGGTCGATGTGGTGCCTCCGGTCGGTGCTGCCCGGGTGTCACCGGACCAGCGCCGATCCTAGCGTCCCGGCGCCCCGGCCCGGTCGTGCGACGACGTACGACGACGTACGACGACGCCGTCCGGCGCCGCGGGTCGCTTCCTCCCTCAGTCGATCAGGACCGGGATCAGCATCTCGTCGGGCGTCAGCGACCCGTGCAGGCCGACCAGCCGGGACTCGTGGGACCAGCCGACGGTGGAGACGACCGACGCCCGGTCACGGCACGCCACCAGCACGTCTCCCAGCCGGGGCACCACCGTGGAGGAGACCGGCCCGAACCAGCCCCGGGCCACGGCCTCCTCCCGGGTCAGCACCTCGGCGGCGTCCCCCAGCGTCCCCCGCCAGGCGGCGACCACGTCGTCGACCGCGCCGCGCTGGCAGTAGAGCTGGCGGAAGCGGGCCTCGCCACCCAAGAGGCTGACCCCGGCGGACAGCTCCGGCAGCGCGTCGACGTCGAAGCGCTGCGCCGGGTCGGCGTCGACCATGCCGTGGTCGGCGACCACGAGCAGGCGTACGGAGGCCGGCAGCGACTCGCGCAGCTGCTCGGCCTCGCTGTCGATCATCGCCAGCTGCTGGAGCCAGGCCGTCGAGGCGACACCGTGGCGGTGCCCTGTCCAGTCGAGGTCGCCGTCGTAGAGGTAGGTCAGCGACGGGGTGCGCGCCGACACCCGCTGGGTGGCCGCGATCCGCTCCCCCACCTTGTCGGCGCCCACGAAGTCGGCGCCGCGGTGGGCGGCCTCGGTCAGCCCGCTGCCCTCGAACTCGCGCTTGTTGACCACGGTCGTGGTGACGCCGGCGGTCTGGAGCCGGGTGAAGGTGGTCGGGTGCGGCTGCCACTCGCGGGGGTCGACCGCGGCGTCCCAGCCGAGGGCGAACAGGAGCCGGTCGGTCCCGGGGATCCGGGAGCTGTAGCCGACGACCCCGTGCGTGCCCGGCGTCAGCCCGGTGCCCAGCGAGGTCAGGCTGGTGGCCGTCGTGGACGGCACCCCGGCGGTGGCGGCCGCGTCGACGACGCGCAGCGAGGACAGGTACGGCGCGGCGTGCTCGTAGCGGGCCAGCTGGCGGGCGCCGAGCCCGTCGACGAGGAACAGCACGTACGCCTCGGCGTCGGGGAGCACGAGCCCGGGCGCGCCCGCGACGCCCCGGTCGGGCGCGGTGCCGGGGTCGAGCGGTCGGCCCAGGGCGCGGGCGACGGCCGGGACGACGTCACCGAGGGAGCGGCGGCCGTACTCCGGCTCGAGCAGGGTCACCGCAGGTGGGTGCGCGCCGAGAGGGACTCGGCGAAGGAGAGCAGGCCCGCGACGGCGTCGGGGCCGTCGGCGGTGGCCGAGACGCGCAGGGTGAAGTCGTCGGCGGTCATCGAGCCGGTGTAGCCGTGGTCGGCCTCGCACTCGGGGTCGCTGCAGCCGGCCGGCTCGAGGTCGAGGCGGCCGACGCCGCCCCAGCCGATCGTCATCACGGCCTCGGCCGCCGGGGTGGGGCCCTGGGTCGGGTTCGCGACCATCCGGGTCACCACGACCGAGCGCACGGAGTCCAGCCGCACCGACTCCGTCGACGTGGAGGTGTAGGGCTCCGGGAGCAGGTCGTCGGGGGCGTGCTCGTCGGTGTGGGCCAGCACCAGCCGGCTCGGCGTCAGCACGACCACGCTCTGGTGGCGACGCACCTCGTCGTGCTCGAAGGTCGGCTCGTGGTGGACGTAGTAGGAGACCACCTGCTCGCCGGCCACCGCGGCGGCGACGCCGTCGGCGACCACCTCGGGGTAGTACCCGGTCTGCTCGATGGCCCCGAGCAGCTCGCGGGTACGGTCGCGGTCGTCGGTGCGGGTGCTGCGCATGCCACGAAGTCTCGCACGGGTCGCGGCAGGCACCAGGAGGGCGCCTAGAACTCGTAGCCGAACGCCTCGACGTCCCGGGCGAAGACCTCGGCGACCCGGTCGCGCATCGCCGGGGTGTAGGCGTCGCGGTAGTCCACCGGCTCGTCGTCGGCGTTCCACCGCCCGCCCGCGTGCGGCGGGAGGCCGCACCGCTCGGCCAGGACCCGCAGGTCCGTCTCCAGCGTCTCCTGGCGACCGACCAGGTCGGCCCGGCGACCGGGCGCCCGCAGGTACGCCACCTGTGGTCGTCGCAGCCGGGGAACCTCGCGGGTGCCCCGCAGCACGAAGTCCTCGAAGTCCGGCAGCTCGCGGGCCACCCGGCGGGCGAAGGCGTTGCCCCGGAAGTGGGACAGCGACGCCAGCGGCTCGCCGTCGGGCACCTGCGCCACCCAGCGCCGCACCATCCGGTGCCAGGAGTGCATCCGGGACCACGGGTTGCGCACGAAGCCCACCACGAGGTGGTCGCCCAGGCCCGGCTCGGCCTGCAGGATCGTGGTGAGCCCGGCGTGCCGGTGGCACCCGGGCACGGGCCGGGCGTCGGGGGTGACCTCCTCGAGCCAGCGCTGCACGGTGGTGCCACCGGTCTTCTGCACGTGGACGAAGAGCAGACCGGTGGTGTCGGAGACGATCACCGCACCCCGCTCAGGACTGGCCGGTGTCGCCGGGCAGGTCGGGCATCCGTCGGGCGTAGAGGTCCGAGCGGGGCGTGGCCACGCGCTGGACGCGCGCCGTGGCGGTCAGCACCGAGAGGTGGTCGGCACCGACGACCACCAGGCCGAGCTCGAGGGAGGCCACCTCGGGGAAGTCCAGTTGCAGCTGGGAGACCTGGCCGATCAGCTGCTCGATCAGCGCCACGTCGACGGCCTCCGCGCCGCGGTAGCCGAACAGCATCGGGGAGCTCTTCACCTCCCGCACCATCGCCCGCGCGTCCCGCTCGCCCAGCGGCGGGATCCGGTAGGACAGGTCGGACAGCAGCTCGATGACGGGCCCGGCGATCCCGAACGAGACCACCGGCCCGAAGAGCGGGTCCTCGATGCTGCGGATCGAGACCGGCACGCCGGGCTGGGCGGTGCGCTGGACCACGAAGTCCGGCTCGGCCACGGAGTTCACCGAGTGCGCCAGCGAGCCCCACGCGGTGGCCATCTCGTCGGCGTCGGCGATGTTGCGCCACACGTGGGCCAGGTCGGGCCGCTCGCGCAGCGGCTCCGCGGTCGCCTTCAGCACGACGTCGTGGCCGGCGGCCCAGCCGAGGTCCTGCGCGGCGTCGCGCGCCTCGTCGAGCGTGGCGACCCGGCGCACGGGCCACAGGTCGATGCCGTAGGCGGCGAGGAGCTCGCGCAGGGCGTCCTCGCCGAGGTTGACCCCGTCGGGGTCGGCCTGCAGCGCGCGCCGCACGACGGCCCGGGCGGCCGGCTCGTCGCTCTGCGCGGGGTCCGGCGGCGGCCCGTCGGGGGTGCGCAGCCAGACCGCGTAGTCCACCACCCGCGCCAGGGCGCGTACCGCCGACTCGACCGCCGGGTAGGACGGCACCGACCCGCGACCGGCGGTGGAGCCGGCCACGTCGGGCACGCGGAGCAGCTCGGGCACGCCCTCGGCGCCCAGGAAGGTGGAGACCAGGGGCTTGTCGGACTGCTCGCCCACGGCGGCCAGCACGTTGGCCACGTCCTCGCCGGAGACGTTCAGCGGCGGGATGTAGACCGCCATCACCGCGTCGACCTCGGGGTCGTCGATGGCGGCGTCGATGGCGTCCTCGAAGTCCTCGGCCCCGGCGTCGGCGCCCAGCGCGACGGCCCGGGTGACCTCGAGCCCGACCGGTGCGGCCGCGTCGGCCGCGAGGAGGCCCAGGGCGTCGGAGTTGCCGACGATCGCGACCCGGCGGCCCCGCGGGAGCGGCTGGTGGGCCAGCAGCTGGGCGACGTCGAACATCTCCTCCAGGGTGTCGACCTGGATCACCCCGGCCTGCCGGAACATCGCGTCCACGGCCTGCGGCGGGGCGCCGATCCGGCGCACCGTGTGGCCCATCGGGACGCCCTGGGTGCTCCGACCGGAGCGCACCGCCACGATCGGCTTGCGCAACGAGACCCGTCGCGCGATCCGGGAGAACTTGCGCGGGTTGCCGATGGACTCCAGGTAGAGCAGCACGACCTCGGTGGAGTCGTCCTCCTCCCAGTACTGCAGGAGGTCGTTGCCGGACACGTCGGCGCGGTTGCCGGCGCTGACGAAGGTCGACAGGCCGAGCCCGCGGTTCTGCACCTTCTCCAGGATCGCCGAGCCGAGCGCGCCGGACTGGCAGAAGAACCCGGCCCGCCCGCGCGGGGGCATCACCGAGGACAGCGAGGCGTTGACCGAGACGGCCGGGTCGGTGTTGATGATGCCCAGGCAGTTCGGGCCGATCAGCCGCAGGCCGTAGGACCGCGACAGCCCGACCAGGTGCCGCTGGCGCTGCCGGCCCTCCTCGCCGGTCTCGGCGAACCCCGAGGAGATCACCACCAGCCCGTGCACGCCCTTGGCCGCGCAGTCGAGGACCACGTCGGTCACGGCCTCGGCCGGGACCGCGACGATGGCCACGTCGACCTCGTCGGGGATGTCGCCGACGCTCTGGTAGGCCGGCAGCCCCGAGACGGCACCGGCGCTGGGGTTGACCACGTAGACCCGGCCGGTGAAGTCGCCGGTGACCAGGTTGCGCACCAGCTGCTGGCCGATGGTGTCCTGGCGGCGCGAGGCCCCGATCACCGCGACCGAGCGCGGGTTGAAGAACCGCTCGATCGAGGCGGCCTCCGCGCGCTGCTCGCGCCCGCGCATCACCCCGATCGCGGTGTCGGTGGCGTCGATCGGGAACTCCAGGGTCAGCACGCCGTCCTCGTAGCCGCTGGCCACCCGGTAGCCCGCGTCGCGGATGGTCTGGATCATCCGGTGGTTGTCGGGGAGCACCTCGGCGGTGAACCGCTCCAGCCCGCGCTCGCGGCCGGCGGCGGCGAGGTGCTCCAGCAGCAGCTGGGCGATGCCGCGGCCCTGGTGGCGGTCCTCGACCAGGAAGGCCACCTCGGCCTCGCCGTCGCCGAGGCCCTCGAAGCGTCCGACGGCGATCATCTGGCCCTGCAGCAGCATCACCAGCGCCACCCGGCTGACGTGGTCGACCTCGGTGAAGCGCCGCACGTCGCGCGCGCTCAGCGTCGGCATCGGGCTGAAGAAGCGGTAGTACTTCGACCGGTCGGAGACGCGGGCGTAGAAGGAGACCAGGAGCTCGGCGTCCTCGGGCACGATCGGGCGCACGTGGGCGGTCCGGCCGTCGCGCAGCAGCACGTCGGCCTCCCAGTGCAGGGGGGCGGGGGTGGGGGCGGGGGCGGTCGTGTCGGTCGGGGCAGCGGTGGAGGGGGTCCGGTCCGACGCGGACTGCTCGGAACCGGGAGCGGTCGTCACACGGGCAACCTACCGGGCGGGCGGGACGGCGTGCCCCCTCCTCGGCGCACGGGGCGGAAAGGGGATGATGCGCCCCATGGCCCGGCGCACCCCCACCCCTCCCCCGCCCGACGAGGTCGAGGAGCACGTCCTCGACATCGACGTCGGTGAGGAGATGCGCACCTCGTTCCTGGAGTACGCCTACTCCGTCATCTACTCCCGGGCGCTGCCCGACGCCCGGGACGGCCTGAAGCCGGTGCAGCGCCGGATCCTCTACACGATGCAGCAGATGAACCTGACCCCCGAGCGGGGCCACGTGAAGTGCGCCCGCGTGGTCGGCGAGGTGATGGGCCGGCTGCACCCGCACGGCGACACCGCGATCTACGACGCCCTCGTGCGCACCGCCCAGCCGTGGTCGATGCGGCTGCCGATGGTCGACGGGCACGGCAACTTCGGCTCGCCGGACGACTCGCCGGCCGCCATGCGCTACACCGAGTGCCGGATGGATGCGCCCGCGGTGGCGATGACGGCCTCAATCGACGAGGACACCGTCGACTTCCGGCCCAACTACGACAGCCGCGAGCTCGAGCCGTCGGTGCTGCCGGCCGCCATCCCGAACCTCGTCGTCAACGGCACCACCGGCATCGCGGTCGGGATGGCCACCAACATGGCCCCCCACAACCTGGTCGAGGTCGTCCAGGCGCTGCGCCACCTGATCACCCACCCAGCGGCCGGCACCGAGGACCTGATGCGGTTCGTGCCCGGGCCCGACCTGCCCACCGGCGGCAAGATCGTCGGCCTGGCCGGGATCCGCGACGCCTACGAGACCGGGCGCGGGTCGTTCAAGATGCGCGCGACCGCCCGCGTGGAGCCGGTCGGGCGGCGCAAGGGCATCGTGGTGACCGAGCTGCCGTACGGCGTGGGCACCGAGAAGGTCGTCGAGCGGATCAAGACCCTGGTGCAGGGCAAGAAGCTGCAGGGCATCGCCGACATCAAGGACCTCACCGACCGCGAGCACGGCCTGCGGCTGGTGATCGAGGTCAAGAACGGCTTCGTGCCCGAGGCCGTGCTCGAGCAGCTCTACAAGTCGACGCCGCTGGAGGACTCCTTCGGCATCAACGCCGTGGCGCTGGTCGACGGCCAGCCGCGCACGCTGGGCCTCAAGCAGATGCTCGAGGTGTTCCTGGCCCACCGGTTCGAGGTCGTCCGCCGTCGCTCGCAGTTCCGCCGCGACCGCAAGGCCGACCGGCTGCACCTCGTCGACGGCCTCCTCGTGGCGCTGCTGGACATCGACGAGGTGATCGCGGTGATCCGCTCCAGCGACGACGCCGGCGCGGCCCGCGAGCGGCTGAGCACGGTCTTCGACCTGTCGCGGGCCCAGGCCGACTACATCCTGGAGATGCAGCTGCGCCGGCTGACCCGCTTCAGCCGGATCGAGCTGGAGAAGGAGCAGGAGCAGCTGCGCCGCGAGATCGAGGAGCTCGACGCGATCCTGGCCGACGACGCCCTGCTGCGCGGGGTGGTGTCGGCCGAGCTCGCCGACGTGGCGGCCACCTACGGCACCCCGCGTCGTACCGTGCTGCTCGAGTCGGCCGGGGCGCCGGCCGCCGCGGCCGCCGCCGGCGCGCTCGAGGTCGCCGACGAGCCGTGCCTGGCCCTGCTGTCCTCGGCCGGCCTGCTGGCCCGCACGGCCCCGCTGGACCCGGACGCCGCGGGCGGCGGGGTCTCCGGGGCCGCCGACGGCAGCGACGCCCGCCGGGCCCACGACGTCGTGGTCTCCTCGGTCCGCGCCACCACGCGCGGCGAGGTCGGGGTGCTCACCTCCGCCGGCCGCCTCCACCGGCTCGGGGTGCTGGACCTCCCGGCACTGCCCCCGTCGAACTCCCACCCCGACCTCCAGGGCGGGGTGCCGCTGACCGAGCTGCTCGTCCTCGAGCCCGGCGAGCGGGCCCTGGCCCTGTGCTCCCTGGCCGAGGACGGCCCCGGCCTGGCTCTCGGCACCCGCACCGGCACCGTCAAGCGGGTCAACCCCGAGGTGCTGAACCGCGACGCCTGGGAGGTGGTCCGCCTCGCCGACGGCGACGAGGTCGTCGGCGCGGTCGAGCTGACCACGGGCGCCGAGCAGCTGTGCTTCGTCTCCAGCGGCGCCCAGCTGCTGCACTTCGGCGCCGACGCGGTGCGCCCCCAGGGCCGTACGGGCGGCGGCGTCGCCGGGATCAAGCTCGGCGCCGGGGAGCGGGTGCTGTTCTTCGGTGTCACCGACCCCGCCGCACCGCACGGCCACGAGGTGCTGACCGTCTCGGGCGCCTCCACGGCGCTGCCGGGCACGGAGGTCGGGGCAGCCAAGCTGACCCCGTTCAGCGAGTACCCCGCCAAGGGCCGCGCCACCGGCGGGGTGCGCTGCCACCGCTTCCTGCGCGGCGAGGACACCCTGCTGCTGGCCTGGGTCGGCCCGGCCCCGGCGCGCGCCGCGGCCGCGAGCGGCGCACCCATCGAGCTGCCCGCCCCGACCGGTCGTCGCGACGGGTCCGGGGTGCCGCTGGCCCAGCCCGTGGCGGCCTGCGCCGGGGCCCTGGGCGCCTCCCCCGCGGCCCTCGGGGCCGGGACGGGCCCGCTGCCCGACGCGGGCTCCGAGGACGGTCCGGCGACCGACGGTGTGGGAGGCTGAGCGCATGCTCCGCCGCGCCCTCCGACCGCGTCCGCGCGCGTCCTCCCTGCCCTCGGCCGCCCTCGCCGCCGCCCTGCTCGTCCCGGTCGGCCTGCTCGCCGGATGCTCCGGCGACCAGGGCGCCGGCTCGAACTCCGAGGCCGACGCCGACGACGACGGGGAGGCGACGCCCGAGGAGGTCCTGGCCCTGGCCAAGACCACGCTCGACGACACGTCGGGCGTCCAGCTGTCGCTGACCACCGACAACCTGCCCGACGGCACCACCGGGATCACCAGCGCCACCGGCGTCGCCACCGCGGCGCCCGCCTTCGAGGGCGAGATCGCGGTCAGCCTGGCCGGCAACTCCGTCGAGGTCCCCGTCGTCGCCGTCGGCGGCGAGGTCTTCGCCGAGCTGCCGCTCGTGCCCGGCTTCCAGACCATCGACCCCGGCGAGTACGGCGCCCCCGACCCGGCGGAGCTGATCGACCCCGAGCTGGGCGTCTCGACCCTGCTGACCGCGACCGAGGAGCCCACCGAGGGCGAGACCGTCCGGGGCGGGGCCGACAACAGCGAGGTGCTGACCGAGTACTCCGGCACGGTCACCGACGACGTGATGACCAACGTCATCCCCTCGGCCGAGGGCGACTTCGACGTGGTCTACACGATCACCGAGGACGGCGAGCTGCGCTCAGCGGAGCTGACCGGGGTCTTCTACCCCTCGAGCGCCGAGATGACCTACACCGTCGACCTGACCGACTACGGCACCGAGCAGGACATCACCGCACCGTGAGCGGTCCGGAGCGGGTCGCGACCCGCTCGCGGGTGCTGCTGGCCCTGGCCGCCGTCGCGGTGGCGTTCGCTGCCGCCGACACCTACGTCGTCGTGCTGGCCCTGCCCGACATGGTCGCCTCGGTCGGCATCTCGGCCGAGGAGCTCCAGCGGGCCGCCCCGATCATCTCCGGCTTCCTGCTCGGCTACGTCGCGATCCTGCCCCTGATCGGCCGGATCGCCGACCTGCGCGGACGCACCCCCGTGCTGGTGGGCTCGCTGGTGGTCTTCGCCCTCGGCTCGCTGGTCACCGCGCTGGCCTACGACATGCCCAGCATGGTGGTCGGCCGGTTCCTGCAGGGCCTCGGCGGCGGCGGCCTGGTCCCGGCCACCCTGGCGCTGGTCGCCGACCTCTACCCCGCCCACCGGCGCGGGGTGCCGCTCGGGATCGTCTCGGCGGTCCAGGAGGCCGGGTCCGTGCTCGGTCCCCTGCTCGGCGCGGTGGTGCTGGCCGTCGCCGACTGGCGCGCGATCTTCGTCCTCAACCTCGTGGTCGGCGTCGTCCTGGCGCTGGCCGTGCGTGCCCTGGCCCGGCGCGACCCGGCGGTCCGGGCCGGGCCGCCCGGACGACGGCGGCCCGACCTCGTCGGGCTGCTCCTGCTGCTCCTCGCCAGCGCGCTGGCGCTGCTGGTCGTGCTCCGGCCCTCGGCCCTGCTGCGCGACCTCACCTGGGGCCAGGTCTTCGTCGGGCTGGTGCCGGGCGGTCGCTGGCTGACGCCGGTGGGCCTGGCCGCGATGGTGGTCCTCGCACTGCTGGTGGCGTGGTGCCTGGTGGCGCGCCAGCCGCTGCTGGACCTGCGCGGGTGGTGGCGCACGGCCCGGGCCGCCGACCTGGTCGGCGCGACGTACCTCGCGGTCGCCCTCGGCGGGGTGATCCTCGCCTTCGCGACCGCGGACCCCGCGATCGAGCTCTTCGCCGAGCAGGGCTGGTGGTACCTCCTCGGCTCCGCCCTGGCCACCGTGGCGCTGGTGGTGCACCTGCGGCGGGCCAGCGACCCGCTGGTACCCCGGGGGGCGCTGCGGGCCCGCGCGGCCTGGGGCGCGGCGGTGGTCAGCCTCTTCGTCGGAGCAGCCCTGATCGCGGCGGTCGTGGACATCCCGCTGTTCGCGCGCACCACGACCTACCAGGACTCCCAGCTGATGGCCGCGCTGGTGCTGGTGCGGTTCTTGGTCGCGCTGCCCGTCGGCGCCGTCGTCGGGGGCTACCTCGTGCGCCGCCTGCCGGCCGGCGTGATCACCGCCGCCGGGATGCTGCTCGCGGCAGCCGCCTTCGCGGTGATGAGCACCTGGGGCGTGGACAGCCTCGAGAGCCTCTCCTCCGACGTGGTCCTGGTGGCCTGCGGGTTCGGGTTCGGGCTGGCCCTGGCCCCGGTCAACGCCGCCGTCCTGGCCAGCACCGACGCCGCGGTGCACGGCCTGGCCAGCGCCGTGGTCGTCGTCGCGCGGATGGTCGGCATGCTGGTCGGCATCTCGGCGCTGACGGCGATCGGGCTGCGTCGCTACTACGCCGCGCTGGAGGACGACCCCATGCCCGCCGCGGTCGACGTCTGCGACGGGCGCACCCGCTGCCAGGCCTACACCGACCTGCTGGCCGCGGCCAGCATCCCGCAGGAGCAGGCCGTCTTCGCCGGGGCCGCGGTCTGCGCCGTCGTCGCGGCGGTGCTGGCCCTGTGGCTCTTCCACGGTGCGCGCACCCGCGAGGTCGACCCCCGCGATGTGGTCCTCACCTCAGGCTGACGACGCCACCCGCCCATCGGGGATAGGTTGCGGCCCGTGGACTCCTTCGACGACCTGATCGCCGCCAACGAGGCGTACGCCGCCGCCCACGACGTCTCCGGGTTCGACGGTGTCGCCCGCGCCGGCGTGGCCATCGTGACCTGCATGGACTCCCGCATCCAGCCGCTGGAGATGGTCGGTCTCGGCCTCGGCGACGCCAAGATCTTCCGCAACCCGGGCGGCCGGGTCACCCCGCAGGCGCTCGAGGCGCTGGTGCTGGGCGTGCACCTGCTGAACGTCTCGCGCGTCCTCGTGGTCCCGCACACCCGCTGCGCGGTGGCCAGCAACACCGAGGCCGAGCTGCGCCGCCGCGTGGCCGAGTCGGCCGGGGGCGACGCCTCCTGGCAGCCGATCCACGTCGTGGCCGACCAGGACGAGGCGCTGGCCGAGGACGTCCGCAAGGTCCGCACCCACCCGCTGATCCCCGACACCGTCCAGGTCGGCGGGTTCGTCTACGACGTCGACACCGGCCTCCTGGACCAGCGCCTCTGAGCCGAGATGACGCTTCCGGACAGCCGAGATGACGCTCGCGGCGCCTCGAGGTGACGGTTCCGGACAGGGTCCGGGCTAGCAGCCGCGGCGTGCGACGCCGTCGACGGCGACCGGGAGCCGGCCGGGCGCCCGCGCCTCACCGGTGAGCACCCGCAGCAGCGCGGTCATCGCGCCCGGCGTGGTGCCGTAGGTCGCGACCTCGACCGGCGCGTCGGCGTACCCGAGCAGGTAGGGCGAGTCGGTCGCGACCAGCACCCCGGGCGCGCCCGGCCCGGCGGTCGTGCCGAGGCGTACGGGCGTCCCGTCGACGACCGTGCTCGGCGGCGCCGCGCGCCACGCGTCGAGCGCGCGGGCGTCGGCGCGGCCGCGGCCGGTCGGGGTCGGGCGGGGCGGGCGCGTCTGGGACACGGAGCCGAGCGGGACGCCGGCGGCCACGGCGGCCGTACGGAAGGCGCCCACCGCGGCGGCGTCCCCCATCGGCACCAGGGGCCCGCGGACCAGCGGACCCCGGCAGGCGCCGGTGGCGACGGTGACGGCCGCCGCCGACAGGGCGCGGGCCGGTCCCGCTGCGCTCGTCGGGCCACCACGGCGGGGCGCCGCGGCCTGCTGGTGGAGCAGCATCGCGCCGACCCTGGCGGCGGCCTGCTCGAGGCGGCGTCGGTCCAGGTCCCCGCTGCGCACGGCGGCCAGGATCGAGGCGCGCGTCGCCGCCGGGTCCGGGGGCAGCAGCACCAGGTCGCCGCCGGCGCGCAGGAAACCGACCGCGGGCCGGTCCACGCCGTCCAGCGCGGCCATCTCCAGCGCGTCGCTGACCACGACGCCGTCGAAGCCGAGTCCGTCGCGCAGCAGACCGGTCACGACGGGTCGCGAGACGGTCGCCGGCACGCCCGGGTCGACCGCGGTGACGGCCAGGTGCCCGATCATCACCGCTGGCAGGCCCGCGTCCACCGCGGACCGGAACGGCACCAGGTCGGTGTCACGGAGCTCGGCGCGGCTGCGCCCCTGCACCGGCAGCGCGAGGTGGCTGTCGGTCGTGACCGAGCCGTGGCCCGGGAAGTGCTTGACGACGGGCAGCACGCCGCCCGCGAGGTAGCCGCGCGCCGCCGCCACCGTCTGCTCGGCGACCAGCGCGGGGTCGGAGCCCGCCGAGCGGGAGCCGATCACCGGGTCGGAGGGACCGACGGTGACGTCGGCGTCGGGCGCGAAGTCGGTGGTGAACCCGAGCCGGCGCAGCTCCGCGCCGGCGGCGGCGTACGCCTGCAGCGTCAACCGCGGCCGGTCGGCCGCCCCCGCGGTCATGAACGCCGGGAACCGGGTGACGCCGGTGGTGAGCCGCTCGACCAGCCCGCCCTCCTGGTCGACGCCCACGAGCAGCGGCCAGGGGCGGCGTACGCCCCGCTGCAGCTGCGTGGTGGTCCGGCGGACCTGCTCGGCCGAGACCACGTTGTCCTCGAACATGATGACGCCGCCGAGGTCGAGGTCCTCGACCATGGCGGTCGGGGTGGTGGTGCCCGACCAGCGGGCCACGATCACCTGCCCGGCGAGCTCGGGCAGCGTCATCCGACCCACGGCCCGCGCGGCGCGGTCCAGCTCGGCGCGGGTCGGGCCCCACCCGGGCTCGAGGCCGAGCCGCTCGGAGGCGGTGGGGCGTACGTCCTGTGATGCCTGCGCGGCCTTCCCCGCCGGGTCGTCGCCCCCGGGCTCGGTCGGGCCGCTGCAGCCGGCGGCGAGGGTCGCGGCGGCCGCCAGCGAGGCGACCAGGGCGGTCAGCCGGACGGGGGTGCGCATCGGGGCCATGCTGCCACCCGTCGGGGCACGCGCCGACCAGGCTGCCGGCCCGGGAGGCCCCGTCACGTGGGGAGCGAGCGCCCCAGCACCACGGTCCCCTCGCCCACACCGGGGTCGAGGACGCCCCACCCGAGCGACCCGTAGAGCCGTCGTGCCGGGTCGGTCGGGTCCGCCGTGGTCATCAGCAGCCACCGCCGGTGCGGCAGGTCGTGCGTGAGCTCGGTCATCAGCCGCCGTCCGAGCCCCCTCCCCCGCTGCCCCGCGCCGACGGCCAGGCTCACGAGCTCGAAGTGCCCGCCCACCCAGTCCGCGACCACCGCCGGGTCCAGGACCCGCGAGACCTCGTCGTTCCACCACTGACCCGGGGCGCCGGTGTAGCCGTAGGCGAACCCCACGACGACGCCGTGGTCGACGGCTCGGACCGACCGGAACCCGCCCCGGGCGGCGTGGCGGTCCCAGACCTCCCCGCGCCAGGCAGCCTCGTCGTCCGCTCCGCCCAGGGTGTCCCGGGCCACCGCCCACACGCCGGCGACCTCCGCCTCGGTCGGTGGTCCGCTCACGAGGTCCATCGCCCCATCCTGGCGTGGGACGTCAGACGGAGCGAGCACCCGTCTGCACTGATCGCATGACGTCCCGCGGTCGGGAACCGGCCCGCGCCGGCTCGCGGTCGTCGAGGGCGGCCGAGCGCCTACGGTCGTCGCATGGACTGCAACGAGTACCAGCGCGCCGCCCTGCGCACCGCCCGCGACGTCGACGCCCCCGACGAGTTCATGCACCTCGTCCTGGGCCTGGTCGGTGAGGCCGGCGAGGTCGCCGAGAAGGTCAAGAAGCTGGTCCGTGACCACGACAGCGACCTGGACCGGCTCGACCGCGACGACATGGCCGCCGAGCTCGGCGACGTCCTCTGGTACACCGCCGTCCTGGCCAGCTTCCTGGGGCTCTCCCTCGACGACGTCGCGGAGCGCAACGTCGCGAAGCTGGCGGACCGTCAGCGCCGGGCCGCCCTGGGCGGCTCCGGCGACCACCGCTGACCAGGGCCTGACCGGCCCGGGAGGTCATGCGGAGCGAGCACCCGTCTGCACGGGACGTATGACGTCCCGCGGACCGCGCCCGAGACCCGCCCCGACCGGCTCCGACCCGTACGGGCCGCCCCGTCAGGCGTCGAGCATCTCCACGTCGACCTCGTAGGCCCCCTGGACGATGAACTCCTTGCGCGGCGCGACCTCCGAGCCCATCAGCAGCTCGAACACCGTGGCCGCCGCGTCGGCGTCGTCGACCGTCAGCTTGCGCAGGGTGCGGTGGCGCGGGTCCATCGTGGTCTCGGCCAGCTGGTCGGCGTCCATCTCGCCGAGCCCCTTGTAGCGCTGCACCGGGTCCTTCCAGCGCACGTTCTTCTTCTTCAGCTCCGCCAGCTTCCGCTGCAGCTCGTCGTCGGAGTAGGTGTAGACGTACTTCTCCATGCCCTTGCGAGGGTTGGTCAGCTCGATGCGGTGCAGCGGCGGGACGGCGGTGTAGACGCGGCCGCTGGTGACCAGCTCGGGCATGTACTTGAAGAACAGCGTGGCCAGCAGGCAGCGGATGTGGGCGCCGTCGGAGTCGGCGTCGGCCATGAAGATGATCCGGCCGTAGCGGCACGCCTCAAGGTCGAAGGTGCGCCCCGATCCCGCCCCGACGACCTGGATGATCGAGGAGCACTCGGTGTTCTTCAGCATGTCGCCGACCGAGGCCTTCTGGACGTTGAGGATCTTGCCGCGGATCGGCAGCAGGGCCTGGAAGGAGGAGTCGCGCGCGGACTTGGCGGTGCCGAGCGCGGAGTCGCCCTCGACGATGAAGAGCTCGGTGCGCTCGTTGTCGGAGTCGCGGCAGTCGGAGAGCTTCGCGGGCAGTGCCGAGGACTCCAGGGCGTTCTTCCGGCGCTGGGTCTCCTTGTGCTGACGGGCCGCGATCCGGGTGCGCTGGGCGCCCACGACCTTCTCCATGACCAGCTTGGCCTGGGCCTTCTCGACCCGCTTGGTCGAGGTGAGGAAGTCCTTGAGCTCGGCGGCGACCACCTTGCGTACGACGTTGCGCGCCGCGGGCGTGCCGAGGATCTCCTTGGTCTGCCCCTCGAACTGCGGCTCGGCCAGGCGCACCGTCACCACGGCGGTCATCCCCTCGAGCACGTCGTCCTTGACCACGTCCTGGTCGTTGACCTTGAGCGCCTTGGTGGCGCGCATCACCTCGTTGAAGGTCTTGGTCACCGCCTGCTCGAAGCCGCCGACGTGCGTGCCGCCCTTGGGGGTGGCGATCACGTTGACGAAAGAGCGGACCTCGGTCTCGTACCCGGTGCCCCACCGCACCGCCACGTCGACGCCGAGCTCGCGCTCGACCTCCTGCGGCGTCATGTGGCCCTGCTCGTCGAGCATCGGCACGGTCTCGGTGAACGTGTCGGTGCCCTGCAGGCGCACGATGTCGGTCACGGCCTCGTCGTGGGCCAGGAACTCCGCGAACTCCGCGATCCCGCCGTCGTGGCGGAAGCTCTCCTCCACCGGTACGTCGCCGCGCTCGTCGCGGATGACCAGCTCGAGCCCCGGGACGATGAAGGACGTCTGCCGGGCCCGGCCGAGGAGCCCCTCCAGCTCGAAGGCGGCGTCGGCGGTGAAGATCTGGCGGTCGGGCCAGAACCGGATCCGGGTGCCGCTGCGTCCCTTGGGCACGCGACCGGCCTTGCGGCTCAGCCCGGACCCGGCCTCGAAGCCCGCGGCCGCGCCGTCGCCGTCGAAGACGCCCGGCACCCCGCGGCGGAAGCTGAGCCCCTGCCGGCTGGGGGCGCGCTCGACGTCGATGTCCATGCGTGAGGACAGGGCGTTGACCACGGACAGCCCCACACCGTGCAGGCCGCCGGTGGCGGCGTACGACCCGCCACCGAACTTGCCGCCGGCGTGCAGCTTGGTGGCCACCACCTCGACGCCGGGCAGCCCGGTCTTGGGCTCCTTGTCGGTCGGGATGCCGCGACCGTCGTCGTGGACCTCGACGGAGTCGTCGGGGTGCAGCGTCACCTCGACGCGGTGCGCCTCGCCGGCCAGCGCCTCGTCCACGCCGTTGTCGATGATCTCCCACAGGCAGTGCATCAGCCCCCGGGTGTCGGTGGAGCCGATGTACATGCCGGGCCGCTTGCGGACGGCCTCGAGACCCTCGAGGACCAGCAGGTGCGCGGCGTTGTACGTCTTGTCGATCGGAGGCTCCCGGGTCGCGGCTGGTCTGGACGACCCGAACCTACCGACGACACGCCCACGGCCGGTGCGCGGCACGCCTGCCCGCGCGTACCGCCTGCCCAGTAAGGTCGAGATCAGCAGTCCAGCCCCACCGCAGCACCGACCGACCGGACGACGTGGCCCGGCCAGTCACCCTTCAGGATCACCACCCGCGTGGTTCGATCACAGTGTGGTTCGCCACGAACGGCTGAGGAACAACAGGTTCTCTCGCTACGTTGTGAACAGCACCGACCGACCAAGAGATGAGGCCGTTGTGACTACTGCAGTTGCTACCAGTGCTCCCCTGACTGCCGAGGACCGTTGCGACCGCTGCGGTGCGCAGGCCTACCTTCGTGTGGCCCTGCAGGCCGGGGGCGAGCTCATGTTCTGCGCGCACCACGCCCGCGAGCACGAGGACAAGCTCAAGGAGGTGGCCGTGACCGTCGTGGACGAGACCCACAAGCTGCACGGCACCCCCGCTCCCGACACGGAGCGCTGAGCACCACCCACCACAGACTCCCTCGACGGCCCCGGACCTCTGGTCCGGGGCCGTCGTCGTCCTCCGGGCAGCGGGCCCCGGGGTGTCCTGCGTACGCTCGGCGGCCGTGACCGCCCTCGGCCTGGCCCTCGTGGCCGCCCTCACCTACGGCCTGTCCGACTTCGTCGGCGGCGTCGCCTCGCACCGCGCGTCGGCCTGGGCGGTGGCCCTGCTGTCCCAGCTCGGCGGGGCCGGCACGGTCCTGGTCGTGGCCCTCGTCGTCGGCGGCACCCCGGAGCCCTCCGACTGGGCGTGGGCCGCCCTGGGCGGGGTCGGCAACGGCGTCGGGACCGCCTTCCTCTACCGCGGCCTGTCCTCGGGGCGGATGGGGGTGGTCGCACCGCTCTCCGGCGTCGGAGCGGCGGTGGTGCCGGTGGCTGCCGGGCTGGGGCTCGGCGAACGCCCCGGGCTGCTGGTCGCGGTGGGGCTGGTCCTGGCGGCGCCGGGCATCTGGCTGGTCTCGCGCGAGCCCGCCGACGACCCGGCCCCGGCAGCACGGGGCGGGAGCGGTACGCCGGCCCGCGCCGCCGTCGTCGACGGCCTGCTCGCGGGCGCCGGGTTCGGCACGCTGTTCGCGGCCCTGGCGCAGGTCGGTGAGGACGCCGGGCTGATGCCGGTGCTGCTGAACCAGCTGGTCGCGGCCGTCGTGGTGGTGGTCGTGGCGGCTGGGGTGCGCGCGCCCTGGCTGCCGCGGCGGCCCGCGGCGTACCTCGGCCTGGTCTGCGGCGTCCTCGGTGTGACGGGCACGCTGCTGTTCCTGCTGTCGGCCCGCGCCGGCTACCTCGCCGTCGCGGGCGTGCTGACCTCGCTCTACCCCGCGGTCACGGTCCTGCTGGCCGCGCTGCTGCTCCGTGAACGGGTGCACCGGGGCCAGGGAGTGGGGCTGCTGCTGTGCGCCGCGGCCGTGACCTTCGTCGCGTGGGGGTGATCCTGCGGGCGTGGGGGGCGCCACGCCCACCCGTGGGTGCACCGAGGGGTGGAGGCGGGTGCGGTAAACCTGGACCATGAGCAACCCCACGCCCACCCCGCCGGGTTCGACCCCCGGACCCGACCGCGGCGCGCAGCCCGGCGGTGCCCCCGCCGCCGACCAGCCCGGCACGTCGGGCAAGGCCGCGAAGCCCGGCAAGGGCGGCGCGCCCGCCACGAAGGGCTCGGACAAGCAGTCCGACCCGCTGCGCCGCTCCCGTGCCGGCGGCCTGTACGTCGGCGTGATCGCGCTCGGCATCGTGCTGATCCTGCTGATCATCTTCGTGGCCCAGAACACCGACCCGACCACGGTGCGCTTCCTGGGCTGGCAGGCCGAGATCCCGGTCGCGGTGGCCCTGCTGATCGCCGCGGTCGCCGGGCTCTTCCTGGCCGGCATCGCCGCCAGCCTGCGGATCTTCCAGCTGCGCCGTCGGGTGAAGCACGACCGCAAGGCCTGAGCGCTCCTGCTCGACGGGCCCGTCACCGCTGCCGCGGTGGCGGGCCCGTCGTGGGTCGTACCGGTCCTCAGTCCCGGCGCTCGGCGAGCACCGGCGTCCGCGCCCCGGCCGTCGGCGCCGCCGGCTCCTCGTCCTCGGGCGGGGACACCCGCCGCGACGGGCCCGTACGGGCGTGGGTGGTGTACAGGGTGAGGCCCACGAAGGTCAGTCCGCCGACCAGGTTGCCGACGACGGTCGGGATCTCGTTCCAGAGCAGGTAGTCGCCGACCGAGAAGTCGCCGCCGAGCAGCAGGCCCGAGGGGAACAGGAACATGTTCACGATGGAGTGCTCGAAGCCCATGTAGAAGAACAGCATGATCGGCATCCACATGGCGATGACCTTGCCGGGGACGCTGGTCGACATCATCGCGGCCACGACACCGGTCGAGACCATCCAGTTGCACAGCACCCCGCGCACGAAGAGCGTGAGCATGCCCGCGGCGCCGGCGTCGGCGTACCCGACGGTCCGGGCCTCGCCGATGGTGCCGATCTGCTGGCCGACGGCGTCCGGGGAGGTGCTGAAGCCGGTGGTGAAGATGATCGCCATCAGCACCGCCACGGTCATCGCACCGGCGAAGTTGCCGACGAAGACCCAGCCCCAGTTGCGCAGCATCAGCCGCACCGTGACGCCGCGACGCTTGTCGAGCACCGCCAGCGGGACCAGCGTGAAGACGCCGGTGAGCAGGTCGAAGCCCATCAGGTAGAGCAGGCAGAACCCGACCGGGAACAGCACCGCACCGAGCAGGGGCTCCCCCGTCTGCACGGTGACGGTGACGGCGAAGGCGGCGGCCAGGGCCAGGACCGCCCCGGCCATGAAGGACCGGATCAGCGTGTCCCGGGTGGACATGAACGCCTTGGTCTCCCCCGCGTCGACCATCGCGGTCACGAAGTCGGGCGGCTTCACATAGGACATGGCGGCTCCTTGGAACGGGGGCGGGCTGGACCTCCACCCTCCCCGCCGCGGGTTTCCCCCGGGTGACACCGGCCGCAGACCGGTGTCACCACCACCTCACGGACTCACGTCCCGGGGCGTTCCGGGCACGCTCGTGCATCGGTCGGGTCACGGACCGGCCCCACCCTGGCCCACAGCCCGGTGGATGGGCATCCTGGGCCGCGACGGCGCCGGCTCCCGGCGGCGCCCCGAGACGAGGAGCACCCGTGACCCCGATCATGACCAAGCAGGACGCCGCCCGGCACGTCGACGCGGCCCGCGTGCGCAACGGCCTGACCTGGGCCACCGTGGCCGACCACCTCGGTACCCCGCTGGTGTGGACGACGGCCGCGCTGCTCGGGCAGCACCCCGTGCCCGCCGAGACCGCGCGGGCCGCCTGCGCGCTGCTCGACCTGGGCGACGACGTGGCCGAGGCGCTGCGCCAGCAGCCCACCCGTGTCGCCGACCCGGCGGTGGCCACCGACCCGACCGTGTACCGCTTCCACGAGGCGCTCGCGGTCTACGGCCCGGCGCTGAAGGCGCTGATCCACGAGGAGTTCGGCGACGGGATCATGAGCGCGATCAACTTCCAGGTCGACATCGCGCGGCGCCCCGACCCGGACGGCGACCGGGTGGTCGTCACCTTCGACGGGAAGTTCCTCGACTACCGCTGGTGAGCCGACCACCTGGTGCCCCGCTCAGCGCAGGGTGCCGCCCACCGTCCGCACCCGCACGTCGTCGGCGCGCACATAGGCCATCCGGTGCCCGAACCACACCATCAGGTAGTCGTCCGCGCCCTCGACCTCGGTGCAGTCGTCGACGGTCGTCGCGCACTGGAAGCTCTTGGCGTAGTAGTAGTCGGTCTCCGGGTCCGCGTCGGCCACGACGTAGCCCTGCCCGCGGTCCATCGTGTACTGCAGCGGGACGACCTCCTGGACCGGGATCGAGGCGGGGTAGGCCGACTCCTCCGGGTACGCGCGGCCGTACACCGGCACGTCGTCGCGGCGGGGCACCACGACCCGGGCCCGGTCGGGCACGACCACGGGGTCCTTGCGCGGGCTGTGCATCCACGCCAGGTCACCGAGGTACCAGACACCGAGCCAGGCGCCGCGGCGCTCGGCGACCCGGAAGCGGTGCCCGGCCGTCGCACGGGCGCCGATGTCGGAGACCTGGGTGGTCGACGGCGAGCCGTCGGGTCGGAGGCCGGCGTCGGCCACCAGCGGCGAGCCCCAGCGGGGCCGCTGCTGGAGCGGCACGAAGTTGGTGGCCTGCGGGCGGCAGGCGCCGCTCTCGGTGCAGCCGGACAGCGGCTGGCGGTTGCCGCGGAAGCCCGGGGCCACGGTGACCACCCTCGCGTCGCGGGCCCCGCGCCCGCGGGCCGCGGCACCGGTCTGGTCGATCGGGGCGCGGAGCAGGTCGAAGTAGTGCTCCCAGTCCCAGTACGGCCCCGGGTCCCAGTGCATGCCGCGCACGGTGGCCGGCGTCGTCCCGGGCACCTGGTCGTGGCCGATGACGTGGCCGCGGTCGAGGGGGATGTCGTAGCGCTCGCCGAGGTGGCGCACGAGCCGGGCCGAGGTCCGGTACAGGTTCTCGGTGTACCAGCTGGCCCCCTCGGCGGCGAAGCCCTCGTGCTCGAGCCCGATCGAGTGCATGTTCACGTACCAGTTGCCCGCGTGCCAGGCGGGGTCGTCGACGGGCACGTGCTGGGCGATGTGGCCGTCGGCGGAGCGCAGGGAGTAGTGCCAGGAGACGTACGTCGGGTCGGTGACCAGGTCGAGGGTGGTGTCCCAGGTGGCCTCGGTGTCGTGGATGACGAGGTAGTCGAGGTCGAGGTCCTCGGGCCGGTCGGCGAGGTCGTGGTTGCCGTACTCGCCCGGCGTCTCCCCGTACTGCTCGTACGGCGCCGGGACCGAGGCGCAGGCCAGCCGGGCGTTGCAGTCGGCCGTCGCCGGGCCGGCCTGGGCCAGGTCGAGCGCCGCGACCGCGGCCGGGTCGACGCGGGCGGCGGTGGCCGGCAGCCGCACGCGCTCGCCGTCGTTGGTGCGCCGCGCCTCGCCCGAGCGGATGACGGCGAAGACGTCGCGGGCGAACCGCAGCGCGGTGGCCTCGTCGGCCGCCCTGCTGTACGCCGCCACGGCCGCCGACCAGTCGCCGAGGTCGCGCGCCTCGACGCCCGAGGCGCGCTGGTCGGCGGCCAGGAGGGCCGCGCCGCCGCAGATGTTCGCGACGTCGTCGGCCTCGAGCCGGTCGGCGGGCAGTCCGGTCAGGTCCGCGGCCCGGTCGAGGGTGCGCAGCTGGGTGTCGTCCATCCGCGAGGTGGTCATCTCGCGCGACCCGGGCTCGGGGCCGCCCTCACCCTTGCCCAGCGGGTCGGGGTCGGTCAGCGCGGCCGGAGTCGACTCGACCGCGGTGAGGTGCAGCGGGCCGTACCCGCCCGAGGTGCTGGGCGACGTGCCGTGGTCGTCCCACCGCGACTGCAGGTAGGAGACACCGAGCAGGACCTCCTCAGGCACGCCGCTGACCTCGGCGGCCCGGGCGAACGCGGCCTGGCGGGACGGCGCGGGCGCGGCGCAGGCCGCCCAGTCGGCCGTCGACGGGCCGGCCGCGGCCGAGGGGCCCGGCGCCGAGGCCAGGGTGACCGCGCCGAGGGTGGAGGCGACGAGGCCGGTCAGGCCGAGGCCCACCGCCGTACGCCGTCGTGCCGAGTGCAGACCTTGCGAGCGCGGCGAGCCGAGCATCGGACCTCCCGAGAGTGTGCGGACCGGAGGCCCGACCCTAGACCCGGGCGCCGGTGGCGGTCGAGGGTCCGGCGCCGCGGCCGGTGCTCAGCGCTGGGGGCGCTGCAGGGCGACGACACCGAGCGCCACCACGAGCCCCGAGAGCAGGCCGTCCAGGCCGGCTCCCTCGGAGCCGTCCCTGTTGATCTGGAGGGCCACGAAGAGCGCCACCCCGGCCAGGACGAGCAGCACGCCGAGGGCGACGCGCCAGCGCGGTCGGGGGCGCGGGGTGCCGGGGCTGCTCACGCGGGCGAGCCTACGGGGACGGGCCCTAGAACAAGGTGGACACGGCAACGACCATGACCAGGGTCAGCAGCACGGTCGCCAGCACGACCGCCCAGTTGCGGCCCAGGAAGTCGTGCAGGCGCATCCGCGCCGGGAGCTCGTCGTCGACCACCTCGTCAGCCTAGCGACGACGGGCGCATGCCGATGCGGACCACCAGACGACAGCGGCTCGTCCTAGCCGACCTTTCCGCGCGACTTCTTCAGGTAGTAGGTCATCACGAACGAGCACGCGTCGCACACGTAGTGCCGCATGACGTGCGACCCGGCGCCCCACTTGGTGGCCTGGCGGGTGTCCTCCTCGGTGAACGCGCGACCTGAGCAGCTCAGGCAGCTGGTCGGCGGTGCGTGCTCGCGCTCCTGCGCCATGGGTCTGTCCTGTCGTGTGGGGGCCTGACGTCGTTCCGGCCATCACCTTCACACGGCGGTCGACTCCCTGCGTGGTCCCACGCCATCCTCGAAGGCCGGTCACAGACCGCCGACGGCGCCGCCCCTGTTGATCCGGCGTTGCGCCTCCGACTGCTCGTGGGCCGCCCGGCTGCGCCGTGCGTCAGGGCCGGGCGGCTCGACCTGGTCTCGCCTGCCGGTCCGCAGGTCCTGGGCGACCAGGACGAGGAAGGCCGTGGCGCACGCGAGCACGAACAGCACGCCGGCGACGGTGAGGACGGTGGCCATCATGACGGTCTCCCCTCCGTGTCGCCCTCGGGTGAGGGTGGGGGTGGAGCATGACACGCCTCTGCCCCGTGGACCAGGTCCGGCCGGGACCACCAGGAGCGCTGCGCGCGCACCGGGGAGGGCGGGTGACGACGATGCCGCGGACCGGTGCGAGATGCTCGCACCGATCCGCGGCATGGTGATCGCCGGCGGGCCGTTCCTCAGTCGAGGTAGTCCCGGAGGACCTGCGAGCGGCTGGGGTGGCGCAGCTTCGACATCGTCTTGGACTCGATCTGGCGGATCCGCTCGCGGGTCACGCCGTAGACCTTGCCGATCTCGTCGAGGGTCTTGGGCTGGCCGTCGGTCAGGCCGAAGCGCATCGACACCACACCGGCCTCACGCTCGGAGAGCGTGTCGAGGACCGCGTGGAGCTGCTCCTGGAGCAGGGTGAACGACACGGCGTCGGCCGGGACGATCGCCTCGGAGTCCTCGATGAGGTCACCGAACTCGGAGTCGCCGTCCTCGCCGAGGGGCGTGTGCAGGGAGATCGGCTCGCGGCCGTACTTCTGGACCTCGATGACCTTCTCGGGGGTCATGTCGAGCTCGACCGCGAGCTCCTCCGGCGTGGGCTCGCGGCCCAGGTCCTGGAGCATCTGGCGCTGCACGCGGGCCAGCTTGTTGATGACCTCGACCATGTGGACCGGGATCCGGATGGTGCGGGCCTGGTCGGCCATGGCGCGCGTGATCGCCTGGCGGATCCACCAGGTGGCGTAGGTCGAGAACTTGTAGCCCTTGGTGTAGTCGAACTTCTCGACCGCACGGATCAGGCCGAGGTTGCCCTCCTGGATCAGGTCGAGGAAGAGCATCCCGCGACCGGTGTAGCGCTTGGCCAGGGAGACCACGAGCCGCAGGTTGGCCTCGAGGAGGTGGTTCTTGGCGCGGCGCCCGTCCTCGGCGATCCACTCCAGCTCCTCGTGGACCTTGGCGGAGATGCGACCGCCCTTGGCCAGCTTCTCGTCCGAGAACAGGCCGGCCTCGATGCGCTTGGCGAGCTCGACCTCCATCTCGGCGTTGAGGAGCGGGACCTTGCCGATCTGCTTGAGGTAGTCCTTGACCGGGTCGGCGGTCGCGCCGGCGACCATGACCTGCTGCTCGGGCTCGTCGGTGTCGTCGGCGGAGGAGACGACGAAGGAGGCCTTCTTCTCGTCCTCCTTGATGGTCGGGTCGACCTTGACGTCCTTCTCGAACTGCTCGTCGGGCAGGTCCGGGAGGATCTTCTTGCCGTCGGGGCCGATGACCGGCGCCACGTCGGGCTCGAGGACGACCTCGGTGACCGACGGCGCCGCCGCGACGCCCTTGGTCACGGCCTTGGCCGCGGTCTTCTTGGCCGGCGCGGCCTTCTTGGCGGCGGCCTTCCTGGCCGGCGCGGCCTTCTTCGCTGGGGCCTTCTCGGCGGAGGCCTCCTCGGCGGCCGCCGGGGCCTTCGCGGTGGCGGTGGCGCTCTTGCGGGTGCCGGTCGCGGCGGCGGCGCGGGCGCCGACCGGCAGCGCGACGCTGATGCCGAGGCCGCTGAGGTGGGCCATCAGCGACTTCAGGTGGCGGGGCTCGACTGCTGCCTCGTCGCTGGCGCGGCGGATGTCGTCAGGGGTGACCTGTCCGTCCGGCGAGGCCTGCTCGATGAGGGCCGTGACAGCCGGGTGCGAGAGCACCTCGGCAGGAATCTTGCGCGCGGTCGAGGACACGAACACCTCTCGTCATGCTGGTAGACAATGTACGGCGGAGCAGTCTCATGGCATACCAAAGGCCGGTGTCGTCAAGAGCCGCTGGTCTCATCATGCCACGGGACCGGAGGAACGCCGACCACGACGGGGACCCCAGCGGCGCGTTGAAGCCTGTGCAGGTTCGTTGTCGAACATCGGCGGGTCAGGTGCCGCCGGCCTTGGCCGCCTTGGCCGCGGCCTTCTGCTCCTTCTTGTGCTCACGCACCTTCTGCAGCGACTCCGACCCGGTCACGTCGGCCACCGAGCGGTAGCCGTCGAGGGCGTAGTCGCCCACGGCGGCCTCCCACCCGTCAGGGCGCACGTCCAGCTGCTTGGCCAGGAGCGCGACGAAGATCTTCGCCTTCTGCGCACCGAACCCCGGCAGGGCCTGCACCCGCCTCAGCAGCTCGCGGCCCGTGCTCGCCCCGGTCCAGATCGCGGCGGCGTCGCCGTCGTACTCCTGCTCCACCACCCGGGCCAGCTCCTGGAGCCGCGCGGCCATCGAGCCCGGGAACCGGTGGATCGCGGGCGTCCGGGCGCACAGCTCCGCGAGCTCCTCGGGATCCGCGGCGGCGACCGCCGCCGGGTCGAGCGAGCCGAGCCGGTCGAGCAGCTTCGAGGGACCGCGGAAGGCGTGCTCCATCGGGTACTGCTGGTCGAGCATCATCCCGACGAGCAGCGCGAACGCCGACTCGTCGAGGACGCGGTCGGCGGCGGGGTCACCGGTGATGTCGAAGCCCATGGCCTCATTCTTGCTCACCTGGCGGCGCACCCGCTGCCCGTGCCCGGGGTTCAGCCGAGGACGGTGACCGCGGCGTCGTAGTCCGGCTCCTGGCCGATCTCCGGGACCAGCTGGGAGTGCAGCACGGTGCCGTCGCGGTCGAGGACCACGACCGCGCGGGCCAGCAGGCCCGCGAACGCGCCGTCGACGAGGCGCACGCCGTAGTCGTCGCCGAAGGTGGAGCGGAACGACGACGCCGCCACGACCCGGTCGAGCCCCTCGGACCCGCAGAACCGCGCCTGGGCGAACGGCAGGTCCTGCGAGACGCACACCACGTCGGTCTCGGGCAGCCCGGCCGCGCGCTCGTTGAACTCGCGGACGCTGGCCGCGCACACGCCGGTGTCGACGCTGGGGAAGATGTTGAGCACGGTGCGTCGCTCGTCGCTGCGCACGACCTCCCCGAGGTCCGCGCCGGTCAGGGAGTACGCCGGGGCCTTCGTGCCCGGGGAGGGCAGGTCGCCGACGAGCGAGACGGGGGTGCCACCGAGGGCGGTCGAGGTCATGCGGCCCATTCTGACCCCCCGGGCCCTCCTTGGCACCCCGGGGTGGCTGGAGGGCGGTGTCGGCGCGAGGGCTACGGCTTGACGGTGAGCACCGGGCACGGGGCGTCGAGCAGGATCCGCTGGGCGCTGGAGCCCAGGATCAGCTTGCCCAGCGGCGAGCGGCGCTTGAGCCCGATCACGATCAGGTCGGCGGCGGAGGCGACGTCGACGAGGTCCTCCGCCCCGTCCACCCCGCCCGGGCCCTCCCGCACGTCGAAGGTGACCCCGCTGGACGTGAGCCGCTCCCGGGCCGGGGCCAGGTCGGCGCCCTCGTCACCGGTGCGACGGCGCACGTCGACGACGAGCAGGTCGGACTCACGCAGGCGGGCCTCGCTGATCGCGCGGTCGAGCGCGGCGTCCCCCTCCGGGTTGGGCACGTAACCCACGACGACGGTTCCCATGCCGCTCACCGTACCGACGCACCCGCCCAGTCGCGCCACCTGTGGAGGACGCCGGGCACCACGGGCCCGTCTCGGGCACCCTCACGGGGTGTCCACCACACGAGGCACCACACGAGGCGCCGCACCGGCACCGCCGGACCCGGTCGGCCCGTTCGGGCCCCCGGTCGCGGCAGCGAGGGCCCGGCAGCTCCGGGCCCTGGTGCTGGCCCACCTCCACGCGGAGCCCCGACGCCGCTTCCCCGCGGTGCTGCACGTGGGTCGACCCGGGGGCCCCGAGGCCGTGCGTCCCGCCCTGGACCCCGCCGACGACCACGCCCTGCGGGTCGAGGTGCTGGAGGCGATGCTGCGCCGGGTACGAGCGCTGCCCACCGACCTGCCCGCCGACCTGCCCGCCGACCTGCCCGCCGCCCCGGCCCTGGTCTGGCTCACCCGGCCCGGACCCCTGGTGCTGCAGGACGTCGACGCCGCCTGGGGCGCGGCGACGCGGGCCGCCGCTGCGGAGCTGGGGACGGACCCCCTGGCGCTGGTCGTGGTCACCCGGGCGGGCTGGTGGGAGCCCGCCGCCGGCTCGGGCCGGCGCTGGCGCAGGCTCCGGGTCCGCCCGTGAACCGGCGTGCCGCGACCCGTGCGGCCCGTCCGGCCAGACCGGCGGGCCCGGGCACCTACCAGGTGTGGACCGGCTCGTTGGTGTGCATCCGCTCGCGGTACTCCCCCGTCACGGCGCGCAGCGCGTCGTAGCGGTCCTGGCCTGCGCGCTCGGCCATCCGCCGCACGAACCACTCGGCGCCGTTGACGCCGGCCAGGCAGCGTCCCTCGATCACGCCGAGCAGCCGGTCGCTGTCCTCGCCCGGGACGCCCCAGGCGTCCAGCCCCTGCCGGGCCATCGGCAGCAGCCGCCGCAGGACCAGCTCGGTCGCGGGGACCTGCCCGATGCCGGGCCAGAACACCTGCGCGTCGATGCCGTGCAGCGCGGCGGTGTGGAAGTTCTCCTCCGCGGCGCTGAACGACATCGCCGACCACAGGGGCCGCTCGCTCTCGGCCAGGGACCGCACCAGCCCGAAGTAGAAGGCGGCGTTGGCCATGGTGTCGACCACCGTCGGGCCGGCGGCGAGCACCCGGTTCTCCACCCGCAGGTGCGGCACCCCGCCCGCGATGTCGTAGACCGGCCGGTTCCAGCGGTAGACCGTGCCGTTGTGCAGGCGCAGCTCGCTGAGGTTGGGCGTGCCCCCGCCCTCGAGGACCTGGACGGGGTCCTCGTCGTCGGTGATCGGCAGCAGCGCCGGGAAGTAGCGCACGTTCTCCTCGAACAGGTCGAAGACCGAGGTCACCCAGCGCTCGCCGAACCACACCCGGGGCCGGACGCCCTGCACCTTGAGCTCCTCGGCGCGGGTGTCGGTGGCCTGCTCGAAGAGCGGGATCCGGGTCTCGCGCCACAGCTGCTTGCCCAGCAGGTAGGGCGAGTTCGCGCCGAGGGCCAGCTGGATGGCCGACACGGCCTGGGAGGCGTTCCAGTAGTCGGCGAACTCCGAGGGCGAGGTCTGCACGTGCAGCTGGGTGCTGGTGCAGGCCGCCTCCGGCAGGATCGTCCCGGCGGTCGTCTCGACCTGCTCCGAGGCCGGCGGGAGACCCTGGATCGACAGCTCGATGTCCTCGCCGCGTGCGGCGAGGATCTGTTCGCTGAGCAGCCGGTAGCGGGGGTTCCCGCTCAGGCTGCCGGGCCCCATGTGCCCCTCGGCCAGGGTCGGCAGCACCCCGATCATCACCAGGTGCGCGCCGATCTCCGCCGACTTCGTCTCGGCGTCGTTCAGGCTGCGTCGCAGGTTGGCCTCGAAGTCGGCCAGCCCGCCCTCGCGGAGCCGGGCGGGGGCGACGTTGATCTCGATGTTGAACTGGCCCAGCTCGGTCTGCCAGGCCGGGTCGGCGATCCGCTCCAGCGCCTCGGCGTTCTTCAGCGCCGGGTCGTTGGCCTCGTCGACCAGGTTGAGCTCGACCTCGAGCCCGACCATCGGGTCGTCGGTGTCGAAGACCGAGTCGCGCAGCATCCGGGCGAAGACGTCCAGGCAGCGCCGCACCTTCTCGCGGTGACGCGTGCGGTCGGCCCGGGTGAACTCCTGTGCGTCGACCTCTGCGCCCATGGCCAGACCCTAGACCCGGCGGGGCCCGCGGGGCGCTCACCCGGCGGAGGCGCCGCGAGGGTCCTCGCCGAGCGCGTCGGGCACGCTCGCTGACAATGCCTCGGCAGGGTCGAAGGAACCGGGCCGGATCGCCGCGGTGAGCAGGTGCGCCACCAGCCCGGTCAGCGTGTGGGTGGGGTCGGCCTCGTCGGCCACGTCGATCGCGCACCATGCCAGCGCCCCGTTGCCGCTGTTCCAGGCGGCGTACGCCAGCAGCGCCGCCGCAGGGGCCCGCCACCGTCGGGGGCAGCGGCGCACCACCTCGGTCCACAGGTCGGCGGCGTCGCGGGCGGCCTCGGCGGCCTGGGCGGGCGGGGTCGTCGCCCAGACGGCGTCGCGCACCGCGAACGACCCCAGCCCGACCACGAGCCGGGCCAGCGCGGCGGGCTCCGGGACGGTGCGGTCCCGGACGTGGTCGCGGACCAGGGCGACGGCCCACCTCCGCTCGGCCGAGGCCCACGCCGGCTCGCGTGCCGCGGCGGCCGCCGCAGCCACGGACGCCAGCGCCCCGACCTCGTCGACCGCTGCGGCGACCGGCTTGAGGGTGTCGACCAGGGCCTCCCGCGACGGCAGCGTCACCCGCCCGTCCACCACGGCCTGCGCCGCGAACGGGTGGGCCGCGGCGTCGTAGGGGACCCCCCACTCCGGGACGCCGGGACGGCGACCCCGCGCCGGCCACCACCACCCCTGGTGCGCCCGGAGGCTGTCGAGCACGTCGACGCGGGCCCTGCTCAGCCCTCTGCCCAGGGCGCCCGCGACCGACCGCGCCAGGGTCGCGTCGGAGGTGAACAGCAGCACCGCCGCCCGGGAGACACCGTGGTGACGCACGGGGTCGAGGAGCATCGTGACGAGGTCGTCGACGCCCTGCGGGTCGCCGCGGGCCGGGAGGTCGGCGCGGGCGTGGAACGAGCCCGGCCCGAAGGTCAGCAGCACCAGCGAGTCGGTCGGGGTGAAGCCGAGCACCACCGGCGCCAGCGCCAGCAGGTCCTCGGGCGTGCGCACGGTCAGGGACGGGGTCTCACGGGCTCGGGGCATGCGACGAGACTGACCACCCGCGGGCGCCCGTGGGTGGCGGTGGCGCCGGCCTGGGGAGGACGGCTCCGGGAGCCCCGCCTGTGGACGCGGGGCGGCCCGGGAGGGCCCCGTACGGCGGGTAGCGTGCCGGACGTGCGCGCCACGGCCTCGGTCCTCCACCTGGACCTCGACGCCTTCTTCGCCGCCGTCGAGCAGCGCGACAAGCCGTCGTTGCGGGGCAAGCCGGTCGTGGTCGGCGGCACGGGCGGCCGGGGCGTCGTGGCCACCGCCTCCTACGAGGCGCGCGTGCACGGCGTCCGCTCGGCCATGTCGACCCGGGAGGCGCGCTCGCGGTGCCCCCACGCCGCCTACCTCGCCGGCCGGTTCCCGGCCTACCGGGAGGCCAGCGTGGTGGTGATGGAGCTGCTCCGCTCGCTCTCGCCGCTGGTGGAGCCGCTGTCGCTCGACGAGGCGTTCGTCGACCTGGCCGCCGCCGGGCTGCCCGACCTCGAGGTCGACACCGTCACGGCGGTGGCGCAGGAGGTGCGCGCCGAGCTGCACCGCCGTACGGGCGGCCTGACCGCCTCGGTCGGGCTGGCCACCTCCAAGTTCATGGCCAAGGTGGCCAGCGACCTCGACAAGCCCGACGGGCTGGTCGTCGTCCCGCCCGGCTCCGAGCCCGAGCTCCTGCGCCCGATGCACGTCTCCGTCATCCCCGGCGTCGGCCCGGCCACGACCGAGCGGCTGCGCCGCGCCGGCCTGCACCAGGTGGCCGACCTGGAGCGGGTCAGCCTCGAGGAGCTCGTCCGCCTGGTCGGGCGCGCCCACGGCACCTCCCTCCACGAGCTGTGCCGGGCCCAGGACGACCGGCCCGTGGTGGCCGAGCGGGAAGCCAAGTCGGTGTCGGTGGAGGGCACCTACGAGACCGACCTGACCGACCGGCGGCTGATGGAGGGCCTGCTGACCCGTCAGGCCGGCGAGGTGGCCGCCCGCCTGGCCGCCGGCGGGCAGTCCGGTCGCACAGTCTCGATCAAGGTGCGCCTGCACGACTTCACCACCCTGTCCCGCTCGGCCACCCTCGACTCCCCCACCGACCGCCCGGCCGTCGTCGCCCGGGTCGCCCGGGCCCTGCTGGCCGACCTCGACACCTCCGGCGGCGTACGCCTGCTCGGCGTCGGCGTCTCGGGGCTGGCCGACTGGGTCCAGGACGACCTGTTCGGCGGTACCGGGGTGACCGGCGTCGACGAGGAGGTCGTCGACCTGCCGACCGAGGTCCCGGTGGACCCGCGGCGACACCGCACCGCGTGGGCCCCCGGCGCCGACGTCGTGCACGACCACCACGGCCGGGGCTGGGTCTGGGGGTCGGGCCGCGGGGTGGTGACGGTCCGGTTCGAGACCGCGGAGACCCCGCCGGGCCCGGTGCGCTCCTTCGCCGTCGACGACCCGGCCCTGCGGCACTGGACCCGCCCGGACCCGCTCGACCCCGCCGACGGGGAGACCACGGCCGCCGAGGCACCGACCGCCGTCCCGACGGAAAACCCCTCGCCAGCACCGACCCCTCCCTCCTAGCCTCAGCGGGTGGAGATCCGCCCCGTCGACCTGGCCGACGACGCCCTGATGGCCCAGCTGCACGGCGTCTCCGAGCGCGCCCTGCGCCTCGGACGGCCCGACGCGCCCGTGTGGTCGCTGGCCGACTTCCTCGGCGCGATGCGCTCCCCCGACTCCGGGGAGAGGTCCTACCTGCTCGCCGCCCGCCTTCCCGGGGACCCGGACCGGGTCGTCGGCTGGGGCGTGCTCTACCTGTTCCTGCTCGACAACCTGGAGAAGGCCTACCTGGAGGTCCAGGTCGACCCCGCCCACGCCCGCCGGGGCGTCGGCACCGCCCTGGTCGGCGAGCTGGAGCGGCTGGCGGTCGAGGAGGGCCGCACCCTGCTGCTCACCGACACCAAGCTCCCGGCCGACGAGCAGGAGTCGCACGGCTACCGGCGCTTCCTGGAGCGGCTCGGCTACTCCTTCTCGAACGTCGAGGTGGTCCGCCACGCCCCGCTGCCGGTCCCCGACGCCGACCTCGACGCCTGGGCCGCGCAGGCTGCCCGCAAGGCCGGGGGCTACGAGGTGCGCACCCTGGTCAACGAGGTGCCGCCCGAGCTGGCGGCGTCCCTCGGCGAGCTGATGGGCCTGCTGGCCGTCGACGCCCCGACCGGCGCGGTCGACTTCGAGGCCGAGACGATGACGCCGGAACGGCTCGACGAGCGGCTGGCGGCGTCGCGCGCGATGGGCCGCGACCTCTACGAGACCGTCGCGCTGGCCCCGGACGGCACGGTGGCGGCCCAGAGCACGCTGTCGGTGCCCACCGACGGCACGACGACGGCGTGGCAGTGGGGCACCTTCGTGCACCGAGAGCACCGCGGTCGGAGCCTCGGCCTGGCGGTGAAGACGGCCAACCTGCGCGCGGTGCAGGCCGACCACCCCGAGCTGCGCCGGGTCACCACGCAGAACGCCGAGACCAACGAGTGGATGATCGCGATCAACGAGCTGATGGGGTTCCGCCCGGTCGAGGTCTCCGCGGAGTTCCTCAAGCACGCCTGACCCGGGGGCGGTCGGGGCGTGCGACCCGGGAAGTAGGTTCGCGACATGCCCGACCCGTCCACACCCCCGTCCGCACACCAGTCCGCTCCCCGGGCCGCCGCCCGTCCCGTCACGACGACCCACCACGGCCAGGAGCGCGTCGACGAGTACGACTGGCTGCGCGACAAGGACTCCCCGGAGGTCCTCGCGCACCTGGAGGCGGAGAACGCCTACACGCAGGAGCAGACCGCGCACCTGGCGCCGCTGCGGGCCCGCCTCTTCGACGAGATCAAGGCCCGGACCCGCGAGACCGACCTGTCGGTGCCCACCCGCAAGCGCGGCCACTGGTACTACGGGCGCTCCTTCGAGGGCCGGGAGTACGGCGCCTCGTGCCGCGTGCCGGTCGTCGACCCGGCCGACTGGTCCCCGCCCCGCCCGGCGGAGGACGCCGCCCCCGACCAGCCCGCGCTGCCCGGCGAGCAGGTGCTCCTCGACCTCGACGCGCTCGCCGAGGGCCACGACTTCTTCTCGCTCGGCGGGTCCTCGATCAGCCCGGACGACACCCTGCTGGCCTACGCCGTCGACACCACCGGCGACGAGCGCTACACCGTCCGCTTCCGTGAGCTGGCCGGCGAGGCGCTGCGCGACGACGTGCTCACCGACGTCATGGGCGGCGTCACCTGGCACCCGGACGGGGAGCGCTGCTACTACGCCACGGTCGACGAGTCCTGGCGGCCCGACAAGATCTGGGAGCACCGGCTCGGCACCGCCCAGGCCGACGACACGCTGGTCCACCACGAGACCGACGAGCGGTTCTGGACCGGTCTCGGCCGGACCCGCTCCGAGCGCTTCCTGCTGGTCGCCAGCGGCTCCAAGACCACCTCGGAGTACCGCTTCCTCGACACCGAGGACGAGGCCGCCGGGTGGCAGCTGTTCACCCCGCGCCGCGCCGACCTCGACCACCACCTCGAGCACGCCGTGATCGCCGGGCAGGACGTGTTCCTGGTCCACCACAACGGCACCGGCCCCGACTACGAGATCGCCACCGCGCCGATCGCGCCGACCGCCCCGGAGGACTGGGTCCCGCTGGTGCCGCACGACCCGGCCGTCCGCCTCGAGGACGTCGCCGCGTTCGCCGGCCACCTCGTCGTCGAGCAGCGCAGCGCCGGCCAGACGCAGCTGCGCGTCATCGAGCTCGGCCCCGCGGGACCGACCGACGACTACCTGGTCACCTTCGACCGCGAGCTGGCCACCGTGGGCGCCGGCAGCAACCCCGGCTTCGACCAGCCGGTGATCCGGCTGGGCTACACCTCCCTGGCCGTGCCGTCCTCGGTCTACGACTACGACGTGCGCACCCGCGAGCTGACCCTGCTGCGCCGCCAGCCCGTGCTGGGCGACTTCGACCCCGACGACTACGAGGAGCACCGGCTCTGGGCCACCGCGCCGGACGGCGAGCAGGTCCCGATCTCGCTGGTCGTGCGCCGTGACGCCAGCCCCGCCCGCGACGGCGCCGGCCCGGTGCCGCTGCACCTGTACGGCTACGGCGCCTACGAGGCCTCGATGGACCCCGGCTTCTCCGTCGCGCGGCTGTCCGTGCTCGACCGGGGCGCGGCCTTCGCGATCGCCCACGTGCGCGGCGGCGGCGAGATGGGCCGCCGGTGGTACGACGAGGGCAAGCTGCACCACAAGCAGCACACCTTCGACGACTTCGCCGCCTGCGCCCGCCACCTCGTCGACACGGGCTGGACCACCGTCGAGCACCTCGTCGGCGAGGGCGGCTCGGCCGGCGGGCTGCTGATCGGCGCGGTCGCCAACCAGGCCCCCGACGCGTTCGGCGCGCTGGTGGCGGGCGTGCCCTTCGTGGACACCCTCACCTCCATGCTCGACGCGAGCCTCCCGCTGACGGTCACCGAGTACGACGAGTGGGGCGACCCCACGGGCGACCCGCAGGCCTACGCCGACATCGCGGCCTACGCGCCGTACGAGAACGTGCGCGCCCAGCACTACCCGGCGATCCTGGCCGAGACCTCGCTCAACGACACCCGGGTGCTCTACGTCGAGCCGGCCAAGTGGGTGGCCCGGCTGCGGGCGGTGGCCGACGCCGACGTGCTGCTGCGCTGCGAGATGCAGGCCGGGCACGGCGGGGTCTCGGGCCGCTACCGCGCCTGGCACGACCGCGCCTTCAGCCTCGCGTGGATCCTGGACCGGATGGGCCTCGCCGAGGTCTGAGCGCCGCCTTGTGCCACGCGTACCGCTGAGTCCGAGACCGCCCGCCGGGGACCGCCACCCCGGCGGGCGTGGTGGTCTGAGAGTTTTCTGAGAAGTCTGCTCCTACGCAACTCTGCAGCCTCGCTGGACGTCGTTCTAGTTGAAGGCAACAGGGAATCGGCCCTCCGCCACCCCCACCCCGCAGGGGTGACCTGCTGGGGAATCGGTGGCCACTCCCCCGTGTTGTGACAGATGACGAAGGAGGGGTTCGCATGGCGACCAGCACCACCACCCGCGCCACGGCACGACGCTCTGGAGGGCGCGAGATCGAAGGACGTGACTCCGTCGGGCTCTACCTCGACGAGATCGCACGCACGCCCCTCCTCGACGCCGCGACCGAGGTCGAGCTGTCCAAGACCATCGAGGCCGGCCTGATGGCCCAGGCCCTGCTGAACGAGGGCCGGGTGGGTCGCCGCAAGGGCGGTGCCCCGATGTCGGCCAACCTCGAGGAGCTCGAGTGGCTCGCCGCCGAGGGCGAGAAGGCGGTCCAGACCTTCATCACCGCCAACCTGCGCCTGGTGGTCTCCATCGCGCGCAAGTACGGCCGCGCCCAGATGCCGATGCTCGACCTGATCCAGGAGGGCAACACCGGCCTGATCCGGGCGGTCGAGAAGTTCGACTACACCAAGGGCTACAAGTTCTCGACCTACGCCACGTGGTGGGTTCGCCAGGCCATCACCCGCGGCATCGCCCAGCAGGCCCGCGTCGTCCGCCTGCCCGTGCACGTCGTCGAGGAGCTCAACCAGGTCGGCGGCGCCCGCCGTACCCTGGAGCGCCAGCTGGGTCGCGACCCCGACCCGCAGGAGATCGCCATGGAGCTCGGTCTCGACGTCGACCGGGTCCTCGACCTGATGGCGTGGGGCCGTGAGCACGTCAGCCTCGACACCCCGGTCGACGAGGACGGCGACACCTCGCTGGGCGACCTGATGGCCCAGGAGACGGCCCCCGGGCCGGACCTGACGGTCCTGGACACCGAGGCCCGCGAGCGCCTGAACGCCCTCGTCGGCAACCTCGACGACCGCGCGGCCGACATCATCCGGTCCCGCTACGGCCTGGTCGACGGACGCCAGCACAAGCTGGCCGACATCGGCACCAAGCACGGCATCTCCGCCGAGCGCGTGCGCCAGCTCGAGCGGGAGGCGCTGCAGAAGCTGCGTCGCCTGGGCGACCCCGACCTGGCGGCCTGAGACCGGCGTCGCGCCCGACCCGAGACGGGCGCGACGCCTCCGAGCACCCGGCCCCGACCTGGACCCGAGACCAGGTCGGGGCCGTGGTGCGTCCGGGACCGTCGCGGGGCGGGCGGCCTGGCACGATCGAGACATGGACGAGCCGGTCGTACGCCGCGCGGCGCCCGACGACGCCGCCGCGATCGCGCGGGTGCACGTCCGCGGGTGGCAGGTGGGCTACCGCGGACTGCTGCCGGACGCGGTGCTGGACGACCTCTCGGTGGCCGAGCGCTCCGTCTCCTGGCGCGAGCGCCTCGCCCACCCCGTCGCGGGCGGCGCGACCACCTGCGTCGCCGTCGACGGCGACCGGGTGCTGGGCTTCTGCTCCGTGGGCCCCTCCCGCGACCCGGACGCGGCGCCCGGGACCGCCGAGCTGTGGGCGCTCTACGTCGACCCGGACCGCTGGCGGCACGGCGCCGGGCGGGCGCTCGACGCGGCGGCGGCCGCCCAGCTGACCCGGGACGGCGTCCGCTCGGCCACGCTGTGGGTGCTGAGCAGCAACACCCGGGCCCGGGCCTTCTACGAGCACCAGGGGTGGCGCGTCGACGGCGCGACCCGCGTCGACCGGCGCGAGGGACCGGTCCCCCTCGACCTTGCCGAGACGCGCTACGCGCGGGAGGTCCTGCCGAGCTGAGGCCTCACCCCCGGGCGCCCCGGCGGTGCGGTCAGCCGGACGCGAGCCCGGCGTAGAGCTCCTCGACCACGCGCCGCAGGTCCTCGCGCGAGCCGGTGTTGTCCAGCACGTGCGTGGCCACGGCGAGCCGGTCCTCGCGCGAGGCCTGGGCGGCGATCCGGGCCCGGGCGTCCTCCTCGGTCCAGCCGCGGTCGGAGACCATCCGCGCGAGCTGGACCTCCTCGGGCACGTCGACCACGACGACCACCTCGAAGCGGTCCCCCTGGCCGGTCTCGACCAGCAGCGGGATGTCGTGGACGATCAGCGACCCGTCCGGTGCGGCGTGCTCGACCTCGGCGGCCCGCGCGCGGACCAGCGGGTGCACGATGCCCTCGAGCCGGCGGCGGGCGTCGTCGTCGCCGAAGACCAGGCGGCCCAGCGCCGGCCGGTCGAGCGACCCGTCGGAGGCCAGGACCTGGTGCCCGAACTCGCCGACCACGGCGGTGAGGCCCGGGGTGCCGGGGGCGACCACCTCGCGGGCGATCACGTCGGAGTCGACGACCACCGCCCCCAGCTCGTCGAGGACCGCCGACACCGTGCTCTTGCCTGAGGCGACCCCACCGGTCAGTCCGACGCGCATCGGGCCAGGCTAGTGGACCGGCTGCCGGACGGCCCCCCTGCTCGGCGGTGGCGCGCAGGACCTCCGCCCACGGCGTCGGGGAGAGCGAGAGCGCCGCCTCGGAGGCGGCCGAGTCCAGGACGTACGGCTGCTCGAACTGGCCCACCGTCTCCCTCATCTCCCGCAGGAACGGCACCACCGTCCCGCCCAGCGTGAGCATCGCGCGTGGCCAGGACCTGACCCGCACCGGCGCCACGCCGGCCGCCCGACAGACACCGGCCACGGCCTCGGCCTGGGACACCGGCGGGTTGGTGGGTGCGTGCCAGACCCGGCCGTGCGCCGCCGGTGTCGTCGCCGCGGTCACCAGGGCCGTCGCCATGTCCCGGACGTCGGTGAAGGAGTGCAGGGCGTCGGGGTCCCCGAAGACGCGCACCGCCCGGCCCCGCAGCGCGCGGGGCACCACGACGGGGACGTGCGCCTGGCTCACCCCGGGCCCGAGGTAGTCCGAGCCACGCACCTCCACGGCCCGTGCCCGGCCGGCGCGGTGCGCGGCCATCGCGTCCGCCGTCATGGCGGCGCGCAGCCGCCCCTTCGCCCCGGAGGCGTCGTCGGGACGCCCCTCCACCATCGGCGTGCCGTCCACGGCGTAGGGGTACAGGCACGACGCGGTGGCCAGGACCGCTCCGCTGTGCTGGGCCGCCGCCGACAGCGCCTGCGCGACCGGCGGCCACCAGGTGCCCCAGACGTCGTAGGACGGCGGGTTGGCGGCGTTGTAGACCACCTCCGCGCCGGCGCAGAGCGCGGTCAGGCCCTCTGCCGATCCGGCACCGCCCAGGTCGAGAGCGACCCGGCGGGCCCCCTCCACCTCCTCCCCGGCCCCGAACGGCTCACCAGCACCACGTCCCCGGCCCCGCGTCGTACCAGCTCCCGGGCCACGGCCCGGCCCACCGGTCCTGCTCCGACCACCACGTGTCGTTCGCTCATCGGTCCTCCTCGGACGAGAATGCGAGAGCACTGCTCTCGCTGGACCCCCAGCGTGGCACGGGTCGCCCCCGCTGACAAGAGCGGTGCTCTCGTCCTGGACCACCGCTCTCGGCACGTGGCAGGATGGACCGGTGCCCGCCGAGACCTCCCCCCGTCCCGCACCCGCCCCCCGGACCGCCCGCGCCGTCGCCCGCACCGAGCTGACCCGGGCCATCCTGGACAGCGCCGGCCGGCAGCTGGCGGCCGTCGGCCCGGCGGCCCTGTCGCTGCGGGCCGTGGCGCGCGACCTCGAGATGGCCTCGTCCGCGGTCTACCGCTACGTCGAGAGCCGCGACGCGCTGCTGACCGCGCTGATCGTCGAGGCCTACGACGAGCTCGGCGAGGCCGTGGAGCAGGCCGATGCCGAGCGGGCCCGCGACGACCTGGCCGGACGCTGGCGGGCCCTGGCGCACGCCGTGCGCGACTGGGCCGTGGCCCACCCCCACCGCTACGCCCTCACCTACGGCAGCCCCGTGCCGGGTTACGCCGCGCCGTACGACACCGTCGGCCCGGCGACACGGACCAGCCGGGCGCTGCTCACGCTGCTCAGCGACGCGGAGCGGGCCGGACGGACACCGCTGGCCGGGGGCGCCGGTGTGTCCCGGGCCGAGCAGGAGGCGGTGGCGCCGGTCGCGGAGCTGGTCGACCCGGCGCCGGGCACGGCGTACGTCGTCGCCGGCCTCCAGGCGTGGGCCACGTTGGTCGGGCAGGTGTCGCTGGAGCTCTTCGGCCACCTGCACCGCGGGGTGCTGGACCACGACGTGCACTACGAGACGGTCGTGGGCCGCGTGGGCGAGGAGCTCGGCCTGGTCTGAGGCCTCCGCTGCCCTCGCCCCCGCGAACGGCGACGACCCGCCGCGACCGAGGTCGCGACGGGTCGTCGTGGGTGCTGCGTGCGGGTCAGGCGCCCCCGCCGGTGAGCTTCTCGCGCAGGGCCTGGAGGGCCTCGTCGGAGGCCAGCGAGCCGCCGGTGCTCTCCGTGGCGCCCGAGGACGCCTGCTGCGTGGAGCCCGACGCGGTGTTGCCCGCGTTGCCGGTGTCAGAGGAGTACGAGGTGGCCTCGCCGGCCTCGACCTCCGCCTTGGCGGCCTCGGCCTGCTGCTTGACGTGGGCCTCCCAGCGCTCGTGGGCGGTGGCGTACTGCTGCTCCCACACCGCGCGCTGGTCGTCGTAGCCCTCGAGCCACTCGCCCGTCTCGGGGTCGAAGCCCTCGGGGTAGACGTAGTTGCCCTGCTCGTCGTAGGTGGCCGTCATGCCGTAGAGCGTGGGGTCGAAGTCCTCGACGTCCGTGGCGGCCGGGTTCTCGTTGGCCTGCTTCAGCGACAGCGAGATGCGGCGACGCTCGAGGTCGATGTCGATGATCTTGACCATGACGTCGTCGCCGACCTGCACGACCTGCTCGGGGATCTCCACGTGGCGCTCGGCCAGCTCGGAGATGTGCACCAGGCCCTCGATGCCCTCCTCGACACGGACGAACGAGCCGAAGGGCACCAGCTTGGTGACCTTGCCGGGCACGATCTGACCGATCTGGTGGGTGCGGGCGAAGTGCTGCCAGGGGTCCTCCTGCGTCGCCTTGAGCGACAGCGAGACGCGCTCGCGGTCCATGTCGACGTCGAGCACCTCGACGGTGACCTCGTCGCCGACGGCCACGACCTCCGAGGGGTGGTCGATGTGCTTCCAGGACAGCTCGGAGACGTGCACGAGACCGTCGACGCCGCCGAGGTCCACGAACGCACCGAAGTTGACGATGGAGGACACGACGCCCTTGCGGATCTGGCCGCGCTGGAGCTGCGTGAGGAAGCTGTGGCGGACCTCGGACTGGGTCTGCTCGAGCCAGGCACGGCGCGACAGGACCACGTTGTTGCGGTTCTTGTCGAGCTCGATGATCTTCGCCTCGAGCTTCTGGCCGACGTACGGCTGGAGGTCGCGCACACGGCGCATCTCGACCAGCGACGCCGGCAGGAAGCCGCGCAGGCCGATGTCGAGGATGAGGCCGCCCTTGACGACCTCGATGACGGTGCCCTCGACGACGCCGTCCTCCTCCTTGACCTGCTCGATCGTGCCCCAGGCGCGCTCGTACTGCGCGCGCTTCTTGGACAGGATCAGGCGACCCTCCTTGTCCTCCTTCTGGAGGACCAGGGCCTCGACCGCGTCGCCGACCTCGACGACCTCGTGGGGGTCGACGTCGTGCTTGATCGACAGCTCGCGGGAGGGGATGACGCCTTCGGTCTTGTAACCGATGTCGAGCAGGACCTCGTCCCGGTCGACCTTGACGATGATGCCCTCGACGATGTCACCGTCGTTGAAGTACTTGATGGTCGCGTCGATCGCGGCGAGGAAGTCCTCCTCGGACCCGATGTCGTTGATCGCGACCTGAGGCGCGGCATCGGCGGGAGGGATGATGGTGCTCGTCATAAGGGAAGTGGAACCTTCGGTCGGATGGAGTCGTACGGCCACGCGTGAAGTCCTTGTTCACTACCTCCGGCTGACCGGCTGGCACCCTGCGGCCTCTGACGGGCCGGCGGAGGGTGCCGATCGATAGCGATCCTCGTCCACTCGGTATGGGACCCGGCGGACTCCACTCGCGTAGTGAAGCGTACGCCTGCCTCCGGACGAGGTCCAACCGCGACCACCCCCGGGCGACCGCACGGACCGGCTGTCTCGGCTGCGAGAACTTTTCCGTCCCGGGGTCCCGGTTCCGCGGTGGCGGGATATCAAGGTGGTGCGGCCCACCCAGGCCGCACCAGCCTCCCTCCACCCGTCTCCCTCCCCCTTCGGAGCCCCCCAGCCATGAGTCCCTTCAAGCGACCGGTGGCGTGCGGTCTCGTCGTCTCGACGGCCGCGCTCTTCACCCTCACCGCGGTCCCCGCGCCCGCTCTCGCCGACGTCACCGACCAGCCACTGACCAGCTCCGCCTCCGCCCAGGTCCTCGGGCTGGACGCGCTCCGGCTGCCGGGGCTGCCTGCCGTCGCTGCCGCCGGTGTCGCCACCTCGGAGGGCACGGTCACCACGACGGTCACCGACGGTCAGTCGGCCACGGCGGACGCCCGCAACCTCGATGCCTCCGTCCTCGGCGCGGGCCTGCCGGGCCTGCTCGCCGAGGCGAGCCAGACGGCACCGCCGGACAACGCGCAGCCCACGGTGGACGGCGGCGCCCCCGGCACCGTCCCGGGGCTGCTCTCGCTCGGCATCTCGGAGGCCGAGGCCCACGCCCGCGCCGTCACCGGGGGGTGCCCGACTGGCCCCCTGACGTCCTCGGCGGTCTCGACCGTCGGGTTGTCGCTGCTGCCCGTGCCGACCCTGGGCACCCTGCTGGCGCTGCCCGACACCGTCTCGACGTCGCAGAGCACCGGACTGGTCGAGGTGGACGGCCCCGACACCCAGGGCGTGGCCAGCTCGGCCCGCGGCAGCATCGCCTCCCTGGACCTGCTCAGCGGGTCGGTCCAGGTGCGCGTCCTGTCCGCGCCCGAGCTGACCGCGACGGCCACCGGGCAGGAGGGCGCCGACGGCGCGAGCGTCGCCTACGACGCACCGGTCGTGGAGGTCACCGCCGACGGGCGGACGCGCACCCTGCCGGTCGACGGCAGCCCGCTCAGCTTCACCTCGCCCGACAACCCGCTGCTGCAGCTGACCCTGCGCGCCGGCCAGCTCGACGTGTCCGCGGACGCCGCCGACGGTACGCAGGCCGCGGGCTCGGCGTCGGTGCTCGAGGTGCGCGCAGCCGTGCTGGGCGCCGTGCCCGTGCTCGAGACCGAGCTGTTCCCGCTCGAGGCCTCGGCCACCGCCCCCGTCGGCGGGATCGACTGCTCGCTGGTCCCCGGCGATGACACCGACGGCGACGGCCTGACCAACGCCGAGGAGACCACCCAGACCGGCACCGACCCCCGCGACACCGACTCCGACGACGACGGCACCACCGACGACGCCGAAGACCCCGACGGCGACGGGCTCACCAACCTCGAAGAAGTCGACGGCTCGCAGAACGACGCCTACGACAACGCCCCCACCGACCCCCGCGACGACGACACCGACGGCGACGGACTCACCGACGGTGAGGAGATCGACGTCGAGCTGACCGACCCCAACACCGCCGACACCGACGGTGGCGGCGTCCAAGACGGCGCCGAGGTCGACAACGGCACCGACCCCCTCGACCCCGACGACGACACCCCCCTCGACCCCGCAGCCGACGCCGACGGCGACGGCCTCACCAACGGCGAGGAGACCACCCAGACCGGCACCGACCCCCGCGACACCGACTCCGACGACGACGGCACCACCGACGACGCCGAAGACCCCGACGGCGACGGCCTCACCAACCTCGAGGAAGTCGACGGCTCGCAGAACGACGCCTACGACAACGCCCCCACCGACCCCCGCGACGACGACTCCGACGACGACGGACTCACCGACGGTGAGGAGATCGAGCTCACCGGCACCGACCCCAACACCGCGGACACCGACGGCGACGGCACCGACGACGCGGGCGACGACTCCGACGGCGACGGCCTCACCAACCTCGAAGAAGTCGACGGCTCGCAGAACGACGCCTACGACAACGCCCCCACCGACCCCCGCGACGACGACTCCGACGACGACGGACTCACCGACGGCGAGGAGATCGAGCTCACCGGCACCGACCCCAACACCGCCGATACCGACGGCGACGGCACCGACGACGCGGGCGACGACTCCGACGGCGACGGCCTGACCGACCTCGAGGAGGTCTCCGGCTCCGAGAACGACGCGTTCGGCGGGGAGCCCACGGACCCGCGCGAGGACGACAGCGACAACGACGGCCTCACCGACGGCGAGGAGGTCTCCGGCTCCGCGAACGACGCGTTCGGCGGGGAGCCGACCGACCCCAACGACGCCGACACCGACGGTGGCGGGGTGCCCGACGGCACCGAGGTCTCGGGCAGCCCCGCCGGCGACCCGAACGACGCAGCCGACGACGCGGTCACGACCGACCCCGACGCGGACGACGACGGGGACGGGCTGACCAACGGCGAGGAGGTCGAGCAGACCTTCACCGACCCGGCGGACCCCGACAGCGACGGCGACGGCACCACCGACGACGCCGAGGACCCCGACAACGACGGCCTCACCAACCTCGAGGAGGTCTCTGGCTCGGAGAACGGCGCCTACGACAACGCGCCCACCGACCCCCGCGACGACGACACCGACGGCGACGGTCTCACCGACAGCCAGGAGATCGAGCTCACCGGCACCGACCCCGCCACCGCGGACACCGATGCAGACGGCACCACCGACGACGCGGAGGACGCCGACGACGACGGGGTGACCAACCTCGAGGAGGTCTCGGGCTCGGAGAACGACGGGTACGGCAACGCGCCCACCGACCCCCGCGACGACGTCTCCGACGACGACGGACTCACCGACGGTGACGAGGTCGACGTCGAGCTGACCGACCCCAACGTGGCCGACACGGACGGGGGCGGCGTGGACGACGGCGCCGAGGTCGAGGCCGGGACCGACCCGCTCGACCCGCTCGACGACACCCCCGTGGTGGACCTCGACTCCGACGACGACGGACTGACCGACGCCGAGGAGCTGCAGCTCGGCACCGATCCCCGTGACCCCGACACCGACGACGACGGCCTCACCGACGGCGCCGAGGTCGACCAGCACGCGACCGACCCGTTGCGGGCCGACACCGACCGCGACGGCCTCACCGACGGCCGCGAGGTCAACCGCACCAAGACCAACCCCCTGCGCAAGGACACCGACCGCGACGGCCTCACCGACGGCCGCGAGGTCAACCGCACCAAGACCAACCCGCTGCGCAAGGACACCGACCGCGACGGCCTCACCGACGGCCGCGAGGTCAACCGCACCAAGACCAACCCGGTGCGCAAGGACACCGACCGCGACGGCCTGACCGACCGGGTCGAGATCAAGCGTCACCGGACCAACCCCTGCGACCGCGACACCGACAACGGTGGGGTCAGCGACGGTCGTGAGGTCGCGGCCGGAAGCGACCCGCTCGACCGCAAGTCGAGCCCCCGCAACCCGTAGAGCAGCACCGCACCTGCTCCACGGCCTGACGACGCCGCCCGGGACCCCCCACCCGGGCGGCGTCGTCAGGTCCGGACCACGGACGACGACACCTGCGACACGATGTCGCAGCAACCCCTCCTCCCGCCCCCTCCGGGCGCTACCGTCGCGGGATGGTCTCCCCCGCCCTCGCCGTCGTGCCCGCACCCGTGCGGTCGCGCGTCACGGCCCTCGCCGCGCTCCCCGTCGACCTGGCCGTCGCGGCCACCCGCGCCACGCTCGCCGTCGGCGTCCTCGCCGCGCCGGACGGTCCGATCCGACGCCCGGGCGGGTACGCCGACCTGCTGCTGCGGGTCATCGGCGACGGCGGGTACGCCGAGCAGCTGGTCCGCGCGCTCTCGGACCGCGAGGGCCCGGTGCGCCTGGCCCACACCCTCAACGAGCTGACCGCCCCCGATCGTCCGCTCGGGCGTCTCCTCGAGCGCGGCGGGACCCTCGACCGGCTGCTGGCCGAGCGCGGCGGCCTGCTGACGCTGCTCGCCGAGGACGGCCCGCTGGACCGCCTGGTCGCCGAGGACGGCGCCCTGGACCGGCTCCTCGCCGACGGCGGACCGCTGGACCGACTGGTCGAGGCGGACGGCGTGCTCGAGCGTCTCCTCGCCCCCGGCGCCGCGCTCGACCGGATCACGATGACGGACGGGCTGCTGGACCGCCTCGTCGCGCCGGGCGGGCTGCTCGACCGGATGCTGCTGGAGGACGGCTTCGTCGAGAAGCTGGTCGCCGACGGCGGCACCCTCGACCAGCTCGTCGCGCTGGGCGACACCCTCGAGCAGATCCAGCCGAGGCTGGAGTCGCTCGCCGAGCTGATCCCGTCGTTGGAGACCGCGGCCGACGGCCTCGGCCGCGCCGTGGGGCCCCTCGGTGATCTCGCCGGCCGGCTGCCCCTTCGCGGGCGGCGCGCGGTCGACGCGGGCTGAGGGAGCCGCTCACCCGGGTACGGCGTGCCAGTCGCGCCGACGGGCCACGGCCAGCAGCAGCGCGTGCGCCCGGTCGGCCTCGGGGTTCGCGCCTCGCCGCGCGGCGAGGTCGACCAGCGCGACCAGGTCCGCCGCCCGTGCCCGGTCGAGCAGGTCGGCGCCCCCCTCCGTGACCGGGACCCGGTCCCGGTACGCCGCGAGCACCGCGTCGACGTACGCCGGCCGGCGGTCGTGGCGCAGCAGGTTGCCCAGGTCGGTGACGGGGTGGCCGGCGTGCGCGAACTCCCAGTCGAGGACCGCGACCACCTCGAGCGTCCCGGGAGCCACCAACACGTTCTTCGGGTTCAGGTCGCTGTGCACCAGGCTGCGGCGGCGTACGCCGGCCAGCACCTCGTCGGCACGCTCGGCCACCTCCTGCAGCCCGGCCCGCTCGTCGCCACCCCAGCCGTCGTCGGGGTGCAGCCGGTCGAGATGGGCGGCGACGACCCCACCGACGTCGGCCTCGTCGCCGAACGACCCGACCCGCAGGTCGCCGTCGACGAACGGGCCGGTGCCCGGCTGGGGCATGCAGGCGAGCAGGCCTGCCACGTGCCCCAGCCCGTGGCCGAGGCGGCCGAGCGCCTCGTCGTCCTCGGCCGAGCCCAGGGCGAGGTCGCCCCGCACCCCCGGCACGAACGCGGTGACGAGCATGCCCGGCGAGCCGGACGCCGGGTCGGCGCGGCGGACCTCGAGCACGTCGGGCACCGGGAGCAGCCCGCGTACGAGCGTCAGCACCGCCGCATCGACCTCGGGGGCCGCCGGTCCCCGGGCCAGCGAGCGGCCGCCGTACAACCGCACGACCGTGCGCTCGGCGCCGGCACGGGCCAGGAAGGTCTCCCCGGACCAGCTCCCCGGGAGGGGTTCCAGGGTGTAGCCGTCCGTCCCGGCGGTGGTCACCGCAGCCTGAGGCGGGCTCGCACGGTGTCGACCGTCGACCCGTCGACCGCGCGCGCCGCCAGGCGCACCACCGCGAGGTCGCCACGCCGCGCCGAGCGCCTCGGCTCGACCGTGACCCCGACCGTCCAGATCCCGCCGGGCGCCAGCACCGGTGAGCGGCGGCGCCCGTCGGGGTAGCTCAGCGCGAGCCGGAAGTCGCGGGACGGTCCTGTCGTGGCGAGCACGAAACGCGACGGTGCGCTCCCGTCGTTCTCCACCCGGACCTGGACCGTCCGACCAGCGCGACGCAGCGGTCCGGTCACGCTCTGGCGTGCCGGCCCGCCGTAGACGTCGTCACCGACCAGCGTGCGACGCGAGAAGCCGATCAGAGCGTCGGGGCGGTCCCCGGGCGCGACCACGTCGTAGTCGCACTGGACCACGGTCGTGTTGCCGGCGCCGTCCGTCGCCGTGAACGTCACCACGCGCCGACCGGGGGTCGTGGTGTCGACCGCGGAGACCTCGCACGCGTGCAGGCTCGAGCCGCCACGATCCGTGCACCGCGCACGAGGGACGACCCGGTCACCCACGGTGTAGGTGGCGCCGTCGGCCGGCATGGGCGTCATGACGTCGGGCGGGGTCGCGTCCGGCACCGGGGCCTTGTGCGCGCGGTAGCTGAAGTACCGCGGGCGCTCGGTCGCTCGCAGGTCCCACAACAGCTCGCCGCCGGGGCCGAGCTCGCTGGCCACGGCCTCCGTCGACGAGGCCCAGCCGATCATGGACCTGTCCCCGTCCAGGGGCTGCACGGACCCGGCGAAGATCGCGTACCGGTCGCCCACGACCTGCTCCTCGACCACCGTCGCACTGCCGTCGGTCTCGTCCAGCCGGAACTGCGCGATCCGCGTCGGCGTGCGGGCCACGGTGTCGCCCGCGGGATCGGCGGGGTCGATGCAGAGCGGGTTCAACGACCACGCACCGTTGTCGAAGACCTGGATGTCACCGTTCGGGAGCTCGTGGGCCGTGTGCTGCGCGCAGGGACCCCCGTCCGGTGAGCCGTCAGGATCCCTGACCGTGAAGTCGCTGGCCCGGCCCCCGAGGCGCCACACCACCTCGCCGGCCGCGAAGCCGTCGTGGGCCGTGCGCGCCACCTTGAGCACGGAGCTGAGGTGGCGGAAGGACAGCAGGAGGTCCCCGTCCTGCATCACCTCGACCGAGTTGATGTGCGCGTAGTCCGGGTCGTCCACACCGACGACGGTCTCGGCCTCCACGTCGACGTGGTCGGCGCTGTTCCACTCGAACAGCACCGAGCCGTCCGCCGCGACGTGCTGGACGACCGCGTCCGTCAGCCCGGTCCGGGTGTTCGGCTCGTAGGCCAGGAGGTACCGGGTTCCGTCCTCCTCGAGGATAGCGTCGTGGCCGTCCGTGTGCTGGAGGCCGACGGTCCGGTAGCGACCGACCTCCCGCAGCTGCTCGTCGAGCTCGACGACGTCGGCCCCACCCTCGGCCCGCCCCCTGGCCACGCTGTAGTGGCCTCCCGGGGCCGGCTTGAGATCCATCGAGTTCGCCGTGCTGACGACGAACGCCGGGACCCCGTTGGCGTCGACGGCCGTCTCGAAGAACGGTGACGGCTCGGTCCAGAGGCCGAGGGTCAGCAGCACGTGCCCGGGCGAGGGCGTGTCCAGGCTCGGCCCGTCGGTGTCGCGCTCCAGCACCGGGAACTGCGGCGGCAGGTAGAGGAAGGAGTGCACCGCGGAACCACGGTCTCCATCGACCAGGACGGCGACCTCGTCGCCGGGCTCGAGACCGTCGACGGTGCGCTCGCCCCCTCTCAGCGGCAGGCCGTCGACGGTGATCCGTGCGGTCGGGTCCGTCGTCGAGGCGCGCACGGTCACGGCGCCCCCGGTGTCCGACGCCGTGTCGATGGCATACCGCTCGACCTGCGGGTCGAAGGCCGGCCAGGTGGTGACTCCGACGCCCGTGACCTCGATCTGCACCCTTGCCCGGTCGGCTGCGGCCGACGGGGTCGTGCCGGCGGCCCCGACGGCCGGGGCGAGCGCGACGGCCAGGGCCAGAGCCAGTGCGGCAGCCGGGACCGCCCTGCGAGAGGTCATGGGCCGCAGGGTACGGGTCGGTCTGCCCCGCCGGGCAGGATCGCCGGACTCTCCCGGCGTAGGGTCCAGGGGTGGCCGAGCAGGACTTCCCACCGCCCGCCCCGGTCGTGGTCGAACGACGCACCGTCGACGAGGCCGAGTCCCGCCGGGCGAACGGCCCCGACTGGGACCGCTACGCCGACGAGTACCAGGCCACGCACGGCGCCTTCCTCGGTGACGCCGGCTTCGTGTGGGGCCCCGAGGGCCTGACCGAGGACGACGCCGGGGTGCTCGGCGACGTGGCCGGGCGTGACGTGCTCGAGGTCGGGTCGGGCGCCGGGCAGTGCTCGCGCTGGGTGCGGTCCCGCGGGGGGCGTGCGGTCGGCCTCGACCTCTCCTACCGCCAGCTCCAGCACTCCCGGCGCCTCGACGAGGCCACCGGCGTCGCCGTGCCCTCGGTGCTCGCCACCGCGACCGCGCTGCCGTTCGCCGACGCCTCCTTCGACGTCGTCTTCTGCAGCTTCGGCGCCCTGCAGTTCGTCGCCGACCTCGACGTCGCGCTGGCCGAGGCCGCACGCGTGCTGCGTCCCGGGGGCCGGCTGGCGTTCTCGATCACCCATCCGACGCGATGGATGTTCCCCGACGACCCGGGCCCCGACGGCCTGACGGCCGTCTCCTCCTACTGGGACCGCACGCCGTACGTCGAGGTCGACCCCACCACCGACGAGGTGGCCTACGTCGAGCACCACCGCACGCTGGGCGACTGGGTGGCGCTGCTGCGCGCCGCCGGCTTCGTGATCACCGACCTGCTCGAGCCGCGCTGGCCCGAACACCACGACCGGGTCTGGGGCGGCTGGTCGCAGCTGCGCGGCCGACTGACGCCGGGCACCGCGATCGTCGGGGCGGACCTGCGGGGCTGACCTGAGGGACCGCCTGGGGGACCGACCTGGGACGTGTCATGAGATGCAGGTCCGGGAGCCTTGAGAACCTGCATCTCATGACGCATGTGGCTCTCTCGCCACGGGCGGGGTACGCAGCACGGCCCCGGTCCGGGGACCGGGGCCGTGCTGGCTCGTGCTGGTGGGTGGTGCCGGTGACTCAGACCCCGGCGCCGGCCATCGGCCGCGAGTCGCGACCGCTGTGCGTCGCCGACCTGTTCCGTCCGCCCACCAGCAGGAGGACCAGGCCGCCGAGGAGCAGCAGCGGGCCGCCGATGAAGCCGATCAGCGGCACGGTGCGCATCAGGAGGTCGAGGCTGGATGCGTTGTCCTGGGCGTCCGCGACGTTCGTCGCGACCTGCTCGTCGGTGAAGGCCAGCTCGAGGTCGAGAGCCTGGGTCCCGTCGTCGAAGAACCGCTGCTGCTGCTCGGTCTGGTTCACGATCGCTCCGGTGCGGGGGTCGACGTAGATCTCCTTGACGTCGTCATAGGTGCCGTCGATCTCCTCGGAGAGCCCGCTGACCAGCACGGGTGCGTCCCGCACCTCGATCCGGTAGACGTTCGTCTCGAGGCCCTCGATCTCCTCGGTGCGGTCGAAGACGGCGTCGACGGCCACCTGCGCGGTGCTGTCCCAGTAGGGATAGGTCTCCTGTTCGGCATCGAAGGGCCACTTGTTGATCAGGCCCTCGTGCTCGACGGGCTCGAGGTCGGTCGGCACCGCCAGGGCGGTGCTCCGGTCGGTCGCCGCGACGTCGGTCGGGCTGACCGTGACCACGAAGTCCTCCTCGGCGGGGCTGTAGCACTCCCGCGGCTGGCCGAGGTCCTCGTTCAGGCACGTGTTCGTGGTGAAGACCACCGTGTCGTCGGTGGAGGCCTCGGTGTCGGACTTCGTGATCGACAGCGCGTAGACGTCACGCGTCTCCGAGAGCTCCTGCGTCTCGGTGTCGAGCGTGGCGACCTGGCCCTCGAGCTCGGTGGTGGTGTCGATCTCGATCGGGGTGCGCTGCACCTGCCCCGGCACCCAGGTGACCGCGACGATCGCCGCCACCAGCAGGAAACCGCCAATTCCGATCAGTACCGCTCCGACGATCTTGCGCACCGTGTGTCCTCCCAGACCTCGCGTCAACCGCCAGAAGGTAGCGCACGTCACACCCTCGGGACGCACCGCCGTGCCCGTAAGTTACCGACCGGTTACCCAAGGCCCGGGCAAGCACGGACCTAAGTCCCGACGCGGGTCACCCATGGCGTAGCGCTCGACGGCACCGGGCTCGGCCGCTGTGCCATCATCGCCGTCGTGAGCGGGGCGGCGGGCGGGTGAGCAGGTCACCCGACGAGCACCCCGAGCAGCGCACCCGCGTCACACTGGTGGCCGTCGGCGTCGTCACCGTCGCTCTCGTGCTCCGGGGCTGGGCCCTCTACCCGTCGTGGTTCTACCTCGATGACCTGCAGATGCTCGACGACGCGGCCCGAACCGGGCTCGGGACCGACCTGCTGCTCACGCCGTACGACAGTCAGCTCATGCCGGTGGGCCGGTTCCTCGCCTGGGTGGTCACGACCGGCGGCCTCGTGGACTGGCCTCTGGCGGCGACCCTGACCCTGGCCCTGCAGCTGGCCGCGTCGGCGTGCTGCTGGTGGATGGTCACCACGCTGGTCGGGGTCCGGTGGGGCGCGCTCGCCCCGTTGACCTTGTACCTGGCCTCGGCGATGACGCTGCCGGCCTTCATGTGGTGGGCCGCGAGCCTGAACGCGCTTCCGCTCCAGGTCTGCTTCTTCGCCGCGGTCGCGGCCTGGGTCCGCTACCTGCGTGGGCAGGGCAGGCGGTGGCTCGCAGTGACGCTCCTGGTGCTGGTCGTCGCGCTCGCCTCGTACGTCAAGGCACTGGTCCTCTTCCCGGTGCTGGCAGTGCTCACCCTCGGCTGGTTCGTGCCGGGTTCGCCCCGCGACCGCGTCGTGAGCGCGGCACGACGCTGGTGGCCTGCCCTCGTCCTCGGCGTCGGGCTCGCCACGGCCTATCTGACGTACTACCTGGTCACGGTCCCGCAGCTCACCACCGACTCCACGTCCTCGTCCGACGTCGCGGTCCCCCTGGCCGGCACGATGCTCGGACGTTCGTTGCCCCTCGGACTGGTGGGCGGCCCCTGGACCTGGTCCCGCATCAATCCCCCGGTCGGGGTCGTGGACGCCCCCGGGTGGGCGTTGATGCTGAGCTGGGTCGTGCTCCTCGGCCTGGCTGCGTACCTCGCTGCGACCCGGGTCCGGACCGGACGGGTCTGGTTGCTGCTCGGTGGCTCCGCCGCCCTGTCGTACGCGTTGCTGCTCGTGACACGCGCTCCCGTGGTCGGGTCCATCGCCGGCCTCGAGTACCGGTACCTGAGCGACGTCACCTGCGCCGCCGTCCTCACCCTCGCTCTGCTCACCATGCCGCTGCGCGAGGGCGAGGGCGGCACCGAGCCGCGAGCAGACCCCCTCATCGCGCTGCCGACCCGGCGGGTCGGGGTCGTCCTCACCGTCGCCCTCGCCCTGTCGGGCACCGTCAGTGCGGTCGGGTACGCCAGGATCTGGCACGAGGACAACCCGGGGCGGGACTACCTCCGCGCCACGCAGGACTCGCTCCGCGACGGCGGGCCGCAGGACTTCGCCGACACCGTGGTCCCCGACGACGTCATGCCCGGCTTCCTCTTCCCGTTCAACACCACCCCGAGGCTGCTCCCCCTGGTCGTCGACGACGTCTCGTTCCCCCAGGTCACCGACGACCTCCTCACCCTCGCTCCCGACGGCGCAGCCCGACGGGCCTTCCTGGACCCCGCCACCAGGAGCGAGCCGGGACCTGACGGCGCGTGCGGGTGGCGGGTCGGGACGGGGCCGGTGTCGATCCCGGTGCGGCGGACCACGCTCGACTTCACGTGGTGGTTGCGCCTGGGCTACCTGTCGTCGGGCGAGGCCTCGATGACCGTCGCCGCCGCCGGGGAGACCGCCGAGGTGCCGGTCCGCAGCGGGTTGCACAGTCTCTTCATCGAGGTCGAGGGCCCGGTCTCCTCGGTCGACCTCAGCGACCTGACCCCCGGAACCACGGTGTGCGTCGACGTCGTCGAGGTCGGCACCGTCCAACCAGGAGGCCCCCTGTGACCCCGTCCTCGCACCTCGGCGACCACCTGGTCCCGGCGCCTCCCCGCTCGGGCCCGCGCTTCCCGGCGCTGGACACCCTTCGGCTCGTCGGAGCCCTCTGCGTCCTCACCACCCACGTGGCCTTCTGGTCGGGCGACTACACCCGTCACGGCGTCTGGGGAACGTTGCTGGCCCGTCTCGACGTCGGGGTCGCGATCTTCTTCGTCCTGTCGGGGTTCCTCCTGGCGCGGCCCTGGATCATGGCGGGGCTCGACGCTGCGCCTCGCCCGGACCCCCTGTCGTACCTGCGCCGTCGCTGGTGGCGGATCGCGCCGCTCTACCTCCTCACGGTGGCCCTCGCGCTCGCCCTCGTCGAGGACAACCGTGGGCTGGGCTGGGGCGAGCGCGTCAGCACGGTGCTGATGCTGGACACCGTCACCAGCACCTCGTTCCCCGCGGGCCTCACCCACATGTGGAGCCTGGCCGTCGAGGTGTCCTTCTACCTCCTGCTCCCCCTGCTGATGCTTCTGCTCCTCGGCCGCACCGGGCGTGGACCCACCTCCACCCGTCGCATCTGGACCGGTCTCCTCGCGATGACCGTGGTCTCGGTGTGGTGGCACCTCGACGGGGCGGCCCGGGTCGGCTCCTCGACCGGTGGCAGCCCGACCCAGTGGCTCCCGGCCTTCCTGACCTGGTTCGCGATCGGCATCGCCCTGGCACTGCTGCAGGTGCTGCTGGTCCGAGGACGCAGCCCCCGAGCGGCCGGTGCGGTGCACGCCCTCGCCCACCAGCCCGGCGCCTGCTGGGCGCTCGCCGCGGGCCTCCTGCTGGCCTCGGCCACGCCGGTCGCGGGCCCGGCCATGTTCGCCGCTCCCACGCCTGCCCAATCGCTGACGAAGCACCTGCTCTACGCGGCGGTCGCCCTCCTCGTGGTCCTGCCCAGCATCCTGGGGCGCCGCGAGCACAGCCGGTACGACACCGTGCTCTCGGCCACCCCGCTGCGGCGGCTGGGCTGGATCAGCTACGGCGTGTTCTGCCTCCACCTGCCGGTGCTCCACCTGGTCATGTGGGCCACCGGATGGGAGCTGTTCGCGGGCCGCGGGCTGCAGATCTTCGTGGTCACGGTGCTGCTGAGCCTGCTGGCCGCAGAGGCGGCCTACCGGTTCGTCGAGCTGCCGGCGCTGGCCCTGGGACGACGCCCGAGCAGGTTCACCCGGAACCGGGGCACGCGCACCGGGCCGTCCGCCGCGGACGACGACGCCAGTGCCAGCGCCGCGAGCGCCGGGACGCAGAGGTAGGCCGGACCGCTGGCGGCACCGGCCCAGCCCGTGGCACTGCCCCAGGGCAGGACCGCGTACCAGGCGGCCGCCCCCAGCAGTGGCACGGCCGGCAGCCAGGCGCCGATCTCGGCGTCGGCACGTGTGCGTGCCAGCAGGAGCAGGGTGGCCACCGCCCCCGCAGCGACGACCGCGGCGATCCACCCCGCGACCAGCCCGGGGACGACCACGGCCACCGGCAGCGCCGCCCACCACGGCAGGGCGCGCTCACCGTCGACCGGTGGTCGGGGCGTCACCCGACGACGGGGCGGGAGCGCGAGGACCACCAGCAGCAGGAGGGACAGGACGGCGCCCCCGAGGAGACCGCCCCGGTAGGCGGCATCCGGGCCGAACCGGACGGCCATCGGTGCAGCCGACCCGCCCGGGGCGCCGGGGTCCACCCACCAGCCCTGCTGCCAGCCGTCGACGACGACCGGTTCCGCGTCGACGCCGCCGACGGAGGCCGACCACCCGGCGTTGGAGTTCTGCCGCAGGGCGACGAGGTCGTCACCCGAGGACGGCACGAGCTCGCGCCCCACCGGGTCCGTCCCCGACCCGATCGCCTCAGCCGGGTGGGGGACGGCGAGCCCGGGCACGGTGCCGCCGCGCCGGGTCAGGACGACGGTCGCGCCGGTCGTCGCTCCCCTCCCCCCGAACCCGATCCGATGGGTGCCGTCCGCCAGGACCAGCCCCCCACCGTCCGGCTCAGCGGCCCTGGACCCCCGGGCGCAGGGGACGGCGGGCACCGGCACGCCCCGGTGGAGGGCGTCCGGCGAGGCGGTGAGCTCGGTGCGGGTGCGATCCCCGTCGACCACGAGGTCGGGACCGCTGCCGCAGCCGAGCGTGGTCGGATCGATGGGGAACGTCAACGGGAAGAAGGGCACGCCGCGCAGGCGCACCTCCCCCACACCTACCGGCACCTCCGAGGCCTGGGCCGCGAAGTCGAGGTCGGTCGCGGGCTCGGCCTCCAGCACGTGGATCTCGAGCTGGTCCGTCCGGATCCCCGGCAGGCGCACGCGACCGTCGTCGAGCTCCACGACGGTGCGGCCGCCGGGCCAGACGACCCGGACCTCGGTCGGGAGGCGGGCCGCGGTGCCGCGGGCGACCCGGAGGTCGAGACCGCGCACCGTCCGCTCGCCCAGCCACGCCAGACGCAGCACCGGTCGGATGTCGGCGGCCGCGGCCAACCAGGTCGTCCCGAGGTCGCCGTCGACGGTCGACGACGGGGCGGCCCGGGGGTCCTCGGACCCCGAGGTGGACGCGAGGACCGAGCCCGGCTGACCTCGCTGCACCGCCTGCTCCAGCGCGGCCCCCGCCCGGGGCCGGGCGCTCAGCGTCACGTCCCAGGTCGCCGCGCCGCCGAGGTCGACCCGCCGATCGAGGCCACCGGGTTCCTCGGAGGACGGGTCGCGACCCAACCGGCAACGCACGTCAGCCCCGACCTCGGCGCACCCGCGCCGTGCCTCGAGGTCCGCTCTCAGCACCACCGCGTCCGGTGGTCCCCAGGCGCTCGGCAGCGTCGGGACCGCCAGCGTGCGCTCGACCGTGAGGCCGTCGACCTCCACCTCCGCCAGGGCGACCTGCTGGCCGGCCGTGACTCCGACGACCCCGACGACCTCGGTCCACCGCTGGTCCCCCGGCACCGACACCACGACGGACTCCCGCGGCCCGAGGTCCAGCACCTCGCTGGTGTAGTCGTCGAGCACGATCCTGACCCGTTGGTTCAGCGGCGCGGAGCCGCCTCCGGTCACCCGGACCTCGTCCACCGTCCGTCCACCGTCGAGGCCCACCTCCCAGCGTGCGGCGGCGGTGTCCGAGCCCGAGACCCACTCGGAGCCCATCGAGCCGTCGACGGCGGCGAAGGGAAGGGTCCCGCGGTCGCTGCCCCCCGGGGTCCCGGCGTCCGACCGCGACGAGGTGGCCGACACCGTCCGTGCCCCCTCGAGCTGCGCCGAGGTCGTCCATCCCTCGGCGGCCTCGGGGAGGTAGTCGGGGACCGGGCTCGTGGTGCGTCGGGAGTCGCCGGGGGTCACCACGGCCGAGGCGCCGTCGTGCAGGCGGCCGAAGGCGCGCTCCCGGGCGCGCAACCCGTCGGTGAGCACCACGGACCCCGGTGGTCGGCGGTCACCCAGGTCGGTGGCCAGGATGCTCGGGGCCTCACCGAGAAGCCCGAGGTCGACCAGGTCCAGGAGGTCCTCCGGGCCTCCGGCGACGACGCTCGGGGCGGCCGTGGACACCGCCGACGGCACGTCGGAGCCACCCACACCGAAGACCTCGACCGCGGGGTAGCTGGCCTGCCACCCTCCGTTGACCAGCACCCGCTGACCGTCCCGCTCGAGCTCGGGCTCGCCGCCCACGACCGGCCCGAAGTCCGCCACGCGCGTGATGCCCGGCGAGGTCGCCAGCGCCTGGTGCACCAGCACCGGGTCGGGCACGTCGTCGGAGGGCGCCAGGTCGTTGCGCACCAGCAGGTACTCGATCCCGGCGCGACGCAGGTAGGTCGTCAGACCGGCCGATCCCCGTCCCTCGTCGAGACGCGCCTCGACGGCGTCGAGCATCCGGATGTTGCCCGGTGGCGTCAGCGGCACCACGTTGCGCACGGCCCACCGCGACCCGGCCAGCCACTGCATCGGCTCGTCCCGCGGCCTGCCCCAGAGGTACTCGCCGAACGCCGAGCCGGGCACGACCAGGGTCGCGGCGTCGGAGGAGTTCTCGTCCAGCCACGTCGCCGCCTCGGCCCAGTAGGCGGGCGTTGCCAGGAAGGCGCCCGCCGGCGCGACGCGCCCCTGCAGCACGGGCAGGCTGGTGGCCACCACCGCGAGCAACGTGGAGGCCAGCACGACACCCCGGTTGACCCGGAACGCCAGCGGCGGCGGCTCCGCCGCGTCGTCCGCGTGGTCCCGCCGACGCAGCAGCAGCCGGTCGAGGCAGAACCCCACCCCCAGGACCAGGGGCAGCCGCAGCACGAGGTCGAACTTGTGCACGTTGCGCAGCGGCGACAGCGCGCCGTCCAGGAGCGCCTGCACCTCAGGGGCGAACCAGCCCTGCACCACCCCGGTGTGCCCGGCGGCGACGAGCACCACGCCGACCAGCGCACCCAGCGCCAGGAACGCCCGGTGGGGCGTGCGGTGGTGGGCGAGCCCGGCGACGCCGACCACGAGCAGGATCCCGCTGTTGAGGGCGACGGCCGGGGTGGAGATCAGGACGTTGCCGCCCACCGACCCCGGGTCCAGGTAGGGGATCCAGTTGCTCGTGCCGCGCAGGGTGTCGAACAGCGTCGCCGGGAACGTCGTCACGGCACCGGTCTCGATGAAGTCGAGGAAGGGCGGGCTGTAGGCGCCCATCAGGAACAGCGGGACCAGCCACCACGCCGTGGCCAGCGCCGTCAGCGCCGGCCACCACAGCATCAGGGCCCGCCGACGGGGACCCGGGCTGCGGGTGAGCAGCCAGATCACGCCGAGCGGGAGCACGGCGGCGGTGGCGGCCGCGTTGACCCCGCCGACCATGCCCACCGCCAGGGCGGCCAGGGCCGCCGCCCGGCGGGGCGAGCCCCGTCGGGACCCCAGGACCAGCGGGAGCAGGACCCAGGGCGCCACGGCGGCCGGCCACGCCTCGATCGAGATCGGGCCGAGCACCGTCAGCATCCTCGGTGAGAGCGCGTAGGCGAAGCCAGTCACCAGGCAGGCGAGATCGGTCCGCACCCCGAGCGCCCGCGCGAGGACCACGGCGCCGGTCAGCGCCACCGACAGGACCAGGCCCCACCAGAGCCGCTGGACCACCCAGTCGGGGGCCGTGAGCTGGTCGCCCAGCCAGAAGAACGGACCCATCGGCCACCAGTAGCCGTACGCCTGGTTCTGCAGCTGACCCAGCGCACCCTGGGAGTCCCACAGGTGCGCGGCCCGGCCGAGGAACGCCCCGGGGTTGCCCGACAGGTCGACCTTGGTGTCCGACACGACGAGTCCGGGGGCCTGGACCATCACCGCTCCGACGAGCACCGCGCACGCGGCCAGGACCCGGATCCACAGCTGCGCGGTCATGCGTGGCTCGTCCGCGCCAGGTGTCATCGGCGGCGGACCACGAGGACCAGGTTCCACGTCACGAGCTCGCCGAGCACCGGGACGCGGGCCACCCACCAGGCCCAGCGCGGGTGGTAGCGCGGGAGCACGGCCACGACCTCCACGTCGCCGCGTCGGGCACGCGACGCGGCCCAGCGACGGCCCGCTGCCGCCGTGACGGCGAAGAGGGACTCCCCGAAGCGGTTCTTCGGCTCGTGACCGTGCTCGCGGGCGTAGCGACGGCGGGCACGCCCACCCCCCAGGTAGTGCCAGGGGGACGTCTCGTGGCCTCCCCAAGGTCCCCACCACAGCGTGTAGCTGAGGAAGACGAGGCCGCCGGGGCGGGTCACCCGGACCATCTCGTCGGCCATCAGCCAGGGGTCCGGCACGTGCTCGAGGACGTTGCTGGAGTAGCAGACGTCGAGGCAGGCGTCGCGGAACGGCAGGGCCATCCCGCTGCCGATGACGGTGCCGGAGGCGGCGCGCCCCAGACCCGTCAGCTCGCCGACGTCCGCGTCGAGCGCCAGGTAGGTCGCACCCCGGGCGGTGAAGGCGTCGCGGAAGTAGCCCGGCCCGCCCCCGACGTCCAGCAGCAGGGCCCCGTCCAGCGGGGCGAACGAGGCCAGCTGGACGGCCGAGTCGCGCGCCAGCGAGCCGTAGAACCGGCCCGGGTCGTCCTGCTCGTGACGGAAGTCGCGCAGCAACCCGACCGAGCGTGCCAGCGTCGCCCGGAAGCGCGTGTCGGGTCGAGGCTGGGCTGGCACGCGGTGGAGCGTACCGCCGAGTAGCCCTGGCCCCGTGACGGGCGCCACCTGCCGTCGGAGCGCCCGGGGCGGGGTCTACCGTGTGCGCGGTGCGCCCCCTGACCGACCGCCCACCGCTGGACCCCGAGGAGCTCACCGGGCGATCGGTGGTCTTCCTGAGCTGGCGCGACACCCGCAACCCCGAGGGTGGCGGCGCCGAGCGGTTCCTGGAGAAGATCGCCGCCGGCCTCGTGGTCCGGGGTGCCGAGGTGACGATCTTCTGCGCCGCCCACGACGCCGCCCCGGCGGAGGAGGTCGTCGACGGCATCCGGTTCGTCCGTCGCGGCAGCAAGATGGGGGTCTACCCGGCCGGGCTGCGCGCCCTGCGTCGAGGCGACCTCGGCCGCCCCGACGTGGTCGTCGACGTCCAGAACGGCATGCCCTTCCTGGCCCGCCTGGCCACCCGGGCGCCGGTGGTCGTCCTGATCCACCACGTCCACCGCGAGCAGTGGCCCGTGGTCTACCCGGGCCTGGTCGGACGGGTGGGGTGGTGGATCGAGCACCGGTTGGCGCCGCTGGTCTACCGGGCCTCGCAGTACGTCGCGGTCTCGCGCGCGACCCGTGACGAGCTCCTCGGGCTCGGGGTGGCGCGCGAACGGGTCGCGGTCGTCCACAACGGGACCGACCACCCGCTCGCGGTCGAGGGCGGGCCCTCACCGACGCCGCTGGTCGCCGTCGTCGGCAGGCTGGTCCCCCACAAGCAGGTCGAGCACGCGGTCGACGCGGTCCTCGCGCTGCGCGAGGTGCACCCGGGGATCCGCCTGAGCATCGTCGGCAGCGGGTGGTGGGAGGAGGACCTGCGTGCCTACGTCGCCGAGGTGGGCGCCACGGACCTGGTCGACTTCGAGGGTCAGGTGGACGAGGCGCGCAAGCACGAGATCTACGAGCGCGCGTGGGTGCTGCTGCTGCCCTCCCTCAAGGAGGGCTGGGGACTGGTGGTGGGTGAGGCGGGCATGCACGCCACCCCGACCATCGCCTACCGGTCCGCCGGCGGCACCCGGGAGTCGATCGAGAACGGCGTGTCCGGGCTCCTGGTCGACACGCAGGCCGAGCTGACGCAGGCGCTGTCCGAGGTGCTGGCGACGCCGGACCTGCGGGCCGGGCTGTCGCGGGGGGCGGTCGAGGTGAGCCGCCGGTTCACCTGGGAGCACGCCCAGCACTCCTTCGCCCTCGTCCTGGCCGAGGTGCTCCGGGGCAACCGGGTCGATGCCGCCGACCCCGAGGACGTCCCGGGCTGAGCGCGGACCCGACCGGGTCCGGGGTTCAGCGCGTCGGGCTCAGGGTGCGGTGCCGTAGGTGACGTCCGAGACCTCGGACTGGCTCACCGACGTCGGGGAGTCCTCCGGGGCGGCCGTCTGGCTGTTGACCAGGCTCACCACGGTCACCGTGGCTACGACGCCTCCCGCCACGACACTCGCGATCGTGCTGAGCAACACCGTCAACGTCACTGGGGCCTCCTAGCCGTCGGCTGCCCTCGCAGCCGGGACGGATCATAGCCCAGGTGTGGCGGCAGTCACGACTCGACGCGGCGACGCCGACGCGCGGTCCAGACGGCGGCCGGACCGGCGAGCACACCAGCCGCGACGGCCGCCGTCCACGCCGCCCACGCGAGCCCCATCACCACGACGTCGACGCGCGGCACGTCCTGCCGTGCCGGCCCCGGGACACGGGAGACCCGCAGCCCGTCCGGTCCGTCCTCCACCACCACGCCGACACCCAGGTCGGCCAGCCCCGACGCGCGCTCGTCGGCGTCCGGGGAGGCCAGCACCGCGGCGGCCGCACGCGCGCGGGGGTCCTCGCCGTCGACCGCGGTCTGCGAGACGAGGAGATCGTCGGAGAAGACGGCCTCTCGGCGGAGGTAGCGGGGCAGGGGGTCCAGCACCTTCCGGTCGTCGTTCCACCCGGGCTGGCGGTAGCTGGAGAACGGCAGCACGAGCACGTCCCCGGGCAGGCCGGCGACGGTCCCGCGGGCGGCGGCCCAGCTCGCCGGGTAGGTGCTGGGCGACAACCGTCCCCCGACGCCGAGCGCCGCCTCCGGCATCAGCGCCACCGGCCACGCGAGCAGGACCAGCCCGACCACGACGCCGGGGGCCGGTCCCATCCCGCCACGCTCGGCGAGACGCCGGGCCGCGGCGTGCACCGCCCCAGCACCGGTCGCGGCGAGCACCACGACCAGGGGCACGCACAGCACCAGGCTGCGCGCGCCGTCCCTCAGCACCCCGACTCCGGGCACCTCGGCGCCGAGCCAGCCGATCGCGCCGGGGGCCAGCCAGGTGAGCAGCGCACCGGCGTACCCCACGACCCAGGCGAGGAGCGCGGGCCGCAGCAGCCGACCCAGGTCCCGGCCCGGGCGACGCGCGGCCGCCGCACCCGCAGCGACGAGGAGCAGCAGGACGACGGTCGCGGCGACCCCGAGCGCCCCGGTGCGGGAGGCCGGGACGACCTCGACGTTCCAGATGCCTCCCAGTCCGAGCGCGGCGATCGGAGCCGGGAGGAACCCCTCCCCCCGCAGCGCGAAGACCTCGGCCGCTGCGGGGTCGGAGGTCGCCGCGCCGGCGTGCAGCAGGCCCGCCGCCACCCACGGGAGGTTCCCGACCACCACGAGGGCGGCCCGCCGGCGCCAGGACGTGGCGCGGCCCGCCACCAGCAGCACGACCGTCGTCATCAGCCCGGCGCTGGCGCTGAGGCACCCGAGGGGCACCAGCACCCACAGCCGACGGGCGGGCCGGTCGCCCGGACGGGCGGCCCAGGTCGCGGCCGCGACCCAGGGCAGGACGGCGTACCCGACCAGCAGGGGCCAGTGCCCGATCAGCAGACGCTCGACCACCAGCGGGTTCCACACCCAGAGCGTGACCGCGACCAGTCGCGCGAGGGCACCGCTCGACCGGGGCAGGAGCCGCGCGGCGCCGACGCCGCCGAGGGCCAGCGGGAGCAGCAGCACGAGCACCTGCAGGAGCCCCCCCGGGACGACCTCGTCGAGGACGGCGACGACGGCGTCCGAGGGCACCGCCCGGGGCAGGCCCGACCCGAGGCCGAGCGCGGTCGGGGTCAGCGCCAGGTCGTCGACCCACACCATGTCGTAGGACAGCACGAAGCCACGGCCGACGGAGGCGCCCGCCACCGGCCCGAGCACCACGAGGGCGAGCACCCACGACCACGCCGCCGGCAGCCACGCACGCCACCGCCCGGTCTCCCCCACGCCCCCCATCATCGCGTGACCTACGCTCGGCCCCGTGACCGCGACCCCCCAGGCGCCCGAGCGGAGCCTCGGCACCCGCCTGCGCGACGCCACCCGCGACGGCGGCGCGATCGCAGCGGCGATCGTGATGATGAACGTCGCGACCTACGCCTTCCAGATGGTCGCGGCCCGGGTCCTGGGCCCCGAGCAGTACGGCGGGGTGTCGGCGCTGATGGCGCTCTTCCTCGTCGTGGCCGTCGTGCAGCTGGGCCTGCAGGCCACGGCCGCGCGGCGGATCGCCGCCGACCCCGACGACGTGGAGCAGATCGAGCGGGTGATGCTCAAGGTCACCTACCGCGCCGGGTGGCTGGTCGGCGCGGTCCTGCTGCTGCTGTCGCCGGTGGTCTGGCAGGTCCTGCGCCTCGACAGCATCGTGCCGGCCCTGCTGCTGGCCGCCGGCGCCGTCCCGCTGACGATCATGGGCGGCCAGGCCGGGGTCCTCCAGGGCGAGCGCCGCTGGGTGCCCCTCGCGCTGGTCTACCTCTCCCTCGGCGTCCCGCGGCTCGTGCTCGGCACGGCCGCCATCCTGATCCGTCCCACCGAGGGCGCGGCGATGGCCGGGGTCGCGGCGGCGATGGTCGTGCCGGTCGCGGTCGGGTGGTGGGCCCTGCGCGGCACCCGCAGCCCGGGTGCCGACAACGACCACAACCGGATCCGTCCGACGGTCCGCGAGGCTGTGTCGGGCTCGCTGGCCCTGATGGCGTTCTTCGTGCTGTCCAACGTCGACATCGTGATCGCGCGCAACGTGCTGCCGGCCCAGGAGGCCGGCCTGTACGCCGGCGGGCTGATCCTGACCAAGGCGGTGCTGTTCCTGCCGCAGTTCGTGGTCGTGGTCGCCTTCCCCGCCATGTCGACGGTGGCTGAGCGGCGGCGTGCGCTGCTGCGCAGCCTCGCCGCCGGCGTGGTGCTCGGTGGCGGCTGCGTGCTCGGCGCCCTCGTGCTGGCCGACCTCGCGACGTTCTTCGTCGGGGGGTCGGAGTACGCCGAGGTCAGTGGTCGGCTCTGGGCCTTCGCAGCCGTCGGCACCCTGCTGGCGCTGCTGCAGCTGCTGGTCTACTCGGTGCTGGCCCGGCAGGGCACCGCCTCGACGTACCTGACCTGGGGTGCCGCGGTCGTGCTGGTCGGCATCGCGCTGCTGCAGGACACCGTGAACGGGCTGCTGCTCACCGTCGCGGGCGTCGACGCCGTCCTGCTCGTCGTGCTGCTGGCGATGAGCCTGCGGCACATGAAGCACGACCAGGCCCCGGCCCCTGCTCCTTAGTGAGCGGCCTCGTGCCAGCTGCGACCCGTGCCGACGGACACGTCGAGCGGGACGGTCAGGTCGGCGGCGCCGCCCATCTCCCTGCGGACCAGGGCGTCGAGCTCGTCGGCCTCACCGGGGGCGACCTCGAAGACCAGCTCGTCGTGGACCTGCAGCAGCATCCGTGACGACAGCCCCGCCTCCCGCAGCGCCGCGTCGACGCGCAGCATCGCCAGCTTGATCAGGTCGGCCGCCGAGCCCTGGATCGGCGCGTTCAGCGCCATCCGCTCGGCCATCTCACGCCGCTGGCGGTTGTCGCTGGTGAGGTCGGGCAGGTAGCGGCGACGACCCCAGATGGTCTCGGTGAACCCGGTGCGCCGGGCCTCCTCGACCACGCCGCCGAGGTAGTCGCGGATCCCGCCGAAGGTCTCGAAGTACTCGTCCATCAGCTCCCGCGCCTCGCCCGGGTCGATCGAGAGCTGCTGGCCCAGGCCGTAGGCGGACAGCCCGTACGCCAGGCCGTAGTTCATCGCCTTGATCTTCGCCCGCATCTCCGAGGTGACCGCGTCCGCGTCGGTGTCGAAGACCCGAGCGGCGGTGATCGAGTGGAAGTCGCGGCCGGAGCGGAACGCCTCGATCAGCAGGGCGTCCTCGGAGAGGTGGGCCATGATCCGCATCTCGATCTGGCTGTAGTCGGCGGTGAGCAGGGACTCGTACCCCGGGCCCACCACGAAGCCCTCCCGGATCCGGCGGCCCTCCTCGGTGCGGACCGGGATGTTCTGCAGGTTCGGGTCGGTGCTCGACAACCGGCCGGTCGCGGCGATCGTCTGGTTGAACGTGGTGTGGATCCGCCCGTCGGGCGCCACGGTCTTGAGCAGGCCCTCGATGGTCTGGCGCAGTCGGATCACGTCGCGGTGGCGCAGCAGGTGCAGCAGGAACGGGTGCTCGGTCTTGACGTAGAGCTGCTGGAGGGCGTCGGCGTCGGTGGTGTATCCGGTCTTGGTGCGCTTGGTCTTCGGCATCGCCAGCTCGTCGAAGAGCACCACCTGCAGCTGCTTGGGCGAGCCGAGGTTGATCTCCTTGCCGATCACGGCGTACGCCTCCTCGGCCGCCTGCGTCACCTCGGCGCCGAAGTGGGACTCGAGCGACTCCAGGTGCTCGATGTCGACGGCGATCCCGGTCTGCTCGAGACCTGCGAGCAGGTCGACCAGCGGCAGCTCGACGTCGGCGAGCAGCTCGGTGCCGCCGTGCTCCTCGACGGCCGCGTCGAGCGCCTCGGCGAGGTCGAGCACGGCGCGGGCGTGCAGCATCGCGGTCTGCGCGACCTCCTGGTCCTCGTCGAACAGCATCCCCTGGTCGCCCGCGTCCTCGCCCTTCAGCTCGCGGCGCAGGTAGCGCAGGGTCAGGTCGGCGAGGTCGTAGGAGCGCTGGTCGGGTCGCACGACGTAGGCCGCGAGCGCGGTGTCGCTCTGCAGCCCGCGCAGGGTCCAGCCCTGCGCCGCCAGCGCCAGGCCCGGGCCCTTCGCGTCGTGGAGGACCTTGGGGCGTCCGGCGTCGGCCAGCCAGCCGGCCAGCGCGGCGTCGTCCTCGGGCGTGAGGGTCTCGGTCGAGACGTAGGCCGCGCGGCCGGTGCCGCTGGCCAGCGCGAGCGCGTCGACGCGCCCGGTGCCCGCGCCCCAGGCGCCGCGCACGTGCACCCCGACCGTGCCGGTCGGCAGGTCCGCGAGCCAGGCCGCGACCTCGCCCGCGCCGAGCACGTGACCGTCGAGGTCGAAGCCGGTGCCGTCGACGTCCTCCTCGGACTCCAGGGTCTCGAAGAGCCGGTCGCGCAGCACCCGGAACTCGAGGCCGTCGAAGAGGGTGTGCACCTCCTGCCGGTCCCACGGGCGCAGCGCGAGGTCACCCGGGGCCGCGGTCAGCTCCAGGTCGCGCACCAGGGCGTTGAGGCGCCGGTTGCGCAGCACGTCGTCGAGGTGCTCGCGCAGCGACTCCCCCTTCTTGCCGGTGATCTTGTCGGCGTGGGTGATCACGTTGTCGAGACCGTCGTAGGTCGCCAGCCACCGGGCGGCGAAGCCGGGCCCGACCCCGGGCACCCCGGACAGGTTGTCGGAGGTCTCCCCCACGATCGCGGCCAGCTCGGGGTAGCGCTCGGGCCGCACGCCGTACTTCGCCTCGACCGCCTCGGGCGTCATCCGCGCCAGGTCGGAGACGCCGCGCATCGGGTAGAGCACCGTGGAGCGCTCCGTGACCAGCTGCAGGGCGTCCCGGTCGCCGGTGAGGATCAGCACCTCCATGTCGTCCTCGGCCAGCGCCTGGGTGGTCAGCGTCGCGATGATGTCGTCGGCCTCGTAGCCGGGCTTCTTCACGTACGGGATCCGGAGCGCGTCGAGGACCTCCTCGATCAGCGGCAGCTGGCTGCTGAACTCGTCGGGGGTCTTGTTGCGCCCGGCCTTGTACTCGGCGTACTCCGCCGCCCGGAAGGTCTGCCGCGAGACGTCGAAGGCGACCCCGACGTGGGTGGGCTGCTCGTCGCGGAGCACGTTGATCAGCATCGAGGTGAAGCCGTAGACGGCGTTCGTGGTCTGCCCGGTGGTGGTGGAGAAGTTCTCCACCGGCAGCGCGAAGAACGCGCGGTAGGCCAACGAGTGGCCGTCGAGGAGCAGCAGTCGGGGACGCGGGGGGATCACGGAAGCAGCCTCGGGCACGGTCGCGACTCTAACCGCCGCCGGTGACACCGTCGCGGTGGGTGAGAATGACCGGCATGAGCCACGACGACGACGCGACGCCCGACCTCGACGCCTTCCTCGCAGCGATGCCGGCCGGCGCGCTGAACGAGAAGATGCACGTCGAGATCGTCGAGGTCAGCGCCGAGCGGGTCGTGGCCACGATGCCCGTGGAGGGCAACACCCAGCCGTACGGCCTGCTGCACGGCGGCGCGTCGGTGGTGCTGGCCGAGACCCTCGGCTCGGTGGGGGCCGCCCTGCACGCGTGGCCGGACAAGGTCGCCGTCGGTGTCGACATCAACGCCACGCACCACCGCGCCGCACGGGCCGGCACCGTGACCGGCGTCGCCACGCCGGTCCACCTCGGCCGCTCGATGGCCAGCTTCGAGGTCGTCATCAGCGACGAGCAGGGGCGGCGCGTGTGCACCTCGCGGATCACCTGCGCCCTGATCGACGCCCCGCCCGAGGCCGGCTGATCCTCAGCGGGTCGGCTCGCCCTCCGGCGAGGGCCGCTGCTCCTGGGCACGACGCAGGGACCGGCGCGCAGCCAGGACGCTGCCGATCGAGCGCGCGCCGGTGGCGGGATCGGTCCGCGGGCCCCCGACCCGGGAGCGCACCAGCGCCGTCGGCGCGGTCCGGTACGTCGCGCGCTGGCTGAACCCCAGCCGGGCCATGAAGCGGTTGGCCTCCCGGGAGCCGGCCTCGGCGGCCGTCGCGACGTGGCCGGCGTCGAGCTCCTCGGCGAAGACCACCGCCGCCTCCATCAGCGCCCTGCCCACCCCGTGGCGCCGCAGGTGGGGCAGCACCGTCGGGACCAGGACCTGCACGACCGGGTCGAGGTCCACCGGGGACAGCGTCGTCAGCCGCAGCAGCACCGCCCCGGCCGGCTCCCCCGCGTGCTCGGCCACCATGACCCGTTCCTCCTCGAGCCGCTCGGCCCGGGCCAGGACCGCCGCCACGTCGCGCAGGCGGTCGGCGTCCTCCCCCCGTCGCAACGAGGCGTGCCAGACCTCGGCGAGGAACGCGACGTCCTCGGGGGTCGCGTCGCGCAGCACCACCGCGCTGCGGGGCGTGCGGGCCACGGCCACTCCTCCTCGGGTCCACCGACGACCGGTCCGGGGTCGGACGGCCGGGCGCACACTACGCTCGGCGCGCGTCCGAGGGGTCACCGAGAAGGCGCATCGAGCAGGAGGAGGACCATGGTCCCGGGTCTGGGAACCCTCGTGAACGTCGTTACCGTCCTGGTGGGGGCGGGTCTCGGCCGCGTGCTCGGGGACCGGTTGCCGACGCGTACGCGGGACCTCGTCACCGACGCGCTCGGCCTGGTCACCCTGCTGATCGCGGGCACGTCGGCCGTCGCGGTCCTCGACCCCGCCCTCGCGGAGCGGGTGGGCGACAGCGCACCGATGCTCATCGTCCTGGGCGCGGTCGTCGGCGGCGGCATCATCGGCTCGGCGCTGCGGCTCGAGCTGCGCCTGGAGCAGCTCGGCGGCTGGCTGCAGCGACGCCTGACCCGCCGCGCCTCGGCCGACCGCGAACGGTTCGTCGAGGGGTTCGTCGTGGCCTCGCTGCTGTTCTGCACCGGCCCGCTGACCATCCTCGGCTCGCTGAACGACGGGCTGGGCAACGGCGCCGACCAGCTCTACCTCAAGGCGGTGCTCGACGGGTTCGCCGCGATGGCCTTCGCGGCCTCCTTCGGCTGGGGCGTCGCGGCCAGCGTGGTGACCGTCGTGGTCGTCCAGGGCAGCCTGACCCTCCTCGGGGTCCTGCTCGGCGACGTCCTCCCGGCGGCCGAGCTGGCCGCCACGACCGCGGTCGGCGGGCTCGTCCTGGTGGGGGTCGCGCTGCGGCTGCTGCGGATCCGGGAGGTGGCGGTGGCCGACCTGCTGCCGGCCCTCCTGCTCGCCCCGCTGCTGGTCGCCGGGGTGGGCGCGCTGCGCTGACCGCGTGCACGCGATCGGCGTGAGGACGGTCACGACACGGGACTGTGGCCTTCTCGTGACCTCCGACCCGGGACCGCCGCACCCCGGAGGACGTACGCTCCGTGACGCCTCGCCGACCTGCGCGACCCGCTCGGGGGCTACGATCCGGCGACCACACCGCCGCCTGTGACAGGAGACACATGCCTCACGGCCCCGCTTCGCCGCGGCCCGCACCCGACCTCCGGGCCGGTCCACGCGCCGCTGCTCTGCTGCTGACCCTCGTCTCCGGGGTGCTGCTCGCCCTGCTCTCCGTGACCGCGCCCGCCTCGGCCTCCGGGAGCGGCGGTGAGGAGGAGAACAGCAACACCGTGTCGGGCACGCTCACCAACACCGCCACCGACGGCAGCCCCGTCGCCGGCGTCGAGATGATCGCGCGCAACGCCGCCGGTGAGGAGTTCACCGACACCACCGCCGACGACGGCAGCTGGTCCATCGAGGTGCCCGGCGAGGGCGGGATGGTCGAGATCGAGCTGAACGTCGACACGTTGCCCGAGGGCGTCGAGCTGCGCCAGGAGGACAACGTCCGCGACCTGAACCTGCTGCCGGGCCAGAGCCTGCCGGTGCTGTTCGCGATCGGCCCGGACGACCGCGACGTCGAGACCGCCTGGGACCGCGTCCCCGGCCTGGTCTACAGCGGGCTGCTGTTCGGCCTCGTCCTCGCGCCGGCCGCCCTCGGACTCTCGATGGTCTTCGGCACCACGGGCCTGACGAACTTCGCCCACGGCGAGCTGGTCACCTTCGGGGCCCTGATCACCTACCTGTCCAACTCCGTGCTCGGGATGCCGTTCGTGCTCTCGGCCGTGGTCGCGGTGGTCGTCGGGATGGCCTTCGGCTGGGCGCAGGACGCCGGGCTGTGGCGCCCGCTGCGCCGCCGTGGGACCGGCCTGATCGCGATGATGATCGTCTCGATCGGCCTGCAGTTCTTCCTGCGCAACATGTACCAGTACTTCACCCAGGGCCGGCTCCTGAACTACGACGAGTACCTCACCCCGGCCGGCCGGGACGTGGGCGGCTTCTTCGTCTTCACCAGCCGTGACCTGATCATCGCCGTCACCAGCATCGTGGTGCTCGCGGCGGTGCTGCTCGCCCTCTCCTACTCCCGGCTCGGCCGGGCCACGCGGGCCGTCTCCGACAACCCCGCGCTGGCCTCCGCCACCGGCATCGACGTCGACCGCGTCATCTCGGTCGTCTGGATCCTCGGCAGCGGACTGGCCGCCCTGGCCGGTGTCTTCCTGGGCTTCCAGCTCGGCGTCACCTTCCAGATCGGCCAGCTGATCCTGCTGCTGCTCTTCGCCGCCGTCACCCTCGGCGGCCTCGGCTCGATCTGGGGTGCGGTCATCGGAGCCCTGCTCATCGGCATCCTGATCGACGTCTCCACCCTGGTGGTGCCGGCGGACCTGAAGAACGCCGGCGCCCTCCTGCTACTCATCGTCATCCTCCTGGTCCGTCCCCAAGGCCTGCTCGGCCGCCGGGAACGGGTCGGCTGAGGCCGGAGAGGACACCGACATGGACCTGATCATCAGCCCCCTCCACGACGCCTTCACCCCGACCGCGATCTCCTTCGTGCTGGCCGCGATCGGCCTCAACATCCACTTCGGCTACGCCGGGCTGCTCAACTTCGGTCAAGCCGCCTTCGCCGCGGTCGGCGCCTACGGCATGGGGGTGGCCATCGCCTCCTTCGACCTGCCCCTCGTGGTCGCGATCCTCATCGGACTGATCGCCGCCGCCCTGCTGGCGCTCGTGATGGGCGCCCCGACCCTGCGGCTCCGAGCCGACTACCTGGCCATCGTCACCATCGCGGTGGCCGAGATCCTGCGACTGATGTTCTCCACCACGTTCAAGGAGTACTTCCGCGCCCGCGACGGCGTCAGCGGCTTCACCGGCAGCTTCCGCGACCTGAACCCCCTCCCCGAGGGGATGGGCAGCTTCCTCAGCTTCAGCCGCAACGACCTGTGGGTGATGATGGTCGGGTGGCCGCTCGTCGCCCTCATCCTGCTGTTCGTCTGGGCGATCATGCGCTCGCCCTGGGGCCGCGTGGTGAAGTCGATCCGCGAGGACGAGGACGCCGTGCGCTCGCTGGGCAAGAACGTCTACAGCTACAAGATGCAGGCGCTGATCCTCGGCGGCCTGATCGGAGCGGTGGGCGGGTTCGTCGGAGCGCAGGGTCTGGCCTCCGTACAGCCGGACTCCTACAACCTCGACTTCACCTTCATCGCCTTCACCATGCTGATCCTCGGCGGCGCGGCACGGGTGATGTCGCCGGTGGCCGGCGCGGTGATCTTCTGGGCGCTGCTGTCCTTCCTGGGCGAGCTGCTGAGCGAGCTCTCCAGCGGTGACAACCCGATCATCCCGCCCCAATTCATGACGCCCGACCAGGTCGGCAACATCCGCTTCGCGTTCGTGGGCCTGGCCCTGATGCTGCTGATGATCTTCCGTCCGCAAGGCCTGTTCGGCGACAAGAAGGAGATCGCGCTCGATGCCCGCTGACATGGACAAGACCGACGCCTCGGTCGGCGCACGCGCCGGCCTGCAGGGCCTGGCGACCGAGCCCGGGGTCAAGAAGCCCGACCCGATCCTGGTGGCCACCAACGTGAGCCGCAGCTTCGGCGGCCTCAAGGCCGTCGACGTCGACCACCTGGAGGTCCAGCGCGGCGTCATCACCGCGCTGATCGGGCCCAACGGTGCCGGCAAGACCACCTTCTTCAACCTGCTGACCGGGTTCGACGAGGCCGACTCGGGCGACCGCGCCTTCAACGGCAAGTCCCTGAACCGGGTCTCGGCCTCCAAGGTCGCCCGGATGGGCATGGTCCGCACCTTCCAGCTGACCAAGGTGCTCTCCAAGCTGACCGTGCTGGAGAACATGCGACTGGGGGCCACCGGGCAGAAGGGCGAGAAGTTCTGGGCCGGCCCGTTCGCCTTCCTGTGGCGCAAGGAGGAGGAGGCCAACAGCGACCGTGCGCGGGACCTGCTGCGCCGCTTCAAGCTCGACGCCAAGGAGGACGACTTCGCCGGCTCGCTCTCCGGCGGACAGCGCAAGCTGCTCGAGATGGCGCGGGCGCTGATGGTGCGCCCCGAGCTGGTGATGCTCGACGAGCCGATGGCCGGGGTCAACCCCGCGCTGAAGCAGTCGCTGCTGGGCCACGTGAAGTCGCTGCGCGAGGACGGCATGACCGTGCTCTTCGTCGAGCACGACATGGACATGGTCCGCGACATCTCCGACTGGGTCGTGGTGATGGCCCAGGGGCGCATCATCGCCGAGGGCCCGCCCGACTCGATCATGTCCGACCAGCGCGTCATCGACGCCTACCTCGGCGCCCACCACGACACCGACATCACCGAGCTCGACAAGGCCGTCGTCGAGGCGGAGATCGCCGCCGAGATCGACACCCTGCACAAGGAGAAGTGATGAGCGAGGCCAGCAACGCCGATCCCGCTGCCGACAAGCACAACCAGGACGCGCGTGACACGCACCTGCGAGCCGCCGACGGCGCCGTGCTGCGCGCCGACAACCTGATCGCGGGCTACCTGCCCGGGGTCAACATCCTCAACGGCGCCGACCTCTACTGCCAGCCCGGGGAGCTGGTCGGCATCATCGGCCCCAACGGCGCCGGCAAGTCGACCTTCCTCAAGGCGCTCTTCGGCCTGGTCAAGATCCACACCGGCACCGTCACCCTGCGTGGTGACGACGTCACCAACCAGCGCGCCGACACCCTGGTCACCAAGGGCATCGGCTTCGTGCCGCAGAGCAACAACGTCTTCCCCAGCCTGACCATCGCCGAGAACCTGCAGATGGGCTGCTACCAGGCACCGAAGAAGTTCACCGAGCGCTTCGACTTCGTCACCGGCATCTTCCCGGCCCTGGCCTCGCGCAAGAACCAGCGCGCGGGCTCGCTGTCCGGCGGCGAGCGTCAGATGGTGGCGATGGGACGCGCGCTGATGATGGAGCCGTCGGTGCTCCTCCTCGACGAGCCGTCGGCCGGCCTCTCCCCCGCGATGCAGGACGAGGTCTTCGTGCAGACCCGGGAGATCAACAAGGCCGGCGTCTCGGTCGTCATGGTCGAGCAGAACGCCGCCCGCTGCCTGCAGATCTGCGACCGCGGCTACGTGCTCGACCAGGGCCGCAACGCCTACACCGCCACCGGTCGCGAGCTGGCCACCGACCCCAAGGTCATCGAGCTCTACCTCGGCACGCTCGCCAAGAAGGCCTGAGCACCACTCGCCCCCAGGTGCGTCCTCTCAGCGGCGCGGACCCCACCGGGTCCGCGCCGCTGCGACGTTGTCGGCCAGCGCGAAGAGGTGCGCCCAGCTCCCGGCGTCGAGCTCGTCCCGGTCCCTGACGTGGGCCAGGAACCACCCACCGACGTACTCCGCGTCGCCCCCGTGGTCCCGGTCGGTCAGCAGGGCGACGACACGGTCGGAGAACAGCACCGTGGCGCGCTCGTCCGTCCGCAGGCCGCCCGCGCGCAACGAGCAGGGCCGCCCCTGCAGCAGGTCCGGCCCGCGCCGCTCCTCGGCGAACGCCGGGCCGTGACGCCCGCACCGGAAGGTCAGGTCCGGGAGGTCGAGGTCCAGGCGGACCGCGAGGTAGCGGAGCCGGACCGCGTTGGGCACGGTCCCGGTGCTGCCGCCGTGGTAGGTGGCGCTCTCGGCGCTGGCCCCGCCCACCGACCAGGTCACCCTGTTCCAGGCCGTCGCGTGCACGTCGGGGCGGAGCGCGCCCGGCAGGTCGCTGGCCGGGCCCCTCGGGTCGTGGTCGAGGCCGTTGGCGTGCGCGAAGGCCGCGAGCCGGGCCGTACGGCCGTCGCCGCGGCGGTCCTGGAGCCGCGCGAGCAGACCGACCAGCAGACCGATGAGCGCGCCGCAGCCGGTCATGACCAGACCGAGCGCGACGTCGCCGTCGCCACCGAGCACCCCCAGCAGGGTCGTGACCGCCCCCACGACGACGAGCAGCCCCCCGACCATGCCACCGGCCAGGGTGCTCCCCCGGGGGCCGGGGGCCCGTCCCGCCTCCTGAGGGTCTCGCGAGGCAGGTCGCGACCTGAGGGGCTGGTAGTCGATGGCGGCGTCCGGCACGAGCGTCAGCCTAGGGCGCCGGGATCGTCATCTCGGCTGTCCGCGAGCGTCATCTCGGCGGAGCACGAAGGCCCCGGGTGCGCGGTGCGCGCCCGGGGCCTCGTCTGGTGCTGTCGTTCAGGTGGTGCTGTCGTTCAGGTGGTGCTGGTGGAGCGGTGGTGCTGGGTCAGCTGTTCTGGCCGACGCCCGCACGGATGAGCTCGGGCACGATCTTCTTCGTCTCGTCGAAGGCGATCAGCACGATGGCGTCGGGGTCCTCCGAGGCCAGGGACTGCACCTCGGCGTTGAAGTTCGGCGCCTCGGGGCTGTAGGTCTGGTAGGAGACCACGGTGCCGCCGGCCTGCTCGTAGAAGTCGCGCACGTTCTCCGCGAGCGCCTCGCCGTAGGAGTCCTGGCGGGCCAGGATGGCGATGTTCTGCTTGCCGTCCGCGATCAGGGTCGAGGCCATGACCTGGCCCTGCAGCACGTCGGACGGCGCGGTGCGGAAGTACAGCCCCGCGTCGTCGTAGGTGTCGAACTCCGTGGAGGTGTTCGCCGGGGAGATCTGGGCGACGCCCGCCCCGGTGATGCGGTCGATGACGCTGAGCGAGACCGAGGACGAGGCCGCACCGACGATCACGTCGGCGCCGCCGCGCAGCAGCTTGTCGGTCTCGGACGGGGCGATGAGCGGGGTGCCGTCACCGGAGTCGGCGGAGACCGACTCGACGTCCTTGCCGTTCACGCCGCCGGCCGCGTTGATCTCCTCGACGGCCAGGTCGACGCCCGCGATCTCCGGGGGGCCGAGGAAGGCGAGGTCACCACTCTGCGGGAGCAGGGTGCCGACGGTCAGCGTGCCGTCACCGGCGGGGATGTTGCCGCTGATCTCCTGGCCGGCGGCGACGTTGTCGACGTCGGGGATCTCACCGGTGATGTACTCGACCGGGGCGTAGGTGTTGTCGCTGCCGTACTCGAAGATCCCGATCGTCGCGGCGGACGGGCTGCCGGTGGAGTTCAGGTCGATCGGGCCGGAGACGCCGTCGTAGTCGATGTCGGTGCCGTCGGCGAGGAGGTCGAAGCACTGCTGGATCTCGGTGCACACCTCGCCCTCGGTGGTGACGTTCTGCAGCTCGGAGCCGATGGCCTTGCCCGAGTCGGCGCCGGCGGCGGTGGCCGCGAGGGCCGCGATGACGGTGGCGTCGTAGGACTCGGCGCCGTAGGTGAAGTCCTTGAGCTGGGGGTCCACGCCCAGGAGGCGCTCGCGGAAGTCGTCGTTGAGCTCGGAGCCCGGGTAGGTCGCCTTGACACCGTCGAGCGTGCCCGGGTCGAAGTCCTCCGAGTAGTCGGCGGTGTTGCCGTCGACGAAGTAGAGCTGGGTCCCCGAGGCCTCCTCGGCGGCGCCGGAGCTCTCGCTCGAGCCCTCGGAGGGGCTGGAGCCCTCGTCGGAGGAGGTGTCGCTGCCGCACGCGCTGAGCGTGAGCCCCGCGACGGCGAGCACCGCGATCACGGTACGACGGATGGGGATGGGGCGGGTCATGGGACCTCCATGGGTACAGGCCGGGCCCGGACTCGGTCCCGGGCCGCTGCGACGTGATCGGAACTGTAGTGGCGGGAGGCCGTGCGTCCAGGGGCCTGAGACCCGGTTGACCCAGACGTGCCTCAATTGTGACCCGTCAGGGTGAGGGGAGACCGTGTTAAGACCCGCGAGACCGGTCCGTGACCGCAGGACGTCCCGTCGGCAGGACAGGCTGACGTCAGGACTGCGCGAGCCCCGGGCCGTGGGACACGACGCCCTCGGCGACCTCGCGCATCGACAGGCGGAGGTCCATGGCGGTCTTCTGGATCCACCGGAACGCGTCCGGCTCGGCCAGGCCGAGCTGCTGCTGGAGGATCCCCTTGGCCCGCTCGACCGCCTTGCGGGTCTCCAGCCGGTCGCTGAGGTCGGCGACCTCGTGCTCCAGCGCCGACAGCTCGGCGTACCTGCTGACGGCCATCTCGATGGCCGGCACGAGGTCGGACTGCGAGAACGGCTTGACGAGGTAGGCCATGGCGCCGGCGTCGCGGGCCCGGTCGACGAGGTCGCGCTGCGAGAAGGCCGTCAGGATGACGACGGGGGCGATCCGGGCCGCGGCGATCCGCTCGGCCGCGGCGATGCCGTCCAGGACCGGCATCTTGACGTCGAGGATGACCAGGTCCGGGCGCAGCTGCTCGGCCAGCTCGACCGCGCGGGCCCCGTCCCCGGCCTCGCCGACGACCTCGTAGCCCTCCTCGGAGAGCATCTCGGCGAGGTCCATCCGGATCAGGGTCTCGTCCTCGGCCACGACGACGCGTCGGGCGGGCGGGCTGACGGCGTCGGGAGCGGACGGCTGGTCGGTCACGGGCCGAGGGTAGCGGGCGCCCGCGCCGGGGAGGTCGGCTAGGGTCTCCGCCGGCGGCCCCGGTATCCCAACGGCAGAGGAAGCGGTCTCAAACACCGTCCAGTGTGGGTTCGAGTCCCACCCGGGGCACGGTCGCCCGTCCCGTTCGACCACCAGGCCGCACCACCACTGCCGGCCGGGGACGGGGCTAGGACTGGCGGTAGGCCGGGGCCATCTCGTGGATCGCGTCGCCCATCCGGTGGATGCGCAGCGCGTTGGTCGAGCCCGGGATACCCGGGGGGCTCCCGGCGACGATGACGACCAGGTCGCCCTCGGCGACGCGACCGATCCGCAGCAGCTGCTCGTCGACCTGGCGCACCATCTCGTCGGTGTCCTGGACCTCGGAGGTCTTGAACGTCTCGGTCCCCCAGGACAGGGCCAGCTGGGAGCGCACGCGAGCCTCGGGGGTGAAGGCCAGCAGCGGCATGCTGCTGCGCAGCCGGGAGAAGCGGCGCGCGGAGTCCCCGCTCTGCGTGAAGGCCACCACGAGCTTGGCCTCGACCCGCTGCGCGACCTCCTCGGCCGCCTTGGCGATGACACCGCCCCGGGTGTGGGGGTCCCAGACCACCTCGCGGATCCCGCTGAGCTCGGCGCGCTCGTGGGCCCGTCGCTCGGTGGCCGTCACGATCCGCGCCATCGTCTCGACCACGTGCACGGGGTGCTCCCCCACGCTGGTCTCACCGGACAGCATCACGGCGTCGGCCCCGTCGAGCACGGCGTTGGCCACGTCGCTGGCCTCGGCGCGGGTGGGCGAGGGGCTGGTGATCATCGACTCGAGCATCTGCGTGGCCACGATCACCGGCTTGGCGTTGATCCGGGCCTTCTCGATGACCTGCTTCTGCAGGAACGGCACGTCCTCGAGCGGGCACTCCACGCCGAGGTCCCCGCGCGCGACCATGAAGCCGTCGAAGGCGGTGACGATGTCGTCGAGGTTCTCGATGGCCTGGGGCTTCTCGATCTTGGCGATCACCGGCAGCCAGATGCCCTCCTCGTCCATCACCGCGCGGACGTCGTCGACGTCCGCGCCGTCGCGGACGAAGGACAGGGCGATGAAGTCGACGCCGAGGTGCAGCGCGAAGCGCAGGTCCTCCACGTCCTTCTCCGACAGCGCCGGCACCGAGACCGCGACCCCGGGCAGGTTGATGCCCTTGTGGTTGCTCACCGGCCCGCCGGTCAGCACGTCGCAGTGCACGTCCTGGCCCTCGACGGAGGTGACCCGCAGGCGCACCTTGCCGTCGTCGATCAGGATCGGGTCGCCCTCGGCCACGTCGCCGGGCAGCCCGGCGTACGTCGTCGAGGCGATCTCGGTGTCGCCCGGGACGTCGCGGGTGGTGATCGTCCACTGCTGGCCGCGACGGAGCACGACCGGACCGTCGGCGACCTTGCCGAGCCGGATCTTCGGGCCCTGCAGGTCGGCCAGGATGGCCACGCCGTGACCGCTGGCGTCGGAGGCCGCCCGCACGTGGCGGTAGGCCTCCTGGTGGTCGGCGTGGGTGCCGTGGCTCATGTTCAGCCGCGCGACGTCCATGCCGGCGTAGACCAGCTCACGGATCCTCCGCTCGCTGCTCGTCGCCGGACCCAGGGTGCACACGATCTTGGCTCTCCGCACACCACCGAGCATAGCGCGTTTGAACGTTCCAACACCCTCGGCGACCCGACGGCCGTCTCAGACGGTCAGGGGACGCTCCGTGGGCTTGATCGGCGACGGCAGCGTGGTCGAGCCCGTCAGGTGGGTGTCGACGGCGGCCGCGGCGGCCCGGCCCTCGGCGATCGCCCACACGATCAGGGACTGGCCGCGCCCGGCGTCGCCGGCCACGAAGACGCCGGGGACCGACGAGGCGTACGTGTCGTCGCGCGCCACGTTGCCCCGCTCGTCGAGCTCGACCTCGAGCTCCTCCACCAGGCCGGGCTTCTCGGGCCCCGTGAAGCCCATCGCGAAGAGCACCAGCTGGGCCGGGAGCTCGCGCTCGGTGCCCTCGATCTCCTGCGGCCGACCGTCCTTGAACTCGACGTCGACCAGCAGCAGGGCGCGCACGCGGCCGTCCTCGTCGCCGAGGAACGCCTTGGTGCTCACGCCGTAGACGCGCTCGCCGGCCTCCTCGTGGGCCGAGGACACCCGGAAGGTCATCGGGTAGGTCGGCCACGGCTGGCCCGCGGGGCGCGAGCCCGGGGCTCCGGCATGATCTCCAGCTGCGTGATCGAGGCGGCGCCCTGGCGGGTGGAGGTGCCCAGGCAGTCCGCGCCGGTGTCGCCGCCGCCGATGATCACCACGTCGAGGCCCTCGGCCGTGACCTGGTCCTCGACCGGGTGACCCAGCGCGGCCCGGTTGGCCTGCGGCAGGAAGTCCATCGCCTGGTGCAGGCCGTCGAGCTCCCGGCCCTCGGTCTGCAGGTCGCGCGGGACGGTCGAGCCCATCGCGAGCACCACGGCGTCGTAGCGGTCGCGCAGGCTCTCCACGGAGAGGTCGCGGCCGACCTCGACGCCGGTCCGGAAGACCGTGCCCTCGCGGCGCATCTGGTCCAGGCGCCGGTCGAGGTGCTTCTTCTCCATCTTGAACTCGGGGATGCCGTAGCGCATCAGGCCGCCGACCTCGTCGGCGCGCTCGAGGACGACCACGGTGTGACCGGCGCGCGTCAGCTGCTGCGCGGCGGCCAGGCCCGCGGGCCCGGACCCGACGACCGCGACGGTGCGGCCCGAGAGCCACTCCGGCGGCTGCGGCCGCACCAGGTTGGACTCCCACGCCCGGTCGATGATGGAGACCTCGACGTTCTTGATCGTCACCGGGTCCTGGTTGATGCCGAGCACGCAGGAGGTCTCGCACGGCGCGGGACACAACCGGCCGGTGAACTCCGGGAAGTTGTTCGTGGCGTGCAGCCTCTCGATCGCCCCCGCCCAGTCGTCGCGCCAGACCAGGTCGTTCCACTCGGGGATGAGGTTGCCCAGCGGGCAGCCCTGGTGGCAGAACGGGATGCCGCAGTCCATGCAGCGCCCGGCCTGGGGGCTGATGATCGGCAGCAGCGCCCGGCCGACCCCGTCGGGGTAGACCTCGTTCCAGTCGTGGACGCGCTCCTCGACCGGTCGGCGCTCCGCGCCCTCGCGGCCGGTCTTCAAGAATCCCTTGGGGTCACCCATGGTGCGTCATCCCCTCCATGCTCGGGCGGCGGACGCCGCGGTCGGCTGACAGGTGCCGGTGGAGCCGCTCAGCCATGGAGCGCCTCCATCATCTTGGTCGCCGTCTCCTTCTCGTCGAGCCCGTCGGCCTCGGCCTTCGCCTTGGCCTCGAGCACGATCCGGTAGTCGCGCGGCATGATCTCGGTGAAGCGGGTCAGCGAGGTCTCCCAGTCGGCGAGCAGGGCCTCGGCCACCGTCGACCCGGTCTCCTCGTGGTGGGTGCGCACGAGCCACTCGAGCTCCTTGGCCGCCTCCTCGGTCACCGGGCCGAGCTCGACGAGCTCCTTGTTGACCCGGTGGTCGGCGAGGTCGAGCACCCAGGCCACGCCGCCGGACATGCCGGCGGCGACGTTGCGCCCGGTCGGCCCGAGCACGGCCACGCGGCCGCCCGTCATGTACTCGCAGGCGTGGTCGCCGACGCCCTCGGTGACCGCCCACGCGCCGGAGTTGCGCACGCAGAACCGCTCCCCCACGCCGCCGCGGACGAAGATCTCGCCCGACGTGGCGCCGTAGCCGATGACGTTGCCGGCGATGATCTGCTCGTTCGCCTCGAAGACCGCCGTGCGCTCGGGGCGCACCGCGATCCGGCCGCCGGAGAGGCCCTTGCCGACGTAGTCGTTGGCGTCGCCCTCCAGGCGCAGGGTCATCCCCGAGGGCACGAACGCGCCGAACGACTGCCCGGCCGACCCGGTGAAGGTGAGGTCGATGGTGCCGGCGGGCAGCCCGTCCCCGCCGTACTTCTTGGTGACCTCGTGACCCAGGATCGTGCCGACCGTGCGGTGCACGTTGCGGATCGTCACCTGGGCGCGCACCGGCTCGCCCCGCTCGAGCGCGTCCTGCGCCAGCGGGAGCAGCTCGGTGACGTCGAGGGAGCGGTCCAGGCCGTGGTCCTGCGGCTGGGTGCGGCGCCGGTCCTGGTCCTCGAACGAGCCCAGGCCCGGGTCGTGCAGGACCGGGGCCAGGTCCAGCCCGGCCGCCTTCCAGTGGTGCACGGCCTGGTCGACGTCGAGCGAGCCGACCTGGCCGACGGCCTCGTCGAGGGTGCGGAACCCGAGCTCGGCGAGCAGCTCGCGGACCTCCTCGGCGATGTAGGTGAAGAAGTTGACGATGTACTCGGCCTTGCCGGAGAAGCGCTCGCGCAGCACGGGGTTCTGCGTGGCGACGCCCACCGGGCAGGTGTCGAGGTGGCAGACCCGCATCAGGATGCAGCCCGAGACCACCAACGGCGCCGTGGCGAACCCGTACTCCTCCGCCCCCAGCAGGGCGGCGACGACGACGTCGCGACCGGTCTTGAGCTGGCCGTCGGTCTGGACCACGATCCGGTCACGCAGGCCGTTGAGCAGCAGGGTCTGCTGGGTCTCGGCGAGGCCGAGCTCCCAGGGACCGCCGGCGTGCTTGAGGGAGGTCAGCGGCGCCGCGCCCGTACCGCCGTCGTGGCCGGAGATGAGCACCACGTCGGCGTGGGCCTTCGAGACGCCGGCCGCGACCGTGCCGACCCCGACCTCGGCGACGAGCTTGACGTGCACCCGGGCCGAGGGGTTGGCGTTCTTCAGGTCGTGGATCAGCTGGGCGAGGTCCTCGATCGAGTAGATGTCGTGGTGCGGGGGCGGGCTGATCAGGCCGACGCCCGGGGTGGAGTACCGGGTCTTGGCCACCCACGGGTAGACCTTGTTGCCGGGCAGCTGGCCGCCCTCGCCCGGCTTGGCGCCCTGGGCCATCTTGATCTGGATGTCGTCGGCGTTGGTGAGGTACTCCGAGGTCACCCCGAAGCGGCCGGAGGCCACCTGCTTGATGGAGCTGCGGCGCTCGGGGTCGTAGAGGCGCTCGGCGTCCTCGCCGCCCTCGCCGGTGTTGGACTTGCCGCCGAGGCGGTTCATCGCGATCGCCAGCGTCTCGTGCGCCTCGCCGCTGATCGAGCCGTAGGACATCGCGCCGGTGGAGAAGCGCTTCACGATGGCCTCGACGGGCTCGACCTCGTCGAGCGGCACGGGGGTGCGGCCGGTGGCCGCGGCGTCCTTGAAGCGGAACATCCCGCGCAGGGTCATCAGCCGCTCGGCCTGCTCGTCGACGCGGGCGGTGTACTGCTTGAACACGTCGTAGCGCCCGGTGCGGGTCGCGTGCTGGAGGCGGAAGACCGTCTCGGGGTCGAACAGGTGCGGCTCGCCCTCGCGGCGCCACTGGTACTCGCCGCCGATCTCGAGCTCGCGGTGCGCCGGGGCGATCCCGCCGCGCGGGTAGGCCGAGGCGTGCCGGGCCGCGACCTCGTCGGCGATGGTGTCGAGCCCGATGCCGCCGAGCTTGGAGGTGGTGCCGGTGAAGTAGCGGTCGACGACCTCCTGCGAGAGCCCGAGCGCCTCGAAGATCTGGGCGCCGGTGTAGGAGGCCACCGTGGAGACGCCCATCTTCGACATCACCTTCAGCACGCCCTTGCCGAGCGCCTTGACCAGGTTCTTCACCGCGGTCTCGGGGTCGGCCTGGACGTAGTAGCCCTCGCGGGCGAGGTCCTCGACGGACTCCATCGCCAGGTACGGGTTCACCGCCGCGGCGCCGTAGCCGACCAGCAGCGCCACGTGGTGCACCTCGCGCACGTCGCCGGCCTCGACGACCATGCCGACCTGGGTCCGGGTCTTCTCGCGCACCAGGTGGTGGTGCACGGCGGCCGTGAGCAGCAGGGACGGGATCGGGGCCATCTCCGCGGTGGAGTGACGGTCCGACAGCACGATCACGCGGGCGCCCTCCGCGATCGCCGCGCTGACCTCGGCGCAGATCTCCTCGATCCGCGCGGCCATCGCCTCGCCGCCGCCCTCGACGGCGTAGAGCCCGCGGGCGACGTGGGTGGTGAAGCCGGGCATGTCGCCGTCACGGTTGATGTGGCGGATCTTGGCCAGCTCGTCGTTGTCGATGACCGGGAACGGCAGCACGACCTGGCGGCAGGACGCCGCCTGCGGCTGGAGCAGGTTCGACTCGGGGCCGATGGAGCCGTTCAGCGAGGTGACGAGCTCCTCGCGGATGGCGTCCAGCGGCGGGTTGGTGACCTGGGCGAAGAGCTGGCTGAAGTAGTCGAAGACCAGCCGTGGCTTGGCCGAGATGGCCGCGACCGGGGTGTCGGTGCCCATCGACCCGATCGGCTCGGCGCCGGTGTTGGCCATCGGGGTCAGCAGCACCCGCAGCTGCTCCTCGGTGTAGCCGAACACCTGCTGGCGCCGGGTGACCGAGGCGTGGGTGTGCACGATGTGCTCGCGCTCGGTGACGTCCTTGAGGTGGATCAGGCCGGCGTGCAGCCACTCCCCGTACGGGTGCTCGGCGGCGAGGCCGTGCTTGATCTCCTCGTCCTCGATGATCCGGTGCTCGTCGGTGTCGACGAGGAACATCCGCCCGGGCTGCAGGCGGCCCTTGCGCACGATCGTGGCGGGGTCGAGGTCGAGCACGCCGACCTCGGAGGCCAGCACGACCAGGCCGTCGTCGGTGACCCAGTAGCGCGAGGGGCGCAGGCCGTTGCGGTCGAGGGTGGCGCCGATCTGGGTGCCGTCGGTGAACACCACGCAGGCCGGGCCGTCCCAGGGCTCCATCATCGTGGAGTGGAACTCGTAGAAGTCCCGCTGGTCCTGCGACATCTCGGCGTGGTTCTCCCACGCCTCCGGGATCATCATCAGCACCGCGTGGGGCAGCGAGCGCCCACCCATGTGCAGCAGCTCGAGGACCTCGTCGAAGGAGGCGGAGTCGGACGCCCCGGGCGTGCAGATCGGGAAGATCCGGTCCAGCTCGCCGGGGATGAGGTCCGAGCGCAGCAGCGCCTCTCGGGCCCGCATCCAGTTGCGGTTGCCCATCACGGTGTTGATCTCGCCGTTGTGGGCGATGAACCGGAAGGGGTGCGACAGCGGCCACGAGGGGAACGTGTTGGTGGAGAAGCGCGAGTGCACGACCGCCAGGGCCGAGGCGACGCGCTCGTCGACCAGGTCGGGGTAGAAGTTGTCGAGCTGGTCGGTGGTGAGCATCCCCTTGTAGGCCAGGGTGCGCGCCGACAGCGAGGGGAAGTAGACGTCGGTCTCGTGCTCGACGCGCTTGCGCAGCACGAAGGCCAGCCGCTCGAGCGCCATCCCGGTGACCCGGGTGCCGGCGCCGGCGAGGAAGACCTGGCGGAAGGTCGGCATGACCCCGCGCGCGGTGCTGCCGAGGATCTCGGGGTCGATCGGCACGTCGCGCCAGCCGAGGACCGCGAGGCCCTCCTCGGCGGCGATCTCCTCGACGCGGGCCACGGTGGCCGCCACCTGCGCGTCGTCGCCGGGCAGGAAGGCGGTGCCCACGGCGTACGCCGAGGTCGGCGGCAGCTCGAAGCCCAGTCGCGCGGTCTCCTCGCGCAGGAACGCGTCGGGCACCTGCATCAGGATGCCCGCGCCGTCCCCGGAGTTCGGCTCGGCGCCGGCTGCGCCACGGTGGTCGAGGTTGCGCAGCGCGGTGAGGGCCTTGGCCACGATGTCGTGGCTGGCCTCACCGGTCAGGGTGGCGACGAACGCGACCCCGCAGGCGTCGTGCTCCCGCGTCGGGTCGTAGAGCCCCTGGGGCGGCGGGAAGGCGTGCGAGTAGGTCACCGGAATGACTCCCGTCGTCGTGCGAGTCCTCATGACGTCGGCCGCGGAGGGCCGGGACGCACGGGACGACCTTGGCCCACGCGGCTATGCCAGGAAGATTACCACCGGGTTTCACGACCCCCGGTGGCGGCGACGCCTGTTGGGACCGGACCCGTCGCCGGGACCCTCGGTCTCGGCCACCTCGGACGGCTCGCCGGGCTGCTCCTCCGGCTGCGCGACCTCGTCGTGCTCGGGCCCGCGACCCTCGTCGTAGACCGACTCCTCACGCCCGGGGTGGCGCCGGCCGGCCCACACGAAGTACGCCGTGGCCGCGACCAGCAGCACCAGCGAGGTCCACACGTTCAGCCGCAGCCCGAGGACGTCGTTCAGCTCGACGTCGTCGATGCGCAGGTTCTCGATCCAGGCGCGGCCCAGGGTGTAGGTCATCACGTAGAGCGCCAGCACCCGGCCGTGGCCGAGGCGGAAGCGGCGGTCGGCCCAGATCACCACGGCGAAGGCGGCGAGGTTCCAGAGGAACTCGTAGAGGAAGGTCGGGTGGAACAGCGTCTCCGGCGTGAGGCCGAGGGTCTCGGCGGCGCCGGAGGGCCAGTACGAGGGGTCGATCTCCAGGCCCCAGGGCAGCGTGGTGGGGCTGCCGTACAGCTCCTGGTTGAACCAGTTGCCCCACCGTCCGATCGCCTGGGCGACCAGGACCCCGGGGGCCATCGCGTCGAGGACCGGCAGCAGCCTGATCCCGCGACGCCGGGCGCCGATCACGACGCCGACGGCGCCGAGGGCGATCGCACCCCAGATCCCGAGCCCGCCCTGCCACACGTAGAGCGCCGCCCACGGGTCGCCGCCCTCGCCGAAGTAGCGGCCGGAGTCGGTGATGACGTGGTAGAGCCGGCCGCCGACCAGACCGAAGGGGACCGCCCAGACGGCGAGGTCCGAGATCTCCCCCGCCCGGCCGCCGCGGGCGACCCAGCGGCGCTCGGCGATCCAGATCGCGGCGACGATGCCGAGGATGATGCACAGCGCGTAGCCGCGCAGCGGCAGCGGGCCGAGGTACCAGGTGCCCTGGTCGGGGCTGGGGATGGCCAGCAGGGTGAGGCTCACGCGGGGCTCCTGGTCGGGCGGGTCCGGCCGGGGCCGGTGGGCGGTCCTAGCTGTTCAGCAGGGTGTGGATGTCCGCGGCGTACTCGGTCGCGGTGGTGTCCTGGGTCCACAGCACGGGGACCTCGTCGGTCCCGTCGATGCCGAGCACCTGCGTGGAGTGGGTCACCTCGTAGCCGCCGCTGGGCAGCCGGTCCTCCTCGGTGAACCCGACCGCCATCGAGGAGGCCACCTGCTCGATGGTGCCGAGGTCGCCGGTCAGGCCCTCGAAGGAGGGGTCGAGCCGGTCGAGGTAGCTGCGGATCACGCCCTCGTTGTCGCGGGCGGGGTCGGTGGTGACGTAGACCATCTGGACGTCCTCGCGGTCCGCGTCGTCGAGCTGCTGCACCGCCGAGGCCAGCTGGGCCATCACCACCCCGCAGATGTCGGGGCACTGGGTGTAGCCGAAGAAGACCAGCGTCAGGCGGGCGTCGGTGTCGTCGACCAGCGAGAAGCTGCTGCCGTCGGTGGCCGTCAGCGGGGCCGGGTCCACCTGGTACGGGTTGTCGAGCACCGTGCCGGCGAAGGCGTCGTCCCCGGAGGCCGGGCCCCCGCAGGCCGAGACGACCAGCGCCAGCGACGCCAGGGCCCCGGCCAGGGTGGTGCGCCGGGCGCGGCCTGTCCTGCTCCCGCGCTCAGCCACGACGCACCCCGTCGGCGAGGTCCTCGGTCAGCGCGCGCAGCGCGGCCAGGCCGGCCGTCCGGTCGTCGGCGTGGTCGAGCAGGGTGCGCACGAACGCGGAGCCCACGATGACGCCGTCGGCGTAGGCCGCCACCGACGCGGCCTGGTCACCGCTGCCGACGCCGAGGCCGACGCCCACGGGCAGGTCGCTGACCGCGCGGGTGCGGGCCACGAGCGGACCGGCGAGGTCGCTGGTGGTGGTCCGGGCGCCGGTCACGCCCATCACCGCGGTGGCGTAGACGAATCCCCGGCAGGCGGCCGTGGTCATGGCGATCCGCTCGTCGGTGGAGGACGGGGCGACCAGGAAGATCTTGTCGAGGTCGCGGGCGTCGGCCGCCGCGATCCACTCGGGGGCGAAGTCGGGGGTGAGGTCGGGCGTGATCAGGCCCGCTCCCCCGGCGTCGGCGAGGTCCTGGGCGAACCGGTCGACGCCGTAGCGCTCGACGGGGTTCCAGTAGGTCATCACCACGGTCGGGACCCCGGTCGCGGCCACCGCCTCAACGGTGCGCAGGACGTCGCTGGTGCGGGTGCCCTGCTCGAGCGCGACCTGGGCGGCCGCCTGGATCGTGGGGCCGTCCATCACCGGGTCGGAGTAGGGCAGCCCGACCTCGATGACGTCGCAGCCGGCGTCGACCATCACCTGCAGCGCCTCGATCCCGCCGGCCACGTCGGGGAAGCCGGCCGGCAGGTAGCCGACCAGGGCCGAGCGGCCCTCGGCGCGGGCGGTGGCGAACGCGGTGGCCACGCCGGTCGTGGTCGTGGCGCTCACAGCTGCTCCCCCGCGCCGCTGCCCTCGCCCTGGGCGACGTCGACCCCGCCGCCGGCGTCGGTGCGACCCACGGGCTCCTCGGTGACCCGGTCGGGGTCGCCGAGGCCGAAGTACTCGATGGCGGTGCCCATGTCCTTGTCACCGCGCCCCGACAGGTTGATCAGCACCGTCGCCTCGGGGCCCTTCTCGGCCGCGAGCCTCTCGGCGACCCGCAGGGCACCGGCCACGGCGTGCGCGGTCTCGATCGCGGGGATGATGCCCTCGGTGCGGCTGAGCAGCGCCATGGCGTCCATCGCCTCGGCGTCGGTGACCGGCACGTAGGTGGCCCGGCCGATGGCCGACAGGTGCGCGTGCTGCGGCCCGACGCCGGGGTAGTCCAGCCCGGCCGAGATCGAGTGCGACTCGACGGTCTGGCCGTCGTCGTCCTGCAGGACGTAGGTGCGGGCGCCGTGCAGCACCCCGCGCGCCCCGGCGTGGATGGTCGCGGCGTGCCGGGGGGTGTCGACGCCCTCGCCCCCGGGCTCAAAGCCGTAGATCGCGACGTCCTCGTCGTCGAGGAAGGCCGTGAACAGGCCGATCGCGTTCGAGCCGCCGCCGACGCAGGCCGCGATCGCGTCGGGCAGCACGCCGTACCGCTCGAGGCACTGCGCCCGGGCCTCGTCGCCGATGCCCCGGGTGAAGTCGCGGACCATGGTCGGGAACGGGTGCGGCCCCGCGGCGGTGCCGAAGAGGTACGCGGTGTGGTCGACGCTGGCGACCCAGTCGCGCATGGCCTCGTTGATGGCGTCCTTCAGGGTGGCGCTGCCGGACTCGACCGGCACGACCGAGGCGCCGAGGAGGTGCATCCGGGCCACGTTGAGCGCCTGGCGTCGGGTGTCGACGGCGCCCATGTAGACGGTGCAGTCGAGCCCGAAGTACGCCGCGGCCGTGGCGCTGGCCACGCCGTGCTGGCCGGCCCCGGTCTCGGCGATGACCCGCTTCTTGCCCATCCGCCTGGTCAGCATCGCCTGGCCGAGGACGTTGCGGATCTTGTGGGCGCCGGTGTGGTTCAGGTCCTCGCGCTTGAGCAGGACCCGGCAGCCGACCCGGGCCGAGAGCCGCTCGGCCTCGTAGAGCGGGCTGGGCATCCCGGCGTAGTCGCGCAGGACGGCCTGGAACTCGGCGACGAACGCCGGGTCGGCCATCGCCTCACGGCGGGCCTCGTCGAGCTCGTCGAGCGCCGCGACCAGGGCCTCGGGCATGAACCGCCCGCCCCAGCCGGTCTCGGACCCCCCGAACCAGCCGAGCCCGTCGGCGTCCCAGCGGGTGGCGGCGCCCGGGACGGCGTCGGCGGGGACGGCGTCGGCGGGGACGGCGTCGGCGGGGACGGCGGCGGCGGGGACGGCGGGGTGCTCGGTGGTGGTCATGCGTCTGCTCCTGTGCGGGCGGGGAGGAGACCGGTCATCGCGGCGACGGTCTCGCGGGGGGCGCCACCGCGGACGAGGGCCTCGCCCACGAGCACGGCGCGGGCGCCCAGGTCGGTGTAGCGCTGGACGTCGTCGGGCCCGGTGACGCCGGACTCGGCGACCAGCACGCGGTCGGCGGGCAGCTGGGTCACGAGTCGACCGAAGGCGTCGGGGTCGACCTCGAGGGTCTTCAGGTTGCGGGCGTTGACCCCGATCAGCTCGGCGTCGAGGGCGAGGGCCCGCTCGGCCTCGGCCTCGTCGTGCACCTCGACCAGGACGGTCAGTCCGAGGCCGCGGGCACGGTCGTGGAGGCGGGACAGGGTGTCGTCGTCGAGCGCGGCCACGATCAGCAGCGCCAGGTCGGCGCCGGCGGCGCGGGCCTCGACGAGCTGGTAGTCGGTGACGATGAAGTCCTTGCGCAGCAGCGGGGTGTCCACCGCGGCGCGCACGGCGCGCAGGTCGGCCAGGCTGCCCCCGAAGCGGCGCTCCTCGGTGAGGACGCTGATCGCGGCGGCGCCGCCGGCGGCGTACTGCGCGGCCAGGGCGGCCGGGTCCGGGATGTCGGCGAGGTCGCCCTTGCTCGGGCTGCGGCGCTTCACCTCGGCGATCACGCTCGACCCGGTCGAGCGCAGGTGCGGCATCGGGTCCCGCGGGCCGGGGGCGTCGGCCGCGGCGGCCTCGACCTCGCGCAGCGGCAGGGCGGCCTCACGCCGGTCGAGGTCGAGCCGGACGCCGGCGACGATGTCGTCGAGGACGGTCATGTCGGGCGGGACCTCCCGGTCGTGGGGGCTGTGCGTCAGTGGCTGCTGCGGTTGAGCACCTTGTCGAGCGCGAAGTACGCGACCAGGGCGACGAGCGCGATGGCCACGCCGATCCAGAACACGGTCATGTTGACCGGCGAGAACATCAGCCCGACCCCGCCGACCACGAAGCCGACCAGACCGAGCACCACGGCCGTCCAGGCGGCCGGGGTGTTGCCGTGGCTCGAGTCAGACATCAAGGCTCCTAGGTGGTGGGTCCCGCTGGAGCCCCCAGTCTAGGGGGGAGGCGGTCGCCTCAGGTCGTCGGGTCGCGGCCCTGGTCGAGCGACTTCCACAGCTCGAGGTTGCTCGTGTCGGCCCCCGCCTCCGGCGCCGCGACGGCTGTGCCGGGGGCGTCGTACCGTCGTCCCATCTCGGGCCAGGACGGCGCCCAGCGCACGGCCAGCACCGCGGCGGCCAGCGCCGCCAGGGCCCCGACGCCGGTCAACCAGAGCGAGGCGGTGAACCCCACCGTGGGCTCGCCCTGACCCAGCACGGCCACGGCGTCGCGGACGTCCTGGCGCACTCCCTGCGCCCCGACGACGACGGTGGCGAGCACGCCGCCGGCGGCCGCCGCGGCGAGCAGCGCCAGCAGCCGACGCACCCGGCCGCGGGTCACCAGGAGCACGCCCCAGCAGGCGAGCGCGACCAGGGCCAGCGCGCCGGCGAGCGGGACCTCGCCGCTGCCGGCGACCACGGCGGACGAGCCGAGCGCGTCGACGGCCTGCGGCGGGGCGGCGTCGTCGGCCGACGCCCACGCCCGGCTGCCGCCGAACGCGGCCAGTCCGGAGCCGGCCAGGCCGAGCAGGAGCACCGGGCCGAACGTCCGCCGCGGGCTGCGGGCGGCGCCACGGGTCGCGGTGCGGGTCGACGAGCGGGTCACGGGGTCACCGGGCCCGTCCCCAGCGGGAGGAGGTCGGCGTCGAAGCACGTGTGGTCCCCGGTGTGGCAGGCCGCGCCGACCTGGTCCACGCGCAGCAGCAGCGTGTCGCCGTCGCAGTCGAGGCGGACCTCACGGACGTGCTGGACGTGACCGGAGGTGTCGCCCTTGACCCAGTACTCCTGGCGGGACCGGCTCCAGTAGGTCGCCCGGCCCGTGGTCAGGGTGCGCTGCAGGGCCTCCTCGTCCATCCAGCCCAGCATCAGCACCTCGCCGGTGTCGTGCTGCTGGACCACCGCGGGGAGCAGGCCGAGCGAGTCCGGGCCGGTGCGCTTGAGCCGGGACGCGAGGCCGGGGTCGAGGGAGGAGGTCACCGCTCCAGTATGGCCGCCCGGGGGGAGGGTGCCTCAGGCGCCGTGCTGGGCGGTCCAGGACGCGTGCAGCCGGGCGTACGGGGTGCCGGGCTGGGCCACGAGGGCGGCGTGCGGGCCGCGCTGGACGACCCGGCCGGCGTCGACGACCACCACCTCGTCGGCGTTCTCGGCGGTCGAGAGCCGGTGGGCGATGGTGATCGAGGTGCGCCCCGACATCAGCCGGTCGAGCGCGCGCCCGATCCGCATCTCGAGCGCGGGGTCGACGGCGCTGGTGGCCTCGTCGAGGACCAGCAGGTCGGGGTCGGCCAGGTGGGCACGGAGCAGGGCGACCAGCTGCCGCTCCCCCGCCGACATCGCCTCGCCGCGCTGGCCGACGCGGGTCTCCAGGCCCAGCGGCAGGGTGGCCAGCCAGTCGCCGAGGCCGAGCTCCTGGGCGCTGGCGGTGATCTCGGCGTCGGTGGCGCCGAGCCGGCCGTAGCGGACGTTCGCAGCCAGGGTGTCGTCGAACAGGAAGCCCTCCTGCGGGACCAGCACCACGCCGCTGCGCAGCGAGCGGGGCGCCACCTGGCGCAGGTCGACGCCGTCGAGCAGGACGCGTCCCTGGGTGGGGTCCATCAGGCGGGTGACCAGCTTCGCGATGGTCGACTTGCCCGAGCCGGTCTCGCCGACGACCGCCACCCGGCTGCCGGCGGTGATCGTCAGGTCGACGTCGCGGAGCACCGGCGGGCCCCCGGGGTAGGCGAAGGTGACGCCGTCGAGGCGGACCTCGATCGGGCCCCGCGGCAGGTCGACGCCGTCGGGGCCGGGGTCGACGAGGTCGGCGGGGGTGTCCAGGATGCCGATCACCCGTCGCCAGCCGGCGATGGCCAGCTGGGCGTCGGTGACGATCTGGGTGCCCATCTGGACCGGGCCGACGAACAGCGAGACGAGGAAGGCGAAGGCGAGCACGCGACCGGCGGTGAGGTCGCCGGCCAGGCCCAGCCAGATGCCGACCACGATGACGCCGGCGTTGGCCAGGCCGGCCGAGAGCCCACCGAGGGAGAAGGAGAAGGCGGTGAAGCCCTGGGCCCGCACGCTGGCGGCCTGGTGGGTGGCGATGGCCTCGTCGATGCGGGCCTGGGTGCGCTCCTGGACGGCGTAGGCCCGCACGACCTCGGCACCCACGACCGGCTCCGAGACGGCCGACAGCAGCACCCCGACCTGGCGGCGCACCACGCCGTAGGCCAGGGACAGCCGCCGCTGGAAGTAGCGCAGGGACAGGAACAGCGGCGCGAAGCAGACCCACACCACGATCGCCAGCGGCCAGGAGTAGAACGCCATCACGACCGTGGCGAGCAGGACCTGGCCGACGCTGACCACGAACAGCAGACCGCCGAAGACGAGGAACTGGCTGACCTGGTCGACGTCGCTGGTGACCCGCGAGACCAGGGCGCCACGGCGCTCGGTGTCCTGGGTCAGCAGCGGGAGGTCGTGGACGTGGCGGAACGCCTTGACCCGCAGCGTGGTCAGGCCCCGCTCGGAGGTGGTGAACAGCCGCCGCGTCATCGCGTACGACGCCCAGCCCGTCAGCACCACCGCGAGCCCGGCCAGCACCGCCATCAGCGTGGTGTACGCGACGTCGACGCCGCCGGGGGCGCCGAGGCCGCGGTCGAGGGTCTGCTGCACCGCGATCGGGACGACGACCTGCCCGGCCGAGGCCAGCACCGCCAGGGCGAAGGTGCCGCGCAGGCCGACCTTCAGCTCCGGCGAGTGGTGCAGCCCCCGCCGGATCGTCTCCATCGGGCGCATCTCCTCGCCGCTGACCATCACGCTCACGGGGCGCCCACCCCCTGCGCGGCGGGCTCGGCCCGGTCGTCCTCGTAGGCGTTGACCAGGGCGGCGTACGACGGGGAGCGGCGCAGCAGCGCGGCGTGCGGGCCGCGGTCGGCCACCACCCCGTCGTCGAGGTGCAGCACCTCGTCGGCCAGGGCGATGGTGGCCTTGCGGTAGGCGACGACCACCAGGGTGGTGGCCTCCGCCCCGCCGCCGGGGGCGGTGCCGTCGCGCAGGGCTCCGAGGATGCGGGCCTCGACCTCGGGGTCGACCGCGGAGGTGGCGTCGTCGAGGACGAGCAGCCGCGGCCGCCGCACCAGGGCGCGGGCCAGCGAGATCCGCTGCCGCTGCCCTCCCGACAGGCTGGTGCCGCGCTCGCCGAGGCGGGCGTCGAGCCCGTCGGGCAGCGCGGACACGAAGCCGTCGGCCTGGGCGGTGCGCAGCGCGGCCCAGACGGCGTCGTCGTCGACGTCGAGACCGAGGGTGACGTTGCCGCGCACGGTGTCGTCGAAGAGGAACGCCGACTGCGGCACGACGGCGATGGTGCGGGCCAGCTCGCCCGGCGCGAGGTCGCGGAGGTCGACGCCGTCGACGCGGACGGCGCCCGCACGCGGGTCGACCAGGCGCGTCAGCAGGCTGGTCAGCGTGCTCTTGCCGGACGCGGTCGCGCCGACCAGGGCCACCGAGCGGCCGGGCTCGACGGTGAAGTCGACCCCGCGCAGCAGGGGGCGGTCGGCGTGGTGGTGGTGGACGAGGTCGTCCACCTCGAGGCGCACCCCGGCGCCTGCGGCGGAGGCCGGGACCACCGCGTCGCCGTAGGACATCTCGCCGGTGGCGTCCAGGACCGCGCGGACCCGCTCGTAGCCCACGACGCTGCGCGGGAACTCCCCCAGCACCCAGCCCAGCGAGCGGATCGGGAAGGACACGATGGTCAGCAGGTAGGCCACCGTCACCACGTCACCGGCGGCCGTGGCCCCGGACAGCACCCGGGAGACGCCGACGGTCAGCACGACCAGGACGCCGAGGCTGGGCAGCGCGGCCAGGACCGGGTCGAAGCCGGCCCGGATCCGGCCGACGCGGATGTTGGTCTCCCGCAGCTCGCGGGCCTTGGCCTCGAAGCGGGCGGTCTCCTCGCCCTCGCGGCCCAGGGTCTTGACGACCATGGCGCCGTCGAAGGACTCGTGCGCGACCTCGGAGAGCTCGGCGCGCAGCCGCTGGGCCTGGGTGGCCCAGCCCTGCGCGCGGCGCTGGTAGACGACGTTGACGAGCAGGACGGCGGGGAAGACCAGGATGCCGACCACCGCGAGCACGAGGTCGGCCAGCAGCATCTGCACGACGGCGATCGCCATCATCGCCAGCGTCCCGACGGCCATCGGCAGCGGCGCGATCGGTGACCAGGCGGCCTCGACGTCGGCGTTGGCGTTGGAGAGCAGCTGGCCGGTGGGGTGCCGCTGGTGCCACTCGAGCGGCAGCCGGAGGTACTGACGGGTGACCGCGCGGCGGGTCCGCGCCTGCATCCGGTACTGCATGATGCCCGCACCCAGCCGCCGGGCGACGATGCCGACGGCCCGCAGGATCGCCACCCCGACGAAGAGCGCCAGCACCGCCCACAGCATCGCGGTGTCGGTCTCGCCGGTGCGGAAGGCCGGCAGCACGACCTCGTCCGTGGCCCATCCCAGCACCCACGCGTCGGCCACGGTCAGCGCCCCGAACAGCACGCTGCCGAGGGTGGAGAGGGTGAAGATCCAGGGCTCGCGACGGATCGCCACCCCGACCACCTTCAGGCCCGCGGTGGTCGATCCGCGTCCCTCCGGGGCAGTCGTGCTCACGCTCGTCAACCTACGTCGGGGCGCCGACACCCCGGCGTACCGGGGCCGGACGCCGCACGCCCCCGACGACCTCGCGGTCGACGGGGGCGTGGCTGGTCCGGTCGGGGGATCCGGCTCAGCTCGGGGGCACCGGGGTGCCGTTGAGGACGAACGGGCCGCCGACGTTGTAGAACTCCGGACCCTCCGGGGCGGTGTTGCCCTCGACGGTGAGGCCGGTGGCGGTGATGCTGCCGGTGTCGCTGTTCCACAGCCCGCCGCCCTGCGCCGCCGCGTCGTTGCCGGTGACGGTGCCGCCGGTCCAGAGCACGGTGGCTCCGGCGGTGACGTGCAGCCCGCCACCGTTGCCGGGGTTGGCGCCGGTGTCGTTGTTCGTCGTGTCGACGTTCGTCAGGGTGACCTGACCGACGTTGGTCTCGATGCCGCCACCGGCGCGGACGGCGCTGTTGCCGTCGAGCGTGGTGCCGGACATGGTCAGGGTGCCGTTGACGTTGAGCACGCCACCACCGGAGCCGGCGGCGCCGTCGGCGGTGTTGTCGTCGATCGTGGAGCCGTCGACGGTCAGCTGGCCGCCGTCGTTGTAGAGGCCACCGCCGCCGGCGTTCGCCTCGGCGCCGCTGGCGGTGTTCCCGACGATCTCGGTCGCGGTCACCGAGAGGGTGCCGGTCGCGGAGTTCCACAGACCGCCGCCCTCGTTGCTGGCGGTGTTGCCGGTCACGCTGCTGTTCTCCACCGCGACGGTGCCGGCGCCGGTCAGGTGCAGGCCGCCGCCGTTGCCCGGCGTGGACCCCGTGCTGTTGCCGTCGAGCAGCGACTGGGAGACCGTGGTGTCACCGATGTCGGCCTCGATCCCGCCGCCGGCCCGGACGGCCGTGTTGTCGGTGATGTCGGTCTGGGTGACCTCGAGGGTCCCCCCGTCGGTCAGGATGCCGCCGCCCGAGCCGTTGGTACCGTTCGCGACGTTGCGGTCGATGTCGGAGCGGGTCACCTGCAGGGTCCCGCCGTTGTTGAACAGCGCGCCGCCGCCGTTGTCGGCCTCGTCACCCTCGGCGACGTTCTCGGTGAAGACGCTGCCGCGCACCTCCATGGTGGCGCCCGCGCTGTTCCACAGGCCCCCGCCCTCGGAGGAGGCGGTGTTGCCGGACACCCTGGACCGGAGCACCCGGACCTCGGAGGTGGCGGCCGTCGCGTGCAGGGCGCCGCCGTTGCCGGGAGCGGACCCGGTGGAGTTGCCGACAAGCTCGGACCTCCACACCTCGACCACGCCGTCGGCGACCTCGATCGCCCCGCCGGCGCGGGGCGCGGTGTTGCCGACCAGCTCGGAGTTCTCGACGCGGACGTCGCCGGCGCCCACCGCCAGCAGGGCGCCGCCGGACCCGGCCGCGCCGGTCGCCTCGTTGTTCATCATCCGCGAGTCGCTGACCGTCAGCGTGCCGCCGTCGTTGTAGACGGCCCCGCCACCGTTGGTGGCCTCGGCGCCGGCCGCGGTGTTCCCGCCGAGCTCGGTGCCGGTGACGGTGAAGTCGCCGGTCGCGGAGTTCCACAGCCCGCCGCCCTCGGCCGAGGCGGTGTTGTTCTTCACCCAGGAGCCCGTGACGGTGACCTCACCGGCGCCGGTGAGGTGCAGCGCACCGCCGTTGCCGGGGGTGGCGCCGGTGTTGTTGAAGTTCATCCGCGTACCGAGCACCACGGTGGTGCCGAGGTTGGCCTCGACGGCCCCTCCGGCGCGGGTGGCGGTGTTGCGCAGCAGCCGCGACCGGGCGACGGTCAGCAGGCCCTGGTCGTTGACGATCGCGCCACCCGAGGCGCCCTCGCCGCTCGCGGTGCTGTCGAGCACCTGCGAGCCACGGACGGTGACGTCGCCGCCGGTGCTGCGGATCGCGCCGCCGCTCTCGGTCTCCGGCGCCTGGCCGTTGCGGAGCACGACGCCACGCAGCCGGAGGGTGACGCCGTCGCGCACGTCGAAGATGCGGTCGACCTGGTTGGCGTCGATCGCGTTGCCGCGGCCGCGGACCACCAGGTCGTCGGTCAGGTCGAGGTCCCCGCGCAGCGCGCCGCCGCGGGTCGGCCGGTCGGGGCCGAAGCCGATCGAGCTCGCGAGCCGGATGGTGGCCGTCCCCTCGACACGGTTGGCCTTGAGGACCGCGCGGCGCAGCTGGCGCTCGTTGCGGACGACGGTCGTCCCGCCTGCCTGCGGGGCGGCGGCCGCGGCGGCCGCGGTGGCCGTCGTCGCGGTGGCGCCGGTGGCGGGCGCGGCCGAGGCCGTCCCGGGCAGGACCGTCAGGCCGGCCAGGGCCAGGGCCCCCACCGCCGAGGCTGCCAGCGAGGGGACCTTGCGGTTCCGGGGTGAGCTCATCGAGGGTCTCTCTTCCGTCTCGTCGTGCAGGTTCGTTGCTCCGCAGCCGTTGCCACGGCCACCGCTGGCCCCATGCGCCCTCGGTGGACGGGGGTGGATACGGCGCCGCCCCCGGTGACGTTCACCACCCTCGGGACCCCGGTCGCAGTCGGTCCGGACCACCCGGCGGTCGACCCATCCGTTCGGCCCCCCGCGCCGAACCTCCTTGACGGCCCCGTCCCGGGCCGGCACGCGCAGGCACCGGTGAACGCCACGTCCGCGGGCCACGTACCCAGGACGACGGGCGACGCGACGAGGGCCGGAGGCCGACGTGGACGAGGTGGACGACCGGCACGACGCCGGCTCCCCGGGAGCCCAGGGAGCCCAGGGCGCCCTGGACTGCCCCGTGACGGCCGGGTTCGACAGCGAGGAGGCCGTGCACGCGGCCTACCTGCTGCACGGGGCCGAGATCTACCGGTTCCTGCTGCGCGGCCTCGGGGACCCGGGCGCCGCCCAGGACGTCACCCAGGAGACCTTCCTCAAGGCCTGGCGCGCCGGGCACCGCTACGACCCGACCCTGGCGTCGCTGCGGGTCTGGCTCTTCGGCATCGCCCGGAACGCGATGATCGACCACGCCCGCGCCTCGCAGGCACGGCCCTGGCAGCAGCGGCTGGTCGACCCGCCGACCGCCCAGGAGAGCGCGCGCACCGTGGCCGACCCGTCCGAGGAGATGGTGGGCCAGTGGCTGGTCGAGGAGGCGCTGCGGCGGATCTCCGAGCACCACCGGGTCGCGATCGTGCGCACCCACCTGGAGGAGCGGCCCTACGACGAGGTGTCCGCCGAGCTGGGGATCCCGGTCGGCACCCTGCGCAGTCGTGTGTTCTACGGATTGAAGGCGCTGCGGTCGGCCATGGACGAGATGGGGGTGGTCCCGTGACCTCCCGTGAGGAGCACCAGACGCTGCGGGAGATGCTGGGGTCCCTGGCGCTCGGACACCTGACCGCGGCCGAGGCCGACCGGGTCCAGGCGCACCTCGACGGCTGCGCGGAGTGCCGCGCGGAGCTGGCCGAGGTGGCCTCGGTCGTGCCCCTGCTGGACCGCGTCGACCCGGTCACCTTCGCCTCCCCCGCGTCCCCGCCGGCCGACCTGGGCGCACGGATCCGGGCCGCGGTCGCCGCCGAGCCGCCGCGGACCGACGACCTCGCACACCGGCGCACCTCCCGGCACGCCCGCCCCGGGCGTACCCGCTCCCGGCTCGTCGTGGCCGCCGCGGCCGTCCTGGTGGTCGGCGTGGGCATCGGGGGCGTGGTCGGTCGTGCCACCGCGCCGCCGGAGCCGGCGGCGGCCCCGGGGCCGTACGAGCCGATCACGCTCGAGGAGGTCGGCGACGTGGACCTCGTCGTCGACGAGGCCGGGCTGGTCCCGCACACCTGGGGCGTCGAGCTGGCGATGGACGGGGCGGGCTTCACCGAGGGCGCGGTCTACCGCGCGAAGTTCCGCGACGAGCAGGGCCGGCTGCAGCCGGCCGGGCGGTTCCTCGGCACCGGCGCCGCGGAGATGAGCTGCAGCCTGCAGTCCGGGGTGCTGCGCGAGGACGTCCAGGAGGTCGTCGTGGTCGACGAGCAGGGGCGGACGGTGCTGCGCTCCGCGCTGTGAGGATCTGGTAGACCTCAGCCATGCGCCTGCTGCGGACCTCCGACACCCTGGCCCGGCGCGAGCGCCGTGCGCTGTGCGACACCGCGATCCTGGTCGGCTCGGACGCGCCGACCCTGTGCGGCGGGTGGACGGCGCGGGACCTCGTGGTCCACCTGCTGGTCCGGGAGCGGCACCCGCTCGGTGCGCTCGGGATCGTCGTCGGCCCGCTGGCCGGCCTCACCGAGCGGGCGACGCAGCGGGAGGGCCGCGCGGACTTCCCCGTCCTGGTGGAGCGGGTGCGCTCGCCGTGGCCGGTCCCGTTCGGGCTGGCACCGCTGGACGCGCTGGCCAACACCGCCGAGATGTTCGTGCACCACGAGGACCTCCGCCGCGGCTCGAGGGGCTGGGCGCCGCGGGCCCTCCCGCGCGCCGACGAGGACGTGCTGTGGCGGGTCCTGACCATGGCGGGCCGCTCCCTG